>NZ_WUBS01000019.1 GCF_010131535.1 Acerihabitans arboris
TAACGGCCAGGATCTGGTGCTCGGTAAAACGGGCTTTGCGCATAGTGATCTCCTCGTTGGCATCTTCATTATGCCGGAAGATCTCTAAAAGTAACTGGCTCTGTTATACGGGATACTTACACATTGCCTTGCTTGGATAAATGATAAGTTGCTTTTTTTTGTCCGCTCTGCTTTCCAGATAAATTAAATCCACAGTAATTAAGATATTGCCGATAGTGAAGAAATCGACGTAAATCACCACTTTCAGCCAGAATGATTAACGCTATAATGGGGCCGACACCAGGTATACTACGTAAGTGTCGATAATCCTCAGGTTCGGCTAGCGGTGTTTCAGCAATTTTTTCCAGTTCATTTCGTTGATATGCTGACGTTAGATAGCGCTCAACCTGAAGTTTGAGCATACTAACAGATAGGCTCGGGGTAGGAACGGGTAGTCCAATAGAAACTGCTGCTATTTCATATAGTTCCTCGAGAAATCTTTGTTTATAGCGTTTTTTTCCTACAACATCCCATGCCACTTGAACAAATTCTCCTTTAGGTCGTTGGGTCATTGTCCGGGGAGTAGGGAACTGAATTAATAATTTGCAAAACCTCTCTGCCCGCGAGGAATGCATAAACTGCTCTAATGCTGGAAAATAATTGGCTACATAATGATTAATTAGGCTGTGATAACACCGTGTACGGGCCAGACTTATTTGGTGATATGCATTACTGAGTTCTTGAAAATCCATAGTTTGATGAACTAAAGGATCATAGTAAGGCCTCATAAGTCCTTGGTGCATCAAATGGATAATTAATTTTGCATCTTTGTGGTCATGTTTATCCCAGGTCTGATATAATATTTCACGCGCTCTGGCACAAGAAAGTGATGATACCTGATAGCATTCAATTCCTTGGCTATGCATCCAGAAGGCAATATTACGATGGTAATCAGCCGTAGGTTCAAATGCTATGGCAATCGGTGCATTTTTCTTACGGGCTATGTTTAATAATTCACCGTAGCCCATTATGGTGTTCTCAAATCGAACTAAACGGTTTTTCCCATCAGGCCATAAAATCATTGCATCATGTTGTTTTTTGGCAATATCAATACCGATCAAGGTATATTCAGACGATAAAAGATGATGTTGGAGAGCCATGATTCACCTACAACCATAACGTTGATGATGGTTTGTCAGTATGCTTCATGTACCGCTACTGTACTGTTATGCTTATACCACGGCCCGGAATATATAAGTAGTAAATTGCAAAAATGGACCATAAAGCATCGGATAACCCTTCTCTATATTCAGCCTGGAAAGCCTCAGCAAAATGTTTATATAGAACGTTTTAACCGAACAGTACGTTATGACTGGCTAAATCAATACGTGTTTAGTTATATTACAGAAGTGCAGGATTATGCCACCCGATGGCTATGGATCTATAACCATGAACGCCCACACATGGAGTTGGGTGGAATAACGCCGATGCAAAAACTTGCATTGAGGGCATAAACTTTACTTACGAGCCCCGTTGAAAACGGGGGGATTACCATCCATCGTAAAAATTCCTCGGGGGAATAGGTTCCGCTAAAGCGCCAAACATCACTCATTGGCGATGTAATAGCCTGTAGTCATGAATGTTTCAGCATTAATGGAAATGAACCGACCGGCCGATAAGCCCGCCGCCCTGGCCATGACATGGCCGAAATATTGACAGGCCGCCCTTGTTGGGATAAATTATTTGTACTGAGTATATGTTAGGATTAAGTATATGAAAAAACAAATGGATATCGCGGGACCCGGGCCGGGCGGTCCCCTGACCGCCATCAAGCCGGCGCCGGGCGGCGTGCGCATCCCTGTGCCGGAGCGTATAGGGGCGCTTGATGGGTCACGACGGCCCGGTGCTCCGCTGTGAACAAACCGCTTATCGTCATCTTCACCACCATTGGTCTTGATGCGGTCGGGATCGGCCTGATTTTTCCTATCCTGCCGCGATTGCTCGAGGACGTGACGCATGTCGACAACGTCGCGCCCTACATCGGCATCATGACCGCGCTGTACGCGGTGATGCAGTTTATCTTCGCGCCCGTCCTCGGCGCATTGAGCGATCGTCTTGGCCGACGCCCGGTGCTGCTGATCTCGCTCGCCGGGGCGGCCGTCAACTACGTGGTGATGGCGTTCGCGCCGCAGCTCTGGATGCTGCTCATAGGCCGCGCCCTAGCCGGACTGACCAGCGCCAATATGTCGGTTGCGACAGCCTATATCACGGATATTACACCGGAGGACAAGCGCGCGCGGCGCTTTGGCCTGTTCAATGCCATGTTTGGTATCGGCTTCATCGTCGGCCCGGTTCTCGGCGGCGTGCTCGGCGACTACTGGCTCAGGCTGCCGTTCATCGCCGCCGCGGCGCTGAACGCGGGCAATCTGCTGCTCGCCTTGTTCGTCCTACCGGAGTCACGCACGCCGGGCCGCGAGAAGATCGGCCTCGCGGCGCTCAACCCGTTGCGCCCGTTACGCTGGGCGTTCTCGATGAAGAACCTGATGCCGGTCACTATCGTCTTTTTCATCTTGAGCGCCACGGGCGAAGTGTACGGCACCTGCTGGGCCCTGTGGGGCAATGATGTGTTCCGGTGGAACGGCCTGTGGATCGGTCTGTCGCTCGGCGCCTTTGGCCTGTGCCAGGCATTGTCGCAGGCCTTCCTGCCTGGACCCGCCGTCAAACTGCTTGGCGAGCGCGGGGCCATCTTGACCGGTATCGCCGGAACCTGCGTCGCGCTGGTGGTGATCGCTTTTGCCAAGCAAGGCTGGATGGTGTTTGCGATAATGCCGGTCTTTGCCCTCGGAGGCATAGGGGTCCCGGCATTGCAGTCCCTTGCCACGCGCCTCGTCGACGAGAATCGGCAAGGTCAATTCCAGGGGGTGCTGGCGTCTGCCGTCAGCCTTGCGTCGATCGTCGGTCCTCTGGCGTTCTCGACCTTTTACTTCGTTTTTCGGGAGCAATGGCCGGGGGCGATCTGGCTCTCGGTGGTGGCCGTCTATGCGATTGCGGTGCCCCTTGTGCTCAGCTTGCGGTTTCGTTCCGGGGATCATGCGGGGATCTAGAACAGGGGGCGCCGGCGGCTTTTTGCCGCCGATTTCTTCCATTGCGGGTGCTTGGCCGCATAACGGGGGCATGGACTTATGCTAAGTAAGCATCATCGGGCCCTGGCCGATCGCTCAGGCGTAAGGCGTGCCTGCCATTGCCGCTTTCAGGCCGATGGTGCCCTTATCAACCATAGCGAGAAAGGCGGCCTTCGCGTCCCCTGCATCGCGCCTCTGCCGAAAGGTCCGGTGAGCCTGGATAAAGGCCACGGTCCACGTCGCCAATAGCAGGCCGGCCGCCAGATGGGCGGCGGGATCGCCGGATTCCCGCCCCGCGCATTCGGAAAGCGCCGCCGCCACGACTTGCGCGATCTCGTCACGTATCCCCCGGGCCCGGGCCTTAAGCGTTTCGCTGCCCTCGATCGTCTCTATGAAGCCTTGGCTGCCGGCGGAAAATTCGACGTAAGGGCTCTGTTCCGCCACCAGCCGATAAGCGAGCAGACGTAACGTCTCAATCGGCGAGATGCGCGGATCGCGTTGCCGCAAAGCGTCGCGCAGTATTTCGCGGCCCTCCTCGTCGCGATCAAAGAACATGTCCTCTTTGCGGGGAAAGTGATTGAACACCGTCATCCGTCCGACGTCGGCGGCCGCCGCGATCTCGTCCACCGTAACATGATCGAAGCCCCGTGCTAAAAAGAGGCGCGTGGCGGCATTGGAGATGCATCGCCGCGTGGCGAGACGTTTACGGGATCGGCGGTCGGATGGCATTGACAGATGCCCCTTGTCGGCATGATTTCAATGTACTGAGTATACATTGAAACGCGGTATAGGGAAAAACAAGTCGATCGGGAGAGGCTTATAATGACGGTTCGGTTCACTTGCCGCGTTTCTGGGTTATGGCATTCCCGACAACATGCCGGGCAGCCGTTCAGGAGTCGATCACCGCTTCATACAGCGCCTGCAGCCGCAGGCGCAAAAACAGCACCGCCTGATGCTTACGCGATAACAGGGTTTCCACCGCGGTTCCGGTCTCATCGGCCAGCTGCTTAAAGGAGTAGCCTTGAAGCTCGGTCTTTTCAAACGCCTCGCGCTGCTGGGGCGGCATATCCGCCAGCGCCAGGTCCAATTCCTGCCATACTATCTGGCGCAGATAGCTATCCTCGGCGCTGCTTTGCGGGTTAAACAATACCTCGCCCAGCTCTTCCCCCGCGGGCCACTCATTATCCAGATCGTCGGATAACAGTAATTCACGCTTTTTACGCGACCGGTCGATAAGCTCATTGCGTGCGGCGCGATACAGCCAGGCGGCCACCTGCTCAATCGGATGAAGATAGCTATCGGCCTTGATCAACTGATAGCTGATCTCCTGGAACACATCTTCCGCATCGGCAACATTACCGGTGCGGCCGGCAATAAACGCCCGCAGCCGTTGCTGGCAGCCGCGCAGCGCAGCCAGCAGATCGTGGCGCCGATCCGTGGCTTTAGTCATTACGCCTGGCCGTTATCGTCGGTGCGTGGTTCATGGTCCCGATCCTTATGATGGCAGCGACCATGCCAGGGTCCATGCCGGTGGCCCATGCCGCGCTGTTTGATAAATGCCTCGCGTTCCTCGGGACTCATCGCCATCCAGCGCTCGCGCAGCTCCTGGCCTCTACGTCCAAACATGCCCCGGCCGCCAAAGCCGCCAAACAGGATTTTACTGAGAATAAGCAACCCCAGCGCCTGGAAAAAGCCAATGCTCTTCACGCCGAAAATGACCGGTAGCAGCGCATTCCACAGCAGCATTACCAGCGTGGTAACGGCGAGAATGGCCACCACGGCCATCACCAATATCTTTAACCTGCGATCTCTCATGTTGTCTACTCCATGTTGTTCAGATACAGAGGTAGACGAATCAGCGGGGAAAATATTTGCGCCGCCAGGTTTTTTTTCATCTTTCCATCGCTAGGCAGGGGGGAATCGTCAAGGGCGGTGATTTTGACCCCGCAGGGCCATATGCCTATTCCTCTGGACCGGACTCCCCCTAAGCTTTTAAACGGGCCTTATCATGAGGACAGACGGTGTCCACCGTTTTAAATTTCGCGCAAGCCTGCACCCGTGCGGAACAACATGACCCCGCGCATTGTCTGTACTGTGAGTACTTTGATAAAAACAGCATCTTACAGCAGGAGACATTATGCGCAGGACTCAAGTGGTACTCTTTACGGCGGGATTACTGGCCGGCGGCTTAAGCCTGATTTCCCCCGCGCAGGCGGAAGGCGAGCAGGGCGCAGTCGTGCCGCAGCAGGTGCCGGCACAACCGCAGCAGGAGTCCGCACAACCGCCTGCGGCGGCGCCATCGCAGCCGCAGGCGGCCACTCCGCCTTCGTACGATCTTGATAAGATCATTATTGACGATAAAGAACATCAAATCGGCGATACGGTGCCGGGAAAATACCTGGCCAAACCTTATGAAATTGTCGAATGGCAAAAACGCCATCTGCCCGCGCCTGAAGAAAACAGCCACTGGACCTATGTCAGCGGCAATTATCTTATGATCACCAATGACGCCGGCAAAATCCTCAAAGCCGAGTCGGGAGATATTTTTTTCAGTAATAACTGACTTCCCGCGGCCGTTGCGCGCAATGGTTGCGCCCGACGCAATGAGCGGGGAGATTCCCCGCGTTGCCAAGCCGGGTAGGTCATACTTCTCCAGCCGTCGGGGATATCATCGCTAAAGGGCCAGGGAGCGGTTATTTTACCGCCGCTAATGACGTTTTCAGTTGTTCCGAATTCAACGGTACGCAGTACACCGCCGTCCCTTCTTCAAATCGTTTTCCTGCCGCCAGCGGACCGGCGTCCACGACGTCGAAACCCATTTGTTCAATCAAATTCGCCACCACCCGTTTTGCCTCGGGATCGTTACCCGCGATGGGCAATGCCCGGCGGTTTATCGAGCCTGCCGGCCGGCCGTCTTTTTCAACGTCCGGAGCGGCGATGGCATTAAATGCTTTTACAATAATGGAGTTGGGCAAATGGCGGGCCAACAGCTCACTGGTCGTTGTTTCATGGTTATCGAGTTCGGCGATATTACCATCACGCTCCGGATAATAATTTTGCGCATCGAGCACGATCTTGCCGGCTAACGGAGCGGCAGGTATCGAACGATAATTTTTTAACGGCGTGGCGACCAAAACAATATCGCCGAATTCCGCCGCTTCTTCAGGCGTGCCGGCCTCGCAGCCTAATGTGCGTCGTAAGGTAAATAAGGTGTCAGGGGAGCGTGAATTCGAAAACATCACCTCGTGTCCTTGTTTCAGCATCAGGGTTGCCACGGCCCTGGCGATCATGCCGGCGCCAATAAATCCTACTTTCATAAAACCCTCTTTTTTCAAAATGCGACTGCGGGAACATTCTGTTTAGCAGGCTATTGCAGTAGGATGGAAATAACAAGAACGCACTAAAAAGTATAATACTTACTAAAAAGTAACCATGGCTGGCAACTCAAGCGGGACAGGTTGGCAAAAATAACGATTAATCAATGGGTCACTTACCATGCAAAAAGAACTGAACGATTACAGCACGCGTTCCCGCCGCGAGGGATGCGCGTCGCAAATGCAGGCTGCGCTGGAATGCCTGGAAGGTCGCTGGAAATTAGTCATACTTTCACAACTTTTTGCCGGTGAAGTCATGCGTTTTTCGGATTTGCAGCGGGCTATTCCACTGGTGTCGCAAAAAATGCTGATCCAACAGCTTCGCCAACTAGAGCAGGACGGTATTCTCACGCGTAAAGTCTATGCGCAGGTCCCGCCCAAGGTCGAATATGGTCTCACCGATCTGGGATGGTCTTTACGCCCGGTTTTCGTGGCTTTGCTGGATTGGGCCGAACTGCGCCGAAAAATGCTTGAACCAGGGCCGTCGGTCCCGGCTGAATAACGATAACCAACCTGCCCGGATTGGTTATCGTGGGATAGCATACGGCGTCTTAGCCACTGGGACGCGTCGAGAGCCGGCTGCCGCTACAACCGGAAGCTGGCAACCAGTTTTTCCAACACCGCCGACTGATCTTCCAGGGTATTGGCGGCAATAGAAGACTCGGTGACCAATGCGGCGTTCTGCTGAGTGGTGGTATCCAGCTCGCTGATAGCCCGGGCTATCTGTTCGATGCCGTGGCTTTGCTCTTCCGAGGCCGAGGAAATTTCACCCATGATGTCATTGACCCGCGATACCGAGGCGACGATTTGCTCCATGGTATCTCCGGCCTGGGCCACCAGTTTGGTGCCCACGTCAATGCGCGAGACGGACTCGCCGATAAGCGTGGCGATCTCTTTCGCCGCCTGCGAGCTGCGTTGCGACAGATTGCGCACTTCGCTGGCCACCACCGCGAATCCACGGCCCTGTTCACCGGCGCGCGCCGCTTCCACCGCCGCGTTAAGCGCCAGGATATTGGTCTGGAAGGCGATGCTGTTGATGACGGCGGTAATATCGGTGATTTTCTTCGAACTTGAAGAGATGTCATCCATGGTCCTGACGACATTTTTCATCACTTCGCCGCCCTGATGGGCATTTTGCGTGGCCTCGCCGGCAATCAGGCTGGCATGTTTGGCGTTGTCGGCGTTGTTCTTCACGGTGGAGGTCAGCTCCTCCATGCTGGCGGCGGTCTCAACCACGGCAGCCGCCTGTTGCTCCGTGCGCGAAGAAAGGTCGGTATTGCCCATGGCGATTTTGGCCGCCGACGAGGCGACGGTGGCGACGCTGTCGCGCACATCGGAAATAATATGGCGCAGTTTGGCATTCATGCGCGCCATCGCGGCGGTGAGCTGGCCCAGCTCGTCATGGCGGTCTGGCGTTATCGACGCGGTAAGATCGCCGTTGGCGATGCGCTCGGCGACCGCAAGGTTGCCCAGCACCGGACGGGTGATCTGCCGGGTGATATACCAGGACACCAAAATCCCAAAGATCACCGCGATAAGGCCGATGATAATAGTGATGCTTGAGGAGCCATACGCCAACGCGTCATTCTTCTCTTTCACGATATTAATGATGACCTTAACCGCCGCGCTGCTTTTATCCCCGGCGGTCTTGACGCCATTTTCCGCCGTATTCAAATCTTTATAATCGGTATAATAGATCTCGCTCAGATCTTTATATTTACCAACATAGGCCCACAGGGCATCAAGGTGCGGTTTTTGTTCCGGAGTTAAGCTTACCGCCAAATCGTTGTATTTTTTTTCCGCGGCGGCATAATTTTTTTGCAGCAAAGACAGCGCCTCATCATTGCCCTTTAACTGCAAATTGTAGGAATTCCCTTTGATTTCAACAAAGGACAAAACAAAATCGTTAAGTTTATTATCCAGATCGGTGCCAACAGTCTGGTTGAGCAAGGCGGTTTTGAACGGCCCAATCGCGTCCCGGCCCTGCAGATCGTCTAGTTGCGCGCGGATTTCCACCATTTTTTTGGAGAAAGTCCCCATGTTTTCCAGTGACTTATTAAAATCACCGAGATATTGGGCAATATTATTCAGGCTTTCCAACGACGCTTTATCCCATGACAGCGCCTGGGCGTCGCGGGTAAGGGTGGAGGCGTGATCGATAAACCCGGCCATCACCTTGCGGACGGCGTCATCGGAGGTATAAAGATATTTAACGCGATTGATTTTAACCTGGAACACATCAATATTGATATTATAAATCAGGTTGGTTTTTTCATAAATATCGCGTATTGCTTTAAATCGTTGTACGCTCAACCCTGATGCGATAACGACCAAGAGTAAAACAATGCCAAATCCCAAGTAAAGTTTATGGGACACTTTAATGCTGTTTATTTTACTTATTAAACTGGTCATAATTACTTTCCATATAAAATGTCACCTATTCCAAATATGTCATATGTGAGAAAAATAGATGTTCAGTATCGTTATCGGCAATATCACCGGGTCCTTTAGGCTATTTTGCATAAGATGACAGCGTCAGGGATTAAAATGCCGGCAATCGGCCATTTCACAGCGGTAGAGGATGAATAAAGGAGAATTAATAGCCATCACGGCAAATGACGGCGTGTTTCAGCAAAGAATATCCTGGCAAAATCAGGCTGCTCAGCGCGCTTTATTGGGCGTTTGCATATAAATATACCGTCAAATGTCCATATCCAGGCGGCTTTATCCAAAGGGGATTAAATATAAGGGAAATAGTATTCTATGTCGTATATAAGCCTAGTATACATGATGAATATATAAATAATTATTAAGTATAAATATATGTGTAAATAAATATCGTGGTATCTGTTTAAATTTAATCATTGTCATTAATAACCTGGCTCTTTTCCGCCTGATATCACATTTCGGTTGTCTTTTCCCCTCCTTCGGCAGGAGTGGCTATACTAAAAGTCTATGTTGAACATACCGGAGGATAAACATGACCATTCATAAACACGGACAGGCTCACTGGGAAGGCGACATCAAGCAGGGCAAGGGCACCATTTCCACGGAAAGCGGCGCGCTAAGCGAGCAGCCTTATGGATTCAACACCCGTTTTGAGGGCAAAGCCGGCACCAATCCTGAAGAACTTATCGGCGCCGCCCACTCGGCCTGTTTTTCAATGGCGTTGTCCCTGATGCTGGGTGAGAAGGGCTACGTGCCACAAAGCATTGATACCAAAGCCGATGTCTCACTGGATAAGGTGGATGGCGGCTATGGCATCACTAAAATCGCCCTGGATAGCAGCGTGGTTTTGCCGGGTATCGACAAGCAGGAATTTGACGCAATTATCAAACAGGCTAAAGAAAACTGCCCGGTGTCCAAGGTCCTCAAGGCCGAGATTACCCTGAATTACCAGTTGAAAAACTAAGCGTAGAACAAGAATATTCCGTGGTACGATATCTTATCCCCGTCTATGATGGCGGGGTTCCTATCACTGCTTTTTTCCCCTCTGTGTTTCTTCGGGATTGACCTGCAAACCCTTCTCTCATCGTGCTGCCTGAACCTGAACCTGAACCTGAACCTGAACCTGAACCTGAACCTGAACCTGAACCTGCACCTGCACCTGCACCTGCGGCGATCGGCTCAATGCTGCCGCCTCGGCTGGCTGCTGTAGCGTTGCAAGATTGTAATGTGATCTATATCACACTAAAACATGCTATGCTGATCGGTCTTTCCGCAAGGAAACTATCACGACGAGGTATGGGTATGATTACCGGTATGCGTATAGCAACCGTGCTGCAGATGATTTTGAATATTGGCCTGCTGTTCCTGGCGCTGATCCTGATCGTCTTTATGGGTAAGGAAACCTTTTTGCTGGCCAAGGTGTTGCTGGTGACCGGCGAGCTGGCGTCTTACTACCAGATGATTGAAGGTATTGTCATCTATTTCCTGTATTTCGAGTTTATCGCGCTGATTGTGAAGTACTTTCAGTCCGGCTATCACTTTCCGCTGCGCTACTTCGTCTATATCGGCATTACCGCGATTATCCGCCTGATTATTGTCGACCACAAAGATCCGCAGGATACGCTGTATTATTCGGCCGCCATCCTGATCCTGGTGGTGACGCTATGGCTGGTCAACAGTAACCGCCTGAAACGCGAATAACGGGCCGGCCGGGCGGCATAGCGCTGCCGGACGGTGTAAAGTAAAAAAGCCTGCCGAAAATATCAAATATCGGCGGGCTGGTGCACGGAGATTTTTGCGGCCTGAGTGATTTGGCCCCGCCAATCCCCCTTAGCCGGTAATTAACCACTCGCCCGAGGCGCCGGACAGCTCAATCCCCAGCCCGTCGGCCACGCCCTTACCGTAATCGGCGTCGGCTTTCAGGAAATGCGCAATCTGGCGCGTCTGCACCTCGCGGCTGACCGACCCCATCGCGCGGATAATATTCATGATCAGCAGGTTTTTTTGCTCCGCGCTCATCAAGCGGAACAAATCGCCGGCCTGGCTGTAATAATCATCGTCGAGCCGGTGGTCGTAACGATCGGCCGCGCCGCTGAAGTTCAGCGCCGGTTCACGGTACGCCGGGGTTTGTTTCGGCGCGTCGGCATAACTGTTCGGCTCATAATTGGGCGCGGACCCGCCATTGCCGTCAAAGCGCATCGACCCGTCGCGCTGGTAGTTATGATAAGGACACTGCGGCGCGTTTACCGGCAACTGCTGGTAGTTGGTGCCGACGCGGTAACGCTGGGCGTCGGCATAAGCAAAAATGCGGCCCTGCAGCATCTTATCCGGCGACAGGCCGATGCCCGGCACCACGTTGCTGGGAGCAAACGCCGCCTGTTCCACTTGCGCAAAGTAGTTTTCCGGGTTGCGGTTCAGCTCGAAGATACCCACCTCTTGCAGCGGATACTCTTTTTGCGGCCAGACCTTGGTGACATCAAATGGATTGACCGCCCGGTTGGCCGCTTCCAGCTCGTTCATCACCTGTATGCATACGCGCCAACGCGGGAAATCGCCCCGTTCGATGGCACTGAATAAATCGCGCTGGGCATAATCCGGATCGGTGCCCGCCAGCCGGCTTGCCTCCTCCGGCGCCAGGTTTTTAATCCCCTGCAGGGTTTTAAAATGCCATTTAACAAAGGTACGTTCGCCGGCGGCGTTGATCAGGCTGTAGGTATGGCTGCCGAAACCGTGCATAAAGCGATAACCGTCCGGGATGCCCCGATCGGAGAATAAAATCGTCACCTGATGCAGCGACTCAGGCGACAGCGACCAAAAGTCCCACATCATTTGCGGCGATTTAAGGTTGGTTTCGGGGTTGCGTTTTTGGGTATGGATAAAATCGGGAAATTTGAGCGGATCGCGGATAAAGAACACCGGCGTATTGTTGCCGACAATATCCCAGTTGCCCTCTTCGGTATAAAACTTCAGGGCAAAACCGCGCGGATCGCGCTCGGTATCCGCCGAGCCGCGCTCGCCGCCGACGGTGGAAAAACGCAGGAAAATAGGGGTTTCCTTGCCAACCGCCGAGAACGGCGACGCCACCGTCAGGCGGCTGATATCCCGGGTGACCCGAAAGGTGCCGAACGCGGCGGAGCCTTTGGCGTGGACGCGGCGCTCGGGAATCACCTCGCGGTTAAAGTGCGCCAGTTTTTCAATTAAATGAAAATCATCAAGGGTCAATGGGCCGCGCGGGCCGGCTGAGCGGGAATTCTGGTTATCGGCGACGGGAATACCGCCGGCGGTGGTTAACGGCTTCTCTGGTTTCATGGCTGGTTCCCTGTAATCATGGCGATAGGGTAAGTGCTCTCCACGTTAAAGCGAAGCGGCAGATATGGCTAGCCTATTAAAACTATCGAGTCGATAGCCATAGCCTTTGACATTGTTAGAGATAGGCGATGGCCCGCCCGGGTTTCACCACATCCGCAGTGATAGAAACTATGGGAGACCACAGTGGTTATCCCTTTTCCTGTTGCGATAAGTCATGATCAAGCTGCTTGCCAATATTAGCTTAGGGGTTAAATATCTAGACGGCAGTGTAAATGTGACAGCAATTGCGCTGGAAAGGGTACACAGGCCCGCGCATGGCGGGCAGGGTTGACGGCTATTTGGCGGTAAGTTTATCCAGAAACGCCAGGCTCCGGCGCCAGGAATCCTCCGAGGCGTGCGCATTGGCGGCGGGGGTGCCGCCGGCGGCCATAATGATGCCCGAGACCGCATGGGGTTTATCGATTAGCGTGGCCGGCACATAGGGTGTGGCGATGCCATGCCCGGCGGCGGGGTAATCGAGATGTTTAACCGGGTATGGATAGGCGTGGTCGTTTAGCTGTTCCGTTATATGGCGACAATAGTCGGTGGACGGCCAGAATCCGTCGTCGCCGCCGGAAATCACCAGCACCGGGCAACGCATATTTTCCACGTGGATGCGCGCGGCCGCCACCGCATCGGCATTTTGCTGGGCGTGGACAAACGCCGCCGCCTGGCGCCTTGGCTGCGCGGCGCGGTCAATCGCGCGCCAGCGTTGCGCCGCCTCGTTATCCCGCCAGACAATCGGCAGCGGCTTGCCCTGGTAAACCCAGCAGGGCGCAAAGCGGCTTTCCCCCGGCCGTCCCGCCGCCAGCACGCCGTGGATCACCGAGCTGGGCACGTAGGCGATAACCGCGGAAACCCGTTCGGGAAAGGTGGCGGCCAGCAGCAGGGATAATTCCCCGCCGCGCGACTGGCCGCTGACCGCGACAAAGCCTGCGCGCGGCCGCAGCCGCTCGCGTGCCCAGGTCAGGGCGGCGGCGAAATACTCCAGCGGCGTGGCGGAAATATGGGACGGCAGGCCCGGCGCGCCGAAATATCCCAGCGCCAGCGCCGCATACCCCCTGGAAGCCCATAACGCGGCGCGCTGATGATTGAGACCGCCGCCGGAGCCGTTAAGATAGATGACCACCGGATGCGGCCCCGGCGTGCCGGGCGTATAAAGCGCGCCGACCAGGCCCGCTTCATCAATCTGGCGATAGGTGACGTTATCGGCAATAAATTGCTGCGCCAGTCGTGTGTCAACCTGGACCGGCCCTGTATCCGCCCCGGCGGCGCGGCCTGTCGCGCGCAGCCTCACCGCTACTGGCGCAATGACCGCCGGGTAACCGGTGCCGCCCGTCGGCGCCGAAACCTGCCGTTGCGACCAGAGCAGGCCCTGGCCGTCGACCCCCTGGTAATCACCGGCAATCGGGGCGTCGCGCCGCAAATCCAGCGTGCCGTCATCCGCGGCGACAAACTGGGCGCGGCTGCGCCAGGCCGCGCCGTCGCCGCTCCGGGACGTGGCTTCAAGTTCCACCGTGGCGCCGGGAAGGAAACCGGTCAAACGAATCTTTCGCGGTTCATCCACCAGGGCGACGGCGGGTGTAACGGTCAGGGTCACGGGCATGATCAGTTTTCCTCCAACTTAGCAACGCGGGCCTGCTGCCGCACGGCCTGTTTATCGAAATCATTGATATCGTTTACCAGCGCATTGGTGAAAATGTTGTCCAACGGCACGCTGGCCGTATCGAGTTCGCCTGCGTTATGCATCAACGTGACATAACGGGCGATGGCGCCGGTATCGTATTGACCCGGCACCACCGGCTGGCCTTCAGGAGTATAAAGGGTGCGTTTTAACCGGCGCTCCAGCAGGAATACCGACTCTTTCAGTTTGGCCTGGTACACCCCGGCGGCGGGTTTTAATTCCGGCTGCGCCCGCCAGAAGGTCTGGACGCAGAAGGCGGGATTGGCCTCGCAGGCCAGGGTGGCCTTGGTGATGGCGCGGCCAAAACCAACCAGCATGGCGCGGCGATCGCGCAGGGTATCGTTATGGGCGATAAACCCGTTGCCCACCATGGCGGCGAATTCGGGCGGATAAGATAAGCGGCGGATTTTGGTGCCGCTTTGCTCCAGCATGTCATGCCAGCTTTGGTTAAAGTTCAGCGCGTCGACGCGGCCTTCCTTCAGGGCCAGGAAACCGGCGCCGAGCGCCCCGGTGGCCACGATCTGCACATCTTGATCAGGGTTTAACCCCTGGCTGGCCAATACGGCGCGGGTTTGCGGGATCGAGGCCCAGGTCAGGGCGCCGACGCCGATTTTTTTACCTTTCAGATCGGCCAGGGACTTGATGGGGGAACCGTCCAACACCGCCAGTTCCATGCCGCCCGAGGGGCGGGCATTATAGAAAAACTGCACCGGCAACGGTTTTTTGCCGGCAGCATAAGACGCCAGCACCGGTTCCGGCATGGGGAAGCCGATATCGATTTTTTTGCTGTTAACCTGCGGCAGCAGGGCGCCGGCGCCCTGGAACACGATGGTTTTCACCGCCAGGTTCTCCGCCCGGAAATAGCCGAGCTTATCGGCGGCGCTGTAGATACTGCCGTCGACCACGGTTTGGGGAATATTCAGCCCCACGACGATCTGCTCTTCCGCCCGGGCCGCCAGGCTGAATGACAGATAAAAAAATGCGCTGAAAACATAACGACGCTTATTCATAAAATAGAGGGCCTCGATGACTTATCAAACCGACCGTTACCGCACCGTGCGCGTATCATCGGCGCGGGGTGCTTCCCAAAAAACCAGGCGCCGGTGCAGCCAGCGCACGCTTTGCGAACCGATAACGCCTATCACCGCCAGCAGGAACACGCCGGCAAACATGGTGCCGACGTTTAAATTCGCCGCGGCGGCGCCAATCATGTAACCCAGCCCGGCCTCCGACGACACCAGTTCGCCCACCACGGCGCCGATCAGCGCCAGCGCGATGCCTATCTGCAGGCCGGCAAAAATATCCCCGGCCACCGACGGCAGCTTGACGTGGCGGAAGATATACCAGCGGGACGCGGAAAATGCCCGGCAGGCGTCAATCAGGTCGGCATCCACCCGCTTAAAGCCCACCAGGGTATTAATAAACAACGGGAAAAAGCATAACAACACCACCAGCACCACCTTGGAGGCGATGCCAAAGCCGAACCAGACCAAAATCAGCGGCGCCAGGGCCACCTTTGGCGTTGACTGCACGGCCACCAGCAGGGGATAAACGAACTTTTCAAAGGTGGCGGATTCCGCCAGCGCGGCGCCGGCGAGCAACGCAAAGCCGCTGCCCAATGCATAACCAATCAGCGTGGCCGACAGGGTATAACCGATATGCTTCCAGATGATGCCCTGGCGGAACAGGTCCACCAGGGTGGTCCAAACCTCGGCCGGGGCGGGTAAAATATATTCCGGGATACTCCACAGGCTGACGGACAGCTGCCATATCGCCAGCAGCACGGCCAAGGTCACCAGCGGGTAAATTATCGACAGGATGCGGTTCACTGGCTTTGCTCCAGAAAATGCCGGCGCAAATGCCGGCACGCGTCGCTGAACAGGGGCGACGAAAGCGTCTCAGGCGATCGGGGGCGCGGCAGGGTTACCGCGTAGTCTTCGATTATTTTTCCCGGACGGGCGGACATCACCAGGACGCGATCCGACAGGAACACCGCCTCCGGGATGCTATGGGTGATAAACAGTACGGATTTACGGTCTTGCAGCCAGATGCGCTGCAGTTCCAGGGTCAGGTTTTCCCGGGTCATGGCGTCCAGCGCCGCGAAAGGCTCGTCCATCAACAGCAGCTTGGGATCCCCCAGCAGCATGCGCGCCAGGCCGACCCGCTGCTGCATGCCGCCGGACAGTTCGTTGGGATAGTTATGGCTGAATTCTGCCAGCCCCACCAAGCTGAGCAGCTCCCGCGCCCGCGCCCGCGCGCGGGTTAAATCCAGTTTAAGCGTATGCGCCGGCAGCAAAATATTTTCCAGCACGGTTTTCCAGGGCATCAGGGTCGGCTTCTGGAACGCCACGCCGATAGCGCGGTTGGGACCAAGGGAAGGCTTGCCGGCGATGGCGATATGGCCCGCGGAGGGACGCAGCAGGCCGGCGGCGATTTTTAACAGCGTTGATTTTCCACAGCCGGACGGCCCCAGCAGCGTGACAAACTCGCCCCGGCCGATGCGCAGGCGGACATCTTTCAGCGCTTCGATTACCCCACCGCGGGTACGATAGGTGACCGAAATATCCTCGGCGTTCAGCATATCGTCAGCCGGGGCGCCGATAGGCGGCAAAGAAGTAGCATTTCCCGGCGCGTCCAGGGCAAAAGACCCCGTTAACCGGGGTAAAACGGCAACCATAAGGTAATCCTTAACGCATGTTGTGAGCGGCTCACAGCGGGTATCTGGGGTGGTTTGGCATGACTCAGTATGTGAGTAAAATAATGGAAGCTCTAATAAATAAACCGGGATTAAATATGAGATAAATGTATCAACTGAGCAGCTTAAGGATATGTCC
Source organism: Acerihabitans arboris (assembly GCF_010131535.1). Classification (GTDB taxonomy): domain Bacteria; phylum Pseudomonadota; class Gammaproteobacteria; order Enterobacterales; family Enterobacteriaceae; genus Acerihabitans; species Acerihabitans arboris. Next base: position 16,790 of record NZ_WUBS01000019.1, read on the forward strand.
CCGGCAGGCTTAAACGGCGGATTTTCGCCCGCGGGGCTTATTATTTTATGCAGGGCGGTACGGCCGTTGCCCTGCGCGCCGGTCGGCTAATCCCGGTCCCCGGCTTAACGGCGGGACGTTAGGCGTTGCCGTGGCGGTCCTTATGGCGCGCATGGTTTATCCGAAGCTGGCGATGATATCCGCCACTTCATCCGCGCTATTATTAGAACAAAATAAAGTGACCTGCTGTTTTTCATTATTTCGGGCATATTTTTTGCCCAGGTAATGGACTAATTCTATGCCGGAGGATTGTTCGTCAAGCGCTTTCGTACCGCCGGAATAGATTTTTTTATGCTTAATATCATAAAACACAAAATGACCAACGTTACCGCTTGAGGTCAGCAAAATGCATTTTTCACCAAACCTGCCTGCCAGGAAATCATGGATTTTGTCGGCGTGGTTAAATAAATCCCTGGGGGAGGTAGCCACCTGCAAACTGGTTTTTCCATTATCATGGCGTTTAATGATAAACTCTACCTCTTGGCATTCGTTCTTATCATCATTGCCGGCACACATACATAGACCGATATCAAACTGCTCCCCTTCCTTTAGCGGCTTAAGGATGGTCTCTGGCAGCGGGAAGTCGAAAGGGCTGACGTTTTCATGCACCATCATATAGGCGGCGGCAATAAAACAGGGCTGAGGAATGTCGCGGTGTATTTTATACAGGATATCTATTTTTTTATGGGTATAAATTTCATCACTATTATTTCCGCCCATAGTTACCTGCATCGAGATAAAATCTTCCAGCAGCGTATTATTATACGCGACGGGATGGTCATGATAATCACTTATGATGAAATTCGTTAACAGTTCAATAGTGATATTGGCCAGCTCAAAGTGTCTTTCGCCATAATCTATTATCAGCCCGCCGTCGCAGTCTATCAGGGAGAGCGGAAATTGATGGTCGAAAATTATCTCCTGAACACTCTGTTTGTCGCGGGTGGCGGCGTAAAGTTTAACAAAAATTTCATTAAAAAGATCGATATTATTGATATCCAAACTCACATTCCCTATTCCTTCGGGAAGCGGCGTTTCGTTGTAGCCCACTTTTTTAAACAATGCCATCAATAGGTCGCCGGCAAGGTTTTTTTCGTGTGCGGTAGCATGGCCGGCGATGATGATCGGCGTATTTTGTGGCGCTGGATAACGGGTAATATTTAAAGGCATATATTAGGAACCTAATGGATAATGGCATCTATGGTCGTGAGTATTAAATTATTAACATAAGCGTCGGGGCATAATGCTCAGTCGGTATTTCGTCGCGCAGTTTACGCGAAGAGGTAATGTAATTGCAACGTAAAGTGCTGGTGGGTTTAATTGATGTCATGCATTAATACATATAATAAATAATAATTATTCTTAAGTTACTCAGCTTCTTTTAATACATCAATAAATGCCCTTAGCCCCAGCGGCACATGGCGATTGCCGGGGTAATATAAAAACAGGCCGGGTATCAAAGGGCACCATTCCCCAAGCACCAGGACCAGCTTGCCCTGGTCAAGATAGGGCTGAGCCACCGATACGGATACGTAGGCGATACCCAGCCCGCGCGCGGCGGATTCCGCCATCAGGCCAAGATGATCCAGCGTCAGTGAACCGGGCACCTCAAGCGCGATTTCCTGGCCGCTGCGGGCAAATTCCCAGCGGAAAAATTTACCGCTGGGCAGGCGAAAACGGATGCACTCATGGTCTTTCAGATCGTCGGGGGTTTGCGGCGTCCTGCGGCCGGCCAGATAGCCGGGGGAGGCCACCGCGACAAATCGCGCCTCGCCGCCAAAGCGCACGGCAATCATATCCTGCGGCAGCGCCTCGCCCAGGCGGATGCCGGCGTCAAAACCGCCGGCGACGATATCCACCAGCCGGTTTTCCGTCGCCAGATCAAGGGACATTTCCGGGTAACGCGCCAGGAAGGTCGGCACGACCCGCTCCAGCAGCAGCCGCGCCGCCGGCTCGCTGGTATTGATGCGCAGTATCCCGCTGGGCCGGTCGCGAAATTCATTGACGTCCTCCAACGCCAGGTCCAGGTCCCTGAGCAGCGGCCGCAGACGGGTGACCAGGCGCTCCCCGGCCTCGGTGGGCGCCACGCTGCGCGTGGTCCGGTGCAGCAGGCGCACGCCCATGTTCTGCTCCAGCACCTGCATCATATGGCTAAGGGTGGACGGGGACAGCCCCAGCTCGTCCGCCGCTTTGCGAAAGCTGCGCTGGGCGACGATGGCGGCGAAGGCGGTTAAATCGGCTAAATCGGGTTTTTTCATTGCTGGGTTTATTTCACTTCTTCATCCCATATTGTACGGATAGTAGCATGGATCCGGTGGCCATATACTCAATCAACACGCCGCCGGTGCGGCATTGTGATAATTTAGGAGACTGATTATGTCCAAAACATGGTTTATTACCGGCACGTCCTCGGGCCTCGGCCGGGAACTGACGGAAAAGCTCCTGGCGCGCGGCGATCGCGTCGCGGCAACCCTGCGCAAGACCGGCGCCCTTGACCATCTGCTGGCGCAGTATGGCGACCGCCTGTGGGTGGAGCAATTGGACGTTACCGATACGCGGGCGGTACATGAGGTGGTCGGGCGCGTCTTTGCGCAATGGGGCCGGATCGACGTAGTCGTCAGTAACGCCGGCTACGCGGTGTTCGGCGCGGGCGAGGAGGCGGACGACGATCAGATTCGCCATCAGATCGATACCAACCTTATCGGTTCGATCCAGGTGATCCGGGCCGCCTTGCCGCATCTTCGCCGGCAGGGTGGGGGACGCATCCTGCAGGTGTCGTCGGAGGGCGGGCAAACCACTTACCCCAATTTCAGCCTGTATCACGCCACCAAATGGGGTATCGAGGGATTTGTCGAGGCGGTCGCGCAGGAAGTGGCGCCGTTCAATATCGAATTTACCCTGGTTGAACCGGGACCGGCGAAAACCGGTTTTGCCGGCGGCCTGGTAACGCCGCCGCCGATGGCGGTATATGACCAGACTCCCGCGGGCGATATGCGGCGGGCGCTGGTCGATGAAACCTTTGCGATCTTGGGCGATCCGGTGAAAATGGTGCGGGAAATCATGGCAAGCGTTGACCGCAGTCCCGCCCCCCGCCGGCTGGCATTGGGCAGCCAGGCGTATGACCATATCCACGCGGCGTTAACGCAACGGCTCGACGCGCTGGAAGGCCAAAAAAGCATCGCGCTGTCGACTGATGTGGATAGTTGACGCTCAAAGCGCATCTTTCCGCCCCGAGGGGCGGTTTTTTATCCTGCGGGGACACAATCAGCGCGGCGCGCGACGCTATTTCCAGGCAAAACCATTTAAGCGGGTGATTTTATTGCCGCGCTGAGCCGGACTGTCTCCCGCGGCGCAGTTTAATAAAGTTACTGCGATCCTTTTCACGTTTTGCAAATATACTTTTTTATTCCCGCCGGGTGTTGATCCAGTCCGAAGAGTTAAATAATACCTGTTGATATTAAGTTATATAAACTTATAACTGGAGTGGGGCTATTCCCATCATCCGGGACAAAACGAAATGAGTGAACAAATTCATCTTCAAGAGCCGAAAGATAAAAACTTTATTAGCCTGCGGGAACCTTGGGAAGTGGAGTACTGGACCCAAACCCTGGGGATCACCAAGCAAAAACTGTCCGCCGCCATCCGGGCGGTAGGCAACGGCGCCAAAGAGGTGAAGGAGCATTGCGGCAAGTGAGGCCATGGCGGCGGGGCAATGGCATTGGATGCTTGTGCCTGAAATTTAACAATTAACTTCATTACACTTGGCGCCCTTTGCGTTAAACTTCCAGCGGTGGCATGTTCCCCACCCCTTTTGACGATTCAGGAAGAAAACAATGAAGACGTTTCTTATTGCTGGCGCCGCCGCCAGCCTGTTATTTGCCGCCGCATCCGCCAATGCCGTAAGCGTAACCGGTGAAGTCGGCGAGCATTATACCAACGTTGGCGTTGGTTTTGGCACCACCACGCAGGGTATTGCCGTCAGCGGCAACTGGGCGCATAACGATGACAACGGCGACGTTGCCGGTCTCGGGCTCGGCTACAATATCCCCCTCGGCCCGTTTATGGGCACCCTAGGCGGCAAGGGGCTGTATGTGGGGCCGAAAGACGGCGATGAAGGTTATGCCATTGCCGTGGGCGGTGGCCTGCAACTGCCGGTGGGGAGTCTGTTCAGCCTGTATGGCGACTATTACTACTCGCCGGATTCCCTCTCCAGCGGCGTGGAAAACTACACCGAAGCCAACGCCGGCGTCAGGCTGACCGCGATTCCGCTGGTGACCGTCAGCGTCGGTTACCGTTATATGGCAATGGACGGCAAGGACGGCGATCGCGACAACATCCTGGCCGACGGCCCGTATATCGGCGGCGCGTTCAACTTCTGATCGACGCCTGCCTGTCATGCCCATCAGCACCGCCATGCGGTGCTGGTTTATTTATTAAACCGCGACATCAATCCGATAATGTTACGCAGCCGCTCGCCCTGCAGCAGATGCTGCTTGCTGGGCTGCAGGTCCGGCGTAAAGGTTTCAAAAATCCCGCCCGGATACACCACGTCGATCTGATCGGGGGACACCACCGCGTAATTGTAATAGCTGCCGACAATCATATCCTCGGAATGCGGCGCGTCGGCATGCAATAAATTGCGCCCCACGCTGTAGTCGCGCGTCGGCGTGGTGACGCCGGCAATGGTCTGCATCAGCGTCGGCACCACGTCAAAATGGCTGGTGCGCTGGTTAATGTCGCCGCTTTCGCCGCCCGGCACCTTCATAAACATCGGCACATGGATTTGCACGTCGCTGAAATTGCTGCCGTGGCCCCAGTAGTTCTTTTTATGATCGTTAAACTCTTCGCCATGGTCGGAGGTGATCACCACCAGGGTATTTCCATCCAGCCCGGCCTGGGCCAGTTTGCTTAACACCTCGCCTATCAGCCCATCGTCATAATACAGCGCGTCGCGGTAGCGATTATGATATTCGGTCGGGTCAAAGTCATTATTCAGCTTTATGTGATCCACGCGTTCCCAATAAGGCTTAAAGGGTGTCGCCGCGTCGGGCGGCAGATCGTAGCCATGGGCCGCGTCATAAAACAGGAAACCGAAAAACGGTTTTTGAGCGTCGCGCCGATCGATAAATTGCTTAAACGCATCGGTAATCTGCCGATCGCGCCGGGCGGGAGACGGCGCGTTGTTGCTGATGGTCAAATCGGGAATATGGGAAAACACCGTTCTGTCAAACGGCGGATGATTAAGATCGGCCGACCCGTGAATGGAAAACTGATATCCCTCGTCGGCCAGGGTTTGCATCAGCACCGGGCGCTGGCCGCTGTTGCGCACCGCCAGCCAATAGGTGTCCGGCAGGCTGTAGAACAGGCTGAATATGCCCGGCTCGGTGGAATTGCCGCCGCTGCGATGCTGGTGGAAGCGCAGCGCCTGCCGGGCGAAACGGCTGACGTTGGGCGTCACCTGGGCATTGGCGTCGTCGTAGCGCCAGGCATCGATCAGGATAAACAGCACGTTGGGCTGCCGCGCCGGTTTGTCGTAGGTGATGGGCTGCAGGGGATAATTTAATACCCCTTCCGGCGCCGCCTGAAGGCTGTTCTCTTTATTCAAGGCCAGCGACGGGTCTACCAGTCCCCAGGCGACCAGCCTGGATTTCGCCGTCAGCGGGTAATAAAGCGGGAAATCATGGGTATAGCTGGGAATCTGGGTTTTATAGTTGGCATCGTCCCAGGCATGCATGCCCTGGCTGACCAGGATGCTGAGCGCTATCAGGCCATAGGCGGGTGCCCTGAGCAGGCTTAGCCGGCGGCCGGCGCGGGCCAGGTGATTAAACAGCAGTTGCAGGGCCAGCAGCGTCAGCCCAATGCATCCGCCGATCAGCCAGGTAAACCAGGAGAGATCGACGACATCGCGGCCCTCGAACAGCATTTCGAGCACCACGCCGTTGAGATGAAAGCGATACTGGGCGAAGACCAGGGTATCTATTACCAGTACCGCGACGGCGCAAAACCCCAGCAGGATGCCGATGCCCCTGAATAGTTTGCCGGGCAACAGGCATAACAGGCAATTCAGCGCCAGGCCCAGCAGGCAGAACGCGCCGAACAAGGCGTATTGCGCGGTAAGCAAATAAATAACAGAACGCCAATCGCCCTGGGGAATAGGAATCCACCGCCAGTAGCGGAAACTGACGGCCGTCAGCAGCAAAGCGTTTAATAACCAGAATACCGTTGCCCATTTTACATTGGGTCTAATTGAATTAAAGGCATTCAATCTAAATGTCATCTGCAGAAATCCTGTATGGCGAACATGGCGGCGAGTTGAGGCGGAGAGATTTAACACCCATATTGTGTTAAGTCAGCTATCTATTTTGGTAAATAACTGTAACGCGCCGCTCATTATCGGCCGGGCATCGGATTGCTTTATACGTCACTTTTCCTTAAGCATAGATGGAGAGTAGCCAACGTGGGGAAAATACCCGCGCCGCCGCCAACGGCGGCAGGGCGGCTATGCGGCGCTTAAACCGAAACGTGGCGCTGGGGAATGTTGCGGGTATTAACTGCGGTTTTATTAATGTAATTAACCACGGGGCAGGCGCGTTCTGTTAATTATTCTGATAATTTAACCGCCGGCGCAACATCTGCGCCGGACGGCGTTGGGCCGGCGATGCGTAAACGCCGTTATTGAGGTTTGATGCCTTTAATCGGACGGCCGGACCAGTAGCCCGCCAGCAGCGAGCCGGACAGGTTGTGCCATACCGAAAACAGCGCGCCGGGCAGGGCCGCCAGGGGGGAGAAATAAATCTTGCCCAGGGTGGCGGCCAGACCGGAGTTTTGCATGCCGACCTCCATGGCCAGCGTGCGGCAGGTGGTTTCGTCAAAACCGAACAGTTTTCCGCCCCAGTAGCCGCTCAGCAGGCCGATGCCGTTATGCAGGATCACCGCCACGATCACCACCAGCCCCACTGAGCCGATAAAGCCCTGGCTGCCACCGACCACCGCGCTGATAATCGCCAGGATGCAAATCATCGAGAACGCCGGCAGCAGCGGCTGCACCCGCTTGACGGCGCGGGTAAACAGGTGATGGATGACCAGGCCGGCGAAGATCGGGATCACCACAATCTGCAGGATGCTCAGCAGCATGCCCGCCACGTCGACCTTGATTTGCGCGTCTACGTATAAGCGGGTCAACAGCGGGGTGGCGAATACCCCCACCAGGGTGGAAACGGCGGAGATGGTCACCGAGAGCGCCACGTCCCCTTTCGCCAGGTAAATCATCACATTGGAGGCCGTGCCGCTGGCAACGCTGCCCACCAGGATCATGCCCGCCGACAGGTCGGGCGGCATATGGAACAGTTTGGCCAGTATCCAGGCGGCCAGCGGCATTACCAGATAGTGCAGAAAGGTGGCGGCGATCACCGGCGCCGGCCGCGACAGCACGCGCTTAAAATCACCCGCCCTGAGCGTGACGCCCATGGCGAACATAATCAGCATCAGCAGTATGCTCACATAAGGGCCGATGCGGGTAAAGGTGGTTGGCGAGTAATAGGCGGCGATCGACAGCAACACGGCCCACAGGGGAAACAGGCGGGTAATCTTGGCTAACATGAGAGGTGTGTCCTTATTGTCTTATTTTAATATTAAAAAAGTGTTGCCGGGGGCCGCTAGCGCCCCGCGCTTGCCATAGCGGCTTTATTTGTACCGTTAATTACGATGGGTGGCAATATATTACCGCCAACAAAGAGCACGTCCCGCCTGGTCCGCGCGCGGCGGATTGCCGGCTGGCCGCCTATCAGATCATCCTGGCGACGGGCAGTTCCCGCCAGCGGGTGGTGTAGGCCGGCGACAGCATCTCGCGTTTCATCGCCCAGGCGGGGGCGATGCCCTGGCCGGCAAACCAGACATGGCCGATGCCGGTCTGGTTGATCTTGTCGAGCACCGTCATCAGTTCGCGGCTGAAGGGTCGGGGAGGACGGTCGTCAAACAAATGGAACTGGGCCTGCCGGGTGGGGGCGAAGTCATTCAGCATCACCCCGGCCTTGGCGTAACGGGGGCCGTCGCGCCAGATGCGCTCCAGGCCGCGCAGGGCGGCCGCGACGATATCCCGCGTATCCTGGGTGGCGGTGAGCAGCGTTTCATTGGCGCCGTTGGCATAATAAGGTTCATTGACGGCGTAGGGCGAGGAACGGATAAATACCGCTATCTGCCGGCAATACTGTTTTTCCTGGCGTAGTTTTTCCGCCGCGCGCTCGGCGTAACGGCATACCGCCTGGCGCATGGCGGCAAGGTCGGTAACCCGGCCGCCGAACGAGCGGCTGCAGACGATCTGCTGTTTGGCCGGCGGCTGTTCCTCAAGGCTGATACAGGGTTCGCCCCGCAGCTCCCGTACCGTGCGCTCCAGCACCACGCCGAAGGTCTTGCGGATAAAATGGATGTTGGCATCGGCCAGCTGCAGCGTGGTGTGCATGCCCATGGCATTGAGCTTTTTGCCGATCCGCCGCCCGACGCCCCAGACATCGCCGACCGGCGCCAGCGCCATCAGCCTGCGCAGCCGGATCGGGTCGTCCAGCGCCACCACTCCGCCGGTGGCCGGCCACCGCTTGGCCGCATGATTGCATAGCTTGGCCAGGGTCTTGGTACGGGCAATGCCGACGCCCACCGTCAGCCCGGTCACCCGCCGCACCGTTTCACGGACCCGACGGCCGAAGTCTTCGTAGGGCATGCTGGCGTTAATGCCGGTGACATCCATCCATGCCTCGTCAATGGAGTAGACCTCGGCACGGGGCGCCAGGGCTTCAAGCGTCGCCATCACCCGTGCCGACATATCCGCGTACAGGGCATAGTTCGAGGAGAATACGGCGATGCGCCGCCGGCGCAATAATTCGCCCAGTTGAAAATAGGGTAGTCCCATCTTCACCCCCAGTTTTTTCGCCTCCGCCGAACGGGCGATTACGCAGCCGTCGTTATTGCTCAATACCACGACGGGCACGCCGTTCAGATCCGGACGAAACAGGGTTTCGCAGGAGGCGTAGAAGCTGTTGACGTCGGCCAGGGCAAACATGATCAATTACGGGTGTCATGAACGGCAAACAGCACCACGCCGAAGATTTCCAGCGTGTCGGGATCGGGAAAGATGTCGGGGAACGCCGGGTTCATCGGCTGCAGCGCCAGGCGCGGCCGCAGGCAAAGGCGTTTCACGGTAAACTCGCCGTCGATGGCGGCGATCACGATATCGCCGTGACCGGCTTGTTCCGCGCGGTCGACCACCAGCAGGTCCCCGTCGCCGATGCCGGCGTCGGTCATTGAGTCGCCGCTGGCGCGGACAAAGTAGGTGGCGCTGGGATGGCGGATACAGTACTCGTTCAGGTCGAGGGATTTTTCGACATAATCCTGCGCCGGCGAGGGAAAACCCGCCCGGCACCGGTCGGCAAACAGCGGCAGGGAAAGCACCGGCAACAGGTCGGCGGGCGCAAAAAAGGTGGTAACGATCTTCATGTTGATAAATCCATTAATACTGTTTATGTGTCCAGTATAAATAAATCGGGACGTTTGAAAAGGTGCCGGATCGCCATGTCGGCCCATAATGTGATTAGTTGGCTGATAAATAAGGATCTAAAAATTTAATTAACGTCGTGGAGAATTTATCTTGCTGATGTATATAATTAATATAGCTAATTATTAGTTAAGTTATGTTACTGGTTTCAGGCGGCAACCAATTTCGTAATAAGGAGAGGCGGATAGTTGGTGATGCTGAAACATGAAGATCTGCCGGGCCTGCGCAAGCTGAGCCAGGTACGCGCGCAAAGCGCGGCGCGCGGCCTGCGGCGCATCAGCATCCTGGCCGGCAACGGCGGTCTGTTTTTACCGCAGGAAATGCGGCGCGGCGCGGACGGGGCGATGACCGGGTTTGCCTATCCGGAAATGCTGGTGCGGGTTTGCGCGCTGTTCCAGGCGGGCAGGGCCGAAGAGGCCGAAGATCTGTTTGATATTTACCTGCCGTAGCTGCACCATGAATTCCAGTACGGCATCGGCCTGGCGCGGCGCAAGGAAACCCTGCGCCGCCGGGGAGCGATCCGCAGCGCGGCGGTGCGTCAGCCCGGCCCGGTGCTGGATGGCGACGATATGCGCGAATTGGGCCAGCTGATCGCCCGTCTTGAACTGCGGTTGCGGGAACATAGCACGGCGGATAGCTGAGTCGCGGCCTAAAATAGGCTAATCTAGGTTACATCGGATCGTTAATTCTTTATCCCGACGCAGGGATTAAAACTATGTTACAGGGCTATCTATGACTTCATCCACCGTTCCCGCCACCATGCAAGCCGTCAGGATTAAACAGCCCGGCGGCCCCGAGCAGCTGATCCCGGTCGAGCTGCCGGTACCCCGTCCCGGCCCCGGCTATCTGTTGGTCAAGGTCGCCGCCGCGGGCGTTAACCGCCCCGACGTAATGCAGCGCCAGGGGTCCTATCCGCCGCCTCCCGGCGCGTCCGAGCTGCCGGGGCTTGAGATTGCCGGCGAGGTGGTGGCGCTGGGCGCCGGCGCCGGACGCTTTGCCGTTGGCGACAACGTGTGCGCCCTGGTGGCCGGCGGCGGCTACGCCGAATATTGCGTGGTGCATGAAACCAACGCGCTGCCGGTGCCGCAGGGTTTGTCGCTGCTGGAAGCGGCGGCGCTGCCGGAGACCTTTTTCACCGTTTGGGTCAACGTGTTCCAGCGCGGCAAGCTGCAAAAAGGCGACATCCTGCTGGTGCACGGCGGCACCTCCGGCATCGGCACCGTGACGATTATGCTGGCCAAGGCCTTTGGCGCCACGGTGCTGACCACCGTCGGGTCGGAAGAGAAATGCGCGGCGGCGCGCAAGCTTGGCGCCGACCATGCCATTAATTACCGCACCGGGGATTTTGTCGCCGAGACGGCGCGCCTGACCGACGGACACGGCGCGGATGTGATTGTCGATTTGATCGCCGGGGACTATGTGGCGCGCAACTACGCGGCGGCGGCGGTGGACGGCCGCATCGTGCAAATCGGCGTGCAGAACGGCCCGGCCAAAGAGCTGAACCTGATGAACATGCTGGCCAAGCGTTTAACCCATACCGGGTCGACGCTGCGTCCGCGCCCGGTGGAGGATAAGGCCGCCATCGCCGCCGATCTGCAACTGCAGGTCTGGCCGCTGCTGGCCGCGGGCAAGATCCGCCCGCTGATTGAACGGGCCTTTCCCTTGCGCCAGGCGTCCGACGCCCATGCGCTGATGGAGGGCGGCACGCATATCGGTAAAATCATGCTGGTGACCGACGCCCATGCGGAGCTACTGGCCGGCAATAGCTGACCGACGTCGGCGCGGAGGATCTCCCGGAGCGGCAGACCGGTTTTTTCGTTAAGCCGGATTAACCTTTCCGGCCGCATCTTTACTTATGGCCCCCGGCGCTTCATTATCGCGGGTGAGCGATGGCATCAGCAATATGGGCAGGGGATGGACAGGATACTGAAGGCCGGGGCGATCGCCCTGGGGTTGCATGGCGCGTTAAGCTATGCGACGCCAAAAGATGAGCAGATCAAAACCGACTGCGCGCGCATTGATGATTATGCACAGGCGGGGAATACGGCGTATCAGCAGGGCCATATGGATCGCGCGGTGGACGAGTTTACCGCCCAGGCCGCCTGGAGCGAATTTTGCCGCCTGCCGCCCGGGGCAATCAATACCGCCTATAACAACGTCGCGCTGGCCCTGATCCATTCCGGCGAGCCGTTGAAGGCCGCGGCCTGGCTTTCCCTGGCGCCGGCTGATGACAAAACCCGCGTTAACCTGGCGTTGATACAACCGGTGCTGGATCGCCTGCGGCCCGCGCTGGCCGCCACCCCGATGGGCAACTATTGGCGTTATGCCGGCAAGGGGGTATGGAGCACCATCGCGGTACAGCCCGAGGGCAATGTGTGGAAAATCAGCTTTAACGGTTTTTATATGCCGGTGATGGGCATGTACTACGGCCCGAATATGGGCGAGTTTTCCGTGGTGCAGTCGCTGGAGGGCGGCCATGGCGTCTATCGCCAGGATGAACAGGCCGACGGGTCGTCCTGCCAGGTGAACATGACCTTTAAAGCCGACGTGGCAACCCTGGAGACCCTGTCCGGCGACTGCGGATTCGGCGTGAACGTGCGGGCAAACGGCGACTTTAAGCGCGTCTCGCTTTACTGAGCGCGCAACGGTCTTGGCGTCATGCGCGTTGCGTGTTATTTTAACAATATTATAACGATTTAGCTGACCACATTATTTCAACCACCTTGGTTGCTGCCCCTCTTCCTGGCGTACTCTCGTTATCGATAAAAATCTCTCCGGCCCGCGGGCAGGATCATGTATGGGAGTCTGTTATGCCTGTTGCTCTTCTGGCCCTGGCGCTAAGCGCGTTCGCCATCGGGACGACTGAATTTGTCATCATGGGATTATTGCCGCAGGTGGCGGAAAGCCTGGCGGTTTCGCTGCCGGACGCCGGCTGGCTTATCAGCGGTTACGCCATCGGCGTGGCGGCGGGGGCGCCCATCATGGCAATCCTGACCGCCCGCCTGCCGCGTAAAACCTGCCTGGCGTTATTGATGGTGATATTCATTATCGGCAACGCCATGTGCGCCATGGCCTACGGTTATGGCCTGCTGATGCTCGCCAGGGTGGTCACCGCGCTCAGCCACGGCGCTTTTTTCGGCATCGGCGCGGTGGTGGCCGCCGGTCTGGTGCCGGCCCATCGCCGCGCCTCGGCGGTGGCGCTGATGTTTACCGGCCTGACGCTGGCCAATGTGCTGGGCGTGCCTATCGGCACCTGGCTGGGACAGCTGTATGGCTGGCGCGCCACCTTCTGGGGCGTGTCGGCCCTTGGCATCGTGGGTTTTATCGCCCTGCTGGCCAGCCTGCCGCCGCAGCGTGACGCGGCGCCCGCCAACCTGGCCCGGGAATTTGCCGCGCTGCGCAACGGCCGCCTGTTGTTGTCGCTGCTGATGACGGTCTGTTTTGCCGCCGCCATGTTCACGCTGTTCAGCTATATCGCGCCGCTGCTGCTGCAGGTGACCGGCGTCAGCGATCGTGGCGTCAGCTGGACGCTGTTTTTAATCGGCGCCGGCTTGACCCTGGGCAACCTGATCGGCGGCCGGCTGGCCGACTGGCGGGTTTCCTTTAGCCTGATGCTGAGTTTCGCCATGATCGCGGTGTTCTCGGTACTGTTTTTCTGGACCAGCCACGCGCTGCTGCCGGCGGAAATCACCCTGTTCTTTTGGGCGCTGGCCACCTTCAGCACCATCCCGGCGCTGCAGATTAACGTGGTGGCCCATGGCGAGGACGCGCCCAACCTGGTGTCGACGCTGAACATATCCGCTTTTAATATCGGCAACGCCCTGGGCGCCTGGGCCGGCGGCAAGGTCATCGCCACCGGGCTCGGGCTGACCACGGTGCCGCTGGCGGCGGGAGTGATGGCCCTGTCCGGGCTGCTGGTGTGCCTGCTGACTTTCTATCGTTCCCCGGGCAGGCCGGTGACCGCATAACCTGACCACAAGCGGGGCCCAACAGGCTGGCGAACGGGTCACCGGGTCACGGCTGTGCCAGCGCGGCGTCCAGCCGGGCGGGAACGGCGGCGGCAAAGGCATGCAGGTAATCGATAAAATGGCTGACCAGGGCCGATGCCGGGCGGTGTAGCGGCCGGATCAGGCTGACCGTGAACGGCACCGGGAGACTGAACGTTTTCAGCACCACGCCGCTGGCGGCATAGTCGAGCGCGGTAAGCGGGTTGACGATGGAAATCCCCACCCCGGCGCGCACCATGGCGCAGACCGACGCGGCGCTGTGGGTTTCCACCACCATACCGCGCTCAACGCCCGCCTGGCTGAACAGCCGGTCCAGCAGCTGGCGATAGCTGTCGGTGGCCGACAGGCTGATATACGGCTGCCGGTGAAAATCCTGCGGGGTCAACTGCGCCCGTTGGGCGAGCGGATGGCCGGCGGGCAGCACGCAGACCTCGTTAAGCGTCATCAGGGTCTCGCGTTCGGTGCCGGCGGGGGTAAAGGTATTTTCCGTCAGGCCGATATCGTGGCGCTGGGCGGATAGCCACTCTTCCAGCAGCGGCGATTCCTGCGGCACCACGCTCAGGCTGACCGCCGGATGACGGGTAAAAAAATCCCGGCACACCTGCGGCAGCAGCGATTGGGAAAATACCGGCAGGCAGGCCACCGAGAGCTGCGCCTGGTGAAATTCGCGGATGGCCCGGGCGGCGCTCAAAATACGATCCAGGCCATAATAGGAACGCTGTACCTCTTCAAACAGCCGCAGGCCTTCGCCGGTGGGTTTCAGCCGGCCCTTGACGCGCTCGAACAACGTCATTTGCAGCAGATGCTCGAAGCGCGCCAGCTCACGGCTGACCGTCGGCTGCGAGGTATTCAGCAATGCCGCCGCCTCGGTAAGATTGCCGGTGGTCATCACCGCGTGGAATATATCGATATGCCGTAATGAAATCGCCGCCATCCTGTTCTCTCCATGCCGAAAGTCCATATCATAGATGAATAGCTGATGCCAAAATAGATATTTTATCGATAGACCCGCATTGATAAATAATAGCGCATAGCAGCATAAAACAGACGGGGAACCCATGCCACACAGCCTGTACCACACCCAGAGCGCGCTTAACGCGGTCAACTTGCGTCAACTTTTCCAGCGTTACGGCGGTCCGGTCTGGGCGTATGAAGCCGAGGTGATTATCGAACGCATCCGCCAATTGCGGCGGTTCGACGTGATCCGCTTTGCTCAGAAGGCCTGTTCCAACACCCATATCCTGCGCCTGATGCGCGAACACGGGGTGAAAGTAGACTCCGTGTCCCTGGGTGAAATCGAGCGGGCGCTGGTGGCGGGCTACCGGCCGGGACAAACGCCGGGCGAGATCGTGTTTACCGCCGACGTGTTCGATTGCCCGACCCTGCAGCGGGTGGTGGAGCTGGCCATCCCGGTCAACGCCGGATCGGTGGATATGCTCGAACAACTGGGGCGGCATTCGCCCGGACATGAGGTATGGCTGCGCATCAATCCCGGTTTCGGCCACGGCCACAGCCAGAAAACCAATACCGGCGGCGAAAACAGCAAACACGGTATCTGGCATGCCGATCTGCCGCAGGCCATCGCGCAGATTAAGCGTTATGGGTTAACGCTTATCGGTCTGCATATGCATATCGGCTCCGGGGTGGATTATGACCATTTGCGGCAGGTCTGCGCGGCGATGGTGCGGGAGGTTATCGCCTCCGGCCAGGATATTCACGCCATCTCCGCCGGCGGCGGGCTGTCGGTGCCGTACCGGTTTGGCGAGGAGGCCGTCAATACCGAACACTATTTTGGCCTGTGGGACGCCGCGCGGCGGGAAATCAGCCGCCATCTGGGCCATCCGGTCCAGCTTGAGATTGAGCCTGGACGTTTCCTGGTGGCGGAATCCGGCGCGCTGGTGGCGCGGGTGCAGGCGGTCAAGGACATGGGCAGTCGCCACTTTGTGCTGGTGGACGCCGGTTTCAACGATCTGATGCGCCCGGCGATGTACGGCAGCTATCACCATATCTCGGTGATCCCCGCCGAAGGCGGCGAGCCGGACGGGCGGCCGGAAATTGAAACGGTGGTGGGCGGCCCGTTGTGCGAATCGGGGGATGTGTTTACCCAGTTGGCCGGCGGCGGCATCGAGCCGCGCGTATTACCCGCCGCCCGGGTGGGCGATTATCTGGTATTCCATGATACCGGCGCCTACGGCGCCTCGATGTCGTCCAATTACAACACCCGTCCGCTGTTGGCGGAAGTCTTGTTCGAGCAGGGCCGCCCGCGCCAGATCCGCCGCCGCCAGACGCTGGATGAACTCCTGGCGCTGGAACGGCTGTAGCGCCGGGCAACCCTTTTTGCCACACTTCGCCCCGGGGCCGGCGCCGGCGGACGCCTGAAGTGCCCATAAGGAGTGCCTGTACGTAGTGGACTACCACCCTTGGCGAGCGGCGACGGCGACTGACGCTCAATAAGCCGCAGGCACGCCGCCAAGCCGGCGTCTCAGGCTTTGCCGCGCTCGGCCGCCGGCGCGCGTATTGCGGTTTCCGCCGCCAGCGGGCGATAGGCGATATAATACACCAGCGCGACAAAGATGGCGCCGCCGGCGGCATTGCCCAGGAACACGCCCGGGAAATTGCCCCAGTATTCTGCCCAGGTCGCCTGGCCGGCAAAGATCGCCGCCGGGATGACGAACATATTGGCCACCACGTGCTGGAAGCCTAGATCGACAAACGCCATGACCGGGAACCAGATACCCAATATCTTGCTCGCCACGTCCTTGCCGCTATACGCCAACCATACCGCCAGGCTCACCAGCCAGTTGCAGCCGATGCCGGAAATAAAGGCGTGCAGGAAATCGGCGGAGATCTTCGCCTGGGCGGTGGCCACGGTTTTAGCCAGAAACGCGCCTTCGGTCAGGCCGAGCACATGGCCGAAAAACCACGCAATCACAATGCTGCCGGCAAAGTTGGCCAGGGTAATCCAGAACCAGTTGCGCAGCAGCGATATAAAAGAGATTTGCCGCGCCAGCCAGGCGATCGGCAGCGTCATCATATTACCGGTCAGCAGTTCGCCGCCGGCGATAAGCGTCAGCACCAGCCCCACCGGGAATACCGAGGCCCCCAAAAAGACGCCGAACGACCCCCAATCGGCGGGCAGGCTGGCGGTAACGTGGATATCCAGCATAAAACCGAGCGCGATATACGCGCCGGCCAGGCAACCGAGCACCAGTAAATAAGGCAAGGGCGCACGGCTTTTGGCCGTGCCCATTTGTACAGCGATTGCCGTGACTTCTTTAGGGGAATGAAAAGACATGGTGTTTTATATGTTAAAAGAAAGTGGTGATTCGCATCATATCCTCCCCCCGGCGCGAAGCCAATCGATTGACCGTTAAAAGAGTGTTAAAAATTAAAACACCGCGCCGCGCCGCCGGGACCGCGGGCCGGTAAACGCCCCGCCCGCCGTCGGCGCGATTTCCGGCAGGCATGGGTCAGCGGGCGGCCAGGTCCGCCAGCTCGCGGCGCAACAGGATGAATTCCTCCGCCAGATCCTGGCACAGCATGGCGGTCATCAAATGATCCTGCGCGTGGACCATGATCAGGTTGACCGGCACTTTACCCGCCCCTTCGTCCAGCCCGATCAACCGGGTCTGGATGGCGTGGGCGCGGCGCGAGGCCTGGCGCGCCTCGTCCATCATCTCACCCGCTTCATCCCACCGCCGGCCCCGCGCCGCCTGGATGGCGCTCATGCTCGCGGACCGGGCTTCGCCGGCGTTAATCAGCAGCTCCATCACCGTTTGTTCAAAATCTTCCATCCGTCACCTCTATTGGTATGCCAAATTTGGTAATTTCATCATATTGGAATTCCAATGTTGTCTTGTGAGAGCATGATCACAGAAAAATAATTCAATTACGCTAGTTTTTGGTATGCCAAACCCATAAAAATACGCCGGCTACCGGCAAACGTGCAATATCAACAGGTTTAACTCACTGATGATGAGGTGGTGTCATGTCATTTAAGGATCGTATGATCGATTCCCTGGGATCGTTCGCCACTAAATTTAATAGCTTCCGCTATATCATGGCTATCAAGGCGGCGTTTATTACCTTAATGCCGGTGATCATCGTCGGCGCGTTTTCGGTACTGATCTCCAATATGGTGCTCGACCCGGTCAACGGGCTCGCCAGTTTTAAATTCTTTGCGCCGCTGGCGACGCTCAAACCCATCATGAGCAGCATTAACTACGCCACCCTGAATTTTTTAACCATCGGCGCGGTATTTCTTATCGGGATTGAACTGGGCCGCCTTAACGGGTCGCGCACCTTATTTCCCGGGCTGCTGGCGGTAATTTGTTTTATCGCCGTCACGCCGACCACGCTGCAATTAATGGTCGGCGACCAGATGATGGTGGTCAAGGACGTGCTGGCACGACAGTTCTCGGATACCAAGAGCCTGTTCCTCGGCATGTTCATGGCGATTTTATCGGTGGAGGTCTATTCGCGCCTGGAAAAGGTGGATAAATTCCGCATCAAGATGCCGGACAGCGTGCCGCCCAATGTTTCCGCCTCGTTTACCGCCCTGATACCGGCGATCATTACCGTGGTGCTGCTGGCAACCTTCGGTTTTGTTTTCCAGCGCGTCACCGGCATGTATTTGTACGATGCGGTGTATAAAGTGGTGCAGGAGCCGCTGGAATCCGTGGTGCAAAGCCTGCCGGGAATACTGGTGCTGATGTTTGTCGCCCAGCTGTTCTGGGTAATCGGCATTCACGGCAATCAAATGATTAAACCGATTCGCGAACCTTTATTGCTCGGCGCCATTACCGTCAATATGACCGCGTTTGAACAGGGCAAGGATATTCCCAATATTATTACCATGCCTTTCTGGGATGTGTATATGAGCATCGGCGGTTCCGGTCTCACCATCGGGTTATTGATGGCGGTATTATTTACCTCTAAGCGCAAGGAAATGAAGGAAATAGCCAAATTATCCCTGGGCCCTTCGTTCTTTAATATTAACGAACCGGTGATCTTCGGCATGCCGATCATGCTTAATCCGATCCTGGCCATTCCTTTTATTATCACGCCGCTGGTAACCGGCACCATCGGCTATTTCGCCACCAGCCTGGGATTTGCCGCCAAGGCGGTGGTGATGGTGCCCTGGACCACGCCGCCGCTGATTAACGCCTGGCTATCCACCGCCGGATCGATGGGCGCGGTGGTCACCCAACTGTGCTGCATCGTGGTGTCGTTCCTGATTTACCTGCCTTTTGTGCAGGTGGCGTCACGCCGCGCGGATCAGGCGCAGATAGCGGCGGAAATGAGCGAATCTACCCGTACAGAAACCCTTAAATCATCGTGAGGCTGGACATGAGCAAGGTTACCATCGCCATCCCGGCGGATTTTATCCTGGGCGCCGCGGCGTCCGCCTGGCAGACCGAGGGCTGGAGCGGCAAGAAACCGGGCCAGGATTCCTATCTCGACCTCTGGTATAAACAGGATCGCCATGTATGGCATAACGGCTACGGCCCGGCGGTGGCCACCGATTTTATCCATCGCTACGCGGAAGACGTGGCGTTGATGAAGCAGGCCGGACTGACCCATTACCGCACGTCGATTAACTGGTCGCGTTTCCTGCTGGATTACGAACAGGTGATTGTCGACGAGGAATATGCGTCCTATATCGATAATTTTCTCGACGAGATGCTCAGGCAAGGCATTGAGCCGATGATCTGCCTGGAACATTACGAACTGCCGGCCTATCTGCTGGAAACCTACGGCGGCTGGCAGTCAAAGCATGTGGTGGAGCTGTTTGTCGGTTACGCGGAAAAAGTGTTTGCCCGCTATGCCGGCAAGGTTAAACGCTGGTTTTCCTTTAACGAACCGATTGTGGTGCAGACCCGGGTTTACCTGGATGCCCTGCGTTATCCTTATGAACAGAATACCGATAAATGGATGCAGTGGAATCACCATAAAATCCTCGCCACCGCCCGGCTGGTGCAGTTGTTCGAGCAGCAAGGCTACCGGCGCGACGGCGGATCCCTGGGCGTTATCCTCAATCCGGAGGTGACCTATGCCCGCTCCAGCGCGCCCCATGATCAGAAGGCGGCGCATATTTACGACCTGTTTTATAACCGGGTGTTCCTCGACCCGTTGCTGCTGGGGGTATACCCGGCGGAGCTAATCGAGCTGCTGCGCCTGCATGGCGTGGAGTGGCATTACGACGAACAGGAGCTGGATATCATTCGCCGCTATCCGGTCCATGAGGTGGGGATTAATCTTTATTACCCCCATCGGGTGAAGGCCCCCAGCCGCCAGTGGAATGAACATACCCCGTTCCATCCGGCTTATTATTATGAGCCGTTCGAGTTGCCCGGACGGCGGATGAATACCTCGCGCGGCTGGGAAATCAATCCCAGGATTGTCTATGACATGGCGCAGCGCATGAACCGGGATTATCCGGATATGCCCTGGTTTATCGCCGAAAACGGCATGGGCATTGAAAATGAGGCGCGTTTTAAAAACGCCGAAGGCGAGATCCAGGATGATTACCGTATCGACTTTATCGCCGAACATCTGTACTGGGCGTTAAAAGCCCGTGAGGAAGGCGCGCGCTGCCTGGGTTATATGCTGTGGGCGTTTACCGATAACGTGTCGCCGATGAACGCCTTTAAAAATCGCTATGGGCTGATTGAAATCGATTTGCAGCAGCAGCTGCGCCGGCAGCCGAAAAAATCCGCCGCCTGGTTCGCCCGCTTAAGCGCCGCCCGCACCCTGGCGTTAACGCTGGATGATGAAGATAAATAAGAGGAATACCTATGAAACGTATTGTCCTGGCCTGTTCCGCGGGCATGTCCACGTCGCTGGTGGTGACCAAAATGGAAAAGGAGGCGGCCAGCCGGTCGCTGGAATATATGATCTACGCCATTCCCGAACAGAACCTGCGCGATGAGCTGCAGACCTTTGGTAATGATATCCTGGTGGTGCTGCTGGGGCCGCAGGTGCGTTTTAAGCTGGCGGAGAACAAAAAGCTCACCGATGAGTACCAGATCCCCATCGCGGTAATCGATTCGGTGGCCTATGGAACTTTAAACGGCGCAAAAGTACTGGATCAGGCCCTGGGTTTGTTACACTAACCCGCGCGACGACAGGCGACACGTTGCCGTCAAGCCTGTCGCCCTGTTGCGGGCATGTCGTGGTTGAGGTTACGCGTTAACGGGCGAGGGGAAGAAGGTGTGATGTTGCAGGAAAAAAAACAGTATCAGGAAATTGGCCGGGACCTGCGGCAAAAGATCCAATCTGGTCATTACCCGGTCGGTACGCGTCTGCCCCCCGAACGTAATATCGCGGAAACCTACGGCGTCAGCCGCACCATTATCCGCGAGGCCCTGCTGATGCTGGAACTGGAGGGCGTGGTGGATATCCGCCAGGGATCCGGCGTGTATGTGATGCGCATCCCGGGCGGCGATGCCGAACAGGATCCGCGTTGCCTTGAAAGTGAAGTGGGGCCGTTCGAACTGCTGCAGGCCCGCCAACTGCTGGAGAGCAATATCGCCGCGTTTGCCGCCAAGATGGCCACAAAAATGGACATTGAAAACCTGCGCCGTTCGCTGGAACAGGAGCAGCGCGATATCATCACCAACGAGCGCAGCGTGAACAATGATAAGCTGTTTCACGAACTGATTGCCGGGGCAACGCAAAACCAGATGCTGCTGGAAACGGTAAAATCCATCTGGCTGCGGCAGGAATCCAGCGCGCTATGGCAACAGCTTTACAGCCATATCGATACGCGTTCCCTGCGGCTGCGCTGGCTGGCGGATCACCAGAATATCCTGGTGGCCCTGCGCCGGCGGGATGTGATGGGCTCCTATCAGTGCATGTGGCAGCATATGGAAAGCGTCAAAAATACCCTGATGGAAATTTCCGATGCCGATGCGCCGGAATTTGACGGTTTCCTGTTTGAATCGGTACCGATTTTCCAGGGTAAGCTGGTCTGATGCCGATAGTGATTGCCCCATTGGTAGACCATGCCCGGCATAAGGAACTGGTGATTGACTGGTTATGGCGCGCGTTCGGCAACGGCGCCGGCCGCGGTTTTTACGCCGCCATCGTCGGCAGCAGCCTGAGGCGGGAAGGCTTGCCCATCACTTTTATCGCCCTCGACGGCGACCGGCCGGTGGGCACCGTGGGACTATGGCGCTGCGATTTGTTAAGCCGCCAGGATCTGACCCCCTGGCTGGCGGCGCTGTATGTGGATACCGACTACCGGGGCCAGGGTTTGGGACGGCGGTTGCAAGCCTTTGTGCGGGACTTCAGCCGGCGCGCCGGTTTTGCCAATCTCTATTTATACGCCACCTTCACCGGCTATTATGAACGTCACGGCTGGGAGCCGATCGGCGTCGGCGTCGAATATCCCGATATGCCGGTGCATATTTATCAATCGCGGGCGGATGCGCGGTAAATCACGCTTTACGGCGGCGGCGCTACCGAGTGACGCCGCACCAGGGTAGGACTGAAGGTATTGGTCACCTCCGGCAGCGGATCCCCGTTTGCCAGCGCCAGCGCCAGCTGCGCCGCCTGGGTGGCCATCGCCACCACCGGATAACGGATGGTGGTCAGGCGCGGGCGCAGGTAACGGGAAATCAGCACATCGTCAAAGCCCACCAGCGACATTTCTTCCGGCACGTCGATACCGTTATCGCTTAATACCGCCAGCGCGCCGGCGGCCATCGAATCGTTGTAACAGGCAATGGCGGTAAAATTCCGCCCGCGCCCCAACAGGCTGGTAATGGCCTGTTCGCCCCCCACCTCGTCGGGTTCGCCGTAGGCGATAAGCTTTTCATCCAGCTCGATATTATGATCCTTCAGCGCATCCAGATATCCCTGCAGCCGATCGGTGCTGTCGGAAATGGGGTGGCTGGAGCAGATAAACGCAATGCGCCGGTGTCCCTGCTGGATCAGATGGCGGGTCGCCAGCCAGGCGCCGTAACGATCGTCAAGGGCCACGCAGCGGCTGGCGTACGCGGGCAAAATGCGGTTGATCAGCACCATGCCCGGAATATGCGCCATCAGGGCGTTAAGCTCCTCTTCCGGGATCATCTGCGCATGCACCACCAGCGCGGCGCAGCGGTGGCGGATTAACTGCTCGATGGCCTGCCGCTCCTGTTCCAGGATATGGTAGCCGTTGCCTATCAGGAGAAAATTGCCGGTGCGGTAGGCCACCTGCTCCACCGCCTTAACCATGGCGCCGAAAAACGGATCGGACACGTCCGACACAATCAGTCCCACCGTTTCGGTGGATTGCTGCGCCAACGCCCGGGCATTGGCGTTGGGGTGATATTGCAATTCCTCCATGGCGCCAAGCACCGCCTGGCGCGAGTTATCGCTGGCTTTCGGTGAATTATTGATAACGCGTGAGACGGTGGCGACAGATACGCCCGCCAGTTTAGCTACATCCTTAATGGTGGCCATATCGCTTGCTAGCTCTCGTAGGGTAATCGTTTACATTTATCAGTTTTACGGAAAAAACCCGTCGATGCAAGGTGTTGGCGCACACCTTTGACGATCGGTACGGTATAAATGAAAATTAGCGCCGCAAAGAGACTTTCGTGCTTTGTCGCGGTCGGGCAAATGATGTTATTTTTATGTTTCAATTCCTGACAAGACAGAGACTGCATGACCATTTCACGTTTTCCTCAATTGGCCCACTGGGGGGCGTTTACGGCGGTGGTCGAGGACGGCAGGTTAATCCGCTGCGAGCCATTCGCCGGTGACCCGGACCCGTCGCCGATGCTGGATTCCATCGCGCCGATGCTCTATTCGGACCGGCGTATCCGCAAACCGGCGGTGCGCCGCTCCTGGCTGCAGAAACGGGAACACAGCGACGGCGCGCTGCGCGGGCGCGAAGACTTCGTCGAGGTTGAGTGGGATGTGGCGCTGGATCTGATTGCCGACGAAAACCGGCGGGTACGCGACCGCTACGGCGCGTCCGGCATATTTACCGGCTCTTACGGCTGGTCCTCCGCAGGAAGGGTGCATCATGCCCGCTCGCTGGTCAGGCGTTTTCATTTTGCCGGCGGCGGGGCGGTGGACCAGGCGGGCAACTATAGCTGGGGCGCCGCGCAGTTTTTCCTGCCCCATATTATCGGCACCTTTAGTCCGTTAACCGGCCGGGTCACCGCATGGCCAAGCGTTATCGCACACTGTGAACTGTTTATCGCCTTTGGCGGCCTGGCGCTGAAAAACGCCCAGGTCTCTTCCGGCGGCGCCGCCGAGCATACGCTTAAGCCGTGGCTTGAACAGTTGGCCGCCAAGGGTACGCCGGTCATTAATATCAGCCCGACCCGTGATGATTGTCCCGGTTTCCTGCAGGCGGAATGGATCCCTATCCGGCCGAATACCGATGTGGCGCTGATGCTGGCCCTGGCCTATGAAATCCAGCGGCACGGCGCGCAGAATGACGCTTTCCTGGCCGGATATTGCGTCGGCTATGAACAACTGGCGGGTTATCTGCGCGGCCAGGGGGACGGCATTGCCAAAACGCCGGCCTGGGCCGGCGCCATTACCGGCATACCGGAGGAGCGCATTAAACGCCTGGCGCGGCAGCTTGTCGGCGTGCGCAGTTTTATGACCTGTTCTTATGCCGTCCAGCGGGCGCACCGGGGCGAACAGCCCTATTGGATGGTGATCGCCTTGTCCGCCATGCTGGGGCAGATAGGCCTGCCGGGCGGCGGTTTTGCCTTTGGCCACGGCTCGATGAACGGCGTCGGCAATCCCCGGCTGGACGCCCAGGCGCCGACCCTGCCGCTCGGGCCGAATGCCGCCGCCGCGCTGACCATTCCGGTAGCCCGTATCGCCGATATGCTGCTCTGTCCGGGTGGGGAATACACTTTCCAGGGCGAGGCGCGGCGCTACCCTGACATCCATATGATCCACTGGGCGGGCGGCAATCCCTTCCATCATCATCAGCAGCTTAACCGGCTGCTGGAGGGCTGGAGCAAACCCGACACCGTGGTGGTGCAGGATATCTGGTGGACGCCGGCGGCAAAACTGGCGGATATCGTCCTGCCGGTGACCACCTCCCTCGAGCGCAACGATATCGGCGGTTCCTCGCGCGACAGCTACGTGCTGGCCATGCATCAGGCCGTGGCGCCGCTGCATCAGGCGCGTAACGATATTGATATTTTCGCCGACCTGGCTGAGCGCCTGGGCTATCGCGAGGCGTTTACCGAAGGGCGGGGCGAGCGGGACTGGATTGAACATCTTTTCCGCCAAAGCGCGCAGTCCCACGCCCGCGCCGGGCATGAATGGCCGTCGTTCGCGCAATTCTGGCGGGAAGGCCATATCAAGGTGCCCGCGCCCGCGCGGGATTTTATCCTGCTGGGCGATTTTCGCCGCGACCCCGCGGCCCATCCGCTTAAAACGCCGAGCGGGCGCATCGAGCTGTTCAGCACCACTATTGCCGGCTTCGACTATGCCGATTTTGCCCCGCATCCGCAGTGGCGACCGCCGGTGGAATGGCTGGGCAGCGCGCTGGCCGCAACTTATCCGCTGCACCTGATTTCGCTGCAGCCCAAGGATCGGCTGCACAGCCAGCTTGACCCCGCGCCGCTGGCGCAGGGCAATAAAACCGCCGGCAAGGAAACGCTTTATATCCATCCCGAGGATGCCCGCCGGCGCGACATCGCCGACGGCGAGCTGGTGGAGGTGCATAACCAGCGCGGCCGGATCCTGGCGGGCGCCAGGCATGATGACGGCGTGGCGCCCGGGGTTATCTACATGGCGACCGGATCCTGGTTTACGCCGGGCTGGCAAGGCGACCAGGCCGGTATTGAACAGTCCGGCAATCCCAATGTACTGACCCTGGATATCGGCACCTCGCCGCTGACCCAGGGGCCGAACGCCATGAGTTGCCTGGTGGAGGTGCGTAAGCTGCGTACCTGATGGCCATAACCAGGTGGCGCGGAATCAATCATGGGGTAAAATTTACAGTTGGTTTCATTTCGAGCGGTAATCTTGCGATTATGCGGTAGTTTAATCAGGTTGCGGGCTATAGAGTAGGTACTCCCAGAGGTATTGATTGGTGAGAAATCAACATACTCTGTATGTTGAAACCATTTCAGTTGCACCAACCTACGCGGATGCGTAGGTTTTTTTTTGCCCGCGATGTTTACCTCCCCGCCGCTTGAATTGCACAAAGCCACATTCCGTCTTTTCTATTTCAGGTTAAAATTTGCGGCCAACACCCCCTTTGCAGTAGTTTAGGCGACACGCCCCTGAAGGATTGGCTTTAGGATGACGTATTAAAAACTATAAAGAGAACCATGATGCGCCTGCCCCTTTCTTGCCTGCTGTTTTCGCCGGCGTTGCCCGCCGGCTGCTTTGTCCGCGCCGATCTGGCGGCAGCCGGACCGGCACGACCGTCGCCGGTCCAGGGGCATATGTCGATTCGCAACGCCATTGAGTCAGCCATACGGGCCACGCCGCTTTATAGGCAGGGCGATACCATCATCGTGGCCAAAAAACCGTAATATTCACCGATTACCGGGCGAGAGGATAAAAACATGCAACAGGCACCTCTGGTAAATGAGTACCACCAGCCTATTGGCGCGGGGCTACCGGATTGGCAGCCCCGGCCGTTACCGCAAAAAATCTCCCTTGCCGGCCGGTTCTGCCGCCTGGAACCGCTGGCAATCGGCCATAGTCCGGCGTTGTTCAGCGCCTGGCACAGCATTGGCGACGAGCGCGACTGGACCTATTTTTCCAGCCGTCGCCCGGCAAGCGCCGCCGCGTGCGATGCCCTGGTTGCCGCCAACGCGGCCAGCGCGGACCCGTTGCATTACGCGGTCATCGACCAGGCGACCGGCAAGGCGGTAGGCTCGGTGGCGTTGATGCGCATCGACCCGGTCAACGGCGTGCTGGAAATCGGCTGGGTCAACTGGTCGCCGCTGATGAAACGCTCCGCCTGCGGCACCGAGGCGATTACCCTGCTGCTAAGCTATATCTTCGACACCCTGGGTTACCGGCGCTGCGAATGGAAATGCCATAGTCTAAACCTGGCCTCCAACCAGGCTGCCAGGCGGCTGGGCTTCCAGTACGAGGGCACCTTCCGCCAGGCGGTGGTGTCCAAAGGCCATAATCGCGATACCTGCTGGTACTCCATTATCGATGGCGAATGGCCTGCCGTCGGCCGGGCGCTGCGAGCCTGGCTGGATAAAGATAATTTTAGCGCCGGGGGCGGGCAAAAACGGCCGCTGGCGGACTTCAGGTCCGCAAACCTATAAGGAGATGGTATGCTTTTTTCCCTGTTGCGCCGGCTGTTCCGGCTGCTTTACCGGGTGGAACTGGTCGGTGATACGCTGGTGTTGCAACAGCCCAAGGTCATGATTACCCCGAATCATGTTTCCTTTATGGACGGTATCCTGCTGGCGCTGTTTCTGCCGGTGAAACCGGTATTCGCCATTTACGCCACTATTACCGACGTGTGGTATATGCGCGTGGTAAAACGTTATGTGGATATCTTGCCGCTCGACCCCACCAAGCCGCTGAGCATTAAACAGCTTATCAGGTATGTCGGCAGCGGCCGGCCGATAGTCGTCTTCCCGGAGGGCCGGATTTCGGTCACCGGATCGCTGATGAAAATCTATGACGGCGCGGCGTTCGTGGCGTCCCGCTCGGGCGCGACGGTAGTGCCGGTATGGCTGGACGGGCCGGAGCTGACGCCGTTCAGCCGCATGGGCGGCATTATCAAGCGCCATTGGTTTCCGAAAATCACCATTCACCTGCAAAGCCCGGTTTCCCTGCCGATGCCGGAGGCGCCCAGGGCGCGCGATCGCCGCCGGCTGGCCGGTGAAAAACTCCATCGCATCATGATGGAGGCGCGCATGGCTTCCCGGCCCCGGCAAACCCTCTACCAGGCGCTGCTGGCGGCGTCGCGCCGTTATGGCGCCGGCAAGCCCTGCATCGAGGACATTGCCTTTAGCGCGGACAGCTATCGCGGATTATTGAAAAAAATCTTCGGCGTCAGCCGGATACTGGAGCGCTTTACCGCCCGGGGCGAGCACGTCGGCCTGCTGCTGCCCAACGCCACCATCACCGCCGCCGCCATCCTCGGCGCCGGCCTGCGCGGCCGTATCCCCGCGCTGCTGAACTATACCTCCGGCGCCAACGGCATCAACAACGCCCTGAAAGCCGCCGCCATCACCACCATCGTCAGCTCGCGCCAGTTCCTGGACAAAGCGAAGCTGACCGGCCTGCCGGAACAGGTGACCGGGGCGCGCTGGGTCTACCTGGAAGATCTGAAAGACACCGTGACGCTTGCGGACAAGCTCTGGATCCTCGGCCATTTAGTGTTCCCGGCCCGCGCGGAGGCGGCGCGGCGACCAGGCGACAGCGCGCTGGTGCTGTTTACCTCCGGTTCGGAAGGCACCCCGAAAGGCGTGGTTCACTCCCATGACGGTATTCTGGCCAATATCGAGCAAATCCGCTCGGTGGCCGATTTTACCCCGCGCGACAAATTCATGTCGGCGCTGCCGCTGTTTCATGCGTTCGGCCTTACCGTCGGGCTGCTGACCCCGTTGCTGACCGGGGCGCGGGTATTGCTCTACCCCAGCCCGCTGCACTACCGCATCATCCCCGAGCTGGTCTACGACCAGAACTGCACCGTGCTGTTCGGCACCTCGACCTTCCTGGCGCAGTACGGCCGGCTGGCCCATCAGTATGATTTTGCCCGGGTGCGTTATGTGGTCGCCGGGGCGGAAAAACTGTCGGAAAACACCCGGCTGCTGTGGCAGGAGAAGTTCGGCATCCGCATCCTCGAGGGGTATGGCGTTACGGAATGCGCGCCGGTGGTGGCGATTAACGTTCCGCTGGCGGCGAAGACGCATACCGTCGGGCAGATCCTGCCCGGCATGCAGGCGCGGGTCATCACGGTGCCGGGCATTGAACAGGGCGGCCAGCTACAGCTGCGCGGCCCCAATATCATGCGCGGCTACCTGCGGGTGGAGCATCCCGGCGTGCTGGAAACCCCGGCCGCCGACAACGCGCAGGGCGTGCGGGAAGAGGGCTGGTACGACACCGGCGATATCGTCACCCTGGACGCACAGGGGTTCTGCGTCATCCAGGGCCGGGTAAAACGCTTTGCCAAGCTGGCCGGCGAAATGGTGTCGCTGGAAAGCGTCGAGCAACTGGCATCCAGGGTATCGCCTGACGCCCGGCACGGCGCCTCCGCCAAAAGCGACAATACCAAAGGCGAAGGCCTGGTGCTGTTTACCACCGATGCCGGACTGACCCGGGATCGGCTGTTGCAACAGGCCCGCCAGGACGGCATTACGGAAATTTACGTGCCGCGCGATATCCGGCACATCGACGCGCTGCCGCTGCTCGGCAGCGGCAAACCCGATTTTGTTGCATTGCGAAAGATGGCGGAAGCCCCGGAGTCCAAGGGATGAATCAGTTCGAAATAACCTCGACCGGCTTATTATCCCGACCGATGCTGGCGGTGATGTCCGCCCAGTTTTTTTCCGCGTTCGGCGATAATGCGCTGCTGTTCGCCACCCTGGCGCTGATTAAACAGCAACAGTACCCGGAGTGGAGCCAGCCGGTGCTGCAAATGCTGTTCGTCGCCGCCTATATCGTGCTGGCGCCTTTTGTCGGCCAATTCGCCGACAATTTTGCCAAAGGCCGGGTAATGATGGTGGCCAATACCTTTAAGCTGGCCGGCGCGCTGCTGGTTTGTTTTGGGTTTAATCCGTTTGTCGGTTATTGCCTGGTGGGCATCGGCGCCGCGGCGTATTCCCCGGCCAAATACGGTATCCTGGGAGAACTGACGCAGGGCGGGCAACTGGTCAAGGCCAACGGGCTGATTGAGGCCTCGACCATCGCCGCTATCCTGACCGGCTCCGTGGCCGGCGGAGTCCTGGCCGACTGGCACCTGATCACGGCGCTGGCGGTATGCGCCCTGACCTATGGCGTGGCGGTGGTGGCGAACCTGTTTATCCCGCGGCTGGCCCCGGCGCGGCGCGACAGCTCATGGCATCCGGCGCGCATGGTGGGCCATTTCAGCAAAGCCTGTGGCCAGCTCTGGCATGACGGCTATACCCGCTTTTCACTGATCGGCACCAGCCTGTTCTGGGGAGCCGGGGTGACGCTGCGTTTCCTGCTGGTGCTCTGGGTGCCGGTGGCGCTGGGGATTAACGATAACGCAACGCCCACCACGCTCAACGCCATGGTGGCGGTGGGCATTGTCTTCGGCGCCGCCGCCGCGGCCAGGCTGGTGACGCTTGAGACGGTGCGGCGCTGCATGCCGGCCGGCATCCTGATGGGCGTGGTGGTGGTGGCGCTGTGCCTGCAGCATCATCTGCTGCCGTCCTATCTGCTGTTGGCGCTGATTGGCATTCTGGGCGGCTTTTTTATCGTGCCGCTCAATGCCCTGCTGCAACAGCGCGGCAAAGAGAGCGTGGGCGCCGGCAATGCGATTGCGGTGCAGAATTTCGGCGAGAATATCGCGATGTTGCTGATGCTGGGATTGTATTCGCTGGTGGTCAGGCTGGACGTGCCGGCCGTCATTATCGGCGTGGGTTTTGGCGTGTTGTTCGCGTCGGCGATCGGCTTGCTGTGGCTGACCACCCGCAACGGTAAAACCGTGCGCTGAATCCGCTATCCGGCCGCCCGGGCCGGATATGGGGTGCCGCCGTCCCGCATGGTCAGGGGGCCGGAATGGTAAAGCGCTGATGGATCTTTTCCAGTTCGCCGATAATTTCGGCGTCCAGGGTCACGTCCAGGCTGTCCAGGTTGGTCTGCAGCTGCGCCAGCGAGGTTGCCCCCAGCAGGGTTGACGCCACAAACGGCTGTTGGCGCACGAACGCCAGCGCCATCTGCGCGGGATCCAGGCTATAACGCTGCGCCAGCGCCACGTATTCGGCAATCGCCTGCTGGGTGTGGGGCGAGCTGTAGCGCGTAAAACGGCTGAACAAGGTGTTGCGCGCGCCCGCCGGTTTGGCGCCGTTGAGATATTTACCGGTCAGCGTGCCGAAGGCCAGGCTGGAATAGGCCAGCAGCTCCAGCCCTTCAAACTGGCTGATTTCCGCCATGCCCACTTCGAAACTGCGGTTCAGCAGGCTATAGGGATTTTGCACCGTGACGATGCGCGGCAGATCGTGCTTCTCGGCCAACTGCAGATAACGCATGGCGCCCCAGGGCGTTTCGTTGGAGATGCCGAGATAGCGGATTTTCCCCGCGCGCACCTGTTCGGCCAGGGCTTCCAGCGTTTCAAGTATGGTCACCGCCAGTTTTTCATCGGTGTACTGATAATTCAGCTTGCCGAAACAGTTGGTGGCGCGCTGCGGCCAGTGCACCTGGTAAAGATCGAGATAATCGGTGTTCAGCCGCTGCAGGCTGGCGTCCAGCGCCATGCGGATATTCTTGCGATCCAGTATTTGCTGCGGCCGGATGCCGGCATCGTTGCCGCGCGACGGCCCGGCCACCTTGCTCGCCAGGATGATTTTTTCCCGCTGGCCGCGCTGTTTCAGCCAATTGCCGATATAGGTTTCCGTCAGCCCCTGCGTTTCGGGACGCGGCGGTACCGGATACATCTCAGCCGTGTCGATAAGATTCACCCCGGCGGCAACGGCGTGATCCAGTTGCGCATGGGCATCGGCCTGCGTATTTTGCTCACCGAAGGTCATGGTGCCCAAACCCAGTACGCTGACTTCAAGTGAACTATGGGGAATACGGTGATAATGCATTGGGGCTTGTTCCTTAGTGTCTGAAAAGATCAGGCGTCAACGGGCGCCGCCCGATCAGACTATAACCAAGCCAGGCTGCGGGGAAAAGCGCAAAATGGGCGGGCAGGGGAGTTTAATCGACAATTGACGAGCGATCAGCGTTCGATCATCTGCGATACATCATTGCCGTTAATCTGCATTTCGTTGCCCTGTTCGTCGGTATAACGAATCAGGCCGGTGGTCTTATCCACTTCCGGTTTGCCCTGGGTCAAAATCATCCGGCCGTCCTTGGTCGCCATCACATAATTGCTGGCGCAGCCCGACAGCATGGCGGTGAGTAAAACCGCCGCTACGATTGCCAAATATTTTTTCATGTTATATCCATGTTAAGTATTGGGGCCATTGCGGCGGGCGCGGCTGACTTTCTTATTCCTGAGAAGGTTCAGCGCTTCGACACCCATTGAGAAAAACATCGCAAAATAAATGTAGCCCTTAGGCACATGAACATCAACGCTTTCAAGTATCAAAGTGAAGCCGATTAAAATCAGGAACGCCAGCGCCAGCATCTTGACCGAAGGATGGTGGGCGACAAACTCCCCTATCGGGCGTGCGGCGAACATCATGACGCCGACGGCAATCACCACCGCCGCCATCATGATAAACAGATGATTGGACAGGCCGACCGCGGTGATCACCGAATCCAGGCTGAAGATAATATCCAGCAACATGATTTGCATGATGGCGCCGAAAAACGAGCTGACGTTGGCGCTTTGTTCGGCTTCGCCGCCCTCCAGCGCCTGGTGGATTTCCCGACAGGATTTCCAGATCAGGAACAGGCCCCCCAGCAGTAAAATCAGGTCGCGAATCGACACCTGGGTATCAAGCACGGTAAACAGCGGATAGGTCAGGCGAATGACCCATGAAATGGACGCCAGCAGGCAAAGCCGCATGACCATGGCGCCGAACAGGCCGATACGGCGGGCTTTGTTGCGTTGTGCCGGGGGCAGCTTGGCGACGACCAGGGAGAGAAAAATGATATTATCAATGCCAAGGACGATTTCCAGAATAGTCAGTGTCCCCAGCGCCAGCCAGGCGTCGGGATCCACGATCCAATCAAACATTATGATCCATTACCTAAATGTAAACGAAACTTAAACGAATATTATAAACAGGTCCAAAGGGCGGCAGGCAAGGAAAAATGCACTCAGACCAGGAAATGCCGGGCCAACATCGGTCCGGTAAAGGTTTTTTTAAGGTAAAACCCGCGCGGCAAGGTCATGATCGGCTGGCCGAACTCACCGGTAGCCTTGGTCAACGCCCGGCTGTTGGCGGCCTTCGGCCTGAGCTGCAGCACCTCGCCGTGGCGGGCGGTAATATGCTCCACCCGGCCCAGCACGATTAAATCCATTAATTCTTCCCAATCGTTTTGCAACAGCAACTCTTCTTCAGGGCTGGGACTCCACAACAGCGGGGTGCCGATGCGGCGCCGGGTCAGGGGAATCTCCCGCGCGCCTTCAACCGGGATCCACAGCACCCTGGCCAGCTTGTACCTGACATGGCTGGTTTCCCAGGTGACGCCGCTGTTGCCGGTCAGCGGCGCCACGCAGACAAAGGTGGTTTCCAACGGCCGGCCGCGGCTGTCGACCGGAATGGTTTTCAGCTCCACCCCGATGGCGGCAAAATCCTGCTCCGGTTTGCTGCCCGCGCTGGCGCCCAGGTAACGCTCCAGCAGGACGCCAATCCAGCCCTTGTCGCGCTTCAGGTCGGCCGGCAGCACCAGCCCCGCGTGCGCCGCCAGCTCACCGAGATTATAGCCCGCCAGGGCGCTGGCGCGGGCCAATAGCTCGATTTCATCCCCTGGCGGGGGAATGGGGGTTGAGACGATGGGTAGGGTCATAAGCTGTTGTCCGCGCGCTGTTTAAAAAATAACCGACCGCCAAGGCCGCCAGGCCTTAGATGAAAAATTAATTATCGGCCAATAATAATAGCATGATTTAACACCCTTTTTTAGTTAGCGCATACTTTTTGCCGCCGGCACGCGACAGGTTGTGCACCTGAAGCGGACAACAATGAACAGGATCTTACACCATGTTATCCACAGAACTATGGGATAAACCTAATAAACTGGCACTACTGTCACTATCCACAGCCTTGACGCCCCCTTTTTTTGCTGGTTTGTACATTTTTTACGGTGTTTAATACCATTAATTGTGGATAAAACCATCATCGCCTGCTTTTTGACCTTATCGATCGTCATCGGTGGAACAGCGGATCCCGCCTGATCCTTTTGACTGGATAAACCGGCTATAGCAACTTGAAAACATTTATCTTTTTTCAGGCGGCAATTTGCGTGGCGCGCTCCAGGCCAAAAGTTTTCCCCCTTTAATCCAGTGTTCTGCACATATCTATCCACAGAAAAAGTGAATAAAACCCGCGGCGGTTATCATCGGCTGTTGATAACAATGCCGCATCCGGACGCCATTCGCCGTCCTGGAAGTCGGACATTCCTTAAAAGCAGTGGTTTACCGTATTGAGCGAGTGTGAAACAATCAGGCTATCTTGCATTTTATGTAATCGAGGTAGTCCGGTGATCGATGATGATGGCTACCGCCCGAATGTTGGTATTGTGATCTGTAATCGTGATGGGCAGGTTGTATGGGCCAGGAGATATGGGCAGCACTCATGGCAGTTTCCCCAGGGCGGCATCAACCCGGGCGAAACCGCCGAGCAGGCCATGTACCGTGAACTGTATGAAGAGGTCGGACTGAGCCGCAAGGATGTGCGTATACTGGCCTCCACCCGCAACTGGCTGCGTTACAAGCTGCCGAAGCGTCTGGTTCGCTGGGACACGAAACCGGTCTGTATCGGCCAGAAGCAAAAGTGGTTTCTGCTACAGCTCATGTGCCCGGATGCCGATATCAATATGCAGCGGGGGGGCACTCCTGAATTTGACGGCTGGCGCTGGGTCAGTTTCTGGTACCCGGTGCGCCAGGTGGTTTCCTTTAAACGGGACGTTTACCGCCGGGTAATGAAAGAATTTTCCACTATTGTCATGCCGTTGCAGGACATACCTGTGCAACGGACTCCCCCAGGCTACAGACGGAAGAGGGGCTAAGCCACGCAGAACATGCTCACGCGCTTGCGGGAAATCGTTGAAAAGGTCGCTGCTGCGCCGCGTTTGTCGGATACGCTGGAAATTCTGGTTAATGAAACCTGTCTGGCAATGGATACCGAAGTCTGTTCGGTTTATCTGGCTGATAACGATCGCCGCTGTTATTACCTGATGGCTACGCGTGGTTTGAAAAAACCGCGCGGGCGCACCATTACCCTGGCGTTCGACCAGGGGATCGTCGGGCTGGTGGGGCGCCTGGCCGAGCCCATCAACCTGGCGGATGCCCATAATCATCCCAGCTTTCAATATATCCCGGCGGTAAAAGAAGAGCGCTTCCGCTCCTTCCTCGGCGTGCCGATTATCCATCGCCGCCAGCTGTTGGGCGTGCTGGTGGTGCAGCAGCGCGAGCACCGTCAGTTCGACGAAAGCGAAGAGTCCTTTATGGTAACGCTGGCCACCCAAATGGCCGGCATCCTGTCCCAATCCCAGCTCAACGCGCTGTTCGGCCAGTACCGCCAGACGCGAATCCGCGCCCTGGCCGCCGCGCCCGGCGTGGCGATTGCGCAGGGATGGGTCGACAGCAGCCAGCCTTCGCTCGAGCAGGTGTTCCAGGCCTCGTCGCTGGACAGCGCGCGCGAGCGCGAGCGCCTGACCTTCGCGCTCGGCGAGGCGGCGGCGGAGTTCCGGCGTTTTAGCAAAAAATTCACCGCCAATGCGCAAAAAGACAGCGCGGCCATTTTTGACCTCTACTCCCATTTGCTTAACGATGCCCGGTTAAAGCGCGAGCTGTTCGCGCAAATCGATGCCGGCTCCATGGCGGAATGGGCGGTAAAACAGGTTATCGAGCTGTTCGCCGAGCAGTTTGCCCAGCTTAACGACAGCTATATGCGCGAGCGCGCCGGCGATCTGCGCGCCCTCGGCCAGCGCCTGTTATTCCATCTGGATGACAATGTCCAGGGCGAAACGCCCTGGCCGTCGCGTTTTATCCTGGTGGCCGATGAGCTGAGCGCCACGTTGCTGGCCGAAATGCCGCAGGACAAAATGGTGGGCGTGGTGGTCAGGGACGGCGCCGCCAATTCCCATGCCGCCATCCTGGTGCGGGCCATGGGCATCCCGACCGTCATGGGCGCCGATATCCAGCCGGCGCTGCTCAACCAGCGGCTATTGGTGGTGGACGGCTACCGGGGCGAGCTGCTGGTGGATCCCGAGCCGGTGCTGGTGCAGGAATACCAGCGCTTAATCAGCGAGGAAAAGCAGCTTAGCCGCCTGGCGGAAGACGACGTGGAACAGCCGGCGACCATGAAGGGCGGCGAGCGGATCCAGGTGATGCTTAACGCCGGCCTGAGCGCCGAGCATGAACAGCGGTTGGGCAATCGCGTGGACGGCGTCGGTCTCTATCGCACCGAAATCCCGTTTATGCTGCAAAGCGGGTTCCCGTCCGAGGATGAGCAGGTGGCGCAATACCAGGGCATGCTGCAGCTGTTCCCGGCAAAATCGGTGACGCTGCGCACGCTGGATGTCGGTTCGGATAAGCAGTTGCCCTACATGGCGCCGCTCAACGAAGAAAATCCCTGCCTGGGCTGGCGCGGTATCCGCATTACGCTCGACCAGCCGGAAATTTTCCTGATCCAGGTGCGCGCCATGCTGCGGGCCAACGCGGCCACCGGCAATCTCAGCATCCTGCTGCCGATGATCACCAGCGTCGATGAAATCGACGAGGCGCGGCGTCTTATCGACCGCGCCGGACGCGAGGTGGAAGAGATGCTGGGTTATGCGCTGCCGCCGCTGCGCATCGGCGTGATGATTGAAGTGCCCGCCATGGTATTCATGCTGCCGTTGCTGATCAACCGGGTCGATTTTGTTTCGGTGGGCAGCAACGACCTGACCCAGTATCTGCTGGCGGTGGATCGCAACAATACGCGGGTGGCGGCCATGTACGACAGCCTGCATCCGGCCATGCTGCAGGTGTTGGTGAAGATTGTCACCGAGTGCCGGCTGCTCGGGCTTGATTGCAGCCTGTGCGGTGAAATGGCCGGCGATCCCATGGGCGCGCTGCTGCTGACCGGCATGGGATATCGCACCCTCAGCATGAACGGACGCAGCGTCGCCCGCATCAAATACCTGCTGCGCAACGTGGAGCTGGGCGATGCCGCTACGCTGGTCGAGCGGGTGCTGACGGCGCAAAACGCCATCGACGTGCGCCATCAGGTGGCGGCGTTCCTGGAGCGTCGCGGCCTGGGCGGCCTGATTCGCGGCGGCCGGTAGGCCGGCGGCCCGGAGAATCCTAGATTGAAAGCACGTAAATTTTCCGCCGGCCCGCCGCGAAAAATATGGCGCTATGTTATGATATGCCCCATCGCGCGAACCAAGCAAATTGCGACCCAACGCTTCTTTCGTGGCCGAACCGCCTGCCGCCCCGTCACGACGACGTGGTGAAAATGACACAAATCTTGGTGATGAATGACAATGAATTATCTGGCCTTCCCTCAGTTTGATCCGGTGATCTTTTCAGTGGGGCCGGTGTCGCTCCATTGGTACGGCCTTATGTACCTGGTCGGTTTTGTATTTGCCATGTGGCTGGCGGTGCGCCGCGCCAACCGGCCCGGCAGCGGCTGGACCAAAGAGGAAGTGGAGAACCTGCTGTACGCGGGGTTCCTGGGCGTGTTCCTGGGCGGACGTATCGGTTATGTGCTGTTCTACAACCTGCCGCAGTTCCTTGACCATCCGCTCTATCTGTTCAAGGTCTGGGACGGCGGCATGTCGTTTCATGGCGGCCTGATCGGCGTCATCATCGTCATGTTCTGGTTTGCCCACCGCACCAGGCGCCACTTTTTCCAGGTGGCGGATTTTATCGCGCCGATGATCCCCTTCGGCCTGGGCGCCGGTCGCCTGGGCAACTTTATCAACGGCGAGCTGTGGGGACGGGTGACCACGGATACCCCCTGGGCCATGCTGTTTCCCGGCTCGCGCGGCGAGGACCTGGCCCTGTTGCCGTCGCACCCGCAATGGCAGGCGCTGTTCAATCAATACGGCGTATTGCCCCGCCATCCTTCGCAGGTCTATGAACTGCTGCTCGAAGGGGTGGTGCTGTTTATCATCCTGAACCTGTTTATCCGCAGGCCGCGCCCGTTGGGCAGCGTCTCCGGCCTGTTCCTGATGGGTTACGGCGCGTTTCGCATCATCGTGGAGTTTTTCCGCCAGCCCGATGCGCAGCTCGGATTATTCGACAACGCGATCAGCATGGGGCAAATCCTGTCGTTGCCGATGATTATCGCCGGCCTGATTATGTTTATCTGGGCTTATCGCCGCCGCCCACAGCAACAACTGTCCTGAGGTCTCATGAAACAGTATTTGGAACTGATGCGCCTGGTACGAAGCCAAGGCACGCCTAAAGCCGATCGCACCGGCACCGGCACGTTATCGATTTTCGGCCACCAGATGCGCTTCAACCTGCAGCAGGGCTTTCCGCTGGTGACCACCAAACGCTGTCACCTGCGTTCGATCATTTATGAACTGCTGTGGTTCCTCAACGGCGACACCCAGGTGGACTACCTGCATGAACACAACGTGTCCATTTGGGACGAATGGGCGGATGAGAACGGCAATCTCGGTCCGGTGTACGGCAAGCAATGGCGCGCCTGGGGCGCGGCGGACGGCCGTCATATCGATCAGCTGAGCCGGGTTATCGAGCAGTTGCGCCAGGACCCCGACTCCCGGCGCATTATCGTTTCCGCCTGGAACGTGGGCGAGCTGGACCAGATGGCGCTGGCGCCCTGCCATGCGCTGTTCCAGTTCTATGTCGCCGACGGCACCTTATCCTGCCAGTTGTACCAGCGTTCGTGCGATATCTTCCTCGGCCTGCCGTTCAATATCGCCAGCTATGCATTGCTGATGCATATGGTGGCGCAGCAGTGCGACCTGAAGGTGGGCGATTTTGTCTGGACCGGGGGTGACACCCATCTGTACAGCAATCATCTGGAACAGGCCGACCTGCAGCTGGCCCGCGAGCCGCGCGAACTTCCGCGCCTGGTGATCAAGCGCAAGCCCGCCTCGCTGTTCGACTACCGGTTTGAAGATTTCGATATCCAGGGCTACGACCCGTACCCGCCAATCAAGGCGCCGGTGGCAATCTGATGTTTGGCCGACGCCGGGTTTAGGCTCGGTGTTAGCGGGCCTTCCATGCCATTGGGCGTGGGGAAGGCCTTATTTTTGCTATGTTCCCCACACCTTTTTGTCTGTTTGCACCCCTCCTCAAAATCCCTTTCGCGGCCTGCCGCACTTTGCGCCTTACCCGCTGGCGGGGCGGGATGGATAGCCGCTATCCTGTGGTCCATGAAAATCCCAAACGTCCCGCAGCAGGGATATACCCTGCTTGAAATGCTGCTGGTTCTGGCGCTGGCGGCGGTCCTGACGCTTTCCGGCGGCATCGCCTGGCGGCATTACCAGCATCATGCCCGGCTGGATCAGGCCGCCCGCCAGGTCGCGGATTTCCTGCAGCGTTCGCAGTGTCATGCCGCCTGGGGCAATCATCACTACCGGATAACGGTACAATCGGGCCTGGACTGGTCGTTGGCCATCGCCACGGAGTTGCGTTTTTCGCCCCGTCCGGCCGTTTCCTGGCGCCTGCATGCCGCCGCTGACGATATCCGGCTGGATATTTCCGCGCCCGGTTACCTTATCCTGGCCGGCCTGCGCAATACCGCCACGCCGGCGCACCTGACGCTCAGCAACCCGGCGGGGCGGATCAAGATAATCCTCTCGGGCAAAGGCCGGATACGCATGTGCGGCGAACGTGGCCGCTGGGCGGGCATCGCGCCATGTTGAACCGGGCACAGCGCGGGTCGAGCCTGGTGGAAACCTTATGCGCCCTGGCGGTGATGTCCCTGCTGCTGCTGGCCGGCCTGCGGTTTTTACCGCTATTGCATCGCCAAAGCCACGGCGGCATGCAACAGACCAGGCTGGCGAGGCAGCTGGATCACAGCCTGCTTGTCATTGAAAAAGACCTGCGCCGCGCCGGCCATTGCAAGACGCCCTGCGCGCGGCCGGCCGTCATTCTCGGGCAGCGGCGCGGCGAGCGTGAAAACTCCTGCCTTATTGTCAGTTATGCTTTTTATCCCACCGATGCCAGGGCGCCGGGCGGCCGTTTAGCCAACGAGACTTTTGGTTACCGCCTGCGCCGGGGCGCGTTGGAAACCCAGCGGGGCGCGCTGCATTGCAACGAGCCGGGTTGGGCGAACATGCACGATCCCCGTCAGCTGACAATAAAACAGGTCAGGTTCGAACCGGTGGCGCTAAATGCCTGGCGGGTTACCCTGCTCGGATGTTTAAGCGATCGTCCGGACATCGGGTATCGGGCCAGCCGGATCCTGGTTGGGCGTAATGGATGAATAACCAGGCGCAGCGGGGCAGTGGATCCCTGGCGGTGCTGCTGGCGGTGCTATTTATCGGGTTGGCGGCCCTGGCGGGGTGGCAGCGGTTTATGGATGCCTCCCTGGCAATGATCGGTGATGAACAGCGTTATCTGAGCGCTTTCCATCAGGCTGAATCCGCTCTGTCATGGGGCGCGAGCCAGCGCTGGCAGGGGGAGCCGGGGCAGTGCCTGAAGCCTCCGGGAGAGGACTTGCAGGCTTGCCTGCTGGCCGGCGGCGCGGCCGGCGGGTGGATCCTGCGCGGCCAGGGTAGCGGCGACGGCCTGGCCGAGCCGCTGTATCTGTATCAGCGGGTAACGGCGCGCCGGGCGGATTTCGG
This sequence comes from Acerihabitans arboris, assembly GCF_010131535.1. Taxonomy (GTDB): domain Bacteria; phylum Pseudomonadota; class Gammaproteobacteria; order Enterobacterales; family Enterobacteriaceae; genus Acerihabitans; species Acerihabitans arboris. Next base: position 56,942 of record NZ_WUBS01000019.1, read on the forward strand.
GCGGGGCGACCGCGCGCCGTGGTGCCTGACGCCGCAGCCCGGCGGCTGGCTGGACTACCCTCCGGGATAAAGGCCGGCCGGGAGAGGGCCGCGTTATCATCCGGGGTTGGCATGAGGGCTTAAACCAGGATCGCCGGGGATACATAACGTTATGTTATGAATTGATGTCATGACAGGGTGTTATAAGGGGTGTGATGAGGACTCAACGCCAGCGCGGGCACGGCATGCCGGCAGCGCTGATGGCGGTACTGCTGTTTTCAGTGGTGGCGCTGTGCATGCTCCAGTACCTGCAACGGCTGGCGTACCGCCAGGAGGATATGCGCCAGTACCGGCTGGCGCTGGCGTTCAGCCACCAGGCATTGGAGATCTATCGCCTGCCGGGGTTGCGCGATCGGTTGGCGGATACCCTTGTCCTGCCCGCCGGCTGGCGGCTTGATCTCAGCGCGCAGCCGCAGGGCGGTGGCTGCGCGCGGGTCAGCGCCGGGGTAAGCACCGCGCGCGGGCAACGGGTTACGCTGGGTGAATGGTTTTGCGCGCCCGGTGAAGCGCAGCGGGGCAAGGACGACGCGGTTGATAACGGCCGATCAACGCTTGTTTTCAGCGTAGATCCCGCTAGAGTGTCGACATGAATAACGCCCGGAAGGGCAGGCAACGGGGGCGGCATGTTTACGGTTTACCATTCAAACCAGCTGGATTTGCTTAAAGCGCTGGCCGCCGCGCTGATCGAGGGTCGGCCGCTGCGCGATCCGTTCCAGCCGGAGGTGATCCTGGTGCAAAGCACCGGCATGGCCCAGTGGATGCAAATGGAGCTGGCGGCGCGTTTCGGCATTGCCGCCAATATCGAGTTTCCTTTGCCGGCCAGCTTTATCTGGCAAATGTTTACCCGCGTGCTGCCGGATATTCCCGAGGAGAGCGCTTTTTCCAAGGACGCCATGACCTGGAAACTGATGGCGTTGCTGCCCGGGCTCTGCGAACAACCGGGATTTGAGGTGATTTGCCAGTATTTGCAGGACGACGGCGATCGGCGCAAATGCTTTCAGTTTGCCGCGCGCATCGCGGATCTCTTCGATCAGTACCTGGTTTTCCGTCCGGACTGGCTGGAAAGCTGGCAGCGCGGCGAACGGGTGGCGGATCTGGGCGACGCCCAGGCCTGGCAGGCGCCGCTGTGGCGGGCGCTGGTGGCGTTTACCGGGCGGGCCGGGCAGTCGCCCTGGCACCGCGCCAATCTTTATACGCGGTTTATCCAGACGCTCGAGCAGGCGACCGACTGCCCGCCGGGCCTGCCGGAGCGCGTCTTTATCTGCGGTATCTCCGCCTTGCCGCCCACCTATCTGCAGGCTTTGCAGGCGCTGGGACGGCACATCGACATCCATCTGCTGTTCACCAACCCCTGCCGTTATTATTGGGGCGATATCCGCGACTACGCCTTCCTGGCCAAACTGCAAAACCGCAAGCGCGCCCATTACCAGGAGCCGCGCGAACAGGACCTTTTCCGTCGGCCGGCGCAGGCCGCGGCGCTGTTCAACGACGCGGGCGAGCAGCAGGTCGGCAATCCCCTGCTGGCTTCCTGGGGCAAGCTAGGGCGCGATAACCTGTATCTATTGGCCCAGCTTGAGGGCGCGCAGGAAGTGGATGCGTTTGTCGATCCGCCCGACAACGGCCTGCTATCGACCCTGCAGCGCGACATCCTGGAGCTGGAGGATCACGCGGTGGTCGGCATGACCCGCGAGACCCTGGAGCACAGCCGGGCAAAACGCCTGCTGCAACCGGCGGACCGGTCGCTGAGCCTGCACGTCTGCCACAGCCCGCAGCGCGAAGTCGAGGTGCTGCACGATCGGCTGCTGGCGATGATCGGCGACGATCCCGATCTGTCGCCCCGGGATATCATTGTCATGGTGGCGGATATCGATCGCTATACGCCCGCTATCCAGGCGGTATTCGGCAATGTCGGCGCGGGGCGCTACCTGCCGTTTGCCATTTCCGATCGGCGCGCGCGCCATATCCATCCGGCGCTGCCGGCGTTCCTCACCCTGCTGGAGTTACCGCAAAGCCGCTTTGCCGCCGAGCAGGTGCTGGCGCTGCTGGAGGTCCCGGCGGTGGCGGCGCGTTTTTCAATTGATGAGGACGGGCAGAAACTGCTGCGGCAATGGGTGGCCGAGTCGGGCATCCGCTGGGGACTGGACGACGATAACATCCGCGAGCTGATGCTGCCCGCCACCGGCCAGCATACCTGGCAATTCGGGCTTACCCGCATGCTGCTGGGGTACGCCATGGACAGCCATGCCGGGGACTGGGGCGGCATCCTGCCTTATGACGAATCCAGCGGCCTGATTGCGGAGCTGGTGGGCAACCTGGCGGAATTATTGGCGCAGCTTCGCCGCTGGCGGGATATCCTGCGCGAACCGCGCACCTTGTCAGGATGGCTGCCCTGCTGCCGGGAACTGGCGGCGGACTTTTTCCTGCCGGACAGCGATACCGAAGCCGCGCTGGCGCTGCTGGAAACCCAGTGGCGGCAGATCCTGCAATTCGGCCTGCAGGCGTCCTATGACGAGCCGTTGCCGGTGACGTTGCTGCGTGACGAATTGTCCGCCCGGCTGGATCAGCAGCGCATCAGCCAGCGTTTCCTGGCCGGCACCATCAATTTCTGCACGCTGATGCCCATGCGATCGATTCCCTTCAAGGTGGTGTGCCTGCTGGGCATGAACGACGGCGTTTATCCGCGTTCGCTGCCGCCGATGGGGTTCGATTTAATGGCCGGGCAGGCGAGGCGGGGCGATCGCAGCCGCCGCGACGATGACCGCTACCTGTTCCTGGAAGCCTTGCTATCGGCCCAGCAGCGCTTTTATATTAGTTTTATCGGCAGGTCGATCCAGGATAACAGCCGGCGGTATCCGTCGGTCCTGGTCAGCGAATTGATCGAATATGTCGCGCAAAGCTTTTATCTGCCCGGTGATGAAACGGCGGATGTGGATACCAGCGCCGCGCGGATCAGCGCGCATTTGTGCCAATGGCACAGCCGCATGCCGTTCGCGGCCGAGAATTTTATCAATGATACCGAACAGCAAAGCTTCGCCGCCGAGTGGCTGCCCGCCGCCAGCGCGGGCGGCAAGCCCCATCCCGAATTCACCCGCCCGCTGGACCCGCAGCCGGTGGGCATGCTGGCATTTGATGCCTTGAAACGTTTTTACGGCCACCCGGTGCGCGCCTATTTCCAGCAGCGACTGGGGGTATATTTCCGGCTGGAGGAAACCGAACTGGTCGCGGACGAGCCGTTTGTGGTCGAAGGGCTGGACCGCTATCAGCTTAACGACCAACTGCTGAATACGCTTATCGCCGAAGAGGATCCCGACCGGCTCTACCGCACATTCCGGGCGGCCGGTTACCTGCCCTATGGCGCCTTCGGCGAACTGTATTGGGCCAAACAGCGCGATGAAATGGCCCTGCTGGCTGAAACGGTGCGCGAACAGCGCCGGGACGGGGCGCAGAGTATCGAGATAAGCCTGATGCTGGGCGATACCGAACTGAGCGGCTGGCTGCCCCAGGTGCAAAGCGACGGCCTGCTGCGCTGGCGTCCGGGCGTCTTATCGATGAAGGATGGCATGGCGCTGTGGCTGGAGCACCTGGCATGGTGCGCCGTGGGCGGCAGCGGCGAAAGCCGGATGTTCGGCACCAAGGGCCAGTGGCGTTTTGCTCCGCTGGCGCCGGAGCAGGCTAAAGCGTTTTTGCTTGCGCTGGTATCGGGCTATTGCCAGGGCATGGCCACGCCGCTGTTATTATTGAACCGCGCCGGAGGCGCGTGGCTGAATCAAAGCTATGACCGCGACACCGGCGCCATCGACTGGAGCGAGTCCTGCCAGCTGCAGGCGCGCGATAAGCTGATGCAAGCCTGGCAGGGAGACGGTTACACGCCGGGTGAGGGGCAGGACCCCTACCTGCAACGGCTGATGCGGCAGCTGGACCAGCAGCGCGTCGGGGAAATTATCCTGGCGGCGCAAACCTATCTGCTGCCTCCGTTCAGCCGCAACCTGGCGGAAGCGGAAAAAGCACGACGGGGAAAAAAAAGCACGTTAAGCTAACAAAACCGGCAATAGCCGGTCTACATATCGTGGTTTAAAGCGAAGAGGCCATGGCCGGCCCTTCAGGGGTTGTTGGAGAGTGGAATGCGTAGATTGGTCGTTGGGTTGTTCAGCTTTGTTTTACTGTGTTTTTTCAGCGTTGAGCCGGTCGGGGCAGTTACCGCCGGTTGGCAACCGATAAAAGAGACCATCCGCAAAAGCAGCAAGGACGTGCGCCAGTACCAGGCCATCCGGCTGGCCAACGGCATGACGGTACTGCTGGTCAGCGATAAGCAGGCGATCAAGTCATTGTCCGCCATCGCGGTGCCGGTGGGATCGCTGGAAAATCCCGATAACCAACTGGGCCTGGCTCATTATCTCGAACATATGATCCTGATGGGATCGAAAAAATACCCACAGCCGGAAAATCTGTCGGAATTCCTGAAAAAACACGGCGGCGATCATAATGCCAGCACCGCCTCCTACCGCACCGCGTTTTACCTCGAGGTCGAGAACAACGCCCTGGAACCGGCCATCGATCGCCTGGCGGACGCCATCGCCGAACCCCTGCTGGATCCCGGCAATGCCGACAAGGAGCGCCATGCGGTCAATGCCGAATTAACCATGGCCCGCGCCAACGACGGCTTACGCATGGCGCAAATCCGCGCCGAAACCATGAATCCCGCGCATCCTGGCTCCCGGTTCTCCGGCGGCAACCTCGACACCCTGCGCGACAAGCCGGGCAGCAACCTGCATCAGGCGCTGAAGGCGTTTTATCATCGCTACTATTCGGCCAACCTGATGGTGGCGGTGATCTACGGCAACCGGCCGTTGCCCGAGCTGGCGAAAATCGCGGTCGATAGCTACGGGCGCGTGGCCAACCGTCATGCCGCCGTCCCCGAGATAACCGTACCGGCGGTCACCAAAGAACAGACCGGCGTCCTGATCCATTACCAGCCGGTGCAGCCGCAGAAAATGCTGCGCATTGAATTTCCCATCGCCAATAACAGCCAGGCTTTTCGCAGCAAAAGCGATACCTATATCAGTTACCTGATCGGCAACCGCAGCCCGAATACCCTGGCGGACTGGTTACAGAAACAGGGGCTGGCGGATGCGATAGACGCCGGCGCCGATCCCATGGTCGATCGCAACGGCGGGGTGTTCGCTATCGCCACATCCCTGAGCGATAAGGGACTCCGGCAACGGGACGAAGTGGTCGCGGCCATCTTCAGTTACCTGAAAACCCTGCGCGAACAGGGGATCCAGCGGCAATATTTTGATGAAATCGCCCATGTGCTGGATCAGGATTTCCGTTATCCGGTCATTACCCGCAATATGGATTATATCGAATGGCTGGTGGACGCCATGCTGAGGGTACCGGTGCAGCATGTGCTCGACGCCTCCTACCTGGCGGATCGCTACGATCCAAAAGCCATCGCCGCACGTCTTGACAGCATGACGCCGGACAATGCCCGCATCTGGTTTATCAGCCCGGACGAGCCGCATAATAAAAGCGCTTATTTTGTCAACGCGCCTTACCAGGTCGGGAAGATCCCGGTGGAGCAACTGACGTTATGGCGGCAGACCCGCCAGCACATCCGGCTGTCGCTGCCGGCGCTCAACCCTTATATTGCCAGTGATTTTTCATTGATAAAACCCACGACGGCTCCCGCTTATCCACAAATGCTTATCGACGAGCCGGGCCTGCGGCTGCGCTATATGCCCAGCCGGTATTTTGCCGACGAGCCGCGGGCGGATATCACCCTGAACTTCCGTAATCCCGCCATCATGGCCTCCGCCCGTAGCCAGGTGCTCTATTCCCTGAACGATTACATCGCCAGCCAGGATCTGGCCGAGCTTAGCAATCAGGCTTATGTGGGCGGCATCAGCTTCTCCACCTATGAAAATGACGGACTGACCCTCAAAGCCTCGGGGTATACCCAGCGTCTGCCGCAGCTGGTGCTCAGCCTGGTGGAGCGTTACGCTACGTTTACGCCTACGGTGGACCAGCTGGTACAGGCCAAGAGCTGGTATCGCGAACAGCTGGACGGCACGGAAAAAGAAAAACCCTACGCGCAGGCGATGATCCCGGCCAAGGTGCTGTCGGCGCTGCCGTATGTGGAACGGGATGAGCGGCGCGCGCTGATCGACGGCATGACGGTGCAGGATCTGATCGATTATCGCGAGACCCTGTTCAAACCCACCGCGCTGGATATGCTGGTGGTGGGCAATATGACCGGGCAACAGGTCATCGACCTGTCGGCTCGGTTGAAAAAGCAGATAGGCTGGACGGGCACGCAGTGGCGGCGCGCCGACAAAGTGCGGATCGCCGGGCCACGGCTGGCGGTGATACAAAAACGGGGCGGCAGTTCGGACGCCGCGCTGTCCGCGGTATATATCCCCACCGGTTACGATCGGGCGCAGGGCATGGCCAACGGCTATATGCTGTCGCAGATCGTGGAATCGTGGTTTTACCAGCAGCTCAGGACCCAGGAACAGCTGGGATATGCCATCTTTATGGTGCCGGTATTTGTCGGCGACCAGGGCGGGATCGGGTTTGTGCTGCAAAGCGGCACCCGCCAGCCCGCCTATCTTTACCAACGCTACCAGGGGTTTTTCCCGCAGGCGGAGCAGCGGCTGCGCGCGCTGGCGCCTGCGGATTTCGAGCAGTATAAACAAGGCATCATCAGCCAATTGCTCCAGCAGCCGCAAACCCTGGCCGAAGAGGTGGGGCAATATACCGATGATATAGAGCGCGATAACCCGTCCTTCGATACCCGTGCTAAAGTGGTGGCGGCGCTGCGGCAGCTGACGTTAACCCAACTGGCTGATTTTTTCCATCAGGCGGTGATTGAGCCCAACGGACTGGCGTTGTTGTCCCAGATCGGCGGTGACGGTGATGCCGGGACGGAGTATGCCGCGCCTGCGGGATGGCAGCTTTATCCCAATGCCTCGGCGCTGCAAAAGACGTTATCCGTGCTTCCTCATCAGTAAAGGAAAACAGCATTCTTGACCGCGCAGACACTTAACCCGCTGACGCTGCCGCTCCAGGGCGCAAGCCTTATCGAAGCGTCGGCGGGTACCGGCAAAACCTACACGCTGGCGGCGCTTTATCTCCGGCTGCTGCTGGGTCTGGGCCAACAGGCGGCTTACCCCCGTCCGCTCAGCGTGGAAGAGATCCTGGTCGTGACCTTTACCGAGGCGGCCACCGACGAGCTGCGCGGACGTATCCGGGAAAATATCCATCGCCTGCGGCTGGCCTGCGTGCGCGGTCCTTCCATGTCCGGTCAAGGCAAGGATGGGTTGTTCGGGGAGCTGCTCTCGCAGATCGCCGATGCCGACCATGCCGCCCGGCTGCTGCTGGCGGCCGAACGGCAAATGGATGAAGCGGCGATTTATACCATTCATGGTTTTTGCCAGCGGATGCTCGGCCAGAACACCGTAGAATCCGGCATGCTGTTCCAGCAGACCCTGGTGGAGGACGAGTCGGCGCTAAGGCGCCAGGTCTGTGCTGATTTCTGGCGGCGCCACTGCTATCCCTTGCCTTACGCCATTGCCCGGGTCATCAACCAGGAGTGGGACGGGCCGGAAAAATTGCTGGCGGAATTATTGCCCTATATGCAGGGCGAGGCCCCGGTGGTACGCAATCCGCCGGATAAAACCGAGTCTATCCCGCAGCGCCACGAACGCATCATCGCCCGCACCGATGCCCTTAAACGGCAGTGGCGGCAGGTTGCCGGGCTGTTGCCGGACCTGGTGGGCGGCTCGGGGGTGGATAAGCGCTCATACAGCAGCAAAAACCTGCCCCTGTGGCTGGATAAAATAGCGGCCTGGGCCGCCGCGCCGACCGATGATTACGCGGTGCCGAAAGAGCTTGAACGCTTTCGCCAATCGGCGCTGCGCGCCAAAACCACCAAGGGCGCGCCTCCCGAGCATGCCCTGTTCGATGAGATAGACCGGTTTTTCGAGCAGGCATTGACGTTGCGCGAGTTGATTTTTGTGCTGGCGCTCGATGAAATGCGCCTTGCGCTGCAACAGGAAAAACGCCGGCGCGGCGAAATGGGTTTTGATGATTTGCTCAGCCGTTTTGACGAGGCCTTACGGGGGGAGGGCGGCGACGCGCTGGCCCTATCGGTGCGCAGGCGCTATCCGGTGGCGATGATTGATGAATTCCAGGATACCGACCCCCAGCAATACCGCATTTTTCGCCGTATCTACGGCGGGCAACCCACCTGCGGGCTGGTGCTGATTGGCGATCCCAAACAGGCGATTTATGCCTTTCGCGGCGCGGATATCTTCACCTATATGCGCGCCAGAAGTGAAGTTAGCGCCCACTATACGCTCGACACCAACTGGCGTTCTTCCCCCGCCATGATCGGGGCGGTAAACCAGCTGTTCCAATCGCTTCCCCAGCCGTTTATTTTTCAACAGATTCCCTTTTTGCCGGTAGGCGCGGCCGCGGGCAACGGCGGGCTGTCGCTGATGGTTGATCGGCAGGTCCAGCCGGCGCTGCGGTTCTGGCTACAATCGGGCGACGGGGCTGGCGTAAGTGAGTACCAACATTTAATGGCCCGCCAGTGCGCCGCGGCCATCAGCGACCTGCTGGCCGCGGGGCGGGACGGGCGCGCCTGGTTTAACGGCCGCACGGGCCGCGAGGTGTTGCAGGCCTCGGATATGACGGTGCTGGTGCGCAACCGTAATGAAGCGTCGCTGGTGCGCGACGCGTTAAGCGCGCTGTCGATTCCGGCGGTGTATCTGTCCAACCGGGACAGCGTGTACGAAACCCCTGAGGCGCGCGAGCTGTTGTGGTTGTTGCAGGCGATCCTGATCCCGGGACAGGATAGCGCCCTGCGCTGCGCCCTGGCCACCAGCCTGATGGGGTTGGATGCGCGGGATATCGAGGCGTTTAACCATGATGGGCAGGCCTGGGATACGCTGGTGGACGAGTTTGCCGGCTATCGCCTGCTGTGGCGGCAGCGCGGCGTGCTGCCGATGCTGCGCCAGGTCATGGTCCGGCACCAGATGGCGGAGAACCTGCTGGCCAGCGCCAACGGCGAGCGCCGGCTGACCGATCTGCTGCATCTGGCCGAACTGCTGCAGGAAGCCTCGGCGCAGCTGGAAAATGAGCATGCCCTGGTGCGCTGGCTGGCACTGCAGATCGAATTGCCGAATACGCAGGCCGATAACCAGCAGCTGAGGTTGGAAAGCGACCGTCACCTGGTGCAAATTACCACGGTGCATAAGTCCAAAGGATTGGAATTTCCCGTCGTGTTCCTGCCGTTTGTCGCCGATTTTCGCCAGCAAAAGCGTCCGTTGTACCATGACCGGGATGATTTCCAGGCCTGGCTGGATCTGTCGGCGTCCGACGAGAGCCTCGAACTGGCGGAAGAGGAGCGCCTGGCGGAAGATCTGCGCCTGCTGTACGTGGCGCTGACCCGTTCCATTTATCAGTGCTGCATCGGCATTGCGCCGCTGTTTCGCGGCGGCCGCGCCAAAAGCGGCGATACCGATGTGCATCAAAGCGCGTTGGGCTACCTGATCCAGCGGGGCCGGCCAGGCGACGCAGCGCAGCTGCGCTCCCGCCTTGAGCAGTTGTCCGGCGCGGATATTGCGCTGGACCCGATTGGCCAGCCGCAGGGAAGGCCCTGGCAGCCGGCCGCCGAGGGGCAACATGCCCTCGCCGCCCGGCGCCGCCCGCAGCGGACGCAGGACCACTGGCGCCTTACCAGCTACTCGGGCCTGCAGCAGCATGGCGGCGGCCAGGGGCTGACGGAGCTGCTGCCACGGCTTGATGTGGACGCCGTCGGTGAACGCCGGCAGATTGCCGAACCCGAACTGTCGCCCCATGCCTTTGCGCGCGGGGCGTCGCCCGGCACCTTTTTGCATTCCCTGTTCGAGTCGCTGGATTTTACCCAGCCGCTGGATAGGCAATGGTTAAGCGGCCAACTGGCGCAAAACGGGATTGATGACATCTGGCAACCGGTTATCGGGCAGTGGCTGGAGCGGGTACTCAACGCCCCGCTCGACGCGTCGGGCGTCCGGCTCTCGGATCTGGAACCGGGCCGTAAGCAGGCCGAACTGCAGTTTTACCTGCCGATTGACGCCACGGTCACCGCCGGGGCGCTGGACGCGTTGTGCAAACAATTCGATCCGCTGTCGGCGCGCTGTCCGCCGCTTGATTTCCCCCAGGTGCGGGGGATGCTGAAAGGGTTCATCGATCTGGTATTTTGCTGGCAGGACCGTTATTACCTGCTGGATTATAAATCCAACTGGCTGGGCGAGGATAACGCCGCCTATACGCCCGAGGCGATGGCGCGGGCCATGGCGGAACACCGCTACGACCTGCAATACCAGCTGTATACGCTGGCCCTGCACCGTTATCTGCGCCATCGCCTGGCGGATTATGATTACCAGCGTCATTTCGGCGGGGTCTTTTACCTGTTCCTGCGCGGCGTCGCGGCCGATAACCCCGGCAACGGCATCTTTTCCTGCCGTCCCGATTCGGGCCTGATCGACGGGCTGGATGCGTTATTCAGCCGGGGCGCAATGGCCAACACCGAGGATAAGGCGGTTTAATGGACGTTCTGATTGAGCAGGCGCAACAGCTGAGGCTCTGGCGTCCGCTGGATATCCAGTTTGCCCGTATGCTGGCCGGCCCGCACGAGCCGGCCCTGATGCTGGCCTGCGCCTGCCTGAGCGCCGATGCCGGCGCCGGGCATGTCTGCCTGCCGCTGGCGCTATTGAGCCCCGCCGGGCTGTTCAACGGCCGCCATCCGCAGTTGGCGGAGCAGGCCTGGCGGCTGGCCGGCAAACCCACGCTTGATGACTGGCCGCGTTTGCTACGGGCTTCGCCGGCGGTCAGCGACGGCTCGAGTCCCTCGCCGCTGGTCCTGGAAAACGGCCGCCTGTATTTGCAGCGCATGTGGCAAAACGAACGGCGGGTGGCCGATTTTTTTAACGACGTCCGGCCACAGCCGGTGGGGGATGAAGCGCTTATCAGCCAGGTGCTGGAGCGTTTTTTCCCCACCGCCGGCAATGAGGTGGATTGGCAAAAGGTCGCGGCGGCGGTGGCCATCACCCATCAGGTGGCGCTGATTTCCGGCGGCCCGGGCACCGGCAAGACCTCGACGGTGGCGAAGCTGCTGGCCGCCATGGTGGTGCTGGGCGGGGATGCCCGCCTGCGTATCCAGATGGCGGCGCCGACCGGTAAAGCGGCGGCGCGCCTGAGCGAATCCCTCGGCGCGGCGCTGGCGGCGCTCGGGCTTGACGAGCGGCAGCGGCGGCTGTTTCCGGCGGAGGCCGTGACGCTGCACCGTCTGCTGGGCGCGCAGCCCAACAGCCAACGCATGCGTTATCATCAGGGCAATCAGCTGCATGTGGATATTCTGATTATCGATGAAGCCTCGATGGTCGATTTGCCGATGATGGCCAGCCTGATCGCCGCGCTGCCGCCGCGGGCGAAGGTGATTTTTTTAGGCGATCGCTGCCAGCTGGCGTCGGTGGAGGCGGGGGCGGTGCTGGGGGATATCTGTTTTTACGCGGAAAACGGCTACAGCCCGGAACGCAATGCCCAGCTGCGGCGCTTGACCGGCTGCGACCTGCCGGCGGGCACCCCCGTGCCCGGGCACGCGGCGGGGGACAGCCTGTGCCTGCTGCGTAAAAGCTACCGTTTTGACGACAGTTCGGGCATCGGCCGGCTGGCCGATGCCGTCAACCGCGGCGACAGTCCGGGCACGCTGGCGTTGCTGAAGGCGGCGAAAGAGGCTGACGTGGACTACGCGCCGGTGCGCGACGGTGATGACTATCTGCGGCTGCTGGCCGGCTGCGTGGCGGGCTACCGGCAGTATCTCCTGCTGGTGCGGGCCGGCGCCGGGCCAGTCGCGATTTTAACGGCCTTTAACCAGTACCGCCTGCTGTGCGCGCTGCGCGAGGGGCCTTTTGGCGTCGCCGGCCTGAACGCGCGTATTGAACATGCGCTGGCCCAGGCGGGGCTGGTTAAGCGCCCGGCCGATGCCTCCGCGCGGGGATATGCGGGGCGACCCCTGATGATCACCCGTAATGCGCCGGCGCTAGGGCTGTATAACGGCGATATAGGCATTATGCTGCTTAATGGGCAGTCCGAGCTGCGGGTCTGCTTTCCGTTGCCTGACGGCACCATTAAGGCCGTTCCCTTAAGCCGCCTGCCCGACCATGAAACGGCGTTCGCCATGACGGTGCATAAATCCCAGGGGTCGGAGTTTACCCATACGGCGCTGGTGCTGCCCAACCAGTTCCTGCCGGTATTAACCCGCGAACTGGTCTATACGGCGATCACCCGCGCCCGCCAGCGGCTGTCGGTGTATGCCAACGATGACGTGCTCAGCCAGGCCATCGCCACGCCGACCGAGCGGCGCAGCGGCCTAAAGGATCTGCTGCTGAAGGGATAAGCCGCCCGCCCGACGGCGCGGGACGGTCATTGCCCGGTAAGATCCGCCACCAATATTTTGGAACGGCGGTGGTAGTTATACAACGCCTGCTTTTGCTGCGGCAGCACTTCCACTTCCGCCGGGGTAAATCCGCGCTCCTGGAACCAGTGGATGCTGCGCGTGGTCAGGACAAACAGCTTCTTCAACCCCATCTGGCGCGCCTGCTGGGTAATGCGCTGTAACAGCATTTCCCCACGCGAGGAACTGCGGTAATCGGGATGCACCGCCACGCAGGCCATCTCGCCCAACTGCTCCTCGGGGAACGGATACAGCGCGGCGCAGGCAATGGTCAGGTTATCCCGTTCGATAATGGTGAATTTGTCGATCTCCATCTCCAACTGCTCACGCGAGCGGCGCACCAGAATGCCCTGCTGCTCCAGCGGGCGTATCAGCTCCAGGATGCCGCCGATATCGTTGATGGTCGCGCGCCTGACCTGCTCTGCGCTTTCCATGACGATCTGGGTGCCGATGCCTTCGCGGGAGAACAATTCCTGCACCAGCGCGCCGTCATCCTGATAGCTTATCAGGTGGCACCGGCGCACGCCGCTGCGGCAGGCTTTCACTGCGCCGCGTAAAAACCGTACCGTGCCGGAATGGTAGTCGCCTTTTTTTTCCAACGCGTCGATGCGCAGCTGGGCTTCGTTAGGAAACAGTTCGGAAATAATCTCACCCTTATCGTCAAACACTCCCTGCGACGAACAAAAACCGATGATTTTTTCCGCCTTCAGTTTTATCGCCAGCTGGGTGGCCACTTCTTCCGAGGTCAGGTTAAAACTCTCGCCGGTAACCGATACCGCCACCGGTCCGAGCAAGACAATAGCGCCGCTGTCCAGCTGGCGATGGATGGCCTCGTCGTCGATACGGCGAATGCGTCCGCTGTGGCAATAGTCCACGCCGTCATCGACCCCGAGCGGCTGGGCGATAATAAAATTGCCGCTGACCACATTAATATGCGCGCCCTGCAGCGGGGTATTGTTCAGGCTCATGGACAGCCGCGCGGTAATATCCAGCTGCAGCAGGCCGGCGGCCTGCTTGACCAGTTCCAGCGTCGGCGCGTCGGTAACGCGGGTATTCTTATGATAAATCGGCTCCAGATGATGCACCGACAGGTTGGCATCGATCTGCGGCCGCGCGCCGTAGACCAGCACCAGGCGGATGCCCAGGCTGTGAAGGAGGCCGATATCATTAACGATGTTGGCGAAGTTTTCATGTTCGATGGCCTCGCCGCCCAACATGACGACAAACGTCTTGCCTCGATGCGCATTGATATAGGGAACTGAGTGACGAAAGCCTTGGACCAGTTCAGTACTACGTTCCTTCACGGCAAATCCTCTGTGAATGATTATTCTGATTTTGTGTATTTTTATTCTATTAATGTAGCGATGGCAAGCAGCAATTTCCGTCATTTTTCATTGTAAAGAATCGAAAATAAACCCCGAAGCACTAAGCATAGAGCCTTTTTGGGATGACAGACACCGGCGGATTCGCTAAAGTTTTCGCCATTAACAAAAAATGACTGTTTTTTCATTATATTAGCTTTTACGCAGAGGGGACATGTCGGATTCACATTATCATACGGGTCGCCGCCGGCTGCTGCAGGGAGCCGCGGCCGCCTGGCTGTTGAGTCTCAGCCGGATCGGAACGGCGGCGCCGCCGCTGGTGCTGGCCGTGCGCATCTGGCCCGCCGCCAGTTATACCCGTATGACCCTCGAATCCCATGCGCCGCTGCAATATCGCCATTTTACCCTGGGTAACCCGGACCGGCTGGTGGTGGATATCCAGGGCACACGGCTCAATTCGGTGCTTAACGGCGTCGGCCAGCTGGTAAAGGCGCAGGATCCCTATATCGGCCGGGTACGGGCCGGCCAGTTTGATAACCATACCGCCAGGCTGGTTATCGACCTTAAGCAGCCGGTGGCGGCGCGCTTCCTGGAACTGCCGCCGGTGGCCGGATTTAAAAACCGCCTGGTCATGGATCTTTACCCGCTGGCCGGCAGCCGTTCCGCACTGCAGGACGATCCCCTGCTGGCGCTGCTGGAGGATTATAACCAGGGCGATCTGGCGCGCAGCCTGCCGCCCGAATCACAAGCGCCGCGGGCCGGTAAAGCCGGCCGCGACCGGCCGATTATCATTATGCTCGATCCCGGCCACGGCGGGGAGGACCCGGGCGCCATCGGCAAATTTCGTACCCGCGAAAAGGATGTGGTGCTGAAGATTGCCCGCCATCTGCGCGGGCTTATTGACCGCGAGCCGAATATGAAGGTCTATATGACGCGCAACGAAGATGTCTTTATACCGCTGAAGGTGCGGGTGGCCAAGGCCCGTAAACAGCGTGCCGACCTGTTTATCTCCATCCATGCCGACGCGTTTACCAACCGCGCGGCCCGGGGCGCGTCGGTCTTTGCCTTGTCCACCAAAGGGGCGACCAGCGCGGCCGCCCGTTTCCTGGCGCAAACCCAGAACGCCGCCGATGATATCGGCGGGGTAAGCAAGAGCGGCGACCGCTACCTGGATCATACGTTGTTCGATTTGGTGCAGACCGCCACCGTCAACGATAGCCTGAAGTTTGGCGGGGCGGTGTTGAATCATCTGGGCAAGGTGGCGCATTTGCATAAACGCAGCGTGGATCAGGCCGGTTTTGCCGTGCTCAAGGCGCCCGACATCCCCTCGATCCTGGTGGAGACGGCGTTTATCAGTAATGTGGAAGAGGAGCGGCGTTTGCGCACCCCGCATTTCCAGCAGCAGGTGGCCCAATCCATCCTGGCGGGTATCAAGGCCTACTTTGCATCGGGTGGGGTCATATCGAGCCGGTGAGTGAAATCGTTTTGCGGGAGACGGATAACAAAAAACCCACCGTAGAGTGGGTTAAGCGCTTTAGCCTGTCGGCTTTCAAGAAGTGGTTGCGGGGGCCGGATTTGAACCGACGACCTTCGGGTTATGAGCCCGACGAGCTACCAGGCTGCTCCACCCCGCGTCCGATATACTACATCTGTGAGCAGTCAGATGCTTGCTTCATTTACTGTTTTTTTTAATTCTTTTCTTTTTACATCGTTTTTACTGCTTAATTGGTTGCGGGGGCCGGATTTGAACCGACGACCTTCGGGTTATGAGCCCGACGAGCTACCAGGCTGCTCCACCCCGCGTCCGTGGAAGCGCACTATACTCCGGACAGCATCTGATGCAACCCCTTTTTGTGATTAATCGCCTACTATCATGATTTTTGTTTAAAGAGGCGTTTTTTTGCCTGTTTTATAATCAAAACAGGCGGTTGTTTTTGCAATAATACATTTATCTATTGAACCGCCTTTGCTATCGTTCGCCGTTGATACTTAGGCAAATGGAACCGGCATGAGAACTTTATGAACAAACAATGGGCACACTATCTTTTCATTGGCCTGATTCTCGCCATTCTGGCCGGATGTTCGTCGCGGCCCACCGATCGCGGACAACAATATAAAGATGGTCTTCTTACCCAGCCGTTCGGGCTGGTGAATGAACCCAATGCCAAGGGCCGGCCGGTCAACGCCAAGGATTACGCCGATCAGGTAACCGAAACGCAATATGCCGCGGCGGGACTCTACGGCCGCAACAGCGGCAATTTCAACGCCGTCAAGCGCTGGGCCATGGCGGGAGCCGATACCCGGCAGCTTAGCCAGTTCGGTATCAAGGCCTACCAGATGGAAGGGGTGGATAATTACGGCAACGTGCAGTTCACCGGCTATTATACCCCGGTGATAGAGGCCCGCTACACCCGCCAGGGCGAGTTCCAGTATCCGCTGTACCGCATGCCGCCCCGGGGCAAGAACCGTCTGCCCGATCGGGCGGCCATCAACGCCGGCGCCCTTGAGGGCCGCAACCTGGCCATCGGCTACAGCAATTCGCTGATGGATAATTTCATGATGGAAGTCCAGGGCAGCGGCTATGTCGATTACGGCGACGGCAGGCCGATGACCTTCTTTGGCTACGGCGGCAAAAACGGTCATCCCTATCGCAGCATTGGTAAAATACTTATCGATCGGGGCGACGTGGCGCGCGAGGATATGTCGATGCAGGCGATCCGGCAGTGGGCTTCCGGCCACAGCGAGGCGCAGGTACGCGAACTGCTCGAGGAGAATCCATCTTATGTATTCTTCAAACCGGTGCCTTTTGCGCCGGTAAAAGGCGCCAGCGCCGTGCCGTTGGTGGCCAAGGCGTCGGTGGCGTCGGACCGCTCGCTGATACCGGCCGGCACCACTCTGCTGGCGGAAGTGCCGCTGCTGGACAACGCCGGTAAATTTACCGGCAAATATGAGATGCGCCTGATGGTGGCCCTGGACGTGGGCGGCGCCATTAAAGGACAGCATTTTGATATCTACCAGGGCATCGGTCCCGATGCCGGCCATGCGGCGGGTTATTACAACCACTATGGCCGGGTCTGGGTACTGAAAGGGATGCAGGACAACGGCCCGTTAATCGCGGGCAGCGGCATGACAACCCAAACCGGTACCGGGCAGGTGCAGGTGACCTACGACAATTAGTGGATGTTGGCGAATTCAACAAGGTTAGCAAGATGAACGGGCATTATTCAGACGCATACCTGCAGCGTTTCGGCGGCACCGCCCGGTTATACGGCCGGCAGGCGCTTGAGGTGTTTTATCGTGCCCATATTTGCGTGATAGGCATCGGCGGGGTGGGATCGTGGGCGGCGGAGGCGCTGGCGCGCACCGGCATCGGCGCCATAACGCTTATTGATATGGATGATGTCTGCGTCACCAACACCAACCGCCAGATCCACGCGCTGCGCGAGCAGGTGGGTCAGCCGAAAACCGAGGTGATGGCCGCGCGCATCGCCTCGATCAATCCGGAGTGCGTGGTGACCTGCGTGGATGATTTTATCAATGCCGATAACGTCGCGGCCCTGCTGGATCGCGGTTTCGATTACGTCATCGACGCCATCGACAGCGTGCGGCCGAAAGCGGCGTTGCTCTCGTATTGCCGACGCTACAAGATACCGGTGGTGACCGTCGGCGGCGCCGGCGGTCAAATCGATCCTACCCGCATCGCGGTGGCCGATCTGGCGAAAACCATTCAGGACCCGCTGGCGGCAAAATTGCGCGAGCGGCTAAAGCATGATTTTAACGTGGTAAAAAACAGTAAGGGCAAATTAGGGATCGACTGCGTTTATTCCACCGAACATTTGGTTTACCCGCAGCCGGACGGGTCGGTCTGCGCGTCGCCTTCCACCGCTGAAGGACCTAAGCGCATGGATTGCGCCTCGGGATTCGGCGCGGCGACCATGGTCACCGCCAGCTTCGGTTTTATCGCCGTATCCCACGCGCTGAAAAAGATGCTCGCCAGGGCGGCCCGGCAGGGCGCCCCGCCAGCCCGGCGCGATCCCGCCAGCGCCGACGACGCGCTAACGGCGTTAAACGCCGCGCGTGATTAGCGGCATGCGCTGTTGGCCGGCGAAATGGCGGGCGCAAGCGGCAGGTGAAAGCTGCGGCGTAAGCTGCCGCGCAAGCACAGGAAGACAGCCTCTGAGCTCGGGCGCATAGGTGCCCGGCCCCCGGTTTCATTCAGCGTTGGATGCCGCGACAATAGCGTTAATCCGTCCGGCAATCGCCGCCAGCCCGCTGGCGCGGCTGACGCTGAGTTCGGCGCGCAGCCCCAGATCGTCGAACGGCGCCAGTGGATCCCGCAGATATAATTGTTGCGGGGTTTTGCCTTCGACACCGGCCAGTACGATGGCCAGCAGCCCCTTGACGATGCGCCCGTCGCTGTCGGCAAAAAAATGCAGCGTGCCGTCGCTTAGCCTTTGATAACCGAGCCAGACCCGGTTCTCGCAGCCGGTCAACAACGATTCCGGCGTTTTCAGCGCTTCCGGCAGCGCCGGCAGCGCCTTGGCCAGCATGATTATCTGCCGCAGGCGATCTTCCCACTGCCGGCAGCCGGCAAAGCGCCGCGCTAATTCCCGCATATCGAGCTCACGACCGAAGGGATGGTCGCCGGTTAATGTTTCTGTCATCAATCCATCCAAATCAGGAGTCAATCCCGCAGCAGGGATAAGGCTTTTTCAACCGCCGCCACCAGCCGGTCGACATCCTGGCGGGTATTATAGGGCGCAAAAGAGGCGCGCAGGGTGCCGGATACGCCCAATGCCGCCATCAGCGGCTGGGCGCAATGCTGCCCGGCGCGCAGGGATATGCCGTCCTGCGCCAGGATCATGGCGATATCCTGATGGTGAATGCCGCTAAATATAAAGGATAACAGGCTGGACCCCGGCGCGTGAAACGCGCGAAACCCCGGCAGCGCCGACAGGCGCTCCGCCGCCAGCCGGGCCAGCCCCGCGCTGTAACGCTCCGCCGCGCCCAGGTCTTGCGTGCGCAGCCAGTCCAGGGCGGCGCTTAACCCCAGTACCCCGGCGATATTGGGCGTGCCGGCCTCAAAGCGCATCGGTACCGCCTGGGGAAGGAAGCCGTCGAAACCAGCCCCGGTCAGCATCTTGCCGCCTCCCTGCCAGGGCGGCATCTGTTCGAGCAGCGCCGGTTTGCCGTAGAGCACGCCGATACCGGTCGGGCCATAGAGTTTATGGCCGGAAAAGGCGTAGAAATCAATATCCGCGTCCTGCACATCCATGGGGCGGTGCACCGCGCCCTGCGCGCCGTCCAGCATGATTGCCGCCTGCGGGTAGCGACGGATCCTGGCTATGACGGCGGCCAGATCCGGACAGCCGCCGGTGACGTTCGACATCTGGGTTAACGCCACGATGCGCGTGTTGCCGTTCATCAATCTTTCCAACTGCGCCAGGTCCGGCAACAGATCGTCCCCGAGCGGCCACCTGATCACCCGGGCGCCGGTTTGCTGCGCCGCCATCAGCCAGGGAACCAGGTTGGCATGGTGCTCGGCTTCGCTGACCAGGATTTCGTCTCCCGGCCGCAGGCGGGGCCGGGCATAGCTTTGCGCCACCAGGTTAATCGCCTCGGTGGTGCCCCGGGTCCAGACGATGGCGGCGGCCGGGGCATTTATCCAGACGGCCGTGTCGATCCGTGCCTGTTCATAACGGGCGGTCAGCGAGATGGCGCCGGGGTATTGGCCGCGGTGGACATTGCCGGTGCCATGGCGATAAAAGGCGTCGGTGGCATCGATGACCGCGTTGGGCTTGAGAGCGGTGGCGGCGCTGTCCAGATAAACCCAGTCGTTATTTAGCGCCGGGAAATGACGCCGGAAAGCGGCGCAGTCAAATTCGGTCATGGATCCCCTCATATACTCTGTTTAACGAAATACCGTTACAGACTTATCCTATTATCGCCGTGTTAAGGGGATAAGTAACAGGATTTACTGCCATTTTGTGGAAAAAACGGGAATGCTTGTTAAGCTAACTAGCATTAGGCAGGAAAAATACCTGCTTCCCCGCAAGCCCAATATAAAAATTCAATCTGCAAGTTTATATCTGCAAGGAGTCAAAAATGAAGAAAACAGCCGCAGTGATATCCGCCTTTCTGATTGCCCTGACATTGAGCGCATGCTCAAGTAATTATGTTTTGCATACCAACGACGGGCGGACCATCATGACTTCCGGAAAACCGAAGGTCGATGATGAAACCGGCATGATCGGCTATAAAGACGCGAACGGAACCGAACAGCAGATCAACCGTTCCGATGTAAAAGAAATGATGGAAGCGCAATAAACGCCCCAGTTATTTAAACGCATAAAAAAGCACCGCTTTACGCGGTGCTGCATATTTCGCTTTTTGGACAGACAGAGAAATGTTCAGTAAGGCTGAAAAAGTACAGCTGCAGCGCCTCTGTTTCAAATAACCGCATCAGGCTACCGCAAAAAGCTACAGACCTTAAGACAAGGTCAAAATTGGCAAACACAACATCACACCACAGGCCAAAAGCACGTCTGAATCGCAAAATCCAAACCCGCTTTTCGTTCCGGCCCGCGCGCGAGAGCATTACTATAGGTATTTGCTGGTGCATCCACAACGGACAAATTATAATGCCTCGGATAAAAAAAACTAATAGGTTAAGCATTCGTGCTCATCTTGCCCTCCATCGGTAGAGAAAAGTGTCCTGCTCATGTCTAAACGCTTACCGCCGCTGAATGCCCTACGGGTGTTCGATGCGGCCGCACGTCATCTAAGCTTTACCAAGGCGGCCGAGGAGCTGTTTGTTACCCAGGCAGCCGTCAGCCACCAGATTAAATCCCTGGAAGATTTCCTTGGGCTAAAACTGTTTCGCCGTCGCAACCGATCCCTGCTGCTAACCGAAGAGGGACAGAGCTACTATCTGGATATCAAGGAAATTTTCTCGTCCCTCGTCGACGCCACGCGCCGGCTGCAGTCACGCAGCGCCAAGGGCGCGTTAACCGTCAGCCTGTTGCCCAGTTTCGCCATCCAGTGGCTGGTGCCGCGTTTATCCAGTTTTAACTCCGCATGGCCGGGTATTGACGTACTGATCCAGGCGGTAGATCGTGAAGAGGATAAACTGGCCGATGACGTTGACGTCGGCATCTTTTACGGGCGCGGCAACTGGCCCGGCCTGCGGGTGGAAAAACTCTATGCGGAGTATTTATTGCCGGTCTGCGCGCCCGCGCTGCTGAGTGGGGCGCATCCGCTGAAGACACCGGAGGATTTAGCTCATCATACCCTGTTGCATGACGCGTCGCGCCGGGATTGGCAGGCATATACCCGGCAGTTGGGTTTGAATCATATCAATGTGCAGCAGGGACCGATTTTCAGCCACAGCGCCATGGTTTTGCAGGCGGCTATCCATGGGCAGGGCGTCGCGTTAGCCAATAATGTCATGGCGCAGACGGAAATCGAAGCGGGCAGGCTGGCCTGTCCGTTTAATGATGTATTGGTGAGTAAAAACGCTTTTTATCTGGTTTGTCATGACAGCCAGGCGGAAGTGGGTAAAATAGCCGCCTTTCGGCAATGGATCATCGGGCGCGCGGCCAGCGAGCAAGAGAAATTCCGTTTCCGTTATAATAACGGTCATACGGTTGAATCCGAATAACTATCACAATAACAACGTCATAATCAGGATTAACAAGATGCGTAGTCGCGCTATGTTGGTATTTGCCGCCGTCAGTGGTTTAATCTATGTCGCCCTCGGCGCTTTCGGCGCCCATCTCCTTAGCCAGACGCTGGGCGAGCTGGAGCTGGCCTGGCTGAAAACCGGCCTGGAATATCAAGGATTTCACACCCTGGCCGTGATGGCGCTGGCGGTCGCCATGCAGCGTAACGCCAGCGTATGGTTTTACTGGAGCGGGGCGCTGCTCGCCATCGGCATCGTTTTGTTCAGCGGCAGCCTCTACTGCCTGGCGCTTTCGCATTTACGCCTGTGGGTCTATATCACGCCGATAGGCGGAGCCTGCTTTCTGGCGGGATGGATTTTAATGTTAATTGGCGCATTGCGTCTGAAAAAGAAGGCCGATCGCCGTGAATAAAGTCATTTTATATTGCCGACCAGGATTTGAAAAAGAGTGTGCGTCGGAGATTACCGAAAAAGCCGGCGCGCTGGAAATTTATGGTTTTGTGCGGGTCAAGGATAACAGCGGCTACGTTATTTTCGAATGCTATCAGCATGAGGAAGCCGACCGCCTGATCCGCGAACTGCCGTTTTCCGACTTAATCTTTGCCCGGCAGATGCTGCTGACCGGGGAACTGCTGCGCGATTTGCCGATGGACGACCGCATCACGCCGATAGTCGGCATGCTGACCGGCGCGGTTAAAGGCGCCGGCGATTTGCGGGTGGAAGTGCCGGATACCAATGAAAGCAAAGAGCTGATGAAGTTCTGCCGTAAATTTACCGTGCCGCTGCGCGGAGCGCTGCGCGCGCAGAAAATTCTCGCCGTGCGCGAAGAACCGTTCCGTCCGGTTATCCACGTATTCTTTATTGCGCCCGGCTGCTGTTATGTCGGTTATTCCTATAGCAATAACAATTCGCCGTTTTATATGGGTATCCCGCGCCTGAAGTTCCCGTCCGAGGCGCCCAGCCGTTCAACCCTGAAACTAGAGGAAGCCTTCCATGTCTTTATCCCCCGCGATGAATGGGATGAACGGTTGGGCAGCGGCATGTACGCGGTGGATTTGGGCGCCTGCCCCGGCGGCTGGACCTATCAACTGGTACAGCGCAGCATGATGGTGCACGCGGTGGACAACGGCACCATGGCCGAAAGCCTGATGGCGACAGGGCAGGTGATCCATCATCGCGAGGACGGATTCCGGTTCGAGCCGCCGCGCAACAACGTGTACTGGTTGGTATGCGACATGGTGGAAAAACCGGCGCGGGTGGCGCAGCTGGCCGCCGATTGGGTGGTTAAGGGCTGGTGTCGCGAGGCCATCATCAACCTCAAGCTGCCGATGAAAAAACGCTATGAGGAAGTCAGCCAAAACCTGGCGCTGCTGCGGGACGCCCTGAAGGAAAACGATATTCACTCCGAGGTGCATGCCAAGCAGCTTTACCACGATCGCGAAGAAGTGACGGTGCATATCCGCCGGTTCTGGAGCGCGGTGCCGGGACGACGGGACGAACGCTAGTCCTGGCCGCCGATCGATATCATCATTATCGTTCGGCGGCAAAGCCGTTAAGGCTTTAACCCGCTATTTTGATCTATCCTTCCATACCCGCAGGATGCCGATAAATACTCTCTGATTATAAAATGTTTTAATGAATAATAAGGTGTTTCCAACGCTATTATTCTCTGGCTGCGCAATGCGGAGATTAATAACTGCCATTAATAGGTTAGTATTGTTATTTTTGTTAAATAATACATTCTGTCTGGATGGTATTATTCGACCTGAAAATGCCCTATTAATTATTATCGCGTTTTATAATGAACCGGTGAGTTATCTTTTTTAATGGGTGGGTTTAATCACAAAGAACAATTGGGAACGGATGACCGTTGCGGCCCGTTTTAGCCCGTATACTATTTTCAGGCCTGATACGCTGGTACCAGCGAACCTTAATACATAATAAAGCGGGACTGTATTTCCACCGACCCACCGACGCTTGCCGGTGCGCATCAACCGGCCGCGGGCAATCTTAATTGCTGCAAATTTCCAGCCAGGTGGATGCCGGTATCAAGCGTCGCCACCTGCTGGCAGATAAACGCCATTTCCCGCTGCTGCTCCAGCCGGGCGCGCCACTTGCCCACCTGATCCAACTGCTGGTACAGCGCGGTTAACGATCCGGCCTGGCCGATAAGCTGGGCGGCGGTTTTTGGACCGATGCCGGTGACGCCCGGGATTTTACTGCCGCTGATGCCGGCCAGGCCCCAATAATCGGTAAGCTGCTGCGGCTGGACGCCGAAGGTGTTGGTCACAAACGGCAAATCCAGCCAGCGCTTCTGGAAGTAATCGCGAATTTGAATCGACGGCGACAACAGCTGGCAATATCCCTTGTCGGTGGAAACCAGCGTCACGCGATGGCCGGCAACGGCCACCTTGCGCGCCAGCGTCGCCGCGATATCGTCCGCCTCGTAGCCCGCCAACTGCCAGCTCGGCACCCCCGCCTGGGCAAAGGATTGCTTGATAACCGGCAGCAGGGCGTGCAGATCGTCGGGCATCGGTGAACGCCCGCCCTTATATCCCGGCAGGCGCTGATGGCGCCAGCTGTCGTGGCGCTCGTCGTCGTCAAATACCGCCACCGCGTGGGTCGGTTCGCTGTGCATGAGCAATTGGTGCAACGCATGGCCGCAGGCGGGAGCGCATGACGCGCCCTGCACCGCGTGGATGCGGCGAATCAGGTTTAACGCATCGACAATCAATAAGTGAACCGACATGGCATACCGTCCTGATAATTTACCGGCGCGGCGGCGGGGCCTGCGCCGGCAAGCCGTGGTGCTGCCCGTGCCGGGTGGTGGGACGCGGGATTATATACATATCTCGTAGCAGGGGATATAGGCGCTGCCGGGCAGCTTCATCCGGTGCTGGGCGACAAAACCCTGCAGCAGGGTATCCATGCGTTTCATGATGGCCGGGTCGCCATGCAGCCTGTAGGGCCCGTACTGTTCGATAAGACGGATACCGTTTTCCTTGACGTTGCCGGACACAATGCCGGAAAAGGCCCGGCGCAGCGCCGAGGCCAGCAGTTCCGCCGGCTGGTCGCGATGCAGGTTCAGGTTGGCCATATTCTCGTGCGTCGGGTCAAACGGATGCTGCAGGTCCGGCGCGATGCGCAGCGACCAGTTGAAGCTGTAGGCGTCGCCGGTATTGCGGCGGTTCTCCTTAACTTCCGGCATCGCTTTTTTCATGCGCCGGGCCACTTCGGCGGCATCGTCGATAATGATGGTGTAATACCTGCGGGCCTGCTCGCCCAGCGTGCTGACAATAAACTCGTCCAGCACGCGAAAATAATCGGCGCTGATGCCGGGACCGGTCAGGATCAGCGGCAGTACCTGATTTTTATTCTCCGGGTTCATCATGATGCCCAGCAGGTAAAGCAGCTCTTCGGCGGTGCCGACGCCGCCGGGGAAGATGATGATCCCATGGCCGATACGCACGAAGGCCTCGAGGCGTTTTTCGATATCCGGCATGATAATCAGTTCATTGACCAGCGGGTTCGGCGGTTCGGCGGCGATAATCGACGGTTCGGTCATGCCGATAAACCGTCCTTCCTTGTAGCGCTGCTGGGCATGGCCCACCGCCGCGCCTTTCATCGGCGCCTCCATGGCGCCCGGTCCGCAGCCGGTGCAGATATTCAGCTCGCGCAGGCCCAGCTGGCTGCCGACATTGCGCGCATAGAGATATTCGGTTTCGTTGATGGAATGCCCGCCCCAGCAGACAATCATGTTCGGCGCCTCGCCCACGTGCAGGCCGCGGGCGTTGCGCATGATGGAAAACACCAGGTTGGTGATATGAGCCGGGTTTTGCAGGTTAAGGCGCTGGTGATGGCCGGCGCTGACAATCTGGCCGCTGACGAACAGGATATCGCGCAGCACCGCGAACAGGTTGGCCTGCAGCGAGCGGATAAGGCGGCCGTCGACAAAAGCTTCCCCAGGCGGGTTGACCAGCTCGAGCTTGACGCCGCGCTCGCGGCGCAGCACGTTGATTTCGAAATCCTGGTAGCGGGCCAGCAGCTCCTTGCTGCTGTCGGTCTGGCTGCCGGAATTGAGCACGGCCAGCGAGCAGTTGCGATACAGCCGGTAAAGATCGCTGCTGGCGGTACGCTTGAGCATATCGACTTCAAGTTGCGACAATAAATCCATTGAGCCAAGGGGGCTGATATGGGTAATCAATATAACTCCTTGTTGTGCGACTCGGCACAAAAACATTAGACAGTCGAACTGGCCACCGATGCGCCCGGTGGCGCCGCGTTCGCTTCTTTGTTGTTAAGTTAACAATAATAATGCCAGGGCGGTTTTACCAACCGGCCGTGACGAAATACGCCTGAGTTGCGCGCCCGCGCGCATTATTGCCGCGCCAGGCGACTTTTGACCGGCGCAAAATCGGTATTGCTGCGCCAGGGGTTAATGTCCAGCCCGCCGCGCCGGGTATAACGCGCGTAAACCGATAAGCGTTCGGGCCGGCAAAAACGCATCAGGTCGGTGTAAATCCGTTCCACGCACTGCTCGTGGAATTCATTATGCTGGCGGAACGACACCAGGTAGCGCAGCAGGGCTTCGCGATCGATACGCGGGCCATGGTAGCTGATTTGTATGGATCCCCAGTCGGGCTGGTGGGTAATCAGGCAGTTGGATTTCAGCACATGGCTGACCAGGGTTTCGCTGACGGCGGGGTGATTGCCGGCGTTATCCCCGACGGCATGTCTCAGCCAATCGGCGCTGAAGGCATATTCATCGATACTGATGTCTTGCTCATCAATGCACTCGCCGGCAAAATCGACAATCGGTTGCTGGGTCAGCTCACCGAGCCTGAACAGCGTTACGTCCACCTCGCCCGCGGCGCAGCGGGCGAGATCGCGGATTAATATTTCCCGCACCGTGGCCCAGTCGGCAAACCGGGTTTGATTGAAGCTGTTAAGATAGAGTTTAAAGCTCTTGGATTCAATCAGGTTAAGGCTTTTGGCATCCAGGCTGACTTCGCCCACCGCCACCTGGGGCAAGCCTTTTTCATTGAGCCATGACAGCTCGTACAGCGTCCAGATATCGGCGCCGTGAAACGGCAGCGCCCGCGTGTCCGCGGCGGAAGTGATGCCCAGCGGATCGCGGTTGAGCGAGCGCGGCACCGCCTGCAGCAGCGTGGCGTCGTAGCTGTCGTGATAGGCGGTGGGTTTGCCCAGCGTCAAGTGGTCCAGGGTGCGGCGATCTTCGTTAATGGACATATTGTATCAACCTAAATGTTCCGTATTGCAATGGGCTTAGTGTAACGTAGAGAGTCGTAAGATGAGAGAGAATATGGATTACCAAGTGTCACGGGCACTAGAGGATTTTACCCGCCGTTATCAGCACCACTGGCAGTCTCTCACCGGCCATGCGCCCGCCAGCCGGGCGTTGTTTGGCGTTCCTTCGCCCTGCGTCGTCGGCGAGGACGATCATCAGGTATTCTGGCAACCCCGCCAGCCGGTGGAGGCATTGACGCTCGCGGGCGTCGAACGGGCGATGGACTTGCAATTGCAACCGGCGGCCTGGGCGTTTTACTGTAGCCAGCTTGCCGGCGATATGTCCGCCCGTTTCCAGGGACAATCCCTTGAGCTGCTGCAGGTCTGGAGCGAGCCGGACGGGGTGCGCATCCAGGAGAATTTAATCGGCCACCTGCTGATGCAAAAAAGGCTTAAGCTGCCGCCCACCCTGTTTATCGCCACCACCGACTCCGAACTGAGCCTGATTTCACTGTCCAACCTCACCGGCGAAATCCTGCTCGAGGAGGTCGGCCGTAAAAAACGTAGCGTCCTGGCGCCCAGCCTCCAAGACTTCTTATCGCTGCTGGATCCCTGTGTAACATGAAAAACTCTGGCGAATTCGTTGAAAAGCTTGTAAGAGATCTCGCACATTGCTTGTGAGATAATGCTAGTATTTCATGTTTATTTTTCGCTAATAATCGAAATTAAACTAATTTAATCAATAGATTAATTAACATAATTAACAGTGCGGCAGTAAACAATGTTTACTATAAGCAGTAACCGTCTTGTATAAGCGGTTCGATTAAGCGATCTTACCATTCGGTTCGGGACGCGGCAAACGCCGGTCGTGCCGGGCCGGACATAGGGAAGGGTTCAGGATGAACTGTAACAGGGATGGCTTCATGAAGAGGCCCGGACGATTCAGGATGATGATCGGGACACCTCCAGGATGGAGAATGTGAGCGGGTCAGGGATCACCAGCGGGGCGGGAATGCCTGATGGAAATACGTTAGACAACGTAGGCGGCTTTCAAGGACGGAGATTGCCGACACGGAGTGTTGCAAAGTTATCGTGAATATAACGCTTATCATGGATGAATGCAGGGAGCACAACAATAGCGGGATTGCTATAAACGAACCGGGGGTACTGTAGCTACAGTACCCCCTTTTCTTTTCCGCGCCATGCCATGCCGCTCCATCGCCCCGCGCCGGCCGCCGATCCCATTATGGGTAAAACCCCCGATGGCGGGATATGTCATAATTAGCCCCGGGCAGGGTTCGGTGCTATGCTTTGCCGTTTTGTAAAACCGGGCGCAGCAAGCCTTCAGCGGGGAGCATACGATGGAATTCCACCAACAGGTTCGCCAACGGCTGTTTGATGTCGAACAGGCGATGCGCGCGTTATCGATTTGGCAGCCGCTGCCGCCGGCGCGGGACGCCTTCGACAGTCCGGAGCCGTTCTGTATCGATACCATGCGGCCCGAGCAGTGGCTGCAATGGATTTTGCTGCCGCGAATGCATGCCCTGCTGGACCAGCGGGCGGCGCTGCCGCGGCGCTTCGCCATCACCCCCTATTTCGAAGAGGCGTTGCCCCACGCCACGCGGTTGCTCGGCGCTTTGCAGCGGCTTGACGACTTACTTAACATCGATCCCGACCCGGATCCCCACCCCAAGGCGCCGGAAATCCAGCATGATTGAAATATGTTACCAGGATGAATATATCGTGGCGGTCAATAAGCCGGCGGGGTGGCTGGTGCACCGCAGCTGGCTGGATCGCCGGGAAAAAGTGGTGGTGATGCAAACGGTGCGCGACATGGTGGGGCAACATGTCTTTACCGTCCACCGCCTGGATCGTCCCACCTCGGGCGTGCTGTTGCTGGCGCTGTCAAGCGAGGTGGCGCGCAGTTTATCCGGGCAGTTCGAGCAGCATCAGGTCAGGAAAACCTACCATGCGGTGGCGCGCGGTTATATGGAAGGCGAGGGCGTGATTGATTATGCCCTGACCCAGGAACTGGACAAGATAGCCGACAAATTCGCCCAGCCGGACAAAGCGCCGCAGTCGGCGGTAAGCCGTTACCGCGCGCTGGCCCGGGTGGAAATGCCGGTGGCTATTGGCCGTTACCCCACCTCCCGCTACAGCCTGATGGAACTGTTGCCGCAAACCGGCCGCAAACACCAGCTGCGCCGCCATATGTCCCATTTGCACCACCCGCTTATCGGCGACTCCACCCACGGCGATTTGCGCCAGAACCGCGGGTTTGCCCGCACTTTTGACTGCGCGCGTTTGATGTTGCACGCCAGCTGCCTGGAGTTAACCCATCCGGTCACCGGTAAAGCGTTAAAAATCAACGCGAGCTGGGATCGGGTCTGGCAGGATCTGATGATCCGCTTCGGCTGGACGGGTATTATCCCTGAATATGAAAGGGTTGAGTTTCCCGGGGCATCGGGTCAGGATATGGCATCTTCTCTGCTTATCGAATAAAAGGGAGTCAAAGCAATGGCCCAAGTGGGTATTTTTGTCGGCACCGTTTACGGTAATGCCTTATTGGTCGCCGAAGAAGCGGAAGCCATCCTGGCTGAACAGGGCCACGAGGTGAAATTGTTTGACGAGGGCACGCTGGAGTCCTGGCAGTACTATCGTCACCACTATGTGCTGGTCATCACTTCCACTACCGGCCAGGGCAATTTCCCGGACTCCATCGCGCCGCTGTTCCAGGCGGTGAAGGATCACGTCGGTTACCAGCCGGAGCTGCGCTATGGACTGATAGCCCTGGGCGACAGCAGCTATGATAATTTCTGCGGCGCAGGCCATACGTTTGACGCGCTGTTGCAGGAACAGGGCGCCGTCAGGATAGGGGAACTGCTGGAAATCGATGCATCGGCGCATCCGGAACCGGAAGTGGTCTCCAGCCCCTGGGTCAATAGCTGGGCCGAATTAATCAAGGCTTAACACCCAGGCACCCCATGGCATGCCCGAGCGAGTACCCTACGGCTCGCTAGTCCCGCCGCCACCGCACCCAAGGCAGGCCTCAAGGGATCGCGTGCCAATGGGGTCGACGCGGCCTTCCCAGGCCGCCGGAATGCCCCATGGCATGCCGGTCCCGCTATCACCTATGTCGAACACCCTGCGTTAACGGGAAAGCGCCCCGCAGGGTTTAGGATTTGTTGCGGGTCAGCTTTTCCAGATCGGATTCGATCTCGGCGATCTTATTGGATACCACGCTTTCCAGATGGCGCAAATCCTCCAGAATCTTATGTTTTAAATCCACCTCGGTCTGGTCGCGCAGGCAAAGCTGATCCAACTCGTCAATCACATAGCGCAGGTTTGGGCTGATCTCGTTGATTTCCCGATAACCCTCGGCAGCGTTATCGGAAACGACGGTCTTGCGCTGCCGGGGATATTTAAATTTAACGCTCTTGGCAAAAAACTCGCCTTTATCCCGCCGAAAATAAATTTTCAGAATGTCGTTATTGGCTTCCTGACGCAGGCTGTATCGGTCGATATCGTCCGGATGATTAACGCCAAGGCTTTTAAGATTATCGTACATAGCGCTACCTCTGGTATGTGATGCCGGGTTTCCGGGATGATTATGACGCCCTCAGGCGCCATAAAATGTGATTAACGGCTGAATTTGCAGCCAAATATCCGGGCGGCTAACGCTTTCGCCACTAAAGATATTAGTCTATCGTGCGCAACAGCTCATTGATACCGACCTTGCCGCGGGTTTTGGCGTCGACTTTCTTGACGATCACCGCGCAATACAGACTGTAGCCTCCGTCTTTCGACGGCAGGTTGCCGGAAACCACCACCGAGCCGGCGGGCACGCGGCCGTAGTGGACTTCCCCGGTTTCACGGTCATAGATCTTGGTGCTCTGGCCGATAAACACGCCCATGGAAATCACCGAGCCTTCCTCGACGATCACGCCTTCCACCACTTCCGAACGCGCGCCGATAAAGCAGTTGTCCTCGATAATGGTGGGGTTGGCCTGCAGCGGCTCCAGCACGCCGCCGATGCCGACGCCGCCGGACAGGTGGACGTTCTTGCCGATCTGCGCGCATGATCCCACGGTCGCCCAGGTATCGACCATGGTGCCTTCATCGACATAGGCGCCGATATTCACATAGGACGGCATCAGCACGGTGTTGCGGGCGATAAACGCGCCCTGGCGCACGCTGGCGGGCGGCACGACGCGAAACCCCTCGCGTTGGAAACGCGCGGCGTCGTAGCCGGCGAATTTCATCGGCACTTTATCGAAATAGCGCGTTTCGGCGCCTTCCATGACCTGGTTGTCACTGATGCGAAATGACAGCAATACCGCTTTTTTCAGCCATTGATGGGTGATCCATTCACCATTGATTTTTTCCGCCACGCGCAGCGCGCCGCTGTCCAATTGGCTGATAACCCGCTGCACCGCATCGATGGTGACGCCGTCGGCCGTGGCCGGCGTAATGTCCGCGCGGCGCTCAAAGGCGTTTTCAATGATCTGTTGTAATTGCTGCATCCTGTCTGTGTCCCGTGTCTTGTCGAATGAAATAAATTTAGCGCGGCGGCGTTGCCGTCCGCCTATTACTTGTATCATATTTTATCGTTTGGGTTGAGCGCCTCTGTCAAGCGTTGCTCCAGTTCATGCTGGATTTCCGGGCTTAACGCGCGCCGATCGCTGCCGGCCAGGATAAATAAATCCTCTACCCGCTCGCCGATGGTGGAAATCCGGGCGCCGTGCAGCGATACGCCTAAATCGACAAAGACCTCGCTCACCCGCGCCAGCAGGCCCGGCTGATCGAGCGCCGTCAGTTCCAGGTAGCTGCGCCTGTCGGACTGGGTCGGCAGGAACACCACCGAGGTGGCGACGTTGAAATGCCGCAGCTTCGGCGACGGGCGGCGTACGCGCGGGTGCTGGTATTTGCCCGGCTGCAGCGTCTGCAGCAGCGCCTGGCCGATAACCTGGTGGCGATCCGGCGCCAGCGGGCTGCCGTCCGGCTCCAGCACCACAAAGGTATCCATCGCCATGCCGTCGCGGTTGGTAAAAATCTGCGCGTCGTGCACGCTCAGGTTGCGCCGGTCCAGTTCGCCGGTCACGGCGGCGAACAGATAAGGACGATCCTGGTTCCAGATAAAGATTTCGGTGCCGCCGCGGGTGGCCTGCGGGCTGATTAACACCAGCGGTTCATTGGAATGGTGGCGCAGCAGATGACGGGCGTGCCAGGCCAGCTGGTTCGGCGAGTGGCGCAGGAAATAATCCGCGCGGCAGCGGTTCCAGATGTCGTGCAGCGCCTCCTCGTCGATGTTTTCCATGCGCAGCAGCGACAGCGCCTGCATCCGGTGATGGCGGATCCTGGCGCGCATATCCGGCGCGCTTTGCATGCCGCGGCGCAGGAGTTTCTCGGTGGCGAAAAACAGTTCGCGCAGCAGGCTTTGCTTCCAGCTGTTCCACAGGGTTTCATTGGTGGCGCAGATATCGGCCACCGTCAGGCACAGCAGGTAATGCAGCCGGCTTTCGGTCTGCACCTCGGCGGCAAATTCCCGCAGCACGTCCGGATCCTGGATGTCCCGCCGCTGGGCCGTGACCGACATCACCAGGTGGTAACGCACCAGCCAGGACACCAGTTGGGCTTCCCGCGAGTGCAGGCCGTGCAGCTCGGCGAATTCCAGCGCGTCCTTGGCGCCCAGTTGGGAATGATCGCCGCCGCGGCCCTTGGCGATATCATGGAACAGCGCCGCCAGCAGCAGCAGATGCTGGTGCGCCAGGCGGGGGAACAGCTCCACGCATAACGGATGCTGCGGGCGCACCTGCTCGTCGGCAAAGCTCTCAAGCTTCATCAGTACGCGGATGGTGTGTTCGTCGACGGTATAGGCATGGAACAGATCGAACTGCATCTGCCCGACAATATTGCTCCACTGCGGCATATAGGCCCATAGCACGCTATGGCGATGCATTGGCAGCAGGGCGTGCCGCACCGCGCCCGGATGGCGTAGGATGGCCATGAACAGCTGGCGGGCCTTGGGGTTATTGCACAACGGTTCGCCCAGGTGGCGGCGGGCGTAGCGCAGCTGGCGCAGCGTGGCGGAGTAGATGCCGGTGATTTTCTGGTGCACCACCATCTGGTAGAACATCCGCAGTATGGCTTCCGGCTCGCGCGCAAACAGCGTTTCGTCACGCAGGTCGATCAGGCTGCCGCGCAGCTGGAAGTCGGCGTCCAGCGGCTGCGGCTTGTCGTCCGGCCCCAGGGCCAGGATGGCCTCGTCGAAGAGTTGCAGCAGCATCTGGTTTAACTCGCCGACGCGGCGGGTGACGCGGAAAAAATCCTTCATCATGCGCTCAACCGGCACATTGCCCTCGCCGCGATAGCGTAATATTTGCGCCACGCTTTGCTGGCGGTCGAACAACAGCCGGTTGTCATACCGGTTCAGCACCAGGTGCAGCGCGAAGCGGATGCGCCAGAGGAAACTCTGGCATTCGTTGAGCTCATCGCGCTCGGCCTGGGTGAGGAAGCCGAAACCGACCATTTCATCAAGCGACGTGGCGCCGAAATGGCGATGGGCCACCCACAAGAGCGTATGGATATCCCGCAGGCCGCCAGGGCTGCTTTTGATATCCGGCTCCAGGTTGTAGCTGGTGCCGTGGTAGCGCTGGTGCCGCTCCTCCTGCTCCGCCAGCTTGGCCGGGAAAAACTGGCCGGAAGGCCAGAATTCCTCGCTGAAAATGCTTTTTTGCAGTTTCAGGAATAACGCCACGTCGCCGCAGATCAGCCGCGACTCAATCAAATTGGTGGCGACGGTTAAATCCGCCAGTCCTTCCTGCAGGCATTGCTCCAGGGTGCGGACGCTATGGCCGACTTCCAGTTTTAAATCCCACAGCAGCGTCAGCAGTTCGCTAACGGCATGGGCCTGCCCGGACGACAAGGGGGCCTGACTCAGCACCAGCACGTCGATATCCGACAATGGGTGCAGCTCCGCGCGGCCATAACCGCCTACCGCCACCAGCGCCGTTTCCGGCACCGCGCCGAAACCATACAACCGCCACAGCTGCCGCAGCAACTGGTCGATATACAGCGCCCGCGCGTCGATCAGCGTTTCCGCGGGCACCCCGGCGTTAAACGCCTCCGCCAGCCAGGCCTGGAAATCATCCAGGCGGCTTTTGAGAAACGTACGGTTCAGGGCATCGTCGGGCCAGGTCAGCGGCGACGCGGGCTTGGCCGGCAGGGCGATGGCGGGGGGCTTATCGGCGTACAGCAGGATTTTATCCGGCATAGATGACCCAAAGTAAAGCAGGCAGGTCCGGGGAGGGGCGTATCGACCCCGGACTACCCGCGAGAGGATAAGACATGGCGCGCGAGTCGCCGCCGGTGGGCGGACGCTGCGCGGTTAACATCAGGCCGGATGCGTAATTACCGTCGGCAGGGTGTCGTCGCTGCGCAGGGTCATTATTTCACAACCATTATCGGTGACAACAATAGTATGTTCGTACTGCGCCGACAAGCTGCGATCCTTGGTCTTCACCGTCCAGCCGTCCTTCATGGTGCGGATGCGGTAATCGCCGGCGTTGACCATGGGCTCAATGGTAAACGCCATGCCCGGCTGCAGTATCACGCCGCCGTCATCGGCATCGTAGTGCAGGACCTGGGGCTCTTCGTGAAAACCCTCGCCGATGCCGTGGCCGCAATATTCGCGCACCACGGAGAAATTCTCGGCTTCGACAAACTGCTGGATGGCCTTGCCCAGGGTGCGCAGGCGAATACCGGGTTTCACCATCTTGATGGCCAGGTACAGGCTCTCCCTGGTGATGCGGCACAGGCGCTCGCCGAGGATGGTCGGCTTGCCGACGATGAACATTTTGGACGTGTCGCCGTGGAAGCCGTCCTTGATGACCGTTACGTCGATATTGATGATATCGCCGTCCTTAAGTATTTTTTCGTCCGAGGGAATGCCGTGGCAGACCACTTCGTTAACGGAGATGCAGACGGACTTCGGATAACCGTGATAGCCCAGGCTGGCGGAAATGGCGTGCTGATGCACGGTAATATGCTCATGGCACAGGCGATCGAGTTCACCGGTGCTGACGCCGGGCACCACATGAGGTTCGATGATTTCCAGTACTTCGGCGGCAAGTTTGCCGGCAACGCGCATTTTGACGATATCGTCGGAATTTTTAATTGGAATGGCCATGAATAGATCCACCGTCGGCGTGAATGTCGACAATATTATGATTAAGCTTAAGTAGAGGATAATGTTACCAGTCCTGCCGTAAGACTGCCAAATTATCATTTGATGCCGGTGCGGGAACTGAACAAAGAGTGGAGTCCGGGCGCGGATTATGGTATAAAGCGCGCCGACGATCGGCGTAGAGTATTTTGGTCCTATGCGTCGTCTAGATCAACTAAACTCAATTGTGTAATTACACACACGTGTCGGCACATACGCCGGGGTGCCTTGGCCAGTAGGGCGGGGTCGGTCGTATGGGATACGTGGAGGCATAACCCCAAACTTTAACAAGAGGTTTAATCATGGCAACTGTTTCCATGCGTGACATGCTCAAGGCCGGTGTACATTTCGGTCACCAGACCCGTTACTGGAATCCGAAAATGAAGCCTTTCATCTTCGGTTCGCGTAATAAAGTACACATCATCAACCTTGAGCAAACGGTACCGATGTTCAACGACGCCCTGGCTGAATTGAATAAAATCGCCTCCCGCAAAGGTAAAATCCTGTTTGTCGGCACCAAGCGCGCGGCAAGTGAAGCGGTAAAAGAAGCTGCCAACAGCTGCGATCAGTTCTTCGTGAATCATCGCTGGTTAGGCGGGATGTTGACCAACTGGAAAACGGTTCGTCAGTCCATCAAGCGTTTGAAGGATCTGGAAACCCAGTCCCAGGACGGTACGTTCGAAAAGCTGACCAAGAAAGAGGCGCTGATGCGCACTCGCGAACTGGCCAAGCTGGAAAACAGCCTGGGCGGTATCAAGGACATGGGCGGCCTGCCTGATGCGCTGTTTGTTATCGATGCCGAGCACGAGCACATCGCTATCAAAGAAGCGAACAACCTGGGCATCCCGGTGTTCTCTATCGTTGATACCAACTCCGATCCGGACGGCGTGGACTTCATCATCCCGGGTAACGACGATGCCATCCGCGCCATCAACCTGTACCTGACCGCCGTAGCCACCGCCGTTCGCGAAGGCCGCTCTCAGGACCTGGTTGAACAGGCCGAAGAAAGCTTTGTGGAAACTGAATAATAAGGCATGCTCTTTATTGAGCCCTTATTAACCAAGTTTTAAATATGTTGGTTAGAGGGCCTGTCTTCAGGCCCTCTTTTTTACCTATCCCCCCTCATGGGATAACGAGGAAAAGATAATGGCTGATATTACCGCCGCCCTGGTGAAAGAACTGCGTGAACGTACTGGCGCAGGCATGATGGAATGTAAAAAAGCGCTGGTTGAAGCTCAGGGCGATATCGAGCTGGCTATCGACAACATGCGTAAATCCGGTCAGGCCAAGGCCGCCAAAAAAGCGGGCCGCGTTGCCGCTGAAGGCATCATCCTGACTAAAATCGCTCAGGACGGCAAATACGGCGTCATCGTCGAGCTGAACTGTGAAACCGATTTCGTGGCCAAAGACGGCGGATTCAAAGCCTTCGGCGACGAAGTGGTAAGCGCGGCGCTGGCCGACCGCATCACCGACATCGAAGCGCTGAAAGCCAAATTTGAAGATCAGCGCGCCGCGATGGTCGCCAAGATTGGTGAAAACATCAATATTCGCCGCGTAGCCGCGCTGGAAGGCGACGTGCTGGGCACATACCTGCACGGCGCGCGTATCGGCGTCATGGTTGCAGCGTCCGCCGCCGATGAAGAACTGGTCAAGCATATCGCCATGCATATTGCCGCCAGCAAGCCTGAATATGTCCACGCCGAAGACGTACCGGCCGACGTAGTGGCCCGTGAGCACCAGATTCAGCTGGATATCGCCATGCAATCCGGCAAGCCGCGTGAAATCGCCGAGAAAATGGTTGAGGGCCGTATGCGCAAGTTTACCGGCGAAATCTCCCTGACCGGCCAGCACTTCGTGATGGATCCGAGCAAGACCGTGGGCCAGCTGCTTGAAGAGCACAAGGCCGCCGTGGTTGACTTTATCCGCTTTGAAGTGGGTGAAGGCATCGAAAAAGCGGAAGTCGACTTCGCCGCGGAAGTTGCCGCCATGAGCAAACAGTCTTAAATTGTATCTTCCGGAACCGCCATCAGGCGGTTCCTTTTTATGAGCTGAAATAAAGTCAGGGGACTTTTGCCGCATAAAAACTGCATCGCGCGGTCCAGAAGTCGGATCCGCCCATCTCGTTACCGCTGCTTAGGAACAGAACAAATGGCAACCAATGCAAAACCCGTATACCAGCGTATCCTGCTCAAACTGAGCGGTGAAGCCCTGCAAGGCGCAGAAGGTTTTGGTATCGACGCTAGCGTCCTGGATCGCATGGCCCAGGAAGTGAAAGAGCTGGTCGAACTGGGTATCCAGGTCGGCGTGGTGATAGGCGGCGGCAATTTGTTTCGCGGCGCGGGACTGGCCCAGGCGGGCATGAATCGTGTGGTCGGCGACCATATGGGCATGCTGGCGACGGTGATGAACGGGCTGGCGATGCGCGACGCGTTGCACCGCGCCTACGTTAACGCCCGCCTGATGTCGGCCATTCCGCTCAACGGCGTTTGCGATAATTACAGCTGGGCCGAGGCCATCAGCCTGCTGCGCAACAACCGGGTGGTGATTTTCGCCGCCGGTACCGGCAACCCTTTCTTTACCACCGACTCCGCCGCCTGCCTGCGCGGCATTGAAATCGAAGCCGACGTGGTGTTGAAGGCCACCAAGGTGGACGGCGTATATTCCGCCGATCCGGTGAAAAATCCCGATGCTACACTCTATGAACAGCTCAGTTACCAGGACGTGCTGGAGCAAGAGCTCAAGGTGATGGATTTGGCGGCGTTCACCCTGGCCCGGGATCATAATATCCCTATCCGGGTATTTAATATGAATAAACCCGGCGCGCTGCGGCGGGTGGTGATGGGCGAGAAGGAAGGCACGCTAATTACCAAGTAGCATTTGCCCGCCAGGTTACAGTATCATGCCGTGCTGACGGCAATAATGGACATGACTGGCTGCGGCTGGTCAGACTATCACGGGCTTGACGTAAGCTTAAGCCCGCCCGGATAACCAGTTTCCAAGGGTTCGCAACGTGATTAATGAAATCCGCAAAGATGCAGAACAACGCATGGAAAAATGCGTAGACGCATTCAAAAACCACATCGGCAAGATCCGTACCGGCCGAGCGTCTCCGAGCCTGCTTGATGGTATTCAGATCGAATATTACGGAACGTCGACGCCGCTGCGCCAACTGGCGAACGTCGTGGCCGAAGATTCACGCACATTGGCCATTACCGTATTCGATCGCTCCCTGAGTCCCGCGGTCGAAAAAGCCATCATGGCGTCCGACCTGGGCCTGAATCCCTCGTCCGCCGGCACCGTGATCCGCGTTCCGCTGCCGCCCCTGACCGAGGAGCGCCGCCGCGATTTGATCAAGGTGGTGCGCGCGGAGGCGGAGCAGGGCAGGGTATCGGTACGTAACGTGCGCCGTGACGCCAACGATAAAGTCAAAGCCATGCTCAAGGATAAAGAAATCAGCGAGGACGAGGATCGTCGTTCGCAGGATGATATCCAGAAGCTGACCGATGCCTTCATCAAAAAAGTCGACAGCGCCCTGGCCGATAAAGAAGCCGAGTTAATGGAAATTTAAGCCGACGGCGCCAGGCACGCCCTGCCGGCCGGCAGGGCGTGCCCATCGCGCCGCCACGACAATTACGCCGCAGCGGCCAATCAATTCATTGTTTGTCCGCCGCGGCGTTTTTTTTGTCGGTAACGCCATAGACAAACGTTGCGCAACGTTCCAGACTACTGTGCTTACTTCATTTCTTTTGACACGCGGTTGTCCTGAGTACCTCATGAGATATTTGACGATTCTCGGCTCCACTGGTTCGGTTGGAACCAATACACTGGCCGTTGTTCAGCAAAATCCGGAACAGTTTGCCGTGCGCGCGCTGGTGGCCGGCAAAAATATTGATGTCATGCTCCAGCAGTGCCTGGCCTTCCGGCCTGCGTATGCGTGCATGGCAGATGAAACCTCGGCGCGCGAGCTTAAACGCCGCCTGCATGGGGCGGGGGTCGACATCGAGGTAATGGCTGGGCCGCGGGCCGCCTGCGAGCTGGCGGCCCTCGACGGGGTCAGCCTGGTCATGGCGGCCATCGTGGGCGCCGCCGGCCTGCTGCCGACGCTGGCGGCCATTCGCGCCGGCAAATCGGTGCTGCTGGCCAATAAAGAGGCGCTGGTCACCTGCGGCCGGCTGTTTATGAACGAGGTCCGCCAGAGCAAAGCGCAACTATTACCGGTAGATAGTGAGCATAATGCGATTTTTCAGAGTTTACCCGAACCATTTCAGCGCCAGTTGGGGTACGCTTCTTTAGAGGCGCACGGCGTATCAAGCATTATCCTCACCGGCTCGGGCGGTCCGTTTCGCGCCACGGCCCTGTCCGAACTGGTCGCCATGACGCCGGACCAGGCCTGCGCCCATCCCAACTGGTCGATGGGGCGTAAAATATCCGTGGACTCGGCGACGATGATGAATAAAGGGCTGGAATATATCGAGGCGCGCTGGTTGTTCAACGCCTCGGCGGAGCAAATGGAAGTGATATTGCATCCGCAGTCGGTTATCCATTCCATGGTCCGTTACCGGGACGGTAGCGTGCTGGCGCAGCTGGGGTCGCCGGATATGCGCACCCCCATCGCCCATGCGATGGCGTACCCCGAGCGGGTGGTGGCCGGGGTGGAGTCGCTCGATTTTTTCCGCATCGGGGCGCTGACCTTCGAACGGCCGGACGAAGAGCGCTACCCGTGCCTGCAATTGGCGATTGACGCCTGCGATGTCGGGCAGGCGGCCACCACGACGCTTAACGCGGCCAATGAAGTGGCGGTGGCGGCGTTTTTGCGCGGCGTGGTGCGTTTTACCGATATTGCCGCCGTCAACCGCAATACGCTGGCGCGTATGGTGTTGACGGAGCCCCGCAGCGTGGACGACGTCTTGGCGATTGACGCCGAGGCCAGGAGCGTGGCGGAGCGCGAAATCGAGTCTATTATTCACTAAAAATCAGCCGGAGCGGGTAGCTGACCGGGTTGTTACCTGATTTGTTCCGCCGCTGTTGAAATGGTATAGTCAGCGCCAATTGTCTGCAGGATGATCGCTGGCCATAAGAAATCCGGAGTGAGCCGTGTAAGTACACGGCTTTTTTGCGCATTCGGGGCCTACTGTTCCGGAAAGACGGTTGTATTCTTATTGAGGAAACACGTAAGCGTTATGTCGTCCGAAAATCAGCACGAGGCTACTATTCTGTCATCATCCACCCCCCGCCACGTGGCCATCATTATGGATGGCAACGGCCGTTGGGCAAAAAGCCGGGGAAGATTACGCATCTTCGGCCATAAAGCGGGAGTGAAGTCGGTACGTCGCGCGGTCAGTTTTGCCGTAAGCCATCATTTCGATGCGCTGACGCTCTACGCCTTCAGCAGCGAGAACTGGAACCGGCCGACCCAGGAGGTGTCCGCGCTGATGGAATTATTCGTCAGGGCATTGGACAGCGAAGTAAAAAGCCTGCATAAACATAACGTCCGTTTACGTATTATCGGCGATACCAGCCGTTTCGGCCTGCGTTTGCAGGAGCGAATCCGCCGCTCCGAAGCCCTGACGGAAAATAACAACGGATTAACTCTTAATATTGCCGCGAATTATGGCGGCCGTTGGGATATTATTCAGGGCGTGAAGCGACTGGCCGAGGACGTGCAGGAAGGGATCTTACGTCCCGATCAGATTGATGAGGACGCCCTGTGCCGGCATGTCTGCCTCAACGAGCTTGCACCGGTAGATTTGGTGATTCGCACCGGCGGAGAACATCGCATC
This sequence comes from Acerihabitans arboris, assembly GCF_010131535.1. Classification (GTDB taxonomy): domain Bacteria; phylum Pseudomonadota; class Gammaproteobacteria; order Enterobacterales; family Enterobacteriaceae; genus Acerihabitans; species Acerihabitans arboris. The sequence goes on from NZ_WUBS01000019.1 coordinate 97,734, forward strand.
AGTAATTTTTTATTATGGCAGATAGCCTATGCCGAACTCTATTTTACCGATGTGCTGTGGCCGGATTTCGACGAAGACGTTTTTGAAGGTGCGCTGAATGCTTTTGCTCAACGGGAGCGGCGCTTCGGGGGAACTACGCCTAATGATGCCAACGCGTCCTAGGGGGGATTTTTGCTGAAGTCTCGCTTGATTACCGCCTTTATCCTGATACCCGTGGTTATCGCCGCGCTCTTTTTACTTCCCCCGGTGGGATTCGCGCTGGTTACGCTTGCGGTTTGCATGCTGGCGGCGTGGGAGTGGGGGCAGCTTGCCGGCCTGGCGACCCGCAGCCAGCGCATCTGGCTGTCCATCCTCTGCGGGCTGCTGCTGGCGTTGATGATGTTCACGATTCCGGATTACCACCCGTTCGCCTCGGCCGCCATCGTGAAATACGCGCTGGGAGCCTCGCTGGCCTGGTGGGCCGTCGCGTTGGTGCTGGTGCTGTTCTACCCGCGCTCCGCCGCGTTCTGGCGCCATTCATGCACGCTGCGGCTGCTGTTCGGCATACTGACCATCATGCCGTTTTTTTGGGGTATGCTCACCCTGCGCCAATATCATTACTCGGTGAATCATTTTACCGGCGCCTGGTGGCTGTTGTATGTGATGCTGTTGGTATGGGGGGCGGATTCCGGCGCCTATCTCTTTGGCCGCGCGTTGGGCAAGCATAAACTGGCGCCGAAGGTTTCGCCCGGCAAAACCTGGGAAGGCCTGATAGGCGGCCTGGTGACATCGGCCGTCATCTCCTGGCTGTTCGGCAAATACGCCCCGCTGGATGCGTTGCCGTTAAGCCTGCTGGCCTGTTCGGTCATTGCGGCGCTGGCGTCGGTGCTGGGCGATTTAACCGAAAGTATGTTCAAGCGCGAGGCCGGCATTAAAGATAGCGGGCACCTGATTCCGGGGCACGGGGGCATTTTGGATCGCATCGATAGCCTGACCGCCGCGGTGCCGGTTTTCGCCTGTTTAATGCTGCTGATTTTTAGAGCTATTTAATCGAGGGGCCAGGAGTTATCATGTTGCACTTTCTCTGGAGTCTCGCCGCGTTTATCGTTGCGTTGGGTATATTGATCACCGTGCACGAATTCGGCCATTTTTGGGTGGCCCGCCGCTGCGGCGTGACGGTGGAGCGATTCTCCATCGGATTCGGCCGCGCGCTGTGGCGGCATCGGGATAAACGCGGCACCGAATATGTCATCGCGGCAATCCCCCTCGGGGGCTATGTGAAAATGCTGGACGAACGGGTGGATACCGTGGCGCCCGAACGCCGGCACGAGGCATTTAACCACAAAAAGGTCTGGCAGCGCGCCGCCATCATTAGCGCCGGCCCCATCGCCAACTTTATTTTTGCGGTGTTTGCCTACTGGCTGGTATTTTTAATCGGCGTGCCGAGTTTTCGCCCGGTTATCGGTGAGGTCACGCCCAATTCTATCGTCGCGCAGGCGGAAATTTCGCCCGGCATGGAACTTAAGTCGGTTGACGGCATCGAAACGCCTGACTGGGATTCGGTGCGGCTTGAGCTGATCGGCAAGATCGGCGACAGCCAGACCAGCGTCGGCGTCGCGCCCTTCGGTTCTTCCCATGTAGAACGGAAGATTCTCGATTTGCGCGCGTGGAATTTTGAACCGGATAAGCAGGATCCTATCATTGCGCTGGGGATTATTCCCCGTGGTCCGCAGATAGAACCGGTGCTGGCCGAGGTGCAAAACGCGTCGGCGGCGGCGAAAGCCGGTTTGCAAGCCGGCGACAGGATCGTTAAAGTCGATGGTCAACCCATCGGCCGCTGGCAGAACTTTGTCATGCGGGTGCGGGATAATCCCGGCAAACCGCTGGCGTTGGAAATTGACCGGCAGGGTGAAAGCCTGCCGGTCACATTGGTTCCCGACGAGAAGTCGGTAGGTAAAGGCGAAGTGGAAGGCTTCGCGGGTGTGGTGCCGAAAGTGACGCCGTTGCCCGAGGAATATAAAACGATACGCCAGTACGGCCTGTTTCCCGCTGTTACGCAGGCTGGCGAAAAAACCTGGCAACTGATGAAATTGACGGTCAGTATGCTGGGCAAACTGGTAACGGGAGATGTTAAGCTGAACAACCTGAGCGGGCCGATTTCAATAGCCCAGGGCGCGGGGATGTCAGCGGAATATGGTTTGATTTATTACCTGATGTTCCTGGCGCTGATCAGCGTTAACCTGGGTATTATCAACCTGTTCCCGTTACCGGTGTTAGATGGTGGTCACTTGCTCTTCCTGGCGATAGAAAAGCTTAAGGGTGGGCCGGTTTCCGAACGAGTGCAGGATTTCAGTTATCGCATCGGTTCGATTTTGCTGGTGTTGTTAATGGGCCTTGCTCTTTTCAATGATTTCTCCCGGCTCTAGCGCCGGGGATTATGTTAGGAAGAACGCATAACCACGATGGCGATGAAAAAGTTGCTCATAGCGTCGCTGCTTCTTAGCAGCGCCACCGTATACGGTGCAGACGGGTTCGTAGTGAAGGACATTCATTTCGAAGGACTGCAACGGGTCGCCGTCGGTGCGGCGTTACTCAGTATGCCGGTTCGTGTCGGAGACACGGCCAGTGATGAAGATATCGGCAATACTATCCGCGCCTTATTTGCCACCGGGAACTTCGAGGATGTCCGGGTGCTGCGTGATGGAGACACACTGCTCGTCCAGGTTAAGGAACGCCCCACTATTGCCAGTATCACCTTCTCCGGCAACAAGGCGGTGAAGGAGGATATGCTCAAGCAGAATCTCGAGGCTTCCGGCGTGCGCGTCGGCGAAGCGTTGGACCGCACCACGATTTCCAACATCGAGAAAGGGCTTGAGGATTTCTACTACAGCGTCGGCAAATACAGCGCGTCGGTGAAAGCCGTTGTCACGCCGTTGCCGCGTAACCGGGTAGATTTGAAACTGGTGTTTACCGAAGGCGTTTCCGCCAAGATCCAGCAGATCAACATTGTCGGCAACCATGCCTTCAGTACCGATGAACTGGTGTCGCGCTTCCAACTGCGGGATGAAGTGCCGTGGTGGAACGTGGTGGGCGATCGCAAATACCAGAAACAGAAACTGGCGGGCGATCTCGAGACCCTGCGCAGCTTCTACCTGGACCGGGGCTATGCCCGTTTTAATATCGACTCGACCCAGGTGAGCCTGACGCCGGATAAGAAGGGTATCTATATTACCCTGAACATTACCGAAGGCGCCCAGTACAAGCTGTCCGGCACCGTGGTCAACGGTAACCTGGCCGGCCATTCCGCTGAAATCGATGCCCTGGCGCGTGTCAAGCCGGGCGAACTCTACAGCGGCGCCAAAGTCACCAAAATGGAAAACGACATCAAGCAACTGCTGGGTCGCTACGGCTATGCGTATCCGCGCGTGGTCACCCAACCGGAAATCAACGATGCCGATAAAACCGTCAAGCTGCATATCAGCGTAGACGCGGGCAACCGTTATTACGTCAGGCATGTGAAGTTCGAAGGCAACGACATTACCAAGGACGTGGTGCTGCGCCGCGAGATGCGCCAGATGGAAGGCGCCTGGCTTGGCAGCAACCTGGTCGACCAGGGTAAGGAACGCCTGAACCGCCTGGGGTATTTTGAAACGGTCGACGTGGATACGCAGCGCGTCGCCGGTACCGACGATATGGTGGACGTCACCTATAAGGTGAAAGAGCGCAACACCGGCAGCATCAACTTCGGCGTCGGCTTCGGCACCGAGAGCGGCGTCAGCTTCCAGTTCGGCATACAGCAGGACAACTGGCTGGGCACCGGTAATTCCGTTGGTTTCAGCGGCACCAAGAACGACTATCAGACCTACGCCGAACTCTCCATGACCGACCCCTACTTCACCGTGGACGGCGTCAGTCTGGGCGGGCGTATTTTCTATAATAACTTTGACGCCGATAACGCCGATCTGTCGGATTACACCAACAAGAGTTATGGCCTGGGCACCACGCTCGGCTTCCCGATCAGTGAAACCAGCTCACTGCGCCTGGGTATGGATTATGTCCATAACGATCTGTCGAATATGTATCCGCAGATTGCCATGTGGCGTTACCTGGAATCCACCGGCTTCCAACCGAAGGTCGTGGCCGGGGAAAATAAAGACGACGATGCTGATTTCAGCGCCAATGATTTCTTCCTGACCACCGGGTGGAGCTACAGCAATCTCGATCGGGGTTATTTCCCCACCTCGGGTACGAGCGCCAGCCTGACCGGTAAGGTCACCGTGCCGGGTTCGGATAACGAATACTACAAGGTGACCTTTGATACCACCAGCTACCTGCCGCTGACCGATTCCGGCAATTGGGTGCTGATGGGCCGGGGCCGCGCCGGCTACGCCGACGGCATCGGCGACAAGGAAATGCCGTTCTACGATAACTTCTACGCCGGCGGTTCCAGCACCGTGCGCGGTTTCCGGTCCAATACCATCGGACCGAAAGCGGCGTATTATAAGTGCGGCGGCAGCGAGTCCTCGTTAAGCGGTTGTCCGCTGGATAAATCCAGCGACGCCGTGGGCGGCAACGCCATGGCGTTGCTGAGCGCCGAGCTTATCGTGCCGACGCCGTTTATCAGCCCGAAATATGCCAACTCGGTGCGCACCTCGCTGTTCGTGGATAGCGGCACCGTTTGGGATACGTCATGGGAAAACACCGACCAGACGCGGGCATACGGCATACCCGACTACAGCAACCCGGGCAATATCCGTATTTCAAGCGGTTTTGCCCTGCAGTGGATGTCGCCGCTCGGGCCATTGGTCTTCTCCTATGCCCAGCCGGTCAAAAAATATGACGGTGACAAGGCGGAGCAGTTCCAGTTTAATATCGGTAAAACGTGGTAACATTACCTAGATTCACAGCGCAGGCACCTGGCAAGGCAGCGAACAGGGCCTGAATAGGAGTATCGGCGGCCATGCCGCCGGCACTGGAATCTGTTCCTGCCGCGTTGAAATGTTTTCAAACTTAAATGTAGTGTTAAGGAGTTTATAGTGAAAAAGTGGTTGTATGCCGCGGGCCTCGGATTAGCATTGGCTGCCTCAGCCAGCGTGCAAGCTGCTGATAAAATTGCTGTTGTCAATATTGCCAATATCTTTCAGCAGTCTCCTCAGCGCGCTGTTGTCGCTAAACAACTCGAAAATGAGTTCAAAGGCCGTGCAACGGACCTGCAAGCCCAGGAACGAGATTTGCAGACTAAGATGCAGCGTCTGCAACGTGACGGCTCTACCATGAAAGCCGCCGACCGCAGCCGTCTGGAGAAAGACGTGATGGCTCAACGTGAAGACTTCTCCGGTAAGGCACAGGCTTTTGAACAAGATAATCGTCGCCGTCAGGGTGAAGAACGCAATAAAATCCTGAGCCGTATCCAGGATGCGGTGAAAGCCGTCGCCACCAAGCAAGGCTATGACATCGTCATTGATGCCAACGCCGTGGCGTATGCCGGTTCTGCCAATGACATTACTGCCGATGTGTTAAAACAGGTTAAATAAGTCATGTCATCAATTCGACTTGCTGATTTAGCGCAGCAGTTGGATGCACAATTGCACGGTGATGGCTCACTCGTCATCACCGGCATTGCCTCCATGGGCTCCGCCAAGGCGGACCAAATCACGTTTCTGGCTGATAGCCGTTTTCGTGAAAAACTTACTTCATGCCAGGCCGGCGCGGTAGTCCTTACCGAAGCCGACCTGCCCTACTGCCAATGCGCCGCGCTGGTGGTCAAAAATCCCTACCTGACTTACGCCTATATGGCGCAGCTGATGAACACCACCCCCGCCGCCGCGCAAGATATCGCCCCCAGCGCAGTGATTTCCGCCGCCGCGCGGTTGGGCAGCCAGGTGGCCGTCGGGGCCAACGCGGTTATCGAATCCGGCGTGGTATTGGGCGATAACGTGGTTATCGGCCCGGGCTGTTTTATCGGTAAAAATACCAAAATCGGGGCGGGTACCCAGTTATGGGCCAACGTCACCGTCTATCATGAAGTCCGTATCGGTGAAAAGTGCCTGATACAGTCGGGCACCGTTATCGGCGCCGATGGTTTCGGTTACGCCAACGATCGCGGCAACTGGATAAAAATCCCGCAGCTGGGCACGGTGCAAATCGGCGATCGGGTTGAGATTGGCGCCTGCACCACCATCGATCGCGGCGCGTTGGACGACACCGTTATCGGCAACGGGGTTATCATCGATAACCAGTGCCAGATTGCGCATAACGTCATAATTGGCGACAATACCGCGGTCGCCGGCGGCGTCATCATGGCCGGCAGCCTGAAAATCGGCCGCTATTGCATGATCGGCGGCGCCAGCGTTATCAACGGCCATATGGAAATATGCGACAAAGTGACGATCACCGGCATGGGAATGGTGATGAGGCCAATCACTGAACCAGGCGTATACTCTTCGGGTATTCCGTTGCAGCCGAATAAAGTATGGCGTAAGACCGCAGCATTAGTGATGAATATCAGCGAGATCAGCAAGCGGTTGAAAGCTATCGAGCGAAACTCGGCAAAAAACTAATCGCCTTCGCCAGATAGTGATAATTATGCGCGTTCAGGCACATTGAGCCTGATGAAGACATTTTTTATTTGCGGCCTGCTAAATTATCCTCCATGGGATTGTTGCAGGCCGTGTTGTTAATGCCATCGTTTTTTTAGACAGGAAGAGTATTTTGACTACTGACACTCATGCTCATACTCTGCAGATAGAAGAGATATTAGAATTATTGCCTCACCGTTTTCCTTTTTTGCTGGTGGACCGGGTGCTGGATTTCGAGAAGGGGAAATTCCTGCGCGCGGTGAAAAACGTTTCTTTCAACGAGCCGTTTTTCCAGGGACACTTCCCCGGCAAACCCATTTTCCCCGGTGTGTTAATCCTGGAAGCAATGGCGCAGGCAACGGGTATCCTGGCCTTTAAGAGCGTCGGTAAGCTGGAACCGGGTGAGCTATACTATTTTGCAGCAGTGGATCACGCGCGCTTCAAACGTCCGGTGCAACCCGGCGATCAAATGATCCTTGAAGTCGAATTTATCAAAGAGCGCCGCGGAGTTGCTCGTTTCCAAGGGGTTGCCAAGGTGGACGGCGAGATCGCTTGCGAAGCGTCGATGATGTGCGCCCGTCGTCGGGAGTCCTGAAAACGTGATTGATCAATCCGCCTTTATCCATCCCAGCGCCATAGTTGAAGACGGCGCCATAATTCATGCCGGCGTACAGGTCGGGCCGTTTTGCTTTATCGGCCCGCGGGTCGAAATCGGCGCCCGTACGGTGCTCAAGTCGCATATCGTCATCAACGGCATCACCAAAATCGGTGAAGATAACCTGATTTACCAATTCGCCTCCATAGGCGAAGTCAACCAGGATTTGAAATACGCCGGTGAGCCCACCCGCGTGGAAATCGGCGACCGCAACAGCATCCGCGAAAGCGTGACCGTGCATCGCGGCACCGCCCAGGGCGGGGAAGTGACCAAAATCGGCAACGATAATTTATTGATGATCAATGCCCATATCGCCCATGACTGCGTCATCGGCGATCGCTGTATATTGGCCAACAACGCCACCCTTGGCGGGCATGTGACGGTGGGTGATTACGCCATTATCGGCGGCCTGACCGCGGTGCATCAGTTCTGCAGCATCGGCGCCCATGTCATGGTCGGCGGTTGCTCGGGGGTGGCCCAGGACGTGCCGCCGTTCGTCATTGCCCAGGGCAATCACGCCACTCCGTTCGGCGTCAATATCGAAGGCCTGAAGCGCCGGGGGTTCGACAAGGAAGCCCAGCACGCCATTCGCGCCGCGTATAAGCTTATTTACCGCAGCGGAAAGACCCTTGACGAAGTGAAACCCGAACTCGACGCCATGGCGATCGAGCATCCGGTGGTCGCGGCCTTTACCGATTTCCTGGCCCGTTCGCAACGGGGCATTATCCGCTGATCATGCAGGCCTCTCCGGTGGTTATCGGCCTGGTGGCCGGCGAAGCATCAGGGGATGTCCTTGGCGCGGGTTTGATTCGCGCCCTCAGGCGGCACCTGCCCGACGCCCGTTTTGTCGGCGTTGCCGGCCCGCGCATGCAGGCCGAGGGCTGTGAAACCTGGTACGAAATGGAAGAGCTGGCGGTGATGGGGATCGTCGAGGTGGTCGGGCGGCTGCCGCGGCTGTTGAAAATCCGCCGCGATCTCACCCGCCGCTTCAGCGCGCTGCGCCCGGCGGTATTTGTCGGTATCGACGCGCCGGATTTTAATATTACCCTGGAAGGCCGGCTCAAGCAGCGCGGTATCCGCACCATCCATTACGTCAGTCCGTCGGTATGGGCCTGGCGCCAGAAACGGGTGTTTAAAATCGGCCGGGCCACCGACAACGTGCTGGCGTTCCTGCCGTTTGAAAAAGCCTTTTACGACCGGTTCAACGTGCCCTGCCAGTTTATCGGCCATAGCCTGGCCGACGCCATGCCGCTGGACCCGGATAAGGCGGCGGCCCGGCAACATCTGGGCATTGCGCCGGATGCCCGTTGCCTGGCCCTGCTGCCCGGCAGCCGCGGCGCGGAAGTCGAGATGCTCAGCGCCGATTTCCTTAATACCGCCCTGCTGCTAAGCGCCCAATATCCCGGCCTTGACATCGTGGTGCCGTTGGTTAACGCCCGCCGCCGCGCGCAGTTTGGCGCCATCAAGGACCGGGTGGCGCCCGATCTTCGGGTGCGCCTGCTCGACGGCCGGGCGCGCGAGGCGATGGTGGCCAGCGACGCGGCCCTGCTGGCCTCCGGCACCGCCGCCCTGGAGTGCATGCTGGCCAAATGTCCGATGGTGGTGGGGTACCGGATGAAACCTTTCACCTTCTGGCTGGCGCGGCGCCTGGTGAAGACGCCTTATGTCTCGCTGCCCAATCTGCTGGCGGGGCGTGAGCTGGTCAAGGAGCTGCTGCAGGAAGATTGCGTGCCGGACAAGCTGGCCGCGGCGCTGGCGCCCTTGTTAAAAAATGATTTTCACAGCCAGACGCTAAAAGAAACTTTCCGCGACCTGCATCGGCAGATTCGCTGTAACGCCGATGAGCAGGCCGCCCAGGCGGTGCTGAAACTCATCGCGCAACCTGTCCTGTCGCGGTAAATCATGAGGGAATTATTTATTTATCCACTGGCGACCCGCATCGCGGGCGTTGATGAAGTCGGACGCGGCCCGCTGGTCGGCGCGGTGGTGACCGCGGCGGTCATCCTTGACCCGGCGCGCCCCATAGCCGGCCTGGCGGATTCTAAAAAGCTCAGCGCCAAACGCCGCGAGTCGCTATATGACGAAATCACCGACAAGGCGCTGGCCTGGAGCCTGGGACGCGCCGAAGCGGCGGAAATCGATCGGCTGAATATTTTCCATGCCACCCTGCTGGCGATGCAGCGCGCGGTCCTGGGGCTGAATATCCCGCCGGACTATGTGTTAATAGACGGCAACCGTTGCCCGCTGTTGTCCATGCCCGCGCTGGCGGTGGTCAAAGGCGACAGCCGGGTGGCGGAAATCAGCGCGGCGTCCATCGTGGCCAAGGTGTCGCGCGACCGGGAGATGGCCTTGCTGGATCTCGAGTTCCCTGAATACGGCTTTGCCCGGCATAAAGGTTATCCGACGGCGTTCCATCTGGAAAAACTGGCGCTCCACGGCGCCACGGTGCATCATCGTCGAAGCTTCGCGCCGGTAAAACGGGTACTGGGACTGGCATGACAAGGTCGGTACCCCGGCGGAATTCGGGTCTTCACCACAAAAACCAACTTTTGGTAGCAAGATAATGGCCGAACCACGTTTTATTCACCTTCGCGTTCACAGCGACTACTCCATGATCGATGGGCTGGTCAAAATCGGCCCGCTGGTTAAAAAAGCCGCGGCGCTGAACATGCCGGCGTTGGCGATTACCGATTTCATGAACCTGTGCGGCCTGGTGAAGTTTTACGGCAGCGCGCACGGGGCCGGGGTCAAGCCCATCGTCGGCGCTGATGTCCTGGTGCAAAGCGATATGCTGGGCGAAGAGATGGCGGAACTGACCATCCTGGCGGCCGACAACGTCGGCTACCAGCATCTCACGCTATTGATCTCCGAGGCCTACCAGCGCGGCTACGGCGCCGCCGGACCGATAATCGACCGGGACTGGCTGATAAAGCATAACGAAGGGCTGCTGTTGCTTTCCGGCGGGCGCAAGGGCGACGTCGGCAAGTTCCTTATCCGCGGCAATATGCCGCAGGCAGATCAGTGCCTGGCGTTTTATCAGCAGTATTTTCCCGATCGTTATTATCTGGAACTGACGCGCACCGGCCGCGCGGATGAGGAAAGCTACCTGCACGCCGCCGTGGCCATTGCCATCGAGCGCGGGCTGCCGGTGGTGGCCACCAACGATGTGCGTTTCATCAGCGAAGACGATTTTGACGCCCATGAGATCCGCGTGGCGATCCATGACGGCTTTACCTTGGACGACCCCAAACGGCCGCGTAATTACAGCCCGCAGCAGTTTATGCGTAGCGAAGAGCAGATGTGCGAACTGTTTGCCGATCTGCCGGAGGCGCTGCAAAACAGCGTCGAGATTGCCAAGCGCTGCAATGTCACCATCCGGCTGGGTGAATATTTCCTGCCGCAGTTTCCCACCGGCGATATGTCCACCGAGGATTTCCTGGTGGCCCGTTCCCATGAGGGACTGGAGGAACGGCTGGCATTCCTGTTTCCGGACGAGCAGGTGCGTGTCGAGAAGCGGCCGCCCTATGATGAGCGTCTGGAAATCGAGCTGGGGGTGATCAACCAGATGGGGTTCCCCGGCTACTTCCTGATCGTGATGGAATTTATCCAGTGGTCGAAGGATAACGGCGTACCGGTAGGTCCGGGGAGGGGATCGGGCGCGGGATCGCTGGTGGCCTACGCCCTGAAGATCACCGATCTCGATCCGCTGGCGTTCGATCTGCTGTTCGAACGTTTCCTGAATCCGGAACGTGTTTCGATGCCCGACTTCGACGTCGATTTCTGCATGGAAAAACGCGACCTGGTTATCGATCACGTGGCCGAAACCTACGGCCGCGAGGCGGTATCGCAGATTATTACCTTCGGCACCATGGCGGCCAAAGCGGTGATCCGCGACGTCGGCCGGGTGCTGGGGCATCCCTATGGTTTTGTCGACCGCATCTCCAAGCTGGTGCCGCCCGACCCGGGCATGACGCTGGAAAAAGCCTTCGCCGCCGAACCGCAGCTGCAGGCCATTTACGACGCCGACGAAGAGGTCAGGGCGCTGATCGACATGGCGCGCAAGCTTGAAGGCGTGACCCGCAATGCCGGTAAACATGCCGGCGGGGTGGTTATCGCCCCGACCAGGATCACCGACTTTGCCCCGTTGTATTGCGATGCCGAAGGCAATCACCCGGTCACCCAGTTCGATAAAAACGACGTGGAATATACCGGGCTGGTGAAATTCGACTTTCTGGGGCTGCGCACCCTGACCATCATTAACTGGGCGCTGGAGATGATCAACGCCCGCCGGGCCAGGCACGGGCTGGAGCCGGTGGATATCGCGGCCATCCCGCTCGAGGACCAAAAAAGCTTCGATATGCTCCAGCGCTCGGAAACCACCGCGGTATTCCAGCTGGAATCACGCGGCATGAAGGATCTGATCAAGCGCCTGCAGCCCGACTGCTTCGAGGATATGATCGCCCTGGTGGCATTGTTCCGTCCCGGTCCGCTGCAGTCCGGCATGGTGGACAATTTTATCGACCGCAAACACGGACGCGAGGCGATCTCGTACCCGGATATCCAATGGCAGCATGAATCCCTGAGCACGGTGCTGGAGCCGACCTACGGCATTATCCTCTATCAGGAACAGGTGATGCAGATAGCCCAGGTGCTGTCCGGCTATACCCTGGGCGGGGCGGATATGCTGCGCCGCGCCATGGGGAAAAAGAAACTCGAGGAGATGGAGAAACAGCGCTCCATTTTCAAGGAAGGGGCGGAAAAAAACGGTATCGACGGCGAACTGTCGATGAAAATCTTCGATCTGGTGGAAAAATTCGCCGGCTACGGTTTTAATAAATCCCACTCCGCCGCCTATGCGCTGGTCTCCTACCAAACGCTGTGGCTCAAGGCGCATTATCCGGCCGAGTTTATGGCGGCGGTAATGACCGCCGATATGGACAACACCGAAAAGGTGGTCGGGCTGGTGGATGAATGCTGGCGCATGGGCCTGAAGGTGCTGCCGCCGGATATCAACAGCGGGCAGTATCATTTCCACGTCAATGACGAAGGTGAAATCGTCTACGGCATCGGGGCGATCAAAGGCGTGGGCGAGGGGCCGATCGAGGCGATTATCGACGCCCGCAACCAGGACGGCCATTTCAAAGAGCTGTTTGATTTGTGCGCCCGCACCGATATTAAAAAGCTTAATCGCCGCATGCTGGAAAAGCTGATTATGTCCGGGGCGTTCGACCGGCTCGGGCCGCACCGCGCCGCGTTGATGAACTCCCTCGGCGATGCGCTCAAGGCGGCGGATCAGCACGCCAGGGCGGAAGCCATCGGGCAGGGGGACATGTTCGGCGTGCTGGCCGACGCGCCGGAAGCGGTGGAAGCGTCCTACAGCACCGTGCCGCCCTGGCCGGAACATGTGGTGCTGGACGGTGAGCGCGAAACCCTCGGGCTGTACCTGACCGGCCATCCCATTACGCGTTATCTGCGCGAGATTGAGCGCTATGCCGGCGGCATACGCCTGAAGGATATGCATCCCACCGATCGCGGCAAGATGATTACCGCGGTCGGCCTGGTGCTTTCCGCCCGTATCATGGTGACCAAACGGGGCAATCGTATCGGGGTGCTGACCCTTGACGATCGTTCCGGCCGCCTGGACGTGATGCTGTTCACGGACGCGCTGGAAAAATACCAGCATTTGCTGGAAAAAGACCGTATCCTGATCGCTTTGGGACAGGTCAGCTTTGATGACTTCAACGGGGGTCTTAAAATGACCGCCCGTGAACTGATGGATATCAGCGAAGCACGCGAAAAATATGCCCGAGGTCTTGCTATCTCGCTGACTGACAGGCAAATTGATGACCAGCTTTTAAACCGTCTCCGCCAATCGTTGGAACCACATCGATCCGGGACGATTCCAGTGCATCTTTATTATCAACGCGAAGATGCTCGCGCCAGGTTGCGATTCGGCGCGACATGGCGTGTCACGCCGACCGACCGGTTGCTGAATGATTTGCGTACCCTGGTAGGCAACGAACAGGTAGAACTGGAATTTGACTAATATAGGAATACTATGAGTCTGAATTTTCTTGATTTTGAACAGCCGATTGCAGAGCTGGAAGCGAAAATTGACTCGCTGACCGCAGTCAGCCGTCAAGACGAAAAATTAGATATTAATCTGGATGAAGAGGTGCAGCGCCTGCGTGAAAAAAGCGTGGAGTTGACCCGTAAAATTTTCTCCGATCTGGGGGCCTGGCAAATTGCCCAACTGGCCCGTCACCCCCGCCGGCCATACACGCTGGATTATGTCCAACATATTTTCACCGACTTCGATGAACTGGCCGGCGATCGCGCCTATGCCGACGACAAAGCCATCGTCGGCGGCATGGCGCGCCTCGACGGCCGGCCGGTGATGATTATCGGCCATCAAAAGGGCCGCGAAACCAAAGAAAAAATCCGGCGCAACTTCGGCATGCCGGCGCCGGAAGGATACCGCAAAGCCTTACGGCTGATGGAAATGGCCGACCGGTTTAACCTGCCGCTGCTGACCTTTATCGACACCCCTGGCGCTTATCCGGGCGTGGGCGCCGAAGAACGCGGCCAGTCCGAGGCCATCGCGCACAACCTGCGCGAAATGCCCGGGTTGCGCGTGCCGGTCGTCTGTACCGTTATCGGCGAGGGCGGCTCCGGCGGCGCCTTGGCCATCGGCGTCGGTGATAAGGTCAATATGTTGCAATACAGCACCTACTCGGTGATCTCACCGGAAGGCTGCGCGTCCATTTTGTGGAAAAGCGCCGATAAAGCGCCGATTGCCGCCGAGGCGATGGGCATTGTCGCGCCGCGTCTCAAGGAACTGGAGCTTATCGACAGCATCGTTCCCGAGCCGTTGGGCGGCGCGCATCGTGATGTCCTGGCTATCGCGGCGTCATTAAAAACGCAGCTGCTGTCGGATCTGGCCGAGCTGGACAAGATGAGTGAGGAAGAGCTGCTGAACCGGCGCTATCAGCGTCTGATGAGTTACGGCTACTGCTGATATCATCACGGCCCCGGCGGCCTGTGGCGGCCGTTATGGCCCCATCGTCGGGCTGTTAATACCCAAACACCCCGCGGGCGTATTGCTCGCGGGGTGTTTTGCATGGGCCGCGCCCGGCCAATGGCTGGCGTGGAGCACGGCGGCCATCTAAGTCGGCTATGCTTAACAGGTAGCGGCTTGATGGGCCGCGTTATTTCCTGGAAAAATGCCGCGGGAATTTTGAGAGAACTTTTTAAGCGACCGTTTCAAGTGAAACAGCCTTAGGCTAAAAGGACCGGCTGAATGAACATCATTGCAATATTAAGTCCGGAGCGGGTATTTTATAAAAACGAACCCATCCGGGAGTTGGATGAAGCGCTGAAAACCCAGGGTTTTCAATTGGTCTATCCCACCTCGAGCGGCGATCTGGTCAAGCTTATCGAGCAAAATCCCCGTATTTGCGGGGTGATTTTCGATTGGGATCAGTACAGTATGGATCTCTGCATCGAGATCAACGAACTGAATGAATACCTGCCGCTCTACGCGTTTATCAACACCCATTCGTCGCTGGACGTCAGCCTGAACGAGATGCGCATGGTGCTGTACTTTTTTGAGTACGGGCTGGGGGTAGCCGACGATATCAGCATCCGCATAAGGCAATATACCGACGAATACATCGACGCTATTATTCCCCCGTTTACCAAAGCGCTGTTCAACTATGTGAAAGAAGGTAAATACACCTTTTGCACCCCCGGCCACATGGCCGGCACCGCCTATCAAAAAAGCCCGGTAGGCAGCCTGTTCTACGATTTTTTCGGCGCCAATACCCTGAAAGCGGATGTCTCGATCTCGGTGACCGAACTGGGATCGCTGCTCGATCATTCCGGCCCGCACCTTGAGGCGGAAGAGTTTATCGCCCGCATCTTTGGCGCGGAGCAAAGCTATATGGTGACCAACGGCACCTCCACCGCCAATAAGATGGTGGGGATGTATGCCGCGCCTTCCGGCAGCACGGTGCTGATCGATCGCAACTGCCACAAGTCCCTGACGCACTTGCTGATGATGAGCGACATCGTGCCGATCTACCTGTGCCCGATCCGCAATGCCTACGGCATCCTGGGCGGCATTCCCAAACGCGAGTTCAGCCGGGAAAGCATCGCCTTAAAAGTGGCGCAAACGCCCCATGCCACTTGGCCGGTGCATGCGGTTATTACCAATTCAACCTATGACGGGCTGTTATACAACACGCAATATATTAAAGAAACGCTGGATGTGCATTCGATTCACTTTGACTCCGCCTGGGTGCCTTATACCAATTTCCACCCGATTTACCGCGGCAAGAGCGGTATGAGCGGGGAACGCATACCCGGCAAGGTAATCTTTGAAACCCAGTCCACCCATAAGCTGCTGGCGGCATTTTCCCAAGCCTCGTTGATTCATATTAAAGGTGATTATGACGAACGCACCTTCAACGAAGCCTATATGATGCATACGACAACCTCGCCGAATTACGGCATCGTGGCGTCAATCGAGACCGCGGCGGCGATGGTGCGGGGCAAGCCCGGGCGGCGGCTGATATTGCGCTCCATCGAACGGGCGCTGCATTTTCGCAAAGAGGTGCAGCGGCTGCGCGAGGAGTCGGAGGGGTGGTTCTTTGATATCTGGCAACCGGAAATTATCGAGGAGGCGGTATGCTGGCCTATCGAGCCTGGCGCGCCATGGCACGGCTTTAACAACGCCGATGCCGATCATATGTATCTCGATCCGATCAAGGTCACCATACTGACGCCGGGCATGGATGAGTTCGGCACTATGGCCGAAGAGGGCATACCGGCGGCGCTGGTGGCTAAATTCCTCGACGAGCGCGGCGTGGTGGTGGAAAAAACCGGTCCCTATAACCTACTGTTCCTGTTCAGCATCGGTATCGACAAAACCAAGGCCATGAGCCTGCTGCGTGGGTTGACCGAATTCAAACGCTCCTACGACCTGAATCTGCGCGTCAGGAATATGCTGCCGGATCTGTTTGCCGAAGATCCCGATTTCTATCGCAATATGCGCATCCAGGATCTCGCCCAGGGCATTCACCGCCTGATTCGTCAACACCGGCTGCCGCATTTGATGCTAAGCGCCTTCGACGTGCTGCCGGAAATGAAAATGACGCCCCATGCCGCCTTTCAGCAACAGGTGCGCGGCAACGTGGAGACGGTGGAGCTGCCGGACCTGCTGGGACGCATTTCCGCCAATATGCTGTTGCCTTATCCGCCCGGGGTGCCGGTGGTGATGCCGGGTGAAATGATCACCGAGCAAAGCCGCGGCGTGCTGGATTTCCTGATCATGCTGTGCACCATCGGCATCCATTATCCGGGTTTTGAAACCGATATCCACGGCGCCCAGCTGACCGAGGACGGTCGTTATCTGGTGCGGGTACTGAAAACCGACATTACAGCCTGAAGTGTAGAATATCGGCGCGGTGAATGGGTGAGCATAGCCTCACCCCGCGGAAGCGGACCGGCGGGACGATGATGTTGCCGGCGACAGCAAGATATTAAAATGTCGTGCCGCCCTTGGCCTGTCTTTTCAGGAAAACGCGCCCGCTAATTCATCCCGCCGGCCGTGGCCGAAATATTCCCTGGCGGAGGCAATTTCATAAACATAAAAACCAAATTTGTCCATGATGTTATCAAAATCATCCTCCGGGCTTAATACTAATTTTGCCAGGATAATACCCTCGGACGCGCAATAGTTAATGTCGCTTTTGCAATTCAGTGATAATAGTTCAATTAAATCCATCTGTTGGGTCGGCAGTGGAAAACAGGGACAGAGCAAGGTTATGCCATTGTCGCCATCAGAAAAATAAATCAACGTATCTTCATTGATACATAACACATTCTCTTCACCGGGCACAATTTTATAGCGGTCATACAACCCTTGCAAAAAAACCTCCATGGTACCTCCTATACATAATCGGAAAGGCCTTTCGCCAGATTGGCTATTTCAGGGTTGCCGATGCGATCGCGCAAGGTCAATCCGCCAATAAGCACGTTGGCGAGCTTATTGTTTTTCAGTGATTTATTGCCGGGCACGCCGGTATTATATTGCTGTATTTGCATATTACCGCTGTTAAGCATCACCGCCTGCATTAATTGCCGGCCGCCCATATCCAATGCGCCGCTATCAGTGCCCATGCCCAGGGCGTGGCCGGCGGTTGCGCGCTTTATTTCCGCATCCAGCATGCCGGTACGGTCTTTTCCGCTCTTGCAGTTCCAGCAGGGGGTAACGCCGATTTCACTGGATAATAACGCCACGCGCATGGCGGCCTTATACGGCTCGCCTTTATCTGCATGGTGTAACTTCTTCGCCCAGATCAGCTTCAGTTCCGCTGCCAGCGCCCTGACGCGTTCGGCATTGGCGGGCCGGGAGGCCAGATATTGTCCCACCCAACCTCCATGCGGCGAACCCGGGGAAAGATCCCGGCCGAGCAGCTTGGCCAGGGCCAGGTGATTATATTTATCGGAGTAGGCATGCCCCAGCTTTAGCCATCCCAACGCCGGCTCGTTTACCCCGAAATTAAAGGCGGCGATATCAAGCCGGACGGTGACCGGCACCACGTTGCCTTTACCATCCCTGATAGGTATCACTGCCGGGCCGGCGCCAAGTTCGTTCCAGGCCGACATCTGGTCGCGCAACTGGGATTTTTCCGTGGAAGGCGCGATATTCACGGGCGTCAGCAGGCTTGATGAGGTTAACGGCAGGTCTACCTTATCACCTTTCAGCGCGGCGGCCATTTTTTCCGGATGCAGGTACAGCGCGGCGGCCACCACCTCCCTGGCCCGGTTCAGCGCGCCTTGTCGGCGTTCGGCGCTGCCCGCCTCCAGCTCGTAGGGACTCAGTACGCCGTGGCGTATGCCGGTAAACAACGGGCGTTGATCATCATCCCGCGCCGAAAACCGCGAGATCCAAAGATTCACCGCATGGGTGGTTTCATCGCTGGACTTGCTGCAAACGCCTTTATCATCATATCCGGTGGCGAAAATATCCTTCTCGCCGAGTTTTATCTGGCCGGCGGGTATTAACGTACTGTCAAACGTTTTGCCGTCAAAACTGAAGCTGTCATGGATAGTCTCCCAGTGCGCATTATTGAGTATTTCTTTACTTAACGTTTCCAGGACGGTTTTTGCTTCGCGCTGGGCTGTTCTAGACGAGCAGCCGTAATATTGCTTTAAACTGGTGGTCAGGGAATCGGTGATATCTTTTTTCAACGCCAGGATTGCCATGATATCCTTGTCGGTTGCGGGCGTGCTTGCATTATTATTGTCGCCGCTTTCATCTTCGAGCATGGCTTCGAACCGTTTGGCGCCCCGCTTGTTCCCTATCTTGGTCAGCGCTTTCATTCCCGCTTTCAGGTACATATTGCGCAATCCGCCGATCGGGCCGCGAGGAAATCCGGCCGATGGACGATGGCCATTTATAGCCACCGGCGTAAATTGATGCGCTACGGTTGATTGCCGGAAAACACCCTTAACAATATCTGATTTATTATCTACAGCCACCTCCGCCATCGGATTTAGCCTGGCAATGCTCAACGGTTTAAGTAATGTATTCAGCACATTTGTCATAGGGTTACCTGCTGGAAAAACGGTGTTTGAATAATGGTGTATATTATTTCACCAAATGCTAAAACAATGGCTTGGGTAATTCCAGACAATACGCCGGGCGTGAGCGTTTTGTGCATCTTTTACCGGGCGTGGCTGGGCCGGCCGCGACGCCGGCCAGCAGCATATCCCGCTCAGGCAACGAGCATGGGGCGTGGGCGGGATATGGCATATTGTGGTAAATTGCCTCTGGATGCCGGGTGATAAACCCCAGGTAATGCGCAGAAACGGGCTTAAAAGGAAAACGCCGATGCTTAAACTAAAACACGTGCATCACATCGCCATCATCGCTTCGGATTACCAGCGCAGTAAGGCGTTTTATTGCGAAATACTGGGTTTTATGTTGTTAAGCGAGGTATATCGCGCCGAACGCGACTCCTGGAAAGGGGATTTGGCGCTCAACGGCGACTATGTGATCGAGTTGTTTAGCTTTCCCAACGTACCGGCCAGGGTCAGCCGCCCGGAAGCCTGCGGACTGCGCCACCTGGCGTTCGGCGTGGAGGATGTGGCCGCGGCTATCAGCGCGCTGAATATCGACGGCGTTAATTGTGAACCGATCCGCATCGATCCCCTCACCGGCAGGCGCTTTACCTTTTTTGCCGATCCCGACGATCTGCCGCTGGAACTGTATGAAGCATAAACCGGGGGATCCGCAGACCCGGCGGGATAGTGTCGCCGGCCTGGCTGACGCCAGCGGCGCGCTTTGCCGCCATATCGCCCTGCGGCTTGGTCGGCGCAGGGCGGCGCTGGTGGCGCTGAGCGGCGGACTGGACTCCACGGTGCTGCTTGATGCCCTGGCGTGCCTGCGCAGCCAGCAGATACCGGATCTCGCGCTGCGCGCGGTATATATCCATCATGGGCTGAGCGCCCACGCTGATGAGTGGGCGTTGCATTGCCAGGCGTTATGCCTGCGCCTGCGGGTTCCTTTCCTGCGCATAGACGTGCGGGTGGACGCCGCGGACGGCGGCATCGAGGCGGCGGCGCGCGGCGCGCGTTACCGGGCGTTGGCGCAGACGCTCCTGCCCGGGGAGACGTTGCTGACCGCCCAGCACCAGGACGACCAGGGCGAAACGCTGCTGCTGGCGTTAAAGCGCGGCAGCGGACCGGCCGGATTATCCTCCATGGCCGCGGCGTCGCCCTTCCATGGACATGAGCTGCTACGCCCTTTGCTTGATATCGGCCGCGCGCGGCTGCGTGATTACGCCGAAAGCCGGTGTCTAAGCTGGATCGAGGACGAGAGTAACCAGGACGAGCGCTTCGATCGTAATTTCCTGCGCCTGCGCATCATCCCCCTGCTGAAACGGCGCTGGCCCCATTTCAGCCAGGCGGCGGCGCGCAGCGCGAGGCTTTGCGCCGAGCAGGAAACGCTGCTCGACGAACTGCTCGGCGAGACGCTGCATCAATTAACCGCAGCGGATAATTCCCTGGATCTGGCGCCGATGTTGACCATGAGCGCCGTCCGGCGCGGGGCCGTCCTGCGCCGCTGGCTGGCATCGGCCGAAATAGCCATGCCTTCGAGAGAGCAGCTGGACCGGATCTGGACCGAAGTGGCGCAAAGCCGTCGGGACGCCGAGCCCAGCCTGCGGCTGGGGGAGCGGCAAATACGGCGGTATCGTCAACGATTATTCATCCTGCCGCTCTGGCCCTCGCTCAGGGAGCGGGTGCTGACATGGGAGGATACGGGGCGTCCGCTGTCGCTGCCGGAGGATCTGGGCATGCTGCGCCAGGGGGCGGGCGGCGCGCCGGTACGCCGGCCGCAGGCGGACGAGCGGGTAAGCGTGCGGTTTACCGCCGCGGGCATCTTGCATATCGTCGGGCGGCGCCATGGGCGATCGATAAAAAAATTGTGGCAGGAGCTGGGCATCGCGCCCTGGCAGCGCGAGCGTACTCCGCTGGTGTATTACAATGAACAGCTGATCGCCGCGCCGGGCATTTTCATCACCCGGGAGGGGGAGGCCAAAGAGGGCGAAACGGGACTGTTTTTGCAATGGGTCCGCCAGGCTGGCGATATGGGTCAGATGTTAACGGATAGGCGCTATGGAAACGACGCTAACGGGAAGTAAAACACTACTGCCCGTCAGGAAAAGGAAAGTAGAGGGTGGTTATTCGCTAACCACCACCGTACCGAGTTCGGGATGGGTGAAACTGGCAATGTGGTCCAGCCGCAGTTCGTGACTGTTGCCTGCCTCGTCGATAACCAGATACTCGACATGCTTTCTTGAGATCATATCGCGCGCCACGCCGGCGACGGCATCTCCATTCTTAAGCGTCAGAGTGAGGACCCAGTGGCGCTGACAGGCGAGCTCAAGATTATCGTAATCATCGCAATTAATGGGTTGATATTCTTCATTCGTTGACATAATAGCTCACCTACTTGTTACGGCGGTAAATACCGCCTGTTCCCTGAGGGAGGAAGAAGTGCGATTTTCATCCGCCGCTCATCCCGCCTACATCGTTCAACAGTATTTCCTTATCAGACTATAGCACAGAGCGCCCCTATCCCTGGAATAAATGGTTTAGGAATTAATAGCGCCGACATGATGTATTTATCGCTTTTCTGGCCGTCTGGCGGTGATGTCAGGTACACTGCCAGCCAACACATATCCTACGGAACCGCCATGGCGTTAAAAGCGACTGTACATAAAGCGGCGGTCAACATCGCCGATATGGACCGGAATTATTTTTCCGATGTCAACCTGGTGCTGGCCCAGCATCCCTCGGAAACCCCGCAGCGCATGATGCTGCGGCTGCTGGCATGGATCTATCATGCCGACGATCGCCTGGAATTCACCCGCGGCCTCAGCGCCGATGATGAACCCGCATTATGGTTACGTAACGATCGCGGCGAGCCGGAATGGTGGATTGAACTGGGGCTGCCGGAAGAAAAGCGCTTGCGCAAAGCCTGTCATGTGGCGCGCAATGTGGTGCTTTATGCCTATAACGAACGGGCGGCGCGGGTATGGTGGCAGCAGGTCGAGCCAACGTTGTCCCAGCACGGCAACCTGTGCGTACGTTTTGTTGACGATGCCCAGATGGCGCAGCTGGCGACGCTGGCGGCGCGCAATATGTCCTTGCAGGCCACGCTGCAGGACGGATTAATGTGGCTCTCGGACCAGCAAACGCAGCTGGAAATAACGCCGCAGACCTGGAAAAGCGCTGCGGAATAAGGCCCAGCAGATATTTCGCACCCAGGATCGCGTAACGACGTCGACGACAATTACGGCTACCGTTGCGCGATTTACGATAAATAAACCGTACGCGCGCGGATATGGCTAACAGGTGTTCCGCATCAACTGACAAACCCTAATGATTAAAGAATGATTAACTTAACCAGGTGTTGACTGAAGGTATCCGCAAGGATAATGTTCGCTGGCCTTCCCCGTTAATCCTGGGGCATTTTAAACGAAATGACATCAAAAAGTATTGAAAATTCTTTATATTTTCATGTCTTACATACTCTGATGAATAGGGATATCCTATATATGCTGACGACAGGCCAAACACACCCGCATGTGTCCCCATCCTACAATAAAGATAAATCCGAAATAATTAAAGATATATATTTAGCTGGTAAAATTAGTGCCATAAAAAATATAACAAACAATAAAATGATTAATGATAATATCATTGAAGTGGTTTCAGCAGGCCATGCCGCCTTGGATTATACCCACGGCGAAGACTGCAGGTTGTATGCGGATATACCGATTAAACGCCCAGATGATTGGCGCAAGTCGGTCCTCGGCTGTGGCGTGAAATTATTTTATTTATTGACGGGAATAATCAGCGGCGGCGCGTTGGGATATTATTTACGTTACGGTAGCGAGGACGTGCATGGTCATAAATGGCAATTATCAATGTCACCTAAAGAGCGGGAGGAAGCGAAAAAAATAATCACCATTGTGAGAAATCACAGGATCAACCGAACAGACTCTTCTTCTTTTCAACCTAAGATAAGTCTTTCGGAAGCATTACTGCGGACCATGGCCGCTATCAGGTTGATTCCCCCGGTCTATAACAACACATCCATTATCCAGCGCGGCGCGGGAAATGACACGCCTATCGGCGCAATGTCGGTGGCCGTCTTTTCACGACCTGCATCAATCAGCCAGCCGGGGGGCAAGGCGAGCCGACGCGTAAAAAGGGCGCCGCGATATATGGCTAACCACAGGCTGCCGGCCTGTGCCAGAGAAAAAAATAGGATTGACTACTGGCAGGAGATTGATGAAAATCGTGAAAAATTCATTATATATAATGATTTTTTCAATGGGAAGACATCGGCTAATCAAAATATTTCCACTCAGGATGAAGCAATCGCTCAGAAGGTATTTGACAATACAACAGTGCGTGGCCTGCACAAGTTATGGGCACGCGACCGGTGGCTACACACATTTGGACTTTCTGATGAGCTTGCGCCGGATCACGCAAATCTCACTTCAAACTTAATAGATATTTTGTTAAGCGATATATTGTATAGAAAATATGGTTTATTCATTAGTTCCCTTCAATTTGCGCGGCAGGTGGCGCTGGATATTTTTTATAGGAAAGTAACGGCAGACGGCGTGTCGCCATTTGACTATATCTACCATGGTGTATATTGCATAAAACAGATTTTTCTGAGAGCGCCTTATAGAGCTTTGTTAAGTCCCAATGAATCAGAATTGAAAAATCTAATTATATTAAGAACTAATGTAATTGGTGCCCGTGAAGATAATTTTCTTTCTTATCTGGAATTTGTCGTAAATGGCCAGCCAACAGACATTGTAGCCGAGTTCGAACGTTTGCTGATTTTTTTTGATGCTAGCCAGGATATTAATGATGCCTATATTAGCATGGTTAAAAACAGGCTGGCAGCCGCCCTGTTTCCGCTGATGGCCCAAGACACGGATAGCGGTATACGCAGCTTTGTTCAACTGTGGATGGATGGCGCGATAAACGAACGATTAGTGGGTTTTACCACTCCTGAAGGCAAATCTATAGCTCCAGGTATTATTGCCATTGCGCGCTCGTCCGGCGGATTATTGGTATCGCTGGCAACAAGCGAAATTTATTATTGGACTCCCGATGATACTTCCGCCGCGCTTAAGGCGTTTATCGCCGAGCATCTTTCGGTTATGCAGAAGGTTTTTCTGGCGTCTGTTACCCTGTCGGCAAAGCTCGATGAGTCGCAGTGTGTCTTAGCATCATCCATTATTTTGATAGAAGTTGAAAATATTTGGATGGAATTAAAAACGCTACATTTTGAAAAACTTGATGAACATCTTGGTTATCATGCTCTTGACCGGAGCATGCCACAAGCGTCGGGCCATGATGATATCATGCAACAGCGTTTGCTGGCATCCGGCGCCGCCGTCGCGCTGTTGGCTTTTTTTTTCACCGGCGGCTCATCCGCCGGCTGTGCCGCCATGATGCTGAGCAATATTCTGTCGGGCGCCAGCGGGGCTTTATATATCCATAGCGCCATTAATACCAAGGATGCGCAACGGCGCAAGAACGCATGGGAGTCGGCGCTGTTAAGCATTGTTATTGCCGGTTTAGCCGGTGCGCCCGATCTTTACCTTGTGATGAAAACCTGGGGTAACCGTGAATATGGATTGATCTACCGCGCGGCGGATACATTGCGAAAAATGATATGCGCGGGCTCCACCATCGGGGAGGCCGAGGCATTTATCAAAAGTGAAACCCGCGAGCGTACGATTAAGCTGTTAAATGAATTGGTCAAGGCAAATAATGCGCAGTTTGGCAAATTAGGCCGAAACAGCGTCGAGGCAATGCTGGCGGTTTTACGTATCTGCTGTCGTTTCGATGTCAATCAGCATCAATATATCAGCAAAACGACGCACTTCGCCAAGATGTTCAGCCAGAAGAAAATCATTATTGATAAAAGCGCATTGGCGAGCATTCCCGCCGGCTATGAATTAGCGGTGACGGAGCATGGAACCAATAATTTATCCCTGCTGCTATTGTGTCTTGGTAAAGGCAAATTTGCGGGCTTCAATGTGCAGGCGCTGGGGCAAAGCCTGGACTCCTCACTGCGTTGGGAGGTGGTTCACAGCGACTACTTCAATATTAATAATGAAGGGGTCCTGCTGACGAGCGGCAGGTCCGGCACCGTGTATGTCGAGGATTCTTTGCCCGTATCAACACCGGCAATTGAAATGAGGCTTACCGATCGTGAAGGCGAGCTGGCCACTAAACTCCGCCGATATTGCAATAGATTTAAGTTTGACGACAAAGGAGATGCTATTTTTAGCGGCGTAGAACGTTTCGCTATTAACAACGGATTCGACGATGTTCGATTTCGCGCTTTATTCATTTTTGATCCCGCAATGAAAGATCAGACTGCGCGCCATTATCTTCTGGCTGCCAATCAGCAGGGAACAAGTTTTATCCTTGAGCCCAATGCGGAAAATCTTCGGTTTATAAAAATTCCCGCCATCGAGGATGTGGCGATTTTAACCGAGGAGAAATGGCGTCTGGGTTTTGAAAATTCCGCGGAGCGCGCCTTGATAACCTATAAAGATTTCCCAACGCTGCAATCAGCCATGGATTATCACCCCACCTACGATATTGCGCAAAATAATGAAAAATTATTAATGTCTCCTCCAGGCTTTATCGAGCTGATGCAACCTGCTCAGCCTGTGACGTATTCATTGTTTTTGTCACAGTATGACGGCGCGGAACAACAGCTGTTGTTACAAAAGAAAATACGCGCAGGCATCATCAAAGATCATTTATCCCAAAATAGTTATGAATTTATTCTATCGGTTATGAAAAACGCCGGTGTTATTACTAAAAACCATAAAGAACTGCTGCTGGATTTATATAAGGCAAATCCACAAGACGCCCTGCTTCAGGTAATTAAAAAACCTATCCAGATCAAGACATTTACCGATATGTTGCGTATTGAACCGGGCAAGCTGGTGCGCTTTACCAATCTACAAGACAGCACGATTTCACATTTAATGCTGAGCGTGGGCAACGGCAGATTTGCCGGCATGAACAATAATATGCTTGATAGAGTACTTAGTGACGAAAAACGTGTGCTCATTGCGGAGCAATTGGGAACCTTCAGGGATGATGATGTCCTGCATTCATATGGCCGGCGTAATACGTTTATGGTGGAAAAAGGGGATTTGCCATTCTTAATCACGCCTGAAAAATCCCTGATGAATATTGCTGAGAGCGTCAGTGCCAATACTGTGGCTGAGAAAAGCAGCACCCGTTTTGCCCTGGAAATTTTGGTTGCCGCAAAACAGCTGGTGCCGCAGCAAGCCGACGCGTTGGAGAGATTGGCGACGTTGATGACCGGTAAACTGGAGGGTGAAAAACTTTCATTGATAAAGTTTAATAAATTTTTGGCCGTTGATCGGTATGTCGATAACAATAGCGAGCTTGAGGATCTGGCCGCCGGTAAATTGGTGGTCTTTTATACTGAGGATAAAAATTTACATACGATGGTCAGCCTGGGCGAAAATCGTTTTATGGGAATCAATAATCATATGATAAACGATATGCTTAAAGAAGATCAGAGAATTATTTCCTCGCAGGAAATGGGGGCGATAATCAGCGGCAGAAGGATAAACAATTTAAAAAATTTCAAGGTTGCGGTAGGAGATGCTAATTTAGAAAAAACACGGATTTCCGCGCTGCTTGGGCCAGATGGGCGTATTGAGTACGTTAACCATGGGTTAAATAAGCTGCAAATGGAAATTAAGGCCCATGGCGCCCTGGCCAGCATAAATCATTATGACGCCATCGAACTGGCCGATATTATCCGCGGCTTACACGGCTCGTTGCACCCAGAACAATCGCTGAGTCATATTGAGCTTATTTCATGTTTTGGCGCCTTGGGGGGCAGGCGTTCTTCCGCGCAAATTATTTCCGATCGTCTGGGCACAACGGTTGTCAGCTACCGGGGGGTGATTACCGATAGTAAGTCACGTAACCGCGGCTCCGGTATTATGTTTGAACCACGTCAAAGCTATGGCATGGAAAGAATACGGGAAAATGAGCTTTGGCATCGCCGCATTCATGATTTTATTGAAGACACCATGAGTTTATTCGGACGTTTGCCGTTCCAGCGCCATAGCAGGGCCGTTGCCGATAATGTACCTTTTGCCGTGGTGGTTATTGATATTCTGCATTTCCTTAGAAAGGAAATTGATGCGCATACCCTTGTGCGTCACTATCCAGGCCTCATGTCCAAAAGAGCCTTGCTCCAGGCAGGCATGCTGGCAAGTCCGCTCGGCAATGAAGAGACGCTGATTACCGCCTTGTTGATCATTTTTTATGGCAACAGCGCTATGATCGCTGCGATGGAGGCCTATATTTTATCCTCTGAATACGGCGCTACGCCGTCAGGTCCGGTGGTAATCAATAGCCGCAGTTTACGTCATCCTCTCTACTGGAAAGATATGGTGCCGGCGTTAAGCACCTATCGGCAGCTGCCGTCGGTCGTTGTTTCCAGTGACCTTATAAGTCATAGCAATATTTATATTTACTTGAAGGATGATAAATATGATTTAAGGGAATATATGATACGGGTCGGCAGTGATTGTAATAGTAAGAAACTGTGGCCGCTATTAGTGGCTAATTTTTTCAAGGAGCATTCCGGGTCTTTCCCCATTATGTCCGGCCTGAGAAATCAGGATATATTAAGTATGGGTTTCGAATTCTCGAATTTTCATTTTTTTCTTAATTCCTGGGTCAGATCTGATTTTAGCCTGCATATGGATTTGGCTACCGATGACGATAAGCCTGATGCCAGCCCGCTTGCATCTTATGTCCATTTTAGCGGTGACGATCGGCGGTTTACCGATACGCGTGAGGATATTGGCTTGGGGCATTCACTCTTAGTACAACTGGACAATAAGTTATTACTGTATATAAAAGATGAGCTAATTGTTGATCACAAGTTCGAGAGTAACGGCAGCGTGGCACATACATCCGCTCCAAATCCTCTGCCGTCCATACCACGGGCGGTCATTACCCTGGTGGAGAACAGGGAGAGGTTTGTCATGTTGCAAAGAGTGATTCCCAAAAAGATCGCAGGCAATCATGACGCCGTGGCTTTTTTTCTTGCCAAAGAAATTAATAAATATACACAAACCATTAAGCTCGGCGTCAAAAAGGAGCAGTCAATCGTTCCCGTCAGGTCGGCGGAGGCCAACGTTGTCTACAGCGATCCCGGCACGGTGAACAAAAGCTGGATATTGATCAATTTTATTCACAACGACTAGCCGATCGCGAGACATATTGCCGATGGGCGGAAAAAGAATACCCGGCCGGGCATGCCGCCGGGCCGGGTCATGAACAGGCGATAGATTAACGCCGGGCGTTTTGGATTTCACCCACCAGGTAGTCGACGATAGCGCTGATTTTCATCATCTGCTTTTCGCCGACCCGGCGGTTTTTGTATTCCACCTCTTCGCCGTCGAGGTTGCGATCGCCGATAACGATGGTGTGCGGTATGCCGATCAGCTCCATATCCGCGAACATCACGCCCGGGCGCTCTTTGCGATCGTCGAGCAGTACCTCGATGCCTTTGGCGCGCAGCGCGTTATAGATGCTCTGCGCCGCATCCTTTACCCGGAAGGACTTATGCATGTTCATCGGCAGGATGGCGACATGGAACGGGGCAATGGCTTCGGGCCAAAGAATGCCGCGCTCATCGTGGTTTTGTTCAATCGCCGCCGCCACCACCCGGGAGATGCCGATACCGTAGCAGCCCATGGTCAGCGTTTGATTGCGACCATCCTCGCCCTGTACCGTGGCTTTCATCGCCTCGGAGTATTTGGTGCCCAGTTGGAAGATATGGCCGACTTCAATGCCGCGCTTGATCTGCAGGGTGCCCTTGCCGTCCGGGCTGGCGTCGCCTTCCACCACCTTGCGCAGATCGGCGGTTTCCGCCAGCGGCAGGTCCCGACCCCAGTTAATGCCGAAATAGTGTTTGCCATCGGTATTGGCGCCGGCGCCAAAATCGCTCATCGCCGCCACGCTGCGGTCGATCACCAGCGGGATCGGCAGGTTTAGCGGCCCCAGGGAGCCCGGTCCGGCGCCGACGGCCGCGCGGATCTCTTCTTCGGTGGCGAATTCCAGGGGGCTGGCGACCTGCGGCAGTTTTTCCGCCTTGATTTCATTAAGCTGGTGATCGCCGCGCACCAGTAACGCGACCAGCGATTGGCCGGCGTCTTTATCGCCGTGGACAATCAGCGTCTTAATGGTTTTGGTCACCGGCAGGTTAAATTGCTCAACCAATTCATTGATGGTCCTGGCATCAGGCGTATCCACCAGGCGCAGCTCTTCGGTCGGTTCTTCGCGCGGCGCGGCGGGGGCCACGGCTTCGGCCAGTTCTATATTGGCGGCGTAATCCGAACCGCTGGCGAAAACAATATCGTCCTCGCCGCTGTCGGCCAGCACCTGGAATTCATGGGAGGCATTGCCGCCGATGGAGCCGGTATCCGCCTGCACGGCGCGGAAGTCCAGGCCTATACGGTTAAATATGGCGCTGTAGGCCTGATACATGGCGTCATAGGTCGCCTGCAGGGATTCCTGGGTAGTATGAAACGAGTACGCGTCCTTCATTAAAAATTCGCGCGCGCGCATTACGCCAAAACGCGGGCGCACCTCGTCGCGGAATTTGGTCTGGATCTGGAAAAAATTCAGCGGCAACTGTTTGTATGAGCTGATTTCATTGCGCACCAGATCGGTAATCACTTCCTCATGGGTGGGGCCGAGCACGAACGGACGATCGCCGCGATCGACAAAACGCAGTAATTCCGGTCCGTACTGTTCCCAGCGTCCGCTCTCCTGCCATAAATCCGCCGGTTGCACCACCGGCATGGAAACTTCGATGGCGCCGGCGTGGTTCATCTCTTCGCGCACGATGTTTTCGACTTTACGCAGCACCCGCAGGCCGGTGGGCAGCCAGGTATACAGGCCGGATGCCAGCTTGCGGATCATTCCGGCGCGCAGCATCAGCTGATGGCTGATGACTTCGGCGTCGGCGGGGGTCTCCTTAAGGGTGGAGAGCAGATATTGACTAGTACGCATGATAGTTGGGTTCCACAAGAACGGCTGAAAGCCACAGGCTGCTTAACGGCAGCAAAGTATGAAAAGTGAATCAGTTTACCAGCGCAGGCGGGCGGCCAAAAGAGAGCAAATGGAAAATTCGCAAAAACCGCTTTTACTCCCGGCCGTCGCGCGCCGGAAATAAGGGAACCCGCGCGCTTTTACCGTCGCCCCGCGGTTGCGCCCGTCGCGTCGGGAGCATCATCGATGGCCAGTACCCCGGCCACATCGCCCATCACCCGCCAACTGACATTAAACGCCAGCAGCAGCGCCGCGTAGGTGCGCTCGCCGTCGCGATCCCGGCGATAGGCCGGACGGGGATCCTGCGCCAGCACATCGGTCAGGAACCGGCGCAGTTGGGGATAACTACCCGACAACTCGGCCAGGCGTAATTCCGCCGCCGTTGAGAAGGTCACCGCCATCGAGGCGACGGGGCTGTGTTGGGCAAAACCGGCCTGCGCCGCCGGTATGCTTTCCGCATAGGGCAGGTAGGGCTTGATATCCACCACCGGCGTGCCGTCCACCAAATCCAGGCTGCCCAGTTCCAGTACCACTTCCGCGCCCTGGATACGCATGCCCCGCAGCGCCACCAGGGACATGCCGATGGGATTGGGACGGAAGGTCGAGCGGGTGGCGAACACGCCTATGCGGCTATTGCCGCCCAAACGCGGCGGCCGCACGGTGGGGTGCCAGCCCTGCTCCAGTGTCTGGTGAAAGACAAATACTATCCATATATGGCTGAATGCTTCCAGACCGCGCACGGCGTCCGGCTGGTTATACGGCGCCAGCAGCCGCAGCTCGCCGGTGCCGTCGGGCACCAGGCCCGGCTGGCGGGGAACGGCAAATTTTTCTTTATAGGGTGACTGAATCACGCCGATTTGCCGCAGGTGGTACTCGCTCATTGCGTCACTTTTAACGCGGTACCCTGGCAAACGGCCTGCTGATAGCATCCCGCCACCGCCCGCACCATTTCACACTGGTGCAGCAGCACCGCGTTGCCTTTCATATACGCCGCGCGCATCTGCATCTCTTTGCGCGCCGCGGCCAGGCTTGGCGGCGGATCCTGCAAACTTACCTGGCAGGTGGAGCCATAGACTTCGCCCAGGTCGCGGAACGGTTTCCCGACCAGCTCTTCGGCGGTTTTGTACAGCTTGGCCGGCTGTGGGCGCGTCGAGGTCTTGCGGGTGACCGGCGCGTTCTTGAACGGAGAGACGGGTGCGGCTTGGGTCGACGTCGACGTCGGGGGCGTATGGAGCCATGCACATCCCGTCAACGACAGCACCAAAATACATCCAGGTAAAGCACGCATACATTTTCCTCTGCTTATTTTTATTTCACCGGCGCTATTGAATCAATCTACGGCATAAATAACAAGACGGGCCGTAGCCCGTCTGGTCAAAAGCGCACATAATTAGTGAGTAAAGATTACCAGCCTTTCACGGCGCCGCCATTAAAAACTTTGTTCGCGGCTGCATTAACTTCATCGGACTCGTAAGCCTGCACGAATTTTTTAACATTTTCGGCATTTTTGTTATCTTCACGGGCCACGATCAGGTTGACGTAAGGTGATTCCTTATCTTCCACGAACAGGCCGTCCTTGGCCGGGGTCAGGCCAATTTGGCTGGCATAGGTGGTGTTGATGATTGCCAGGGCGATTTGCTGATCGTCAAGCGAGCGGGGCAGCTGCGGCGCTTCCAGCTCAACCAGCTTCAGATTTTTCGGGTTGCCGACCACATCCAGCGCGGTTGGCTGCAGGCCGACACCGTCTTTCAGGGTGATCAGGCCCACTTTTTGCAGCAGCAGCAGAGAACGGCCCAGGTTGGTCGGGTCATTAGGCAGGGCCACTTGCGAACCCGGCTTCAGCTCATCCAGGGATTTAATTTGTTTTGAATAGCCGGCAATCGGATAAACAAAGGTATTGCCCACCGGCGTCAGCTTATAGCCGCGATCCTTGATCTGCTGATCAAGGTAAGGTTTGTGCTGGAACGCATTGGCATCGATATCGCCTTTGCTCAGCGCTTCGTTAGGCAAAACGTAGTCGTTGAAGGTGACCAGCTCGACATCCAGGCCGTATTTTTCCTTCGCCACTTTTTGCGCTACTTCGGCAACCTGCTGTTCCGCGCCGACGATCACGCCAACTTTAATATGGTTTGGATCTTTCTCTTCCTGCCCGCAGCCTGCCAGCGCCAGGGCACCGATTAACGCGCCGGCGGCAGCCAGAGTTTTTATTTTAGAAAACATATCCCTTTCCTCTTTTGGGTAACGCTATTGCAATGAAACGCCGGTATGGCTGTTTCATTATCGACTATTTATGGGTAACGGCTTTAACGATTTTATCGCCGCCGATCTGAATTAAAAACACCAGGATAACCAATAATGCCAGGACGATATTCATGATGGTGGCGTTATAGCCTATATACCCGTACTGGATGCCAATCTGGCCCAGGCCGCCGGCGCCCACCGCGCCGCCCATGGCTGAATACCCCACCAGGGTGATAAGCGTAATGGTGGCGGCGTTCACCAGCCCGGGCAGCGCTTCCGGCAACAGGACCTTGCGGATAATCTGCAACGGCGTGGCGCCCATGGCGCGCGAGGCTTCAATCAGGCCGGCCGGGATCTCCAGCAGCGCGTTCTCCACCATGCGGGCGATAAACGGGGCTGCGCCCACGGTCAGCGGCACGATGGCCGCCTGCAGGCCGATTGACGTGCCGACGATCATGCGGGTGAAGGGGATCATCCACACCAGTAGGATAATGAATGGAATGGAGCGGAATATATTGACCAGCGCCGACGTGATGCGATAGGCCTTGCCGTTTTCGATGATCTGGCCGGGCCGGCTGATATAAAGCAGTACGCCGATGGGCAGGCCCAAGGCAAAACCAAGGAAACCGGAGACAAAGGTCATCATCAATGTTTCCCAGATGCCCTTGACGAATAATGCCACCATGGCTTCAGACATAACCCAGTACCTCTACTTTAACGTGCTGCCGCTGCAAAAAGGCGATGGCGTCGCGGGAGTTTTGCTCCTCCCCGGCCATTTCCGTCAGCATGATGCCGAATTTCACCCCACCGGCGTAATCCATCTGGGCGCTGATGATATTATTGTTGACGTTAAATCGCCGGGCGGCCTCGGATAATAACGGCGCGTCCACCGATTGACCGGTAAATTCCAGTTGCAGGATGGGTATTTTTCCCGCCGATGGCACATCGGTCATGCGCTCCCGATAGTCGTCCGGGATATCAAGATGCAGGGTAGACTTGATAAACTGCTGCGCCAGCGGTGTTTTGGGGTGCGAAAACATTTCGCTCACGGTGTCCTGTTCAATCAGTTCGCCCTGGCTGATGACCGCCACCTGATCGCAGATGCGTTTCACCACGTCCATTTCATGGGTGATCAACAGAATGGTCAGCCCCAGGCGGCGATTGATATCTTTCAGCAAGGCCAGGATCGAGCGGGTGGTGGCGGGATCCAGCGCGCTGGTGGCTTCATCGCATAGCAGCACCTTGGGATTGCTGGCCAGCGCCCGGGCAATGGCGACCCGTTGCTTTTGCCCGCCGGACAGGTTGGCCGGATAAGCGTCGGCCTTATCCTCAAGCCCGACCAGTTGGAGCAGCTCATTGACCCGCGCGGCGATATCGCGCTTCGATAAATTGTCGAGTTCCAGGGGAAGGGAGATATTGCCGGAAACCGTGCGCGACGACAGCAGGTTAAAATGTTGGAATATCATGCCGATTTGCCGACGAGCGGCGATAAGCTGACGTTCCGGCAGATTGGTCAGGTCTTTACCGTCAACCAGCACCGTGCCCTCGGTGGGACGTTCCAATAAATTTACACAACGGATAAGCGTGCTCTTCCCGGCGCCGGAAGCGCCGATGACACCATAAATCTGACCTGCCGCAACGTGCAGGGAAACATCCGATAGGGCATTAATCGTCAGGGAACCCTGTGAATATTGCTTGGTAATATGAGAAAGTGTGATCATGCTTTTTTATTGTTACTGGTTACCTGTGGCGAGAGTAAAGAGCATTTGGTTGATATCGCAATTATCAACGTGCGTGGATGTTAGGGCGTCTAGACGGCTAAGTCAACTGGGATTCATTTTCTCTGTTTCTCTTCACCGGACAAAACATGCGATACTGGACACCGTTTATGTTCTGAGGAGCCAATCAGTGTCACAGTCCGTTCCAGCTATATTTTTAGACCGCGATGGTACCATCAATGTCGATCACGGTTATGTTCATGAGATCGATGACTTTCAGTTTATCGATGGCGTTATCGAGGCCATGCAGGAACTGAAAACCATGGGGTTCGCCCTGGTTGTCGTGACAAACCAGTCCGGCATCGCGCGCGGTAAATTTACCGAGGCTCAGTTTATGCGGTTAACGGAGTGGATGGATTGGTCGCTGGCCGATCGCGAGGTGGAATTGGACGGCATCTATTTTTGCCCGCATCATCCCGAAGGCGTGGAAGGCGAGTACCGCCAGGATTGCGACTGCCGCAAACCCAAACCCGGCATGCTGCTCGACGCGCAACAGTCCCTCAATATCGATATGGCGGCCTCTTATATAATAGGTGATAAAGCCGAAGACCTGTTGGCCGGACTAGCGGCGGGCGTAGGGACCAAAGTGCTGGTGCGCACCGGCAAGCCGTTGGACGAAAAGACCGAAGCCCAGGCGGATTGGGTGATAGACAGCCTGGCGCAACTGCCCAAGGCGATAAAACAGCGTGTAAAAGGCGCATAATGATTAATTTATGACCGGTCGGTATAAAACAGAAGATTTTTACTTGCCATTTCAGCACGCCCCCCTATAATGCGCCTCCATCGACCGGTAGCGTGAGCAACATCACACTCTACCGGAAACGAGTCAGGAGGCAGGCCGAACGGGCTTGACACTGGGAGAGGAAAGCGTAATATACGCCACCTCGCGCCAGGCTGATTACAGCGGCGCACTGCTCTTTAACAATTTATCAGACAATCTGTGTGGGCACTCACAAGACCGTATCGAAACACAAAAATACCAAGTCTTGAAGAGTGAACAAACAGTTAATTCAAAAGATTAACCAGATGAATCTT
>NZ_WUBS01000002.1 GCF_010131535.1 Acerihabitans arboris
TATCTTCGTCATATCCTCAGCGTTCTGGCAGACTGGCCGATAAACCGGGTGGCGGAACTCCTGCCCTGGAATGTGGATCTGACTGCAGAATAACCGTCAATACGGCGGTGAAAGTACGCTTACGGAGCAACAAATGGATTTAAAACTGACTGGAAAAGTGGCTCTGGTAACCGGAGCCCGAACCGGAATTGGTTTCAGCATTTGTGAAGAACTGGCCGTAAATGGTGTGCATTTAGTCATGGTGGCCAGACGAGAACCTGAGCTGATTCTGGCTGCGAAAAAAATCTCAGAGAAATACGGTGTTTCGGTGCTGCCTATTGCCGGGGATGTGACTGATCCCAAACTACCTTCCCGGGTGGTTGAACAAGCGGAAAAGGTTTTTCAGCGTATTGATTTACTGGTGAATAATGCCGGAAGAGCACATGCGGGCACTCTATTAACCACTTCGGAAGAAGACTGGCAGTTAATGACTGAGACCAAATTCTCCGCCATGCGCCGTTTTTGTAAGGCAATCATCCCCGGGATGCAGAAACGAAACTGGGGGCGTATTGTCAATATCTCATCTATTGGCGGTATCTATCCTAATCCGCAACTTACCGTCTCACACGCACTGAGCGCCGCTATCAACAACCTGACCCGTAGTTTAGCACTGAGCGTGGCTCCGGATGGCATTCTGGTCAATGCTATCGGAGTGGGCGCTGTCGCGACGGATAACTGGGCGCAGAATATGCTACCGAATGTCCGCAATCGTCGTCCTGAACTGGCTGACAGAACAGACGAAGAGGTAATGGCATTACTGGGTAAAGAGAAAACTCCTGTGGGCCGCTTTGGACTGCCTGAAGATATTGCTGCGATTGCTTCGTTCCTACTTTCTGGAAGGAATCAGTTTGTTACTGGACAGACAATTGAAGCATCAGGCGGAGCAGACAGATTTATGTAATTTCTTCCATTCAACGTAAGTCAGTATGACTTTCCGTGAGACAGGTGCTGGCCTGGCGTGAAGTATTTAACGCGGGTTAACATTACTGCCAGAGCCGCATGGGTGGGCATAAGCCGCACCCCGGCATTTCCCTCACGGAGGCCAGCATGAACAACAATAGCACGTGGTATGGACTGCCCCTAGGATCGTGGACACTCCTGGCCTGTAGTTAACGACTTCAACCCGGCCCCTCACTCCCTGCCGCCAGCAGTGGTACCAGCACGTCGCTGATGGGCGTAGGGATACCCTGTGAGTGACCATAACGCTGTATCACGCCGTTACGGATATCCCACTCCAATGGGCGGTTGGCCTGGCGGTCGGCGAGAATGGAGGTGCCTAGATCCGCAGGGGCATGATGAAAACCGTTAACGATCTCCTTCGGAACGTTATCGTCCATTACTGCACCTTCCGCACGCGCTACCGTCAGACACTCACGCAGATAAGCCAGTGCCAGTTCAGTTATGTCCACGCGTGAGAACATCCCGGCACGACGATTCGCAAGTACCATCAGACCAGCGACCGCATTCTGCAGCAGTTTGCGCCAAGCGATGGAGATAAAATCGGTTGACAGCTCAACCACGCAGCGTGTGCCGCTGAGCACATCAGCTATCAGTTTTGCCTGCGGCACATCCGGCAGCGTCAGGCGTGGTTTCGCGCGCAGCCAGACTGAGGCATCTGGCTCGCGCTGTGCCGGGAACCATACGACCGAAGGCAGCACCTTTGCGCCGTTGACGTAGGGTTCCAACTGGGTTTTCTGCTCGATGCCATTTTGCAGTGCGCATACTACGGTGTTTTCATCGCATAACGCGGCCAGCCAGTTAGCGCTGTCAGCGACCTGGGTGGTTTTCACCGTGACGAACACCAGATCGAACGGGTGGCTGATAGTCGCCGGATTGCTCAATACCGGACCTGGCACCACAACTTCACCGTCATCGTGACGCAGTGTTAACTGCGGATGTGCGGTGCGCCCGCAAAGGACTGGCGTGCGGCCAACTTCATGCAGTACAGCGGCGATGGTAGTACCGATAGCACCCGGACCAATAAGAGCAATTGTGGGATGGTCTGACATCTTGTGTTCTCCTGATTTGATTAACCTATCATCAGTGTGCCGGCGGCAATTACCGTGCACGCCAGCATTTTTCTCAGCGTTAACGTTTCGCCGAGAAACAGATAGCCCAGTACCGCGGCAAACAACACGCTGGTTTCGCGCAACGCTGAGACGGCTCCCATTGGTGCAGCCGTCATGGCATAAATGATGATGCCGTAAGCGAGTAGCGAAACCAGACCGCCGGCTGCTGCACGGCGTAAACCGGGCCGCCAGAGCAGTAAACTTTTACTATCGCGCAGCGCTATATAGAGTGCCGGCATCAGCACACCCCATAATGCGCTCATCCACACGGTATAGGAGAGCGAGTTACCGGACACGCGCACGCCCATACCATCCACCACGCTATATGCGGCGATAAAAGCGCCCGTTGCCAGGGTATATTGCAGGCCGGGCATCGCCAGTTCCCCCCCTTTCACGGCAAGAATCAGAATACCAGCGGAAACTAGCGTGATGCCGCCAAGGGTGTTAAATTCAATTTTTTCCCCGGCGAATATTGCCGCCGCGCAGGTCACCATCAGCGGCGAAGAACCGCGTGCAATCGGATAGGTTTGCCCGAGATCCCCGCACTGATAGCTGCGTACCAGACATAAGTTATAGCCGACATGCAGCAGCGCTGAAAGCAGCGCAAACTGCCAACTGGCGCTGGCAGGTAGCGGCAAAAACAGCGCAATGACGGCGCAGGTAAAGGCGATCGTCATACACATAATGGTCATCGACCACAACCGGTCGGTACCGCCGCGTAATAAGGTGTTCCAGATGGCATGCAGCATGGCGGCGAATAACGTGAGCAAAATAATATGAGTAGTCATGTGCTGATGCTAAACAGCATATGACCGGATTGAAAGTGAAGTGTCATCATCGAGGCATGAGCAAATACTCATACATTAACGGTAACTGAGCTGTGCCTGTTGTGATTCTGCCAGTAACCAGCTACGGAATTTCATAATGTGCGGCTGCGTTTCTATGCCTCTCGGGCAGACAAAGTAATAGGCAGCCGGTGATGGAAAAGGTACGTCAAAGAGCCGCACCAGACTGCCATCACCCATCTCTTTTTCAACGTGTCCGCTACGCGCTAATGCAATGCCCTGACCCAGTAGCGCGGCTTCAATCGTCATATTCGTATCGGCGAAGCGTACACTTTCGTGCAACACATCAGTATTCATGCCGATCAGCTGAAACCACACGTCCCATTTAGGCACCAGATCGGCGCCGTCACGCGTCAGAAGTGGATAGCGCAGTAATTCGGCAGGTTCACATGGTGTTCCAAAGCGCTGTAAAAGTGCCGGGCTGGCAACCGGAAACAGTTGCTCACGGAACATAAATTCCGTGTGCAGCGCTGGATAATTGCCGTGGCCGAAACGGATTGCCACATCAGCATCTGTGCTGGCGAAGTTAATGGGTTTATCCGTGCTTTCCAGGGTCACCAGAATATCAGGATGCAAACGCGCTAAATCTGGCAGGCGTGGTAGCAGCCACTTAAGCGCGAAAGAATACGTGGTGTTAACGCACAATCGCACCCGGCCATTTTGCTCACGAAGATCGGCAAGCGTTGTTTCCAGCTTGCTAAAGAATTCGCGCACGAGGGGAGCGAGCGCAGCGCCTGCAGGCGTCAGCCTAAGTTTTTTACCTCGCTCGAAAAGCTGCAGGCCCCAGATTTCCTCCAGGTTTTTCAGCTGATGGCTGACCGCGCTTTGCGTAACAAACAGCTCTGCTGCAGCTGAGGTAAAAGTAGTGTGGCGGGTGGCGACTTCAAATGCGCGTAACGTGGCTATAGGGGGGAGGTCACGCATCATTCTGTTCCTGTTAATGAACTAATACTCATAACACGATATGCTGGATCCTCTGCAAAAGATACGGCGACAGAGAGATAATTAAAGCAACCGGGAATATCACGGATGGTCGTACGGCGTTAGCTTCCTGTATTTAATTAATAAACGCCAGGAATATAGCTGTACTAATCCCCCTGCTCATTAAATGCATGGCTTCAATGCCATACATACAATTCCTCCTCTGGTACTAAGCCATCTGTAGAAGCAACTGGGGCAGCCATGAGCGAGGAACAGACATACCGTCTCAGCAGACAAAGGCCATCAGGTCGAAGTGATCTCTGTAGTCCCTCCGGTTTTTAGCACCACCGCCAATGAGGGTCTCCGGCCAGTTTTTGCCTCGCATAGATAACAGGTGGCATATCGCCAAGTGAACTATGCGGGCGTTCCTCGTTATATTCTGAACGCCAGTTTTCTGTTAGTTCACGGACTTCAGATAGTGTCCGGAACAAATACATATCCAGTATTTCTGTTCGCAGCGTTTTGTTAAATCGCTCGATAAATCCGTTTTGCATCGGCCTGCCTGGCTGAATAAAATCGAGTATCACTCCGTGAAGTTCTGCCCATTCGGCTAAGGCTACTGCTGTAAGTTCTGGTCCGTGGTATAAGCATTATCGCTTCGTATAAAAGCCGGATAACCTCTTTCTGCGCTTAACCGCTCTAAGATGCGAACAACACGATGAGCCGGAATATTCAGGTCAACCTCGATTGCCAGCGCTTCCCGATTAAAATCATCGACTACATTGAATAACCTAAATCGCCGGCCATCTATCAAGGCATCACTCATAAAATCAACCGACCAGCAGTGGTTCATTTTAAGAGGAATAACTAACGGCTGTGGATTTCGATTGGGCAGGCGTTTCTTCCCCTTGCGTCGAAGGTTGAGTTTTAACAAGCGATAGATCCGGTAAACCCGTTTTGCATTCCACTGCAACCCTGCCTGGCGTAACTTATTGAACATAAGGCCAAAGCCATATGCCGGATTCTGGCGTGCCAGTTTTTGTAATGCCTCGACCACCGGCATGCATGGCGCCACAGCCTGGCCCGTGGGAGGACTGTTCAGGTTTGCTTGTCCTCTTCAACAACTCAAGCGGGCCCTCGCTGGCGCACTTATAACCAGTGCTGCGCCGCAATACGCTCGCCATCGGTAAAACGGGCCAGGCGAAACGGGTGCGGGTCCACCGAGGGTGGAGAGCCAGTGACCAAATCCGCCATCAGCTGACCGGCGCCTGGGCCGATACCAAAACCATGCCCCGAGAAACCGGTAGCCAGGTAGAGGCCAGACACCGGCGCCACCGGCGAAATAACCGGGATGGCGTCCGGCATGCTATCGATCAGTCCGCCCCAGCTTTGTTCAATGGACACCCCTGCCAGCGCGGGGATGACCCGGGCCAGGTTGGCCGCGACTTTCCGTACGATCCTGGCGTCGATAGCCGGGTCCAGCACCCGGATGCGTTCGTAGATTGAAATCTTATCCGCCCGGCCGGGGCGCCAGTGAAACAGCTCCTCGCTAAACCGCTGTCCCAGCCGCAGGCGGATCCCCTGGCGTTCAGCCCGGTACGCCGGCATAAATCGCGCACCGAAACGCAGGCTGTCCGGTGTAATATCCGCGATACCGTTGGACGAACTGGCCACCGTCAGGCCTCCGTCCAGCCGTTTACGCAGCGAAACCAACCCGAAGCTGATGCAACA
The DNA here is from genome assembly GCF_010131535.1 of Acerihabitans arboris. Classification (GTDB taxonomy): domain Bacteria; phylum Pseudomonadota; class Gammaproteobacteria; order Enterobacterales; family Enterobacteriaceae; genus Acerihabitans; species Acerihabitans arboris. Next base: position 5,606 of record NZ_WUBS01000002.1, read on the forward strand.
GCCGGGATCATAATCCGTCGGGGCGGTACGGAACGCCGTGGACAACACTTTTAACTGGGGTAGCGTGACCCCGCATCCCTGCAGCAGCAACCGTGACCATGCCCCGCCGGCCACCACCACCGCACGGCAACGAATGGCGCCGCGCTCGGTGGCCACTTCGCCGACCTTGCCCGCCGTCTGCTCGATGGTGCGCACGGCGCAGTGCTGTTGCAGATTCAGTCCTTTGGCGACGGCGGCCGCGACCATGGCGGGCGCCGCTTTTTGGGGTTCCGCGCGGCCGTCGAGCGCGGTATAAAGCGCCCCCTGAACCGGAAAGTCAATGTCGGGCAGCTTTTGCCGCAGTTGCGCAGATGTCAGGGCATCGCTGTGAATGCCATACTGGCGGGCTTCCTCAAGCCAGCGCTGCTGCCGCTGCCACTGCTCCTCGCTGCGGGCGGCATAGGCGATGCCGGTGATACGAAAGCCGGTGTCGCTCCCCAGGCGCGCATTCATGCCATCCCATAATTGCATGCTGAGATTAATCAGGGGCAATTCACGCACATCGCGTCCGGTGCGGCGGCACCAGCCCCAGTTACGGCTCGATTGTTCCGCACCCACCAACCCTTTTTCCAGTAAAACCGTCGGTATGCCCCGCTCCACCAACGACAGCGCGGTGGCGGCGCCGACGATGCCGCCGCCGATGACCACTACCTCCGTTTCCCGCGGAAACCCGGACGATGAAACCACTAAATCGACATTCGGCCCCATATTTTCCCCACCTTAGTCTTTAGGTTGCGTCATTTTCACGTGTATTTTCAGGCATGCGGCGGCAGCGCCGCCCGCTGCATTTTACTGCGCAACCAATCCCGCCCGCGGTAATAACGCAGCGTCAGCCGGGGGCCGAAACTCATCCAGAAAGGCGCGCGATGCAGGCGTTCCATTCTCAGCGCCAATTCATTTTCCGCCGTTCCCAACGCCCATTCGGCAAGGATCCCTCCAAGCATACTGCCGGTGGGGACGCCCCGGCCGGAAAGCCCGGTCAGCGCCACCACGCCGGGCGCCAGCTCATACAGCCGGGGAATGGTGCGTTGCTGCATATCCAGTTCGCCGAACCATAGATAGTCCCAGCGCAGGGAGGGGTTGATTTGCGGATGCAGCCATTTGAGCCGATCGCTCATCACCCGATGCGTATGAGGAAGATCCCGGCCGCGCCTGCCCATGGGAAACATGGACGCGACGATGCGCCCCTCGGCGTTATACTTGTAGACATAGATATCGCCGCGGCCGTCGTGGATAGTGGTGTTTTGCGGCAGGATCGCGCGACGTTCCCCGGCGCTTAGCGGCTGCGTCGCGGCGACAAATACCCGCATGATTTTGAAACTTTGCTCCAGCCTGGGCCAGCCGTCGACGGTGTAAGCGCCGGTGGCGAAGATGACCTTATCGGCCAAAACGGCGCCTCGATCGGTCGCCACCCGCCAGCGGCCGCCTTGTTTTTCCACCCGCTTAACCGCCGAGCCGGTGTAAACCGCGCCGCCCTCTTCCAGTACCGCCCGCGCCAATCCCCGCGCGTAACCCAGCGGGTTCAGGTGTCCGCCGGCCGGATGAAACCAGCCGCCGTAAAACCGCGGGCTGCCGGTAATGCGCTCGGCTTCCCGCGCGTCGACCACACGCGTGCCGGCGCCGACCGCGTTATACTCGCGGACTTTCTTTTCAATCTCCCTGATAGCCGACGGGTAAGCCGCCGCCTGGATATAGCCGTTTTGCCGCCATTCACACTGGATATCATAGCGTTCAATCATCGCCGAGACGCGCTGATTGGCTTGGGTTTGACGGGCGATAAGGCGCTCGGCCCACGGCTCGCCTAGCATGCGGCGCAGCTCCGGCAGGCTGTAGTGGGTGAAGGTCGGCGTGCAATGCCCCGCATTGCGGCCTGAACCGCCAAATCCCGCTTCCTGCGCTTCCAGCACCGCCACCGACACGCCCTGCCGGGCCAATTCCAGCGCCGTGGTCAAGCCGGTATAACCCGCGCCCACCACGCACACATCGGCATCGACCTGCGATGCCAGCGGGTGGGTGGTCGGCGCCGCCGGCGCGGTGGCATACCACAGTGAATGTTCAAATGGCGAGAATCGGGTCATTATCAACTCCCCTGATTGTTAACATAACCGTTGCAACGGTTCACAATTCGCCGCGGGCGTCCAGGGCGTTACGGATGCCGTCGCCGATAAAATTGAAGCAGGTCACGGCAAGGGTAATCGCCAACCCCGGCGCCAGCGCAAGCCAGGGCGCGCGCAGCAGATATTGCTGGGCGCCGTTTAACATATTGCCCCAGCTTGGCAAGGGCGGCTGGATACCGTAGCCCAGAAAGCTGATATAGGCCTCCAGTAAAATGGCGCGCGCCACGGTCAGGGTCGCCGCCACGATAATCGGCCCCATCACATTCGGCAGCAATTCGCGCACCATAATCCAACGCCCCGACAGACCCAGCATTTTGGCCGCCAGGATAAACTCGCGCTCGCGCAGCGATCGCACCTCGGTTTCCACAATGCGCGCCACTTCCATCCAGCTGGTCACGGCGATGATGACGGTAATCATCAGCGGGCTGGGCTTGATAAATGCGGCCAGCGCCAGCAGCAGGAATACGCTGGGAAATGACAGGAAGGCGTCCACTATGCGCATCAATAGGCCGCCGATGCGCCCGCCGTAATAACCGGCGATAATGCCGACGGCCGCGCCGAACAGGATACTGATCGCCATGGACAAGAAACCGACCAGTATCGAGATACGCCCGGCCATCAAAAGGCGGGCCAGCGTGTCGCGCCCCAGCGGATCGGTGCCCAGGAGATGCCAGCCGGTGAGCGGCGGCGCAAATCGATGACGCAAATCGATATGCAAATCATCAAACGGCAGCAGCCAGGGGCCGAAGATGCAGGCCAGCCCCATCAGCACGATCGTCGCCAGTCCGGCGCAGGCCAGGCGGTGGCGCAGGAAACGGCGTACCGTGCGGCTATGCCACCAATAATGCGCCGGGGACATTGAGGTAAGAATCCAGGCAGCCATTGCTTTCTCCTCATACCAGTCGAATTCGCGGATCGATAACGGCGGTCAGCAGGTCCGCCAGCAGGCTGCCAAGCAAAACCAACATGGCGGAGAACATCAATAGGCCCATCACCACCGGATAATCGCTGTAACCCAGGCTATCGAGAAACAGCCGCCCCATGCCGGGCCAGGTAAATACCGTTTCCGCCACCAGCGCGCCGCCGAGCAGGGTCGGCAATTGCATGCCCGCCAGGGTGATCATCGGCAATAAGGCATTGCCCACCACATGCCTGAGCAGTACGCGGCGCGGCGACAATCCCTTCGCCCGGGCGGTTTTAATGAAATCCTGGTTGATCACCTCCAGCGTGGCGCCGCGCATATAGCGGCTCCAGATAGCCACATCCACAAAGGTCAGCACCATGACAGGCAACACCAGGTGCCAGGCCACATCCAGCGCCGATCCATCGCCCATGGTGTACATATTGCCGGCCGGGAACCACTGCAGCTTCAGCGCGAAGAAATAGATGGCGACCAACCCGAACCAAAAGGTGGGAATGGATAGCGCAATCATCGAGGCGATGGTGGCCACATCGTCAAATACGCTGTTGCGCCGCACCGCGCTTTGAATGCCCACCCAGGCGCCGATGGCGATCGCCAGCAGCGTCGAGGTTCCCATCAACAACAGCGTGGCGGGAACATGCGCGAATATAATCGATAGTACCGGCTGCCCGTCGCGGTATGAGCGCCCCCAGTCGCCGCGCAGCAGATGGCCCAGCCATTCGGCATATTGCACCGGCAGCGGGCGGTCCAGTCCCATCTGCTGCGCAATGCGATCCAGCGCCGCCTGGCTCATGCCCGGCGTCAAGGCAAATTGCGATAACGGGCCGCCGGGCGCCAGGTTCAGCGCGGCGAAGCCAATCAGCGAGACCAAAAACAACAGCACGATACTTTGCCATAATCGCCGTATCAGAAAGTTAAGCATGACACCCCCTCGGCGCGGTGACCCAACGCGTTGCCGGCGATGAACGCGCCGGCCGCACTCAGCCACTCATAATGAAAATGGCGCGGCGCGCGGCATCCCGCGTCCGGATGCCGGCCCACCTTGCCATCACGACGCCGTCAACCCCAATACCAGGCCGCGACGTTCCAGCTATCGATACGTACGTTACTGTTCGGGATAATGTTCTCGGCGCCTTGTTTATGCCCCACCACATTGGCAAACGGGAACAGCGGAAGAAATGGCATATCCTGACGCACGATTTCCTCTATTTTCAGATAGAGTTCTTTGCGTTGCGCCGGGACAAAGGTCTTGCTGCCTTCGTCGAGCAAACGATCCACCGCCGGATTCTGATATTGGAAGGTGTTCTGGCCCGCGCCGCCTTTGGCCGGTATCGACTTTGAGTGGAGGTAGTCGGACGTATCGGGGTCCGACCCGGTCAGGAAACTGATCCCGACGATGGAGGAATCAAACTTCGACATCATCCAGAACTCGCCCCACATGACGGCCGGCGGCAGGTTGGCGATTTTCATTTCGATGCCGACATCCTGGAACGTCTGCTGGAGAAATTGCTGCATTTGCTCGCGCAGGTGGTTACCGACCGTGGTGGAGTTATTAAATGACAGGCGCACGCCGTTCTTTTGCCGAATCCCATCCGGCCCCGGTTTCCAGCCGGCCCGTTCGAGCAGCTGTTTCGCCTTGTCGGGATTGAATTCATGTTTCGGCAGCGAAGGATGATAATAATAGGATTGCATCGGCATATAGGTCTCCGTCTGCTTGGGCAATCCGTAATAAAGCGAATCAATGATGGTCTGTTTATCAATGGCATAATAAATCGCCTGCCGGACGGCCAACTCCTGGAAGACCGGCTTGCCCAGGTTGAAGGCAAAGTTCTCCACCGTCGACCCGGAGACCACCTCCACCACCTTGCCCGGGAGTTTTTTGGCCTCATCGTAATGATCCGCCGAAATCCATTGCAGGCCGACGATATCGATATCCCCCGACGCGAATTGGGTATACATCACGTTAAGATCGGGAATGTATTTGTAAACAACCCGTTCCAGATACGGCCCGGCGAGGAAATAATCGCTATTGGCGGTCAATTCAATATGATCGCCGGGAACACGCTGACGCCATTTGAAAGGCCCGGTGCCCACCGGCGCATTATTGAACGGCGCGGTGTTTTTATCCGCCACCGGCCCCAGGATATGTTCGGGCACAATGAAGGTTGACGATAGAATGGCGACATAAGGCGCGAACGGTTTTTCCATACGCCAGGTAATTTCCGTAGGCGACACAATCTGGATATCCCGCACCAGTTCATGGCCGGTTTTGCGCCAGCTGCGGAAACTGGGGTCTACCAGCAGGTCGAGGGTAAACTTGACATCTTTGGCGGTGAAAGGCTGGCCGTCGTGCCACTTGACGTTGTCGCGCAGTTTGATGCGAAAGTGCAGGCCATCGGCGGAAATTCCCCCGTTGTCCACCGTCGGCACCTCCACGGCCAGCGCAGGGGTAAACTTACCCTCCGGGTCAATGGCGAACAGCGGATCGAAAAGGCTGAAATGCAGGCCTTCATCCACCTCGATATGCGGCAAATGCGGGTTAAAGACGGTGGGTTCCTGCGAGAAACCGATAATCATCTGGCCTTTTCGCTGCGCAGGAGGGGCCGCCAGCGCGCCTCCCACGCCGAACAGGTTGGGCAACGCCAGTGAAGCGGCGCCGGAGGCCAGGTAAATCAGCGCCTGGCGGCGCGAAAGTTGGGGCAGCAGGTCAGTAAGCTTATCGGTCATCATGTTTCCTCATGTTAAGGTCTAAATAACGACGTTACGACTAAACGTGCCGGCGGATAATTACACTCCGCTGATGATTTCGATTTTTGAACCGTCGGAAAACCGTGAAAAACGAAACGCGCCGGGGTCGACGACGGTGGGCCGGCCCAGCACCAAATCCGCCATCAGGCGCCCCGCCGCCGGGCCGATACCGAATCCATGGCCGGAGAAACCGGTGGCGATAAAAAAGCCGGGTAGCGTGTCGACGGCGGAAATCACCGGCACCGCATCGGGTACCACATCAATGCAGCCGGCCCAGCGCTGTAGGACTTGCGCCTGGCTAAACTGCGGGTAATGGCGGATCAGTTGTTGGAATGCGCGTTGGGAAAGCGGGACGGACGGGACCGGATCCAGCACGCGGCAGTATTCAAACGGGCTGGCCTCATCCATGGCCCAGTTGCGGCTGATGCGCGCCTCATCCCAAAAGCGCCAGCCGAGACGTAAGCGCAAAGCGCGCCATTCGCTGCGCAAGGCCGGCAGGAAATCACGGGCGTAGCGAAACGAGTCGGGGACAATATCCACCACGTTCTCGGTCCCGGACGCCACGGTATAACCGCCGTCCTGCCGCTTGCGTATCGCGAAGTCGTCATACCACACGGCCGGTTCCGGCCCGCCGGCCACCGGCCCGGTGCGCAGCACGGTGTTGATGACTTTTAACTGCGGCAGCCGCAGGCCGGCACGGCCGGCAAACAGTCCCGACCAGGCCCCGCCCGCCAACACCACGCTTTGGCAAGAAATGACGCCCCGTTCGGTCACCACCGCCGATACCCGCCCCGCGCTGGTTTCAATGCCGCGCACCGCGCATTCGGTCAGAATAGACGCGCCCTTGCGGCGCGCCGCTTCGGCAAACGCGGGCGCCACTTTTTGCGGTTCTGCCCGGCCATCCTCAGGGGCATACAGCGCTCCGGCCATGGTTACCGTCGAAGAGGGAAACATCTGTTGAAACTGCCGGGCGTCAAACAGGCGCGTAGTGAAGGGGTAATCGTTAATCTGCGCCAGCCATCGCTGGTCCTCGGCCAGCTCTTTTTCCGTCCGGCAGGTAAAGGCAATGCCCGAGCGCTGATAACCGGTATCCGCCTCCAGGCGGCGGTCCAGGTCCCGCCAGATATCGAGCGACGCCGCCATCAGCGCGATCTCGCGCGGGTCGCGGCGCGACAGCCTGACCCATCCCCAGTTGCGGCTGGATTGTTCGTGCCCGATACCGCCCTTTTCACACAGCGCGACGCTGAGCTTTTGCTCGGCCAGCTCCAGCGCCGTGGCGGCGCCGATAATGCCGCCGCCGATAACGACCACATCGGCTTGTTTTGGCAATGCAAGATCGCCACGGACAGGAACCACAAAAGGACCAGGCATAGATCCGCTCTCGATAATGTTAACGATGAATAGCCACGCCCGCGTCCGGCGCACCTTTAAACCCCGATCGCCGTCATGGCGCTATTAAATATTTGGGGAATGGCAAGCTTATTATTCGCGGCATCGAAATGATAATGCCGTTTTTTTACTGTCAATCAGGTAAATAAACCCCTGGCTAAATGGATTATTTTCTCATGCCGCCGGAATACCCTTGGACAACTATTTATTCAACCCCATCAAACGAACCAGTTTCATTCAGCACTTTTTTGAATACCTTAATAATAAATTTTTTTTCATACTCGGAAACCGACTGGAAAAATTCCGCTTCCTGCTCCGCCACCAGCAGGGTCACTTTCGCCGCTAATTCCTCGCCATGAGGAGTCAAATACAACTCTTGCGAGCGGCTGTCATCCTTTGAGATTTTACGGATCAATAATCCCTGGCTTTCTAATTTCGTTACTAATCGTCCCATGGCCGAACGGTCGCACATAATCGCGTTCGCTATCGCGGAAGGACGGATACCGGGATGCCGCGCCACGATTAGCAAGGTGCTGATTTTCCCTGTCCCCTTGGCGACCTCAAGCCCGGCCAATTTTTTATCCAGATCCCTGGAGACGGTGATATTTATGCTGCGAATATAGAAACTTAGCAGTTTACCCAATACACCCAGATCCACTGATACGGCCGTTTCCTGACGTGGTTCGCTTCCCTGGTTAGCCATGACGACCTCACGAAAAATTGTTATCCATCGGGCTTATTGTTAACAAACTTGCACTCAATGTTACGGAAACATTATTGTTAAGTTAGTGGACAATTACAACTAGTTTTATAATAGTTTTTTCTTATTCACTTCATCCGATCGTTCGGCAACGGTCAGGGATTTCGATGGCGGCATCGCGCCGGTCAGGACATAAAGTCGCGATCATAATAAAAACCTATTTTAGATAACGCAGTCTGCTGTATATGTTGATTGCTATACTTGAATATTGTTGATGCTGCGGAAAATATTGGCGGAACAATATCCCTGTTCAATTCTTTTTCATCCGGCTACCGGCAGAAAAGAGGCGTCTTTAATGACAAATAGTGAAGCAACCACGCATGACGTCATCTTATCCGTGCGCGATTTAACCATTAATTTACCCATGGGAATGGATCGTGAATATGCGGTAGAGAATATCAGTTTCGAACTCTATGCCGGTGAAATACTGTGTATTATCGGTGAATCCGGTTCGGGCAAATCCGTGACGGCCCATGCGGCGATGGGACTGCTATCCAATGCCCTGACGGTTACCGGAGGTGAAATAATCCTGTTGGGTAAAAACCTGCTGCGCGAATCGCCGGAATCGCTGCGCAGCGTGCAGGGGCGCTGTATTTCCATCGTATTTCAGGATCCCTTATCGGCGCTTAATCCCATCATGACCATTGGCCGGCAAATCACCGAGGTCATGGAAGCGCATCGGGTCGGCTCCCCGCAATCCCGCCAGGCAAAAGTGCTGTCGCTGCTTAACGAAGTGGATTTGCCCGATCCGGAGACGCTCCAGCACCAATATCCTTTTAACCTATCCGGCGGGCAGCGGCAGCGGGTGATGATCGCCATGGCGCTGGCGCTGGACCCCGATGTGCTGATCGCCGACGAACCCACCACCGCGCTGGATGTCACCACCCAGGCGCAAATTTTGCAGCTTATCCGCGCCATCCAGCGCCGCAAGCGGATGAGCGTCATGTTTATCACCCACGATTTCGGCGTGGTGGAGGATATTGCCGATCGGGTGTTGGTGATGCAAAAAGGGCGAATGGTGGAGTCCGGCGACGTTCGGCAGGTGTTATCCCGGCCCGCGCATCCCTATACCCAACAGCTTATCGCCGCCGTTCCGCGTATGGCGAACCGGCCCCGGCCGGACAAGAAAAACGCCCCCATCGTGCTGCAAGTCAGCAATCTTAAAAAAACATATCGGATAGCGGGCGGTTTTTTTTCGCGCGGGCACCAGGTCGAGGCCTTGAAAAAGGTCAGTTTCAGCATCCATAAAGGCCAGACCCTGGGGATTGTCGGCGAATCGGGTTCCGGAAAATCTTCCCTGGGACGTATTCTGGTCAAATTACTGCCGGCGGATTCCGGGGAAATCATCTTTGACGGGCGCGACATTATTCCGCTTCCCGAGGCCGAGTTTCGCCCATTGCGGCCCTGGATCCAGATGATTTTCCAGGATCCCTTTGCTTCGCTTAATCCGCGCCAGGACATCGGCACCATCCTGTCGGTCGGCCCGCTGACCCACGGTGGGATGACCCGAACCGAAGTCCGGCAAAAAGCGCTGCGCCTATTGTCGCTGGTTGGCATGGATGAAAGCGCCTATACCCGTTATCCCCACGAGTTTTCCGGCGGCCAGCGCCAGCGGATCGGCATCGCGCGGGCGCTGATGTTTGACCCGGTGCTGCTGGTCGCCGACGAATCCGTTTCCGCGCTGGACGTCTCTATACAGGCGCAGGTGCTGCAACTGCTGAGCGAGATCCAGCAAAAAACCCATGTCGCCATTATGTTCATTACGCACGATCTGCGGGTGGCGAGCCAGATTTGTGATGAAATCGCGGTGCTCTACCAGGGGGAAATCGTTGAGCAAGGCTCACCGCAACAGGTGTTCATGTCGCCGCGGCACGCCTACACGCAAAAACTGGTCGGCGCGATACCCGGCACTGAGCGCAGGGATAGCGGGTTATACTGACAGAGAACGGGCCGGCATGTTTTCCGCTGGTCGGAATATACTATACCGATGGAAAAATATAAGGATTGGTTTTTCAAATAACCGCCGGCAAAAATCCTCGCCAGCGTTCTTATCACATAATATCCTCGGTTCAGAGGGGGTGTTGCTGGTTGAAATTATGAAGCAATTTTTTGGGTCAGGCCACCGCAGCAACTTTAAATATCGATACCGCCTGCGTCAGGCGTGTAGCCTGCTCTTCAAGCGATGCCGAGGCCGCGGCGGATTCCTGTACCAGCGCAGCATTTTGCTGGGTGACGCGATCCATTTCGTTAACCGCTGTCCTGACCTGATCGATACCATGGCTCTGTTCGTCGGAAGCAGACGATATTTCGCCCATGATACCGGTCACGCGGCCCACCGCACCCATAATATCCTGCATCGTTTCTCCGGCATAGTTTACCTGCCGCGAGCCGGTACCGACCCGGGTTACCGAATCATCGATCAACGTTTTTATCTCCTTCGCGGCGCTGGCGCTACGTTGCGCCAGTATGCGCACCTCGCCCGCCACCACGGAGAATCCCCGGCCCTGTTCTCCCGCCCGCGCGGCCTCTACCGCTGCGTTCAGCGCCAGAATATTGGTTTGGAAAGCAATACCGTCAATGACGCTGGTGATTTCAGCGATTTTCTTTGAGCTTTCGGCAATTTCAGTCATGGTCTTCACCACGCTATCAATAACGTCGCCCCCTTTTTCGGCGGTTACGGATGCACTTTTAGCCAGTTGCGCCGCCTGGTGGGAGTTCTCCGCGTTCTGTTTCACCGTGGCGGTAAGCTGCTCCATGCTGGCGGCGGTTTCTTCCAGTGAAGCGGCCTGCTGCTCAGTTCGGGACGCAAGATCATTATTGCCCGCCGAGATTTCACCGGCGCCGGTCAAAATGGCTTCAGAACTATCCCGTACATCGCTGACGATGGAAATCAGCGATTGCTGCATGGCGCCAAGGCTGTTTTCCAGCAGGCCAAGCTCATTGCGGCCGGTAATTGCAAGCGCCTCGGAAAGGTCGCCACCGGCAATACGCAGGATCTGCGTCTGCAAGTGCTTTAACGGTCGTAGCAAAATATGTCTGATAAGTCGCCAGACGCCGAACACCATGGCAATGACTACCATTGCGATAGACGCCAATACCCACTGCATGTGTTGGAAACTTTTACTGTTTTCGGTAGTTCCATTTTTCAGCAGCAGCGTATTTTGCTCTCGCCACTGGTTATAGGCGGTTTCCAGATTGTCCTGCGCCTGCTGGGCGTCTAAGTTGCCGTAGGCTTCGTAATTATTGGCCTGAAGGTATTGTCCCGACGATTTCAGGATGTCGTACATCTGTAGGTAATTTTTTTCAACCGTAGCCTCATTTTCTTTATTTTGCCCTTCTACCGCGGGCAGGGCTTTGTAGTTGGTAAAGTGCCGAGAGGCTTTGTCCAGCGAAGCATTGGCCGCATCCAATAGTGTGTTAATGGCTTCCAATGCCGCCGGATCGGTTTGTTTTTTCAGGATACGAATAGCAACGCGATTAATAGTAATCCGGGTTTTCATGAGTGTCTGCATGGCGTCGCTCAGCTCCGCCTGCCGGCTAGAGAGCATGCTGAATCCGACAAAATTATTTTTATCATTATTGATAGCGAAAAAAAACAGGCTGCCGGAAACCAGTTGCAATAAACTGAATATCATCAGGATGATTGCAATACCAGAGGTGATTTTTATATTTTTAAACACGATGTTCTCTTTTAATTTTTCAGGAATGGCTTATTTATCTATCGGCATATGCCGGGATAACTTTAGAATGGTGGTTTAAACCGGTTAATCAATTTCCATGCTATTCGTTACGCTGTTCTGGTCTTGTGGACATAATGTGTCTTGAGTCTAGCCTGACGCCTTAAATTTCAGAGCAAATCTATTATTTGAATTCCTGGCGCCATGAGAACGTGATATTAATAACCAAGTCATGCATTGGATGGTAAATGGATTAATTAGGTTGTTCTCAGGTCAATGCGCTAGCGGTAGCCTCATAATGTCTGCCACTGACTAAATTCCCTGTCATAACGAAACATAGCCAGGGCATGCAGGTTATGACATAAAGCAGGACTGTACTCTCCGGCAGGCCGCCCAGCACAAAATCGACCGTTCCCTGCCCGCTCTTGTCTACAATATGACCCCGGCCAAAGACATCAATGTCTGGCTCTTCGCCGGGTTCACGCTCATAAGGCGCGCGCAGGGGGAACATTCGTCAATGTCAGCGGGAGTACCTGCGAGGCCCGGTCCACTAAAGCGCCTCTTTTCAAGCGCGCGGTTTGAGGACAAACGAATGCAATGAGTTTGCCGCTAGCTCCATTGCAAAGGCATTCCCCGGAGTAGCCAGGCGCAATTGCCGTTGTGCCGTGGACGGGTTACTGAGATTGACAATGACCGAGCCGTCCTGGTTTTCAAAGGCTACCGCATTACCGCTCATCGCGCCGGTCAAAGGAACCATCCGGGCGCCGGGCTGGATCAAGCGGGAAAAATGACGCATCACGTAATACTCAGGGTTGTAAACGACGTCTTGTGTTGAGGTATTCACCGATATCATACTGTTTTGTTTCCATCCCCAGGTACTTTCCCCACCGTCGGCCAGCACCATGTTCCAGTAGAAATAACCGTTGGCGCCGTTCACCAGATAATGTCGGAACAAACCGAAGACATAATGTGCATACTGCCACGTATTTTGGCCATCGCCGCATTCGTTTTCCGTCTGGTAATAGCGCAATTCGGGGTAGCTCATTACCGTTCGCTGAATGGCGTTTTTACCCGCCCACTGGTAACCCACGCCGGCGACATACCGATAAGCCTCCGGATCCGAGAGCACGCAGTTGGCGTAGTCGTCATAGTCCTGCCCCGGCTCTTTCAAAAACTCAGGGGCATTGATGGTCCCCAGCCAGATTTCGCTGGCAACGCTGTCCCGCCTGAACCGCGGGCCCAGATATCCTTTGATGAAATCACGCAGTTGCTCGCCGCTCCATACGCACGACGGAAACTTTTGGTCCGCCACGACTTCATTTTGAATATGTACCTGGGCGATGGGTACGCCTTCGGCCCGGTAGTACTCAACAAATTTCCTGAAATATAACGCGTAAGCCTCCTGGGTCCGCGCATCCCGGCGCAATCGGCCAAAATTGCAGGCCTGGTGCGTCTTCAGCCAGGTCGGCGGGCTCCAGGGAGAAGCGAAAAGCGTCATGTTGGGCTGGCGCGCCAGCGCGGCCTTGATATACGGCAGCAGAAGGCGTTTATCCCGATCAATGGAAAACTTCTCCATGGCATAATCATCTTCCTGTTCGTTCAGGCTGTACCATGAGACGGCATAATCGCTGGCACCGATCGGCACTCTCCCCATCGTCAGGCGGCACTCTCCGTCCGATGAGAACAAGTCATCCAAAATCGCGTTTTGCCGCGCTTTGTCCAGCGCATTCAACGCAACCATGCCCAGCTCGTTAAAACACCCGCCAAACCCCTCCAACTTACGCCCGCGTGCCTCACCCAATACTAAGTTAGCTGCTTCGGTCGTTTCGGTTATTTGGCCTCCTCGCCGCCACTGTGCCTCATCTGATGACATGATCCACTCAATATTCATACGTCGGCTCTCCTCGGTAAATTGTCCGGTGTAGTAGGTTCGGGGAAATGGCCCGGCGCGGCGATATTCAGCAGCGCCAGTTTTTTATCGTCCAGGGAGTACCGATACATTATCAGGATAAGGCTAAGCGTCAGCATTCCCGGCAATACGGTAAACAGCAGCGCGATGATCTCCAGCGCCGCATCCGCCTGGGTGGCGGCGCCACCGACATAGTTGCCCCAGGCGAGCAACCAGCCGATCAGCGCGCCGCCGATGGCGATGCCCAATTTGATGGCGAACAGATTGGTTGAAAACACGATGCCGCTCAGGCGTCGGCCGCTGCGAAGCTCTTCTACATCGATAACGTCCGACAGCATGCTCCACTGCAACGGTGTCGCCGCCAGTTGGATAACGTTGATCAGCACAATCAGCAGGCAGACCAAGGGCACATTCGCCGGCGCAACAAAATAAAACAGGAACAGCAGGACGGCCTCGATGCCCATGGCGAGCTTGAAACCACGCAGTTTATCGACGTTTTTGGTATCAATGGTCAACCGCAATTTGGCGTTGATCCCTTTGCCGCGCGATTGAACCTGGTGGAGGCGGCGGTGAAAATAGCCCGACAATAAACAGCAGTTATGACAAAGCCTGGCGCTGGATACTCAGGATGGCCATGCCCTACATGTTGTTGGGCTTTTACTTTTACCAACCGCTCAGCATATTACCCAGCGTACCGGCGATACCATCGACCATCAGCACGATGCTCAATGTTTTCTCATCAGCATGCAGAGTGCCGGCAAGCAGCTGTCCCCGATAGGTGTACAACGTGAAACCAGCAGTCATGGCTGAAGAATGACAAGCTAGTGTATTCATACCTATTTTCGCAGTCAAATGCATTAGAACGTACCGATGCGCTGTTGTCGCTGACGTTCGCTCCCAGGCCTTAATCCGGCACGGCATGTCGATACCGCCATCCCCGACGATATACAGCACCAGCCCTGCGTGCCCCGCCTCCAGCCCCGGGCATGCCGGTGGCAATATGGCAGGCCCAGGCAATCGCCATAAAGGACTTGTACGACCCGCTGGGGCCGTAAATGCTTGTCAGGGCGTCACTCATTATTCTATTTGATCCAATAATAAAAGACGCTAATGGTAAGGGTATGCTGCCGACAATAATCTTGTTTGATCAAGCCGCTACGTTGCCAGCCCGCTGCTTTGAACGCCTAATGGTCCGCATGATGCAGCAAGCGATCTATGATCCTACCCAGATTTGACGGACGCGCGATCCTGGCAGGCAAAGGGCAGAGTGTTTACCATTGCCTGCCAAAGTTTTTGCATCAGGAACTTAAAGCGGCTGGCGTGCCGACTATAGCGGAAGGCAGAGAGATTAATTTCCTTATCGAGCCATGCGCAGAAGAAGATGCCCGTGCTGAATTGCCCATATATACCTGTCCCTGAATAAAAAACTGACCGATTATGCTGACAATAACCGTAATATAAATGTTGGTAGTTACAAGGCTGCATATACGCTTATCCATAACCGCACATTCCGCGCCCTTAATCAGAAAAGTAATGTAAGTGACAAAATTTAGAACGGTTCCCGCTTAGAGTCCCTATATGTAACAAAGCGCTCTGAAAGGAGACGTTAAACATCTCCCCATGAGTGAGTCCGGGATACAGCCAGTATGCTGCCGGCAGCCCATCCGCACGAAGGCTCGAAAGCGTTCTGCGGACTTTGCTCAGGGCATCCGGGACTTCACCTGTTACTTTTTTTCCTGGAGCGCCAGTACCTTCCATTAGATACAGCTGCTTATTACTGAAATTGCGTTTATTTATATGCCCCAACTTGCTCAATAGTGCGAAATCATCTCTTTCCAGTGACGGACTGGCAGCGTAATAAAATTTAAAAAAGGATGATGATAAATAAGCGTCCATGACAAATAATCCTCCATAGGAATGCCCCCAAATTCCTCGTTCATAGGGGTTTATTTTAATATCTTTTTCCACTTTAAGAGAAATTCCGTCTTCAAGCAGTTGACGAAACATCGCGCTCCCACCGCCTTTCCGGCCATAACGTTCAGGATCACCGTATTCCTTACTATTCTGTTTACCCAGTGGCGTATAATCATACGCTCTGGCGTTCGGTTCGAAGGGGAATTCTGTCTGATATCCAATTGCTACTATTACAGGCGGTGTTTTTTCTGAAAGTTCCTTCAGCAGAGTGTCCGACAACCTGTCCATGACCGCGTTTCCATCCAGCATATACAGGATGGGGAAACCTGATGTCGGGGGAGATTTATCTGGGATACCCGTCCATATTTTGTAATGTCTTTTTCCGTCCGCAGAGTCGAATCTACTTACGCTGAAATGATAAAAAGAAGATCCCCGCTCGGCAATATTCGGCCCCAGTGGCTTCATATCCGGTTTGGCATTACTGTTCCCGGCATACAGGAGTATTATGAAAAATACGGCTGAAAACATCGCCATGTGCTGATAACTATTTCGATATTTTCGGCCATTCATGTATTTCTTCTCTATATTCGCCTATTGATAACGGGATCCGAACGCCGTTTAACTAAGTACCTGGAAAGGTGTCCGGTTTTAGTTGACCGTTATAGTACGGTTAGTCCGTCGATGAGGGCTCCACGCCACCATGCAAAATCGTGGCCGCCGGTATAGATTGTAAGATCGCTATCTACGCCTGCTGCAAGTAGCCGTTGGTGCAATTGTTGGACATGAGGAACCATAGCTCCTTCCAAAGCGCCCACGCATAGCCGGATCCGCACCTGCTTCGGAGGCGTGGACAGCACGTGTTCGCTCACCCAGGAGGTATCATTTTCGGTGAACATGAAGGGACGTCTGCTCCTATCCGGCGTCCACCACAGGGAGGGAGAGTGGCATAGTACGGAGCCGAATATGCCCGGCGCATGCATGGCGGCCATGAGTGCGGTAACGCCACCAAGGCTTTGCCCGGACAGTACGGTATTTGAACGGCCAGCCCATGTTCTATCAGGATAATCCGCACGGACCTGAGGTACCAAGCGCTCGGCGATGTCCAGTACGACTTCGCTATAGCCACCCAGGATCGCAGAGCGATCGGATTCATCAAGGTTGTCGATTCCAAGCACCGCCAAGGGGCCGATACGGCCGTTATTGATGGCGACATCGATGGCCCCAAGGACACCTATGTGGTCGAACCACGTTTCAGCATCGAGCAATACAAGTAATCCCAAAGGCGCCGACCTGGGTACGTCGGGAAGATAGAGGCGAACGCGGCGCTTGTGGCCGGCGACCAAGGGATAGGAAGTGGCGAGCACGCCGCGCTGGGCACGTGGTACCCCAGCCCACTCGCTTTGTTCTGGGGCCAGCTCCAGGGCCAGGATAGACTCCTGTGCGTCCCCTCGTACGTTAATGCCCGGTGCCTGGTTAAGCGGGTCGGGCTGACCGGCAAACGCAGGGCAGCGACCACCAAGCTGCGAGATCGATTCAGGTGAGGTTCCCTCTGGAATTTCGATAATCGTGTATGAGCCGCGGTACGTGGCCGGCAATCTTAGTGTCAGCGTCCAGATGTCGCTAGACGGGACGTGGGCCATTAGCCCCTTGGCGACATTGCTTTTGTCGGTCACACGGTTCAAGCGGACATAAACACCCTGCAGCGGCTTTCCCGAGCGCCATAAAAAGGTGACCTCGCGGTCGTCGCTTTTACCCTGAACCTCAGCGGCCAGAGGAATATCGACAGATTCAACGTCACGCCAGAACCGGGTGATGTCCAGCGATGCGCTTGTTGCCAGCTGTGTGCGTACGCGTGCTGCGGCGCCGACATCATCGGGCGTTAAGGGCGGTATATTCCTCATTTTTGGCATTCCATGAAATATAAAGGTGGTGTGTAGTGTAGTGACCAACAACAATTGATCACCACATTAGACTGTTCATGGAACAGCCGCTCTGATTCATTTGGCGTTAGGCCGCCATTATACCCACGGGGGCTGATTGCGTTGCAATAACCCCGTGATATAGCGGTTTATGGCAGACCGGACCCCGGTGTGCCGCTTTGATAGCCGGTCGCCGGCACCCATTCTGCCTTAAGACTCCTAAAGAACCGTTCCATCGGGCTGTTATCCCAGCAGTTCCCCCGCCGGCTTATGCTCTGCGTTATCCGATAGTGCCGCAGCGTGGGAAACGGCGGCACCAGCGCTATCACGCCACAGCCGCGCGTAGAGGCCATCCAATGTAAGCAGCTCCGCGTGCGTACCGTATTCGGCGATACTGCCCCCCTCCAGCACGGCGATCGCATCGCATCGACAGGCGGTGGTGAGTCGATGGGCAACCACAAGCGCCGTTCGGCCATAAGCTCGGGCGCCATCGGCCAGAGACGTCATTAGCGTCTCCTCTGAAGAGCGATCCAGGCGTGAAGTGGCCTCGTCGAGCAACAGGACATGCGCATTGGCAAGCTGCGCGCGGGCCAAAGCAATGAGCTGGCGCTGTCCAGCCGATAAGTCCGTCCCACCGTTGTTCACCGGGGTCCGAAACCCCTGCGGCAGGGCGCGCATCGTATCGAACAGGCCAACCTGTAGCGCTGCGCTTTCAACCTCCGCATCCGTGCTCCATGGACGCGAATAGCGAATGTTCTCGGCGATGTCGCCACTGAACAACGCCACATCCTGCTCTACCAAGCCCACCTGGGAACGATAGTCGGCAAGTGACATCTCTTCGACGGCACGTCCGCCGATGCGAATCTTGCCGCTCGAGGGGGAATATAGCCCGGCGATCAGCTTGACCAGGGTAGACTTTCCGGCACCGCTGCGGCCCACCACCGCCACTACCGAACCCGCCGGTATGGACAGGCTTAGTCTATCCAGTGCAGGCTCACTGCCGCCGGGATAACGAAACGTTACATCTTCCAGCCTAAGCTCTCCCTGCATGGGAACTAGCGAAGACGGATCCGAAGGTTCCATATCCTCCGCTCCCTCTGTGGCCAACAGTGCATCAATATGCTTCCCGCTGGCGGAAGCTTGCTGGTAGGCATCGACAATACCGGACAGTTGCTGTACCGGCCCATAGAACTGCCCCAGCAACAAGAAGAATCCCGCCAGCACGCCTGCCGTCAACTCACCTTCGGCGACGCGGGATGCACCCACTAACAGCACGGCAGCGTAAGACGCCTCGGTACAGAATGTAAGGAATGGAAAGTAAACGGCAAGATATTTTTGAGCACGCACGCGGGTGGCGCGAAAGCGATCCGACAGCGCACGCAGCTTGGCTGCCTCCAGATCCTGCTGCCCATGCGATTGCACCACGCGAAGCCCTGACACTTTCTCTTGCAGGGTGCTATTTACTTTTCCGATCTCTATGCGGGCCTGGGCATGGGCGGGTGAACTCAAACGGCGGTAAATCCATGTCGCAAGTATGACCACCGGGACACCGCCTAATGCCACGAGTGCCAGGACAGGGTCGAGCCAGAACATAGCTACCGCAATGGCTACCATGGTGACCAGGCTGGTTGCAGCGCCGGCGAGACCGTTTTGCAGAAACCGCGCCAGTGCGTCCACGTCTACTGTCATTCTGGTGAGCCGGGTATCGACGTTCTGCTCGTGGTAAGGCAGGCCTAGCCGCAACAAATGGCCGAAGCTTCTTAACCGAACCGTGTGCTGCACGGTTTCCGCCGCACGCGCCGAGACCACTGTCTGCAATGAATAGCAACACCAACTGACGGCAACCAAGCACAGGGCGAGCGCCGCACACATCCCGATCATGGCCAGGTTGCCCACGGCTACGCCCGTGTCGATACCACGCTGCAACAGCACGAGCACGCCGACGTTCGCTGCCGAATCAACCGCGATCAGCATGGCGGCAGCCACAAACATCCACGCTACAGGGGCTAACAGCGATGCTACCCGCCGCCCTTTACCTGCCTGTGCCAACCGCACCGCCCGTTCGGGCACGCGACTCATGCGTTCACGGAAACCTTCGCCAGCCATGGCCGTGGTGTCTTCATCGCCCTTACCACCAGGGTCCGCCAGGGAGGAGACCGGCTCGGGCCATAGTACCGAGGCCAAAACCGAGGATTTCTCCAGGAAATCGCCCGCGCTTGACATGAGGGAACGGAATGCCGGACAGCGCGCCTCAAGCTCAGCCTGTGTGCCGATGTCGGCAACGCGCCCCGCCTCAAGCACCACAATCCTGCTGGCCAACTGCAACGTCGAACGCCGACGTGCTATAACCAGGAGCATGTGCCCATGGTCGGAATATCGGCCAAGTGCGGCGTTGATCTCCGCCTCGGTACCTGCATCAACCGCCGAAGTGGTGTCGTCCAGGATCAATACGCTTGGAGCCGTAAGCAACGCACGGGCGAGAGCAATGCGCTGTCTTTGTCCACCGGAGAGGTTGGTACCGCGCTCGGTAAGCTGGGTCTTGAACCCCTTCGGTAGCGCTAAAATGAAGGCGGTAGCTCCGGCCGCGTCGGCTGCATGACGAATGTCCTCCTCCGTGGCATCTGGATGACCATAGGCGATATTCTCGGCGACGGTGCCGGCAAACAGAAAGGTATCTTCGAACACCACGCCGACCGCGCGACGCAGCTCATCCAGTCTGAGATCGGCAATATTCTGCCTACCCCGCTCAGTTTTGAGCCACAGGTGCCCGGCGGTCGTATCGTAGAACCGTGCAAGCAGCATCAACAAGGTCGATTTACCCGAACCAGACGCGCCCACTATGGCGATAGTCTCTCCCGCACTGATTGAAAATGACACATCGCGCAGTACGCCGGCACCGCAGCCGTAGTTGAATCCAACACCCTCCAATTCCAATCCAACAACCTTTCCAACAACGGACTGAGAGCCATCTTGCATTTGCGGCCGGGTGTCGATGAGTGAGAAAACGCGCTCTACCGAAGCCTGGGTACGCTGAGCAATAACCAGGAACGAGGCAAACACCCGGGTAGGACCGGTCAGCATGGCGAGGAAACTGGCAAAAGCCACGAAGGTTCCCAGGTCGATCCGTCCAGCCATCACGGACCATCCGCCGAAACCCAGCAGCACGATTTGGCCGAGCACCGGGAATGCCAGCATGGTGGCGCCCGGCATGGCCTGGGAGATCGCCGAACCGATGCGCACGCGCACCATATGCCGCGACTGGCGGTCCAGCCATCTCATCTCACGCAGCTCCCCCACACATGACTTGACGATGGAGATCTGCGTCAGAACCTCACGCATGTGCTCCGTCAGGTGAGCGAGCCTGTCCGAAGCCAGGCCCGTCTGCGCAAAAACACGACGGCGCGCGCGCAGCGCCGTAACGGCTAAACCGGCCAGCACGGCGACGACGATTAGCGTCATGGATGGCGACATCCACAACATCACCGCGAGACCCGCAACGTAATAGGTGAGGACGGCCAAAGGCACAGGGCACATCTGCAACAGAGTATGCATCTGCTGGAGATCGCTATTGGTGCGCGAAATGACCTGCCCCGTACGCAGGGCGTCTTGTCCGGCGCCATCAAGTTTTTGGATACTGTCGAAAGCCCTTCCCCGCAAAGTGTGCTGAACCCACAACGAAAGTTCCCCGGCATAGCCGCGGCGCAGGTAGTTGCCGACGAAATCGAACAGTGCAATGAACAGCAGTCCGGCGGCGAGCCATGGCAACCCGGTGGGATCGCCCGCCAGTGCATCGTTAACCGCCTGGCGGGTAAGTAAAGGCGTCAACGCGGCCAGGACAATCGTCGTCACCGAAGCAAGCACCACAATGATGCTTAACGTCTTACGTTCCCAGCACACGCCGGCAAGGCGAACTATCCAGGAGCCAGCCGGCATTGGGGAATGGGCAGTGGGCATCAAGCCTCCTTCATCTGCGATAGAACAGATCCATGGGTGCAGTCGGCAAACCGCACCCAGACAGATCCAGTTGAACATTGCGTCAGGGCAGGCCCCCGCTGGAATCCTTGGCGGATAAAGGCTGCGCCATCACGCTGGCGTGACATAATCGTAGAATGGCCGTAGTCAGCCGTGTTCCAGTTTTGCGACCAGGCTTTCGGCAACCTCGGACGGACTCGCTTGCGTAGCCATTTCGGCAGCGACCTGTGCTGAAGCTGCACGCAGTGCGGTATTACCCAGGAATGTATTGATCAGGACACTAGTCAATCCGTCCTCGCCGGGGATGATCCCGCAACCCCGCTCCACGACAGCCTTGGCATTGACAGGACGATCCGCCCCTTGGCCAAATACGATCTGCGGTATCCCGGCGTGCAAGGCCGTCAGGGTGTTACCCGCCCCCCCATGATGAATAAATCCATCGGCGCCGTTGAGAAACACGCCCATCGGAATCCAGTCTACAAGCCGCACATTTGGCGGCAGCTTTCGTAAATCAGAACGCGCATTAGCTGATAGCTGTAAGATGATGTCGGCATCCACCTCATCGGCCGAGTCCATAACCCACGAAATCAGATCCAGCCCATCGACCATGGGCTTGACGGTGCCGAGACTGACCAACAAACGTTTTCTGTCCGGCGCCCTCTCCCACCATTCCTCCCAGACCGCCCCTCCGTTGTAGGGTACATACTGCATTGAAATGATGGGTTCGCCTTCATTCTTCAGAATACTCATGCTCGGCGGCGTGACATCGATCCATGCAAGATCGCGCGGCGGCGCATCGACACCGTGGCGGGTGTAGGCATCGGCCAACGATCGCGTCACCCCTTTTATATGCCAGGGGGTGTGGGCAAATCCCACGGTTTGCATGACCACGGGGATACCATACCTAGCCGCAATTAATGGCCCTACCACGCCAAGTGGCGGATACACGATCAGGTCGGGCTGCCATTCCCCGGCGAATTCAACCAGGCGGTCAGCCATCTCTTCACTAAAGAAAGAGAAGTTCCCCATTCTGGTGCCTATATTGCCGTTCTTTCGCATATCTTCCTGGCGCCGATAGCCGGCCTCCGAATCGAATCCGGGCGCGGCATCGAACGCCACCAGGCCGGCCTCAGCCGCCTTTTGCGCAAATTTTCCTGCGCTCGCGATCACAACTTCATGCCCATTCACACGAAAAGCCTGGGCAAGAGAGAACACTGGATACAATAGACCGTACAAAGGTGGACCAACAAAGAGAACACGCATGAGAAAATCCCTCTCCGTTTGACGAACTGAAATCCGAAAGTTAACGCAAACACCCAGCCCGCTGAGGCGGCCATGCATTCCCAGTCAAGCCACCGATCGGCTAATCGAAGCTGAGACCCCTTTTAATTCCGATGGGGGCGCTTTATCGGCGACTTAGCAACGTAACCAACGCAAACTATTGCTTAACCACCGTGCGACGCCTCTATCGAATCCGGCTATCCATCTCCCGACTACCGATAACGCTTTATGCGTTATTGTCCTGAATTAACGGCACTAGGGACATTGCCATTCGGCCAGGCTTCGCCCTGGTATTATGGGCATCCGCAGGACGAGGTGCGTCTGGTGAACAGGCTTTTTGTTTATAAGTCCTGCTTGAAAGAAAAAACTCATTTCATCATCCTGTTTGCAACAGTACCCGTTGACCTGCCTGGGAAGTCCTTATAGATGTTCCGCCTTCCCTTCTCTCCCTTTTAGACCGCCCCCGTAAGACACAAGTCAGATAAAAAACTAAATTTACGAATACTAATGATAATAATTACTAATATCATTAGCGCTTGCAAGCATTATCTGACACATCAGTGAAATTATGAATGCGAGTAACAACGGTTGCACGCCTACGGCGTAAGCCTGTCTGCTTCGCAGACACGACGGTTTTCATGCCTTGCTCCCCACGTTGAACTCCGCAGCATGTCTATCTTGCGCCCGGTAAAACGCCTCTTCACCATCGATGAGGACTGGAACCGCTTCCTCGAACCATACGGCGACTGCGTCGGCGAATGGACCCGGCTCCTCATTTGCGCGCACGCAGCGCAGCGTTCCGGCAATGTCACTGACGCGGTCGCCAGGGCGCAACTCCAGCATGGCTGTGAGTCTGCGGGCATGGTTTTTGTCCCGGGTTTTATGGATACCTTTCTTCATCAGGCTACGTTCGGTGTCGGGGTATCTCTGTTATGCCCGGCATTGCCCAGTCCGGTTGGGGATTTAATGCATTGGTTATTACCCCGTCTGATAAACCAGGATAATTGATTGTACAGGCTGCGAGGGGGATGCCCCGCTCGCAGCCCTTATACGTCAGGATGCGTTATTTGTTTGCATCAGAAATGCATTCCTAACTGCATGTAGTAGGTTCGGCCCGACTCGTTATAAGTATTAGCCCCTGCCCCCCACAGATATGCGCCAGTCGTAGCATTACCGGTGCTTTGGGCGTTGCCCTCACGGAAATGACGTTTGTCGAACAGATTATCTATCCCGGCAGTAACATCCATGTATTTATTTACGTTATAGGTTGCGCTCATGCCAGCCAGCGCATAAGGAGCTACCTGCCGGGTTTCGCTACCTGAGGTGGGTTCCCCTTTATAATTATATTTTTTCGGTTTCTGACGGCCATACCATGTCAGCGTGCCCTGAACTGACAGATCATTGGTAGCCTGCCAGTTCAGCGTCGAATTAATCGTATATTTGGGGATAACAGACAGGTAATCACCGGAAGTTTTATTTTTGTTTTCGATGATATAGGTGAAGTTATTATTTATCTTCACCGTATCGGTTATCGGGAAGTTGAACGTTCCTTCCAGACCCTGAACGACTGCTTTAGGTACATTTTCCCATTTGTAAACATCTGAAGTACCGTTGTTGTACTCCGCCTCGTAGCCACTTTCAATTTTATCGCGGTAGTCGTTGCGATACCAGGTCAGACCGGCCTGCACGTCATCATGTTTAAATTCAAGTCCGACCTCTTTGTTGACGCTGGTCTCAGCTTTCAGATCACGATTCCCCTGTAAGTAGCAGGAACCAGCGCTGGCATAGCAGCCCTGGCCTCTACTGTATAACAGGTAGTTGGGATTGGTCTGATACAGGTTCGGAGCTTTCCATGCACGGGCTATGCCCAGCTTCAGCGTGAAGTCGCTACTCAGTTTCTGGGAGAGATTCAGGGACGGGCTCCAGTTACTGCCGCTGATGTTCTGGTGATTGAATCGAATGCCTGGTGTCAGAAGGGTGGAATCAGTCAGCTCAATATTATCTTCAGTAAAAATGCCATAAATATCAGCCGAGCTGTTTATATCACGTCCGGAACTGGAAATCCCGTTAACCGAGCCGCCCGCCGTGGTGGATTCGATATTCGACGCGGGATCTTTCATGGCCTGATGATTCATCTCCGCGCCGAAAGTTACGGTTTGATTGACCCACAGGTCGAATGGGATATTAACCTCTGAGTGCAGATTGGTGTCATACAGCGTAATAGTAGAAAAGCCTTCATTAGAAGGGCTGAAAATCCCTGCGATGCCTCCTGAAAGGCCTTCATTGAGCCGGGTATTGCGTGTTTTTTCAAACTGAACATAGTTATTGGTAGTGACGCCGTTGTCCCACAAACCGGTGTATTTAAGACTGAGTGTCTGACGATAGAGAATGTTAGTTTCCTTGCCGTAATATTTTTTAACCAGAGCATTACTGTTCGTGTTTTGTGTATCACCAGCATACAGGTTGCCCTGGCGACTAAAACCGGTATCAAGCTCCAGTGTCTGCTGTGGCATAAATTCCCAGCGCAGGGCAGAATTAATGTCTTTATTAATGAAGCCCTCGCGACCGGATGGATAGGTGCCAGCGTAGGCTCCAATCCGTGGAGTTGTGTGACTTTCGTTGATGTCCTGCGCATCAGCCTGTGTTTTATTCCAGTTACCGGAGAGACGCAGGGTCAGGTTGTCAGCCAGTGCCCCACTTAAACTGGCATTGTAGCGTTTGGTGCTTCCTTCAGATTTGTGTTCTGGCACGTTGAAATAGCTGTTGAAATTGCCATGCCACTCTTTGGCTGCCGGTTTGGTAATGATGTTCACCACTCCTCCCATAGCGCCGCTGCCGTACAGGGCGGCTGCCGGGCCACGAATGACTTCAATGCGGTCGATCATTTCCGGCGGCACCCAGTTAGTATCACCCCGGGTATCACGTTCATCGCTCCAGCCATAACGCACCGAGTTGCGGCTGCTCACTGGCATGCCGTCAACCAGAATCAGGGTATTCTCAGGTCCCATGCCGCGTATATCAATCTGGCGGTTATTACCACGCTGGCCACTGTTAGAGTTCCCTGTGAGGTTTACACCAGGCATGGTACGGATAATTTCGGCAACATCGCGCTGGATGGGGTGTTTTTTGATTGCCTCGCTGTCAATGATCGACACACCAGGCGCCTGCAGGTTTTGCTTCGCCGCGGTGACCAGGATGGTATCGCCCGCCGTTGCGGCGGTGTCGTCGTCGGCAAGCGCTGACGCGCCGTCTCTTGCGGGGGGTGATACCGGTGCTGTGGTAGTACTGTCGGCCGCAGGCGCGGCCAATGGAAGAGCCAGAGTTCCCAGACCCAGACTGATTAGGGTCGCTAAGGAGTAACCTGAGAATGTGGTATTCATATGTTCCCTGATCTGTAGCCGATCCGGAGACTGCCCAGGTGAAATCCGGCAGTATGGACGGCCTGATATGTTATGAAGTTGATAAAATAAGCAGTTTTTTCGGCAACTGCCCGTCGGCAAAAATGTAATGTTAAATCGCTGTTAACATTACGTTATTCCATCGTTCAGCCACTCCCTTGACAAATAAAAACGGCCCTTTCTGGAACTTTTACACAATATTGCAAATAGAAATAATTATCAATAGTATTAAGCTTGCGTTTCGCATTAAAAATTTATGTTTAGGTTTTAAACGAGGAATCACGCCCGGTGAAAAAGTCACGATACACCGAAGAGCAGATTGCCTTTTCCCTGAAGCAGGCTGAGCTGGGTACGCCAGAGCCGGAATTCTGCCGCTAACTGGGCGTATCTGATGCTACCTTTTACGCGTGGCGCAAGGAACATGGCGGAATTTCCACGTCGGAACCGAAGCATATGCGGCATTTAGCGATTTCCACGAATGCGTCGCACATCGGGTTCGGGGACGTTGTCGACAGCATAGAGACGTCGTACGGAATAGGCGTCTCGGGCCTAGAAATCCCGAGGAAACGCACGCCGATGGGCCTCGTCGCGGTGAGAAAGCGTGGGCCATACACCGGTATTGCAAATACGGCATCAACTACCGCGAACTGCAGAAGATGCTTGCCAATCGGGGCGTCTACGTCGATCACACCACGTTTTACCTCTGGGTTCAGCGCTATGCGCCTGAGCTTGAAAAGTGGCTGCGCTGGTACTGGCGTAATCCCACTGACCTTAGGTTGTTCTGCAGAAATTTGGTGTTTGTAA
This sequence comes from Acerihabitans arboris, assembly GCF_010131535.1. Taxonomy (GTDB): domain Bacteria; phylum Pseudomonadota; class Gammaproteobacteria; order Enterobacterales; family Enterobacteriaceae; genus Acerihabitans; species Acerihabitans arboris. The sequence continues at coordinate 32,455 of NZ_WUBS01000002.1, forward strand.
TGTGCGGGTATGAAGCATTTATGGCACGCATGGTGCGCGGAATCCGGTTGCGAAGACGACCAGGATGACCAATACCATAGCGGCCCCTGCCAGGGAGGTGGTCCACTAGCCACCGTCGTAATAGGTAGCCGCTCCCAATGCCGATCCCATTGCACCGCAAAGGAATATGACAGTCATGTATGCCGCGTTCAGGCGGCCGCGCGCCTCTGAATCGAGGCTCTGGATTTGAGATTGCCAACGTCGCGCTTTTCCTGGCGTCGGATGAGTCGAGCTATCTGAGCGGGGCCGGACTGGTTGCAGATGGCGGCTTCTCTATTGCCTGACGGTTGAGATTTTCAGCAATTTTTAATTACGTGAAAGATTGACCTGTTTATTGAAATTTATGTCATTAAGAGGACTTATTTTATGGGTTTTGTAAAAAATGTTTTAAAAAGCCAAACCTGGCCGGTTTTCCAAAATAAAGAAAGCTTATTCGAAGCGGATGTGCTTTCTGTCCTGTATGAAACCAGCAAAGAAGTATTGCAAGCGATCATCCCTCCTGTAAGGCAGGCTATTATCTACTTGACTGTTCTGATAGGTTGTCGCGATATAATGAGAGAAAGTATTGCCGTCATTTTACCCAAACTTATAATTAAAATAAGGGATTTTATTATAAGCCGAATCCGCGCGAAACCATTTCATTGAGTCATTGACATCGGGCGTAACTTTATGACCAACTTTATTAATGACTAATGTACCCGCGTTAGGAACCTGCCAGCGTAGCCCATAAGTCCAAGCGTAAGCCCATTATTAATGATGATTAAATTAACCTATTATTCATGGATGCATATATACTTTAAATGCTCTGTATATGTTCTCTTTCCAAACAGCCATTTTCTCGCTCTACAGGAGATTGGTTTCTCAATGTCACGCCTTAGCCCAGCCGCAATGATTTCTTCCAATAAACTGGATCAGACAAAACTGGCGTTCCCTGCCATGCTTTTATCAGGGGCGAGGAGAGCCGTGGTGAAAAAATCAGAATTTTCCGAAGAACGCTTTGCCTCTCTCTAGAGTGGAGTGTGCTTCCGCTGGCGGCATGCTCGATAAGCAATGATCATTTCCCCCGGTTAATTGACAACGATGATGCCGAGCCGCCCCATTAATTCCGACACCTGGTCCGCATCCAGCTTTGCTCCTTCCAGGTTAGTACTGCGAACATCCAGTTCGCCCAGTGCTGAATTGGTCAGGTCGCACTGGGTGAAATTGGCGGTTTGCCAGTCAAAAGAAGAGAATTCACCACCGGAGAGGTCGGAACCGCAAAAGGTAGCGCCCAGGACATTGGCGCCATTCCAACGGTTTTCCCATAACTCGCATTTTTCAAGGATAACCTTTGAAAAATTGGTATAGCTTAAATTATTTTTGATAATGTAGGCACTGCAAAACCAACTGCGCGAGGAGATCCGGTTCATGAAACTGGCACCGCGAAAATCCGCTCCCTGCGCCCTGCACTCCCTTATTTCTATCCCCAGCGCATTGATATTCCGTAGGTTATTCATCGTCAAATCACAGGTTCTAAAACTTGCATCCTTTAACGTTGCATGGCTGAAGTTACACCCTATCTGACTTTCATGGTCGTAAAACTGACAGTCGATAAATCGTGTTTCCGTCAGGTCGCTACCGGAAAAATCACAATCAAGAAATGTGCAGTTTTCGACCGCTGCCCCGGTAAACCGATCGTGGGTAAACTTCTCGCTACGATAATCAAACAAAGCCATTTCAGCTCCTTTTTTTTTAAACAGTGATATTGGAATCATATCTCCTCGGTCAACGGTGTACTTGGCTGCTTAAATACCCCCTTCATTTTGAGATATCCCGGCCATCTGGTCTGCTGACTTATTCCTACATTGGCTCAAAGTTACAGAGACTATCTCTTCTATATCGCGACGGCGTCACCTTATATTTTTTCTTGAAAGCCCGGATAAAGGCTGGCTGTGAAGTGTATCCAGATGTAATCGCAATCGTTATCATCGACTCTTTGCTATATTTCAATTTTTTTGCCGCCATCTCTAATTTTTTATCGCGAAGATAATCACCTAAAGTAATGTGGGTCGCCTGATAAAAAAGTTTTTGCAAATACCATTTCGAATAACCCGCCCTCTGAGCAAGATCTTGAATGCTAAAGGGCTTATCCATATTGTCTTGCATCCATACGATAAGTCTTTCAATGAATGCATTTCGGGTTGTCATAGATCATTCCCTCAATTCAGAAAACGCATTGACCCTGGTTTCTCGAACGTATGAAGGGCATTCCACGTTCACAGCGATGACCGCAAATATCTCTTGCCCCGGTACGTTTATGGCATGTCGGCCTGCCAACCTCCGCCTAAGGATTTAAATAACGTAACCAGCGCAATCTGCCGCTATGCGGCGATGTCAATTAGCGTGTTTTGGTTTGAAAAATCAGTACGCTGAGCCTTCAGGAAGCGCAGGTAGTCGTCCACCCCGGCGTCATAACGCGCTTGTGATAACCGCAACGACGCCGTGCTGGATATCGCCAGCGAACGTCGCGACGCTTCCTCGCGACGTAGAGTATCGGTGGCCGCCAGCGCGTCCGAGACCTCTTTGAACGCCGTCTGGATAGCGTGCTCGTACCCGGCCACGGCAATATCCTTTCTGGCCTCGGCCAGATCAAGGTTAGCGACGTTGCGGCCACCGCTAAAAAGATTGGCAGGGTAAGCCGCGGTGAGAACGACCAGGCGCGCTGACCTTGTCGGACCAGCGGTACCGCCGATGATTATCCGTTCGCCGGACTTAAGGCCGCCGAGGATATGCCACTCCGATCCCTGCATCGTGCCGGTAGTCACCGGGCGCGCTTCTACGATGTCATCCTTGCCTATCAGCAGAACCTGCGCCTTGCCTTTCGTACTACGGCGCACAGCGCGCTGCGGTACCAGGATCGCATTCGGGTCAACACCCTGCTGGGTATGCACCCGTACGTACATGCCGGGAAGCAATAACGCATCCGGATTAGCGAGCTGGCCGCGCAAAGACACCTGGCCGGTAGTGCGATCCACGGTGATGTCGGAGAACAGCAGATGGCCGTCGCGCGTCTGGTCAGTGCCGTCGACGGTGACCGAGATCCACGCGCCCTGGTCCCGGTCCTGCGCCAGGCGGCCTTCGGCGAGCGCGGCACGCATGCGTAGTACATCGGCTACCGGCTGCTTGAAATCGGCATAGGCCGGGTCGAGTTGTTGGATGGTCGCCAGGGCGGTAGCCTCGTTCTCTCCAACCAGGGCGCCTTCGGTCACCTGGGCCCGGCCGATACGCCCGGAAATTGACGCCCTGACCGTGGCATCGTCCAGTTCCAGCCGCGCCGTCTCGACGTCGGCCTGGGCCGACTGTCGCGCGGCCAGCGCGCTTTTAAGCGCGGCCTGGGCGGCATCGAAATCCTGCCTGCTCACCGCCTCGATCTCAGCCAGCGGCGTATAGCGTTTGACCGCAGCCCGGGCGTCAAACAACTCGGCATCAGCCTTGGCCAGCTCGCCCTGCGCCCGCGACAACGTGGCCTTGAACGGTGCGGGGTCGATCTGGAACAGCACCTGTCCGGCCTCGACATCGGCACCCTCCTCGAAGTTGCGGCTGAGCACGATGCCGGCCACACGGGCGCGCACCTCGGCCACGCGGTCCGGTTCAGTGCGCCCGGGCCATTCATGGGTCAGCGTCAATGGCCGCGCCTGCACGATAATCGCTTGTACCGCCCGGGGTGTGGCATTGGGTACATCGTTGTCCCCGTCGCATCCGCCGATCAGCAGCGGTGCCGCTATGACAACCACCATCAGGGACCATCCCCGCACGCCTCGGTGTTCAAGCATCATGGAACTCCTAGAGTTAAAAAATCAGTAGCGGCTTCAAAGATATTATTTTAATCAAAAGGAATCAATATAGATTCATAAAAAACTTTATAGGTTTTTAAAGTGTGTTATAAGTTCTTACAACATGATGTATGAAAACATGGCTACAAAATTGTTATTTTGAATTCCGTATGATTCAATAGTATCCAAGAACATCCGCTCAGGAGAAAAAAATGGCAGTCCTTAGCCCACATACGGAAGACAATGAAATCCTTGCATCACTGGCATTGGCGCTTGTCGATGACCAACGCGCGACCCTGCAAGAGCTGGCCAGGGCTATCGGCATCAGCAAGGCGACTCTGTACCGCTTCTGCCATACTCGCGAACAGCTGATTGAGCGGCTGACAAACCATAGCGTCCAGATGTTTAACCAAGCCATGCAAGCTGCGGAACTGGATAGCTCTCCACCTCGTGAGGCTCTCGGTCGCCTGATATTCAACAATCTGCAACACCGGGAAATGACCTCGTTCCTGATGTTTTATTGGAAACCGAATAATTCGTCGGATTTGGGTGCTGTAACGGGTTGGGAGGCTGCTATGGATGCATTCTTCCTGCGGGGCCAGCAGAAAGGTGTGTTCAGGATCGATATCGCCGCGCCCGCGCTGACGGAGATCTTTGTCAGCATCCTTGTAGGGCTGGTGGAGGCCGAGCGTCGGGGCCGGGTTGCCAAGGCAGGTTTGGCGACCTTAATTGAAGGGGCCTTTTTAAAAGGCGCTTTACGCTAATATCGAGTGACAATAAGTTAAACCTTTTCTTTTGATGGCGGGAGGGATGGTTTTAAATAATCTGCTGCGGTTATCGCTTTTACTTTTTGTATTGCTGATGCTGTCATTATTTTCGTTTCACGTAGCCATCTGTTCAAAAAGGGAAAAAATGATTTTAATGACACTCATTATAAAAATAAGCGGAAATAACCTGATGACCTGGTGGTGACAAGGCGTTACCTACCACGTACTCCCGGTGGCGCAAAATGCGACCAGCTCATAGACAGCGATGGCGGTGGCAGGCCGTCCCTTTATCGTCCGTTTTTCGCCAATCGCTGTTCAGGATGAAGTGTTTTGCCGTGAGCTGAAGTACACACCGTATTCAGGCAAATAGCTCTTGAAATTTAAGGTGACAGAAGCTGTGAATACCGCCCAATTAAATGTAATAAGCGTGTTACTGGACTGGTTAGAAGGTAATCTGGATCAGCCTTTATCCTTGGACGACGTGGCCGCAAAGGCGGGCTATTCAAAATGGCATCTGCAACGCATGTTCAAGTATGCCACCGGCCAAAACCTCGGCGCCTATATCCGGGCGCGGCGGTTATCCAGAGCCGCGGTGGCCTTACGCATAACGAGCCGATCCATTATGGATATAGGATACTGGTATCATTTCGACTCACAGCAAATTTTCACTCGTGCCTTTAAACGACAATTTGCGCAAACGCCGGGATCTTACCGCAGCGCCGCAGACTGGCCGTTTGCGAGAATTTACCCGCCAATAAACCTGGGCGTAGCCAGGATACCGACGCCTGATTTCATTACCTTGGACGAAACACGCCTGGTCGGCGTGACCAATAGTTATTGCAATACATTGGAGCAGATAGATGATTTTTTCCGCCAAGACATAAGACCCCGTCTCTGGCACCAATACCTCGAAAAAAGCACAACCCTTCCACCCATGCTTTACGGACTGAATCGCCTGGTTCCGAGTGACACAAAAGGACATAGACAGGCGGATATGATTTTTCACTACACGACCGCATGCAAACCAGGACAACTACAGCAACATATGTCGGAGGGGCAACCGGTGGTGGTTGAGAGGGGAACATATGCAAAATTTACCTATGAAGGTCCTGCCGCCGATCTACACAATTTTATTATACTGGCATACGGCACGGCTATGCCGAACCTGGGTTTAACGCGTCGTCAGGGCCATGACATCGAGTGTTTCTATTCACAATCGGAGCATCAATGTTCAACGAATTGTATATTGCATTGTGAATATCTTATTCCTATCCGGAACTGACTGGACTTACATACTCGATAAAACCCTAATTAATTGCCCTTAGATAGCAATTACTCCGCTCATTCAATAATAAAGTGAATTCTGCCAAAAATTGATCTCACTAATGTACAATCAACAAGGGAACGTTCATTGACTTTAAGATAGACCTTGTGACGCCTCCGAAGATAAACTCGCTCGATCGGGTATGATCTGTATGCCTCCAGGACAATGAAATCAATGTTATGTTCTGCAACATACTCCATAATCACGGTGGCAACGGGGCGGCCATGTGATAATAGCGAATCAAGAGCGGCCTTGACTTCATGCCTACTCATATAAAGCAATAAATACGCACCAATCTCACCATGCGATGGATGTTTTCCTGGGTCAACTTGTTTTATAGATAGGTTGGCCTTCACGCTCAATTGTCTGCCATATTTAATCAGACGCGGGATATCCAAAGCAATTGATTTCGGAAAACGCTTTTGTTTCTGAGCCGTGACCATTCAATTTAGCAAAAAAAAGATATTCGTCCAACGGGGAGTCGACCCGCCCAGCCTGAAAAGCAAGCCTTACCGCCACCTGGGCACACCCCGAAAAGTGCGCTAACTGTGGAAATAGTCTTATCCGGAGTCACCACCGCCATGTCCTCCATTATATCTTCAGTCAATATAACTACTCGATATGGTTATGAGGATTGTGCTTTAAATGCTAGAGCATCTGAATCTTCTTATTTATGAGCGAAATCGCAAAAAAATTGATTGTGTAGGTAGAGAACTTTTTCTCACCCGTGCTGACCTGCGATGAAGGGACCGATTTAACCACTGAATAAAATATTATCATTGGCTTCTACTTCCATTAAATGCCATTAGGATTATTTTTATCTTTTTTTGATTAATCGTAGAAATAGAATTTTGATTTTACGTGTTATTTTTCATAATAATAGTCATTCTTGTCAATAAATGTTTTATGATAATAAGTGTTATTTATGACCCATGATGTTATTACTGATATTAAGTGTTGTAAGAAAAAACATGGCATCCTTTTGCATTTGGATTTCATAGAAATAATAAAACATAGATCACAAAAATCCAAATTCTTTATTTTATTTTTTAATGAAATCGCGTTAATATTTTTGCTCCCAATGGTGCTTCCTGTGTCTGCTCGATGCGCTTCTCGCCTTGGCCGGGGATGAAAAAGACCAAGGCACTATTTAATCGATAAGGCCGTTTATGCAAACAGGTGGCCTTGCGAAACCTCATCATAATTATACGTGTGTATAGTGGCGCGGGCATAAGCTCGTATTTAATAAAAATACTTTATGAGGTATAGTTTAATGAAACAAAGCATCCTGGCAGTGATAATTCCGGCATTGTTGGCGTCCGGTGTTGCCGGCGCAGCCGAGGTATATAACAAAGACGGCAACAAGCTCGATCTTTACGGCAGATTGAATGGCTTGCACTATTTTTCCGACGATGACGGTTATTCTTCAGATGGCGATCAGTCTTATGCCCGCCTTGGTTTTAAAGGTGAAACGCAAATAAATGATCAGTTGACCGGCTACGGCCAGTGGGAGTATCAATTTAGCGCTAACAACAGTGAAGGCGGCAGCGACGCGCAAAATGGCAACAAAACCCGTCTTGGTTTTGCCGGCTTGAAATTTGCCAACTTCGGTTCTTTCGATTACGGCCGCAACTACGGCGTAGTGTATGACGCGCTGGGCTGGACCGATATGCTGCCGGAATTCGGTGGCGATACCACCTACCAGGATAACTTCATGGTTGGCCGGACTTCCGGCGTGGCCACCTATCGTAATACCAGCTTCTTCGGCCTGGTGGATGGGTTGGACTTTGCCCTGCAATATCAGGGCAAGAACGACCGCGATGATATCGCCCGTTCAAATGGCGACGGCTATGGCGGTTCGGTGTCGTATGTCTCCCCTATCGGTATCGGCATCGTCGGAGCCTACGCCTCATCCGATCGTACCAATAACCAGAACAGCGCCACGTATGGCCAGGGTGACCGGGCCGAACAGTGGGCCACCTCGCTGAAGTATGATCAGAATAATATCTACCTTGCCGCGACCTATGGTGAAACCCGTAACGCTACCTATATCGACGGCACCACTCCGCTCGGTACCAGCGTGGTCGGTTTTGCCAACAAAACCCAGGACGTGCTGGTGGTTGCGCAGTACCAGTTTGATTTTGGCCTGCGCCCATCCATCTCCTATGCCAAATCCAAAGGCAAGGATATTGAAGGCATTGGCGATGTCGACCTGATTGAATACTTTGAAGTCGGCGCCACCTATTACTTCAACAAAAACATGTCCACCTATGTTGACTACATCATCAACCAAATTGATGATGACAACCGCCTTGGCATTAACAGCGGTGACACGGTCGCGTTAGGCTTGGTTTACCAGTTCTGATAGGTCCTGTGGCCTTCCTTCTCGAAGGCCATGTCCGCGGGGCCACTAAGCCCCACGGCATTATTCAATTTAACTTGCTTCGGTAAAGCCCAAAATATGGCCACTTGCGACCCCATGGACGTCTAATATCCCCATGTAGTATGGCGTCAGTAGGGATGGCCAATATTCACTACCGTACTGATGGTATCGCCAAAGAAGGCTAACCGGCTTAACACAACAGCCGCCAGTGCGACCGCTGCCGTCGCCGGCACGCTCTTTTCGCGTCGCACGGAAAGGAGAAATGCCAGAATAAAACACAGGATACTGCCCCAGAAAAATAGCGAGGCGCCCCATGTCCTGGCGGTCATTTGCATAATAACGCCGCCGCTGCTCCAGATAAGCGGCACGATAATCAATGACAATATGAACAGTACTATACCCTGCCGCAACAAGGGCGACGAAGGCGCGTCGTCCAACAAGGGCATACAGGCCGCGCCCATCACCCAGGCGGTCAGGAAGTAGTACACCATGGGCAGGCCGTTGGCGACTGCCGCCATTGCCGGCGCGGCGTAGGTCAATCCTTGGACGATCATCAGCACAATGCCGAACAGCGCGGCGGCCAGCGTCGCCAATTTTTGTCCGTTGGTAAGATACGCCGCGGCGATCGCCGCGGCGAAGGCACCTGCAGCCACAATCTCGCGGCTCAACCAGGCGTGCCTAATATTGATTAACGCATAATAGCCATGGAACGGATAAGATAGATGAAAAGAAGCGGCGAACAGCGAAATCAGCAGAATAACGCCGATGATCAGCCAGCCTTTGCGTTGCAGCCGGCTTTCGGCCGACCAACGCCGCCAGGCGAGAAATATCGCCATGCCCGCGGCGGTCTGACTCAATGAGGTAAAGATCACCAATGGGAGTTGATACTGTTCCATAATCAGTCTCCTATCTGCTGTGGCAGGCGCGGCATGATAAACCGAGTGCCGGGATTCAATTCGGGCATAAAGGGATAACCTGGCGGATATTGCACCGCATTGGCGGGAAGCTCTCGGCTATCGAGGTCGATCAGACTGAGCGCGCCGACCGGGCAGGCCTCAACGCAGGCCGGCAATAAACCGACATCCAGACGTTCATAGCACAGACTGCATTTTTCCGCTTTACGGGTTTGTTCGTTGTAACGAGGCGCGCCATAAGGACAGCAGCGGATACAGTTCTTACAGCCGATGCAGCGCTCAGGGTCATGCACTACCACGCCATCCGCCCTTTTGGTGTACGCCTCAACCGGGCAGGCATCCAGACAGGCTGGATGTTCGCAATGATTACACGCCAAGGAATAAAACGCCCTTTCCTCATGGGGATAGATAGCGGCATCCAGAGGATACACATAGCGCCAGAATAAACTCGGTTCGAGCTGGTTGAAGCTCTTGCACGCCATGGCGCAGCCCCGGCAACCGACGCACTTGTTACTATCGACCAAAAATGCGCGTCTCATGCTGTAACACCTCCCTTGGAGGCCGGAGCATGCGTGATTTCCATATCGACGAACTGGCTATGGATCGCTGAGCCCGGCGCGCCGGTTTTCATTAGCCCCATATCGGATGACGTGTCATCCACCACATTCTGCACATTAAACGCGTTTTTGGGGAACCAGGCCTCATACATCACCAGAAAATCCTCCGGTACATTTTTTGTCAATTGCGCCCGGACCACCACTTCGCCAAGGGGGTTGAACACCCGGACCCAATCATTTTCGGCAATGCCTTTCTTGCGCGCTGCCGCGGGATGGAGATACACGAAAGGTTCCGGGTAAAAAACTTTGGTCCAGTCCAAGTTGATAAATTGTGAATGGATGCCGAACAACGCATGGGGAGTAAATAAATGAAAGGGCATATTTTTCTCCCTTCCTGGTTTGAACTCCGGTAATGCCGTAAAGCCATGTTCTTGGCACAAATCCGATTTGAATTCGTATTTACCTGATTTGGTCTTGAACTTGCGGTCGTGCCAGGCGGCGGTATTGTCGAGCTTCGCCTTGACCGGCCCGTCCAGTAATTCTTCCCAGGAAGAAATGCCGAACATCTTGTGGATGCCATCGTTAAATTCTTTACCCACCCATTCCCGGCTATCCACTTCCTGGGGGAAAGTGCAGGAACCCGGCGCCAGCCTGTTCATGGCCCGGGACAGGGCGGCCGCTATTTCAAGATCCGTCTTGCTTTCGTACATGGGTTTGATAGCCGGCTGATTAATAGAAAGCCAGTAGTGCCAATAGGAGACCGAGATATTCCATTCCTCCAGTAAGGTGGTCACCGGCAACACGATATCTGCCTGTTCAACGGTCTGATTGAAGAACTGATCGACGCATACGACCATTTCCAGCTGTTTGAAAGCGCGTTGCATTTTGTTGCGATCGAAGTCCTGCGAGAAGGGGTTCTTGCACGAAACCCACAGCATACGGATCGGCGGGCCATTGGTGTCCAGTATTCCCTGGGCCGTTTTGTTGATATTCAAACTGCGATCGGTGTATTGCACGGCGGTTTTGGCCGCGAAGTCGAATTCGCCTTTTGGCCCTTGCGGTCCAACAAAACCCACGGCGTCAGCAGGGGGTTTCTGGGCCATGGCGTAATAATTAAAACCCCAGGTTTGCAGATGCCCATAGCGAGCGCCGCCGCCTTCCAGCCCAATATTGCCGGTCATGGCGACGAAGGCGTCGATGGCACGGACATTGACGCCGCCGTTGATATGCCGCTGCATACCATAACCTATCCAAATCGTCGCTGGCTTCGCCGCGGCGAACTCTTCCGTCAATTGACGAATGGTTTCTGCTGGCAGACCGCATTGCTCCGACGCCCATTCGACGGTGATATTATCCCGTAAATATTGGGCGAATTCAGGGAAGCCATGGGCGTATTGGGTAACAAAGGTCTGATCCACCAGCCCCTTATCCAGGAGGTGGCGCGCCATCCCCAGCGCCAGCGCGCCATCCGAGGACGGACGTACCCGCAGGTAAAGATCCGCTTTGGCCGCGGTCTGCGTGAGCAGGGGATCGATGACCACGACTTTGGCCCCGTGCTCGCGCGCCCGATAGAGGTATTTCATTGTATGGATCGAGCACCAAGCCGGGTTGGCGCCCCAAATGATGATATATTTCGCTTTTACCAAATCCTCGGGATCGTTGCACCACATATCGCCCATATCGTAGCTTTGGGCGTCGATGCCGGCCGGCCAGCAAGGTGTGCCGACAAAGCGCGTGGTGTAGCCCAGGGAACTCATCATCCCTTCCACGCCGTAATTCATGATGCCGAGGTTGCCGGAGTATTTTGTTAAGGCCAGTCCCAGCAGCGAGCCATCTTTTTTCTTGATTTCCAGCATTTTGGCGGCAATTTTGTCCATCGCCTCATCCCAGGAGATGCGGCGCCACTTCCCGGTTCCGCGGCCGTCCTGAATCATGGGATATTTAATCCTGTCGGGGCTATAGGCGCGCCTGGGATAGGTCAACCCTTTCACGCAAGGCATACCCTGTGTAAAAGTGGATTCCTTGGCCCCTTCCACATAAGTCACGATGCCATCCTTGACGTAGGTTTTCAGGCTACAGGTATCAAAACAGTTGCGCGGGCAGGCATTGCGAAATATCTGGTAATTCTTAGGGTTATAAGGAATAGGTGGTTGCGCCGCTGCATCTTTGGCCAGCAGAAAACCGCCTGGTAACGCCAACACCGCGCCGGCGGCGACTATTTTTTTTATAAATAGGCGTCTGTCGGGAAATTTAGGTCCATCACTTATCATGATATTCTCCGTCGTAAATCATCAAACCAAAGTGACAAGACCTTGGAAATTGCAAATAACAAGGGGGTTTGCGCGCCGTGCTCAATGCGCACGATAAATTTGGGCAACCAGCGGCTCATATGGTCGCCCACCAGCCAAGCCAGAGCTTCCTCATATACGTGCTGTCGGGGAATGTGATTTATCAACAGCAAACAAAGTTCTATTTCATAGGAAACATGATCATCGGGTATCTGGTTTTCATTGCGTGACGACAAACCGAGCGCATGGAGGAGTTCACGAATTTCCTGGGTGCTGTTACCCATTAATTGCGGTTCTTTCTCTATATAGACAGAGGCATAAGGCGGGGCAAGCAAGGCTTGCGGCCCCACAAAAAGGCGATTAAAATCGTATTCGGCGTCCTGCCAATCGGCATCGGCAAACGATGCGGGAAAAGTGATATGTGCTCCACAATGTTCCTCAAGCTTATTAACAGAATGAATCAATGTTTCTCTTTGGGAAAACATATAGAAATCACGTAATAATAATCCGACTGAATTCCAGTCAGACAATGAAAATGAGTAAGACAAAGAGGATAATTCCCCTGGCTTGGCCGATGTATTCAATTCTGTTGTCATAAGTTATGCATTTGTAAAATTACCGGATGGCATTCACTAATGACCTTACACTACCAATGGTTATAATTTTATTGATCAATCCCTCAAATTCCATAAATACATTTTTCGTTTCTCTTTGTATTTATCAGCAGCGTTATAAGTAGCCAATTTTCGGTGAAAAGGTCAGTCTTTTGGTGGTTTGAACATGTCGGATATATATCCTTTTAGGGAGCAATCGTTATATAAATATAGTTATAACGAGAGTACAAAAGCATGGTAATCGTACGCCCAGTGCCGTCTGTTAAATACCCGTCAAGTTGTCGAAGATGATGTCCATTATTTTTTAATGGGCGCAATTCATGAAACAAACCTCACCAAAACCCTTAAGACGTCGTACCATTTTTCACTGGACTGCAAGATTAATCTGGTTGAGCAGGCGCTTCAATCCGTTGTATGAAGGAGGCCATATCCGCGAGGTCGGGTTGCATGGCGCACGCCCGGCGTAAAATCCATGATATTCCCGTGCGGCATCCGTCGCCGACCACCACCGAAGCCCTGCATCGGATAGGTGGGCTGTATGCGATCGAAACCGACATCCGGGGGCACCCGCCGAAGAACGACGACAGATGCGCGAAGCGCGATCCCGGCCGTTACCCATCGGTCTGGAGGGCTGGGCCAGGGAAAAACTCACCACGTTCTCGCGACAGGCCGATACGGCGAAGGCGTTCAACTACCTGATGAACCACTGGCGGGCGCTGTGTTATTACAGCATCGGTGGCTGGGCGGAGGTCGATAACAATATCGCGGAAAACGCGCTCATCTCTGCTGATTAACAGTCAATACTGCACTGGCTGTACGTTTACGACGATACCCGCTAACCATGCGAATTTTATTGCCGCTATGGCAGAATTGTGGGTTCGGGCCACCATCGAAAAGAAATCCCAGAGTTCACTGGACGACAACGATATTCTTGCTGCCTAACAGACGCTCTCCATCAGGCAGCTTTGATTCGGTACGTTAATGACATCGACTCTATTCGGCGATCGTGGTAGCCGGTGTTGTCGTTTCTGGTGTCGTGGTCGTTGCCGGTGTAGAGGGGGTTGCTGGCGTCGCGGTTGTCGTCGGCGTCGTTGTTGCAGCCGGTGTTGTTGCCGTTTCTGGTGTCGTGGTCGTTGCCGCTGTAGAGGGGGTTGCTGGCGTCGCGGTTGTCGTCGGCGTTGTTGTTGCAGGTGCGTTAAAGATCACTTTAGTAGACGGACCGACTGAGAATTTAGGCGTCGTACCCGTTATGGCATAATTGACGTGCTGCTCGATGAGCGGTTCCGTCGTCACCTCTACCGCTGGAATGGTTACACGGCCCACTAAAGAACGTGCGTAGCCGCCGATTTTATGTTTACCCGCACTGACGTGCAGCTCAACGGTTTGGCCTATGGCAAGAATACCGGCATCGGTACCATCGACGGTTACGTAGATCGGCACACCATCGTCTGACTGAGTGGGAACATGGGTAACGGTCACCACCGTAGGTCCGGAAGAGAAATCTACAATATCGGCTTTAGCCGGGGTCAAGGCTGCACTGACCGAGGACTTGGCTGCTGAAGTTGCCGCTGTAATCTTTGCACATCCGGTCAGCATAAGCGCTGCGGTGATGACAATCAGGGTGAAGCTGTTAATCATGTTGCGGCATTTTCCTATCAGATTTTTGTGACTTGGTTAACATCATAACCGATAACGATGTTGAGATGAATGTCAGGCTGACGATCTTCACAAAAACCGGACGAAATGAATATTAACCGAAACACCCACCCTCGCCTCTCCCTAAGTGGCGGACACGGCTTTTTTAGGTATGGGTGAGCGCCTGCCAAAACCACCCAGCGGATTTTTTTGGCCGTCAGCTTACGGCTTCATTCGCCATAAGGTCGCCCGTATCTCTGGGAATTTGCAGGTATTGCGGGAAAACTGGAAGTGGTTCCAGCCGGTAATATCATGCTGGACGATATGGATTGCGCACTGGAAGCAGTGCTATGCGGTGCAGGGCTAGGCTACCTCTATTACGAGCAGGTGAAAGAGCATCTGATAAGCGGCAAGCCCGCTCAGGTTTTCGATGAGCGGCAGCCAGAGCGCCCCAGCCCGCAACTCTATTCCGCCATCAAGGTAAAATTCGAGACGCGGCGTAAGTATCCCGCCGGGATGATTTACGGCAACTGATTTTACGCAATACAGCAGCTCGGCACGCGGGATGACCATAGCATCATGCGCTCAGGAGTATGACAGACGAACAACCATCGGCTGACGCTAAGCTGATCCGGTCGGCCAAGCATATCGTTTCCCCGCTAAGGATGTCGCGGTAGCGGCGGTTGGCGAGCCGCTCGGGCAAAGCGATTTCCGTCTGCGCCCAGTATTCTGTATACGGGTGGGCAAGGCTGCCATGAAGCGCGCCGAAGACAAGGCGAGGCGCAATGACGATCAGCGCATCATCGCTTTCCGCCCGTGCGAAGGCCAGGACGTTTTCCGCCCGCTTGCCCGTGGCGGCCAGCGGTAGGTAGTCGCCCCGGCGAAACAGCGTCGGCTTCCGCTGGCGGAAACGCAGGAGTCTGGCGATGACATGCTGCTTCAGCCGGCCGCTCAGCCAGCCCTCTTCCGTGGTGGCAGCAGGCTTGCCATCCCCGGCCAGTAGCCGTTCAAGCGCGGCGAAATCCGGCTCGCGCCGGTTGTCGGGATCGACGAGGCTGAAATTCAGCGCTTCGCTACCCTGGTAGATATCCGGCACGCCCGGCGCCGTCAGCTTGATGACCGTCTGGGTGAGGCTGTTGACCAGGCCGGCGCGGATGAAAGGCTGCAGCGCGTGGTAAAAATCCCGCAAAAAGGCCTGGTTGGCCGGCGAGAGCAGATGGCGGGCGTAGTCGAGCACGGCCTTTTCGTAGGTGTCATTGCTGTCGCCCCAGTTGGTGCGCAGCTTTGCTTCCCGCAGCGCTTTTTCCACAAAGTCAAGAAACCGCGCTTCAAGCGCCTTCAGTCCCGCCTCGTTTTCCGGGTGGAGCGTAACCGGCCAGACACCGGCCAGCGCCTGATAGAGCATCCATGCGACGGCCGGTTTCGGCGCCGGGCCATCGTCGAGCACGGTGACGTTGGATTGGTTCATCCGGCGCCAGCGGGTGACGCATGCGGCCCAGAGTTCCGGCGCTTCGGTGAGCGTATAAAGCCGGGCGCGGGCATCCTCGCCGCGTTTGGTATCATGGGTCGAGGTGGCTGAAAGCGCATCCGGCTGCCGTTCGAGCCGCGTTTTCATCTCCGCGTGAAAACGGTCGGGCGAGAAGGCGCGCGGCATCGGTTCGGCGCCCACTTCATTTAAAGCCAAATCCATGTTCTGGCGAAAGAACAGCGTGTCTTCGACCGATTTCGCCATCAGCGGGCCCGTCAATTGCTGGAAGCGGGTGCGAAAAGCGGCGGCCTCGCCGGAAGCGCTGTTAGCGACCTCGCCCGCGAGAATGCGGGTAAGGAAATCGAGCGCCTCGGGAGCGGGGGCGTTCGCGCCGGTTCTCACCCTTTCGGCCACCTTTCGCAACATGTCACAGTCCGCCGGCGGCAGCCCTTCCTCCGTGCCATAGGTGCGGTAGACCGGGAAGGCGACCAACAGCTCGCGCAGGGCCGACCGGACGACTTTCTCGTCCAGCGCCGCCCCCTCCGTCCCGGCAATCGCCATCGCGAGCATCGAAAGCGTGGTGAATTCACCCGCAAAATTCCTGTCCGCCATCAGAAGCTTGGCCGCACGCAGTTCGGCTTTCATGTCCACCGGCTTGCCCACCACATCGTCATAGGCCTTGCGCAGGGCGGCGATCTTCTCGTCATCCACCAGCACATCGGAGAGCGATGCGATGAATTCGTAACCGGTTGTGCCGGAAATCGGCCAGTCCGCCGGAATATGCTCGCCCTTGCCAAGGATCTTTTCGACCGTTATATAGCAGTCCGGCCCGGCCTCCTGCCGGAGAAGTTCAAGATAAGCCTTCGGGTCGGCCAGCCCGTCCACATGATCCACCCGCAGCCCGTCGACCGCGCCGGAATGGACAAGTTCGAGGATCAGCCGGTGTGTATCGTCGAAGACGGCCTTGTCCTCGACCCGAACGCCGGCGAGGCCGGTTATCTCGAAAAAGCGACGATAGGAAAGATCGCGCGGCGCATCCCGCCAGGACATCAGCCGATAGGGCTGGCGCCGGTGCAGTTCGGCGATCTCCGCCTTATCGGTGAGCTTCAGCACCTCGGCCTCGCGGCCCACCCAGGTTTCGGGGGCAAGCGGGTAAAAGGTGTCGTGATAAGCGAAAGCCGGCCTGCCGGTGTTCGGGTCGGGCTTCACGGCAATCTCGTGGTTTTCCAGCACGCTCTCGAACGTATCGCCGAGGAAGGGCAAGGTCAGGCGCGTAGACCAGTTGATGTCGAAATGCCGGGCGTGGCGGCTGTTTTCGCCTTTTTCAACAACGTCGCGCCACCACGGATTTTCCAGCGAGGCGGCCATGTGGTTCGGCACGATATCGAGGATCAGGCCGAGACCCGCGGCCTTCAGTGCCTGCACCATGCGGTCGAAGCCTGCGCGGCCGCCGATCGAAGGCTCGATCTCGTTGGCGTCGGTCACGTCATAGCCGTGGGTCGAGCCGGATGTCGCGGTAAAGACCGGCGAGGCATAAAGATGGCTGATGCCGAGCCGCTCCAGATAGGGTACAAGCCCAGCGGCGCGGTCGAAGGTCATGCCGTTGCGAAACTGGATACGATAGGTAGCGGTTGGGATCTTCACGTTGCGTCTCCCGAGGCAAGGCGGACGGTGATGGCGTTCTGCGGCAGGTCATTTGCCGCGCAAGGCCAGGCGAAGATCGTTTCGCCCGGCAGGTCGGGAAGCGGCTGGGGTTTCTCGCCGATATTAACCGCGATCGACAGCGTGCCTTTCGGGAAAGTCCAGGTGACGGCGAGGAAGCCTGCCATGGTCTTCACCACCCTGCCGGCCTCTCCGCGGGCCGTGGCGAGCAACGGCACGACATGTTTCCGGCGCAGCGCCAACAGCGCTCGGGTCAGTGCCAGCCAGTTTTTGCCATCCCTGCTATCCGGCTTCGTCCAGTCAAGCTTCGACATCGCGAAGGTCTTCTCTGCGTTCGGATCGGGCACGCTTTCGCCCTGATGGCCGGCATGGCCCTCGAATTCCCGCGCGCGGCCCTCGCGCACCGCCCTGGCGAGATCGCCATGGAAATCGGTGAAGAACAGAAAGGGGTTAGTCTCGCCATATTCCTCGCCCATGAAAAGCAGCGGGATATGCGGCGAAAAAAGCAGCGCGGCGAGCAGGACCCGGGTGCGATCGGCGCCGGCCAGCTTAATCAGCCTTTCACCCTGGGCGCGGTTGCCCACCTGGTCGTGGTTCTGGATAAAATCAACGAAAGCGACCGGCGGCTGCCCGGTGCTTTTCACGCCGCGCTTCTCACCCGTCTGCGGCGAGACCTCGCCCTGATAGGCGAAACCTTCCGCCAACACCCGGGCAACCTGCTTTTCCGGCTCCCTGGCAAAATCGTTGTAATAGGCATGCGTTTCGCCGGTGGCGAAGACGTGGACGGCATTGTGAAAGTCGTCGTTCCATTCACCGGTAAAAAGCGGCACGGAACCCTCTTCCCCGCGCGGATGCAGGAAGATGACGTTGCGGCTGTCCTCGGTCGTCAGATGGATCGGCCGGGTGGTGATCCCGGCGCGGATACGCTCGGCCGTCTCGATCAGCACGTGCTTGTCGGAACTATCCTCGATCTGGTCAATCGCGTCGAAGCGAAGGCCGTCAAGGTTAAATTCCTCCAGCCAGTAGAGCGGCGCCTCCACGATATAACGGCGGACCGCATCAACGTCATAGGCAATGCCGGCACCCCAGGGCGTCATCCGCTCCTTGTGGAAGAAATCCGGCGCCAAAAGCGGCAGGTAATTGCCCTCCGGGCCGAAATGGTTGAGCACGATATCGAGCACGACCGAGAGGCCATGGCCATGCGCGGCATCGACGAAGGCCTTGAAGTCTTCCGGCGCGCCATAGGCGGAATGCGGCGCGTAGAGAAGCACGCCGTCATAGCCCCAGCCGCGGCTGCCGCCGAACTGCGAGAGGGGCATGACCTCGATCAGGGTGATGCCGAGTTCGGCGAGGTAAGGCAGTTTCCCGATCGCGGACTGTAACGTGCCTGCCGGCGTGAACGTGCCGACGTGCATCTCGTAGACGACCGTTTCTTCCCACGGGCGGCCTTTCCATTCGGTGTTCCGCCAGGCGTAGCGGGTTGGGTCGATGACGAGGGAAGGACCGTTGACATCCGCCTTCTGGGCGCGGGAGGCCGGGTCGGGCACGACCGTGCCGTCGGCGAGGACAAAATTATATTCCGCACCCGGTGAAACGCCGGTTGCCAGCAGTTCAAACCAGCCGTCGCCGCTTGGGTTCATCTCGGTGTCTTCGCCGGAAAGTCTGAGCGTCACCCTGTCCTGGCCGGTAGCCCAGAGGCGAAAGCGAACGACGCCGGCAGCCACGTATTCGGCGCCCCAACTTTTAGGAAATGATTTAAACGCCATTCGATTACCTCGTTTAACCCAAAAGTGAGCGATGGGCGACATCGCTCGGTTCATGTTCCGGCGATGCGAGCTTCAATAGCTCAAACTTGTAAGCGCGGTGTGGAAGCCGTAAATGGGCGGCGCTTCTCTGGTAGCCACCGAGGCGTCAGTCCCCCGGAGTGATGATGTTGAAACGGCGTCCGGTTGTCCCGGCCCCAGGCGGCATACGAACAACAATCATAGACTATTATGTAGGAATTGATGGGCCGCGCTAACAGGGGAACGTTTTTTCGTCACCGTCCCTGCGTCTGGATATTGACGCGTTCTAAAACCGCACACGCCGCCGCAGCCATCTGGGCGGGGTCTTTTCTTTAGCACGCATAAATGCCGCATAAGGCTTGCTTTTCCTGACGCTTCACCGCCGAGATAACGTTCAAAACCAGGTACGCATGCATGCTCCCTCCCAGCGCTGCGGCCCTGGTCTCCCTCCCGCGGCAACCGGCAAGCCGTCCATGGTCGCCGGCGGTCTATCCATTTTTCCCTGCTTCATATACCCGCATACCACTCATAGCCGCGATCTTCCCAGTAGCCGCCCTTGCCGCTGCCCATGCCGCCGAACGCAGCGACGACTTCGATGCGCATCAGATATTTCGCATGCTTATAGCCGAGCTGTCTTTCAACCCGAAGACGCAGCGGCGCGCCGTGGGCCACGGGCAGATCACCGCCGTTCATGCCGTAGGCAAGGAGGGTCTGGGGGTGGTAGGCGTCGAGCAAGTCGATACTCTCGTAATAGCGGCCGCTGCCATCGAGCGTCCTTTCCAACTCGTCCGCGCAATGGAACACCACATAACGAGCGCCTGGTTTCAATCCCGCCACGTCCAGCACTTGCCCCAGCGGAACGCCTCGCCATTTTCCGATGGCGCTCCAGCCCTCAACGCAATCGTGCCGGGTGATCTGGGTGCGCGGTGGAAACCGCTTCAGGTCGGACAGCGACAGGCTCAAAGGATGCCGCACCAGCCCGTCCACCTGCAATCGCCAGTCGGCGAAGCCGCGGTCAAGCATCCGGGCATAGTCCTCCGAGTCAGGCATTTGCGTTCCGTTGGCGCGAAAGACCGGCGAAAGGTCCGCCTCGCCGTATTCCCGAGCCAGCCGCTGGCGCCCGAGCAGCAATCTTTGGCTACCCATGGTCAGCTTTTCGATATGGCTTAACCAGGCGTTCACCGCGTCGTCCTGCACTAAACGATCGCATCCGGTGAGCAACACTCCCCCTCCGCCGGCGAGCAGGCCGGCCAAGAGCCGCCGACGTGAAAGCTGTGATTTCATGGCTTATCTCCCGTGTCGTCGATGGCATATCGGCCGCTTATCATCGATCGCAGATTGTTCCAAAGCCCCGATACGGCGACCATCGCCACATGGACCAGGACGAATAACACCAGCAAAGACGCGGTGATGAAGTGCAGCGTCCGGGCTGAAGGGCGTCCACCGAACAGATCCGGCAGGAAGGGAAATACCGCGTTCAGGCCTGGCGACATCGCCAGCCCGGTCAATACCATGATAGGGAGCAACCCCAATACTACCGACAGATAGGCAAGCTTTTGCAACGCGTTGTAGCGCCGTGCCTCTTCTCCCCTGGCGAAGCGCAGCCGTACGTGGTCGATCGTTTCCCGCCACAAATGGCGTAATGTCAGCTGAGCCCTGGTCGGCAACAGGTCGCGCCGTATATGGCCCCGCCAGAGCCCGTGCGCCAGGTAGACCAGGCCATTGATGACCAGCAGCCAGGCGAAGAAGAAATGCCAGTGCCGTCCGGCGCCCAGATCGTGGTAGGACGGGATGGTGAGCCACGCCGGGAATGCGCGGGCGGCTGCGGCGCCATCTTCGCTGGAAACGCCGAGGAATCCCGTGCTCTCGATGTTCATTGGGCCGATTTGGACGTAGCCGCGCAGCGTATCGCCTTGTTGCCTGGCGCCGATGACGATAAAGGCCTGGTCCGCATCGGCGCCGTATTTTCCCCAGTAGAGCCGTGGATGGGCGTTGAAAATCTGTAACCCGCTCAGTAACAGGAACGACAGGCACAGCACGTTCACCCAGTGGGTTATGCGTACGGGCAACGAATGCCGCTTAATGAACCGGCGGCGGTATGGCCGGGCCGGCGGCGGCACATTTGATGGATCAAGCGTATTCATGACAGGCTCCTTAACCGGCTGGTTGGCACTGCCAGCCGGTAATGGCGATTGATTACATCGGAGGAACGACGCCGTTCTTGCCAACGATCAGGTTGCCGGCTGAGAGCGCGCCGCCCGCGCCCTTCTCGGCGCTAATGAAAACAATCGCGCCAGGCTTCACATCGTCGGGTGTGGCCGGCGCCAGCGTGACGACCGGCGTGCCTTCTGGAATGGAAATCTTTTTCGCCTGTCCGTGATAGCTGACCGTGACGTCGCTGCTACCGACCGATTTGACCGCATCGGCCACGGTTGCATTGGTCATCGTGCTGTTGGGCTTCAAGTCCCAGCCAAAGCTGCCTTCCGCCGCGCCTCTGAGCTGTGGCGGGAAGATCAGGACTTCCAGCGCTCCGTCGCCACCCGCCGATTTAGGCAGCGACGCGATGCCTACGTAGTCGCCAGGCTTGATGTCGCTGATGCTGGCCTTGGCTACTCCCGAGGCCGTCCAGCCGGGTTTGAGGGTGACGGTGACGGCCTGACCGTCACGCGACTTAACCTGGAGCCGGTCACCTGCCAGCGCGACCACCGTGCCCCGGACCCGGACGCCCCGATCGGCTGCTCCAGCGGCGGATGCCGTCGTCAAACCGCCGGCCAGGAATAGCGCGCTGGCCAGGCTGAGGGCCACGAATTTGTTAAGTTTTGCTATGTGCATAAAAAATCTCCTGTGCGATGCGGACACCGCGGTGTGGTTAGATAGCGCATTAGTGTGGAAGGCCGTCGAAAGCCGCGCCCTGAAAGCCTTCGAGCGTGACGAGGAACCGTGGTGCGTATGGAGCGCGCGCCCCGCGATGGCCCGTAATTTCCTGTTCATACCGCAGCGTTCATATTGCATACAACCTACTAGTTGGTAGATTATTCGGACGACCCAAACCACGCAGCCGCTCCGTTCCGGCGGAACGAATCAGTTTGCCGTGATCAACTTGTCGATAGTAGGCTGTACAATCGCCTGGAAAGTCTGGGGATCGCCGAAGGCCCGCGCGGCCAACATCGCGCCGTGCACCGTGGCCATAAAGGATCCCGCCTCGATGGTCGGGCTGTTTCGCAAGTGGAACTGCCCTTTAGCTGCGCCTTTCTTGAGTACCGACGCAAGCCAGGCAGACTGATCCTGGAAATGTCCACGGACTTCATCCGCAACCTGGCTTGGGATCGTCAGCAGTTCGGCGGCCAGCATCGCGCAAATGCAAAATGAAGACGTGCCGTCGCGAATGCACGTGGACCAATAATCCGCATAGGCATTGAGTTCCGCCAGCGGATCGTTGAGTTGGCGATCGAGGATTGCCATGCCTGCCAGGGCCTCCTCACGATAGCGCGCGACCACGATCCGGACCAGTTCCGCCTTGCTCGGGAAATGGTGATGGATGCTGGCCTTGCTGATGTGCACCCGCGCGGAAATGTCCGCATAGCTGAAGCTGTTGTAGCCGCCGGCGGCGAGTAGCAACCTCGCATGCGCGGCAATTTCGGTGGCCTTGGGCGAAAGTTCTGTGTTCATAATGAAAATCCATCAGCCAAAAAAATGTTGTGAGGCAAATTCTGCTTTTTCATATATCGCCGGCACCGTTCAAGAAAGCGGGATATGCCCGGCGCGGAGTTTCAGCAACCCCCTCCATGGCTATCACCCTACTAGTTGGTAGCCTGACTGTCAAGTCATCGATAGATCGCGGCCCGACCTTGAGGGCGCTTTAAGGACCTCTCATGCTTTACTCTGAAACCAGAGCATGAAGAGGCAATCCAGCGCGGTTTGGCCCATTTTGCCGGGTTACCATTAATAGATTTGCGCAAAGACACTGCTGTAATAACCTTCTGTTGATTAATTTTACATCTTGATCATCAAGGAGAGCTTAGGGGGTTCGCTAATCACGGCAACCGCAATAAACTTGACCTCTCCCTATTATCGATACGATGATTGTCGATGGGGATAGGGTATGCGTGCAATTTCATACAAAAAACGGCAAGGGGTTCAACGGCGCGGATTTTAATATGCAGTGTTGCCGGGTTCTACAGATTAGAAATAGTAAAACCAGCCAAATATGAGGATATTATGACTCAGGAAAATTGCAGGAATTATTTGCCAATAGGCAAAGGTGGCATAAAACAGGTCAGCGCGCTGATGCCATCGGCCTTGTGCAACACGTCGGGCCGGCCGGCCCGCATCTAAATCCGTTCGCGCCGGCTTTAAAGATCGCGTTCTTTCAGCGCCCGCTGACGATCGTAATATTCATATTCGGCGGCAATGATTTCATCAAGCAGCGAATCCACATCGGCTTTATGCGTATCTTCGGCAAACTGCCCGGTCAGAATGGTTTCCGGAGTCAGTTTACCCTCTTCATACAGCGCCCAGATTTCTTTCGCATAACGGGTTTCCAGCAACCGCGGCGCGAACCGGCCGTAGTATTCAGTCATGTTGTTGACGTCGCGCTCGAACATCGACTCGGCATGATTGTTGGCAGCGGCATCGACGGCCTGAGGCAGGTCGATAATCACCGGCCCGTCGGCGTCCATCAGCACGTTGAATTCTGATAAATCCCCGTGCACGATACCAGCGCACAGCATCCGCACGATATTGCGGATCATGGTGTCGAAATCGGCCACCGCGTCTTCTTCTGTCAGGATCACATCGCTCAAACGCGGCGCGACCACGCCGTCGGCGTCGGTGATAAGCTCCATCAGCAGCACGCCATCCAGGCAAATATACGGCTGCGGCACACGCACGCCGGCATTCGCCAGACGGAACAGCGCGCTGACTTCCGCCGTCTGCCAGGACTCTTCCTGCTGTTTGCGTCCGAACTTCGAGCCTTTTTGCATTGCGCGCGTGTTGCGGCTGTTACGGTCCTTGCGGCCTTCCTGATACTGCACGGCCTGCTTGAAGCTGCGTTGCGCGGCTTCTTTGTAAACTTTGGCACAGCGGATCTCTTCACCGCATAGCACGGTGTAAACATCGGCTTCTTTGCCGCTTTTCAGTCGGCGGACCACATCGTCTATCAGGCCGTCATCTACCAGCGGTTGGATTCTATTTGGAATTTTCATGCAGCCTTGTACCTTATTTCAGCGCATGAGGGAATAACCTGCGCAATATTTTTGCGGGACAAGAGCTACCTTGCAGCACTGATTAGTCGCATTATCTGTTACATCGCTTGTGCCCGGACTGATGCCATTATGCCACAATATTTATTGATGCTGGGCATTTTGCGCACGGTCTATTCAGTGGCAGTCACGGCGGTTACCCATAGCTACGTTCCTTGGTGTGCTCATTTCGTTACCCATTATGCATTTTTTGATCATTGCGTTCAGGAATGAGTCGCCATGATGATATGGCACCCTCGCAATGCCCTCGCCACCGCATAACGCCAGGGCAACCCATGCCATACCGCTGGATCGCCAATCACAAAGATATGTTTTTTCGCTCGGGCGGGCACGGGTCGCATCAAGAGTAGAAAAATTTTCTGTTTCCCCGCTTCAGTTGCAACAAAACAGCCGGTAGCTTTATGGCCTTACGCAAGCGCAGCGCCACCGCTGCTGCTGCTGTCGATCTGGCGATGGGTGTCGCCGGAGTGTTTACCTTTATTGAAGATAGCGGTCAGGCCGTCAACCCACCAACGGCCATTGCCGGCTCACCTGCCGAGCGGAAGCCGGTTGTGCAATGGGTATTACGCAGAAAACGCCTTCTTTATTCCTCGCGAATATACCCCCATCAATTTAATGGATATATGTCGCCTGGCCGGAGTGCTTTTAATCGTTTCTTCCTGTTGTAGCAATAACCGCTATCGTCTGGCAAAACATTGCATATAGGAAGAGAATAAAGGGATGCACACTTTTAAAATACGTATAGCATTTCATAATCCATCCGCCATGACTTTTATGCGGCTGGATGAACTTATGAAAAAAAATCACTTTATCTCCCTAAAATCGCCGGGCGGCCATTTTCGCTACTGGGTTGATTATGAGTACCGGTGTGAAAAATCCTGTTGTTGCGAAGGTTTTTGCGAAGTATGTTTACTGGCTTATGAAGTAGCACGCGGCACGGGGAAGCTGCCCCTTATATTGGTAGAGGAAAAGGGGGCGGTGTTTAAAATTGCCTAGCCC
Source organism: Acerihabitans arboris (assembly GCF_010131535.1). Lineage (GTDB taxonomy): Bacteria > Pseudomonadota > Gammaproteobacteria > Enterobacterales > Enterobacteriaceae > Acerihabitans > Acerihabitans arboris. Next base: position 57,962 of record NZ_WUBS01000002.1, read on the forward strand.
ACCGCATGATGTCGGCAATCAGAATAATGATGCCTTTGTATTAAAACAGGGCTCGTAAGCCGAATCGATCGTTGGCGTTCGGAGCTTTAACGCGCCCGCCACCATCGCCGTCGTTAGACGGCGGTTGAACAGGCCATGGAGGCAGCGCATTAATCGTGAATTTTTTTATGGTGCCAGTAGGCGACGGCGCGAACGAAAGCCCCGTCGCAGCCACGGCGCTGGGTAAAATAATCGCTCAGCATATTCACCGTCTCGCCTTCGCCGGTCAGCCAGATGAAATAGTCATCAGCCGGCAGGGATATTCTGTCCAGGGCGCCAATGAGCATACCGAGATTATCGATCTGCATCATTCCACTTCCCAGCCAGTTGACGTTAACGCCATTGAGATCGTCCAGATAGCCGCGCCCCGTCGCTTCATCGGCATAGGCAAACAGATGCAGGTGTTCGGCGTTGATGGCGGGCCTGCGGCGCCTGAACGCCGGGAGGCCGGTTTCATCACAGACGTAGAGCTGGAAACGATAATCAGCCGGGACGATTAACGAACCCCGCGGACCGCCAATGACCAGTTCGTGCCCTGGCCGCGCTTGCTCGGCCCAGTCGCTGGCCATACCGCCCTGGTGGATATAAAAATCCAGCGTCAGCTGGTTCTCGCCGTCAAACTCCAGCGGAGTATAATCGCGTGCCAAAGGACGCACGCCCGCTTGCCAAACGACGCCTTCTGCCGTTACATCCGGCAGATTCAGCGCGCCGGATTTCGGATCGGGAAAGAAGAGTTTGATGTGATCGTCAAACCCCGGCGAGTTAAAACCCTTTAGGTCCGGCCCGGTGAACTGAATACGCCAAAAGTGCTCCGCCACGCGCGTTTTATTGGCGATTTTGATGCGCCGGAAGCACAATTCGTTACGTACGCGCTGTGGCTCGCGGCTATGTATCACTTCACTCTTTTTATTCAAAAAAAATCTCCTTGTTTCACCGCCGCTGGCGAATGATGAAGCCTATATAATTGCAGCCGTCCACCGCGGTGTGCTTGTCCGGTAATAAAATCGCTTGCCGTCAAACACGGATTAGCAACGGCAAGCCATTTCATCTCAAGGGGTAACAATATATATATTAACTATTGAGTTCAAGGTGATAAAATGCCTTTCCCCCGGACGTTGCGGCTATTGCTTACTGGAAAAAGTCGCTTTTATCAGGAGGGCAAGTTTGCCGCGGTGTCTAGAAGACCGCGCTGGAGGAAATATAAACTTATGCCAAATACTTTATTACATTCGCTATTGCAAAATAGACATTAGCATTCCAATGTCCTTACCATAAAATCGACCTGCTATCTTCGGGGTAGTCTGCGTGCAACGCCCGGGTTACTATTCACGCTGTTCCAGCGTCCGGATTATCGGGAGATGGCCGCCATTGGCAACGCGTTGTCCCCGGCGACCCTCCGCTCTTCCCCGGCGCTTAATCGAGTGACGCCGGCCGTCAATGATCTCGTTTCAACGCACGGTGACAGTGCGCCGCACGATTTTTGCGCACTTTTACTGACCATTATTTCCCCATCCTGGCCCCACAGGTCGCGGACCTTCGATTGGCATCGGTCTTGCATACTCTTGTATATACAAGGACAGCCATCAGCATCTTATTTCCCGCACAACCTTCTGAAGGAAACCGACATGATTTCATACCGAGTTTTGCAAAAATCCCTGGTCGTCACGTTATGTTCTGGGCTGCTGATGACATCAATGAGCTTTGCGGCCGCGCCGGAGCCAGGCGCCCTTAAAATGGGCGTTGAGCCGTGGCTGGGGTATGGCCAGTGGCATGTGGCCAATCATTACGGCATGTTTAAAAAACACGGTCTTGAACAGGTGGAGGTGATTAACTTCGCCGAAGATAAAGATATCAATGCCGCATTGGCGAGCGGCCAGATCGACGCCGCCAATATCGCGACCCATACCGCCATGGGGATGATAGCGGCGGGACTGCCGGTTAAAGTGGTGCTGCTGCTCGATCAAAGCAAAACCGCGGATGCCATGTTGACCGGCAGCGGCATAACCGGCCTTAAGGAACTCAAGGGGAAAAGCGTCGCTTATGAGGAAGGCACCACCAGCGACATCCTGCTGCATAGCGCCCTCGCCTCCGCCGGCATGACGATCGAGGATATCAAGCCCGTACCCATGCCCGCCTCGTCCGCCGGCACCGCCCTGATCGCCAAACGCGTCGATGCGGCGGTGACCTACGAACCCTATCTTTCGGTGGCAAGGAAAAATGACGCCTCGGTGCGCATGCTGTATAGCGGCCAGAACGATCCCGGTTTGATCAGCGACGTCCTGGTGGTGCGCGACGAGGTCCTGAAAAACCGGCCCGGCCAGGTCGCCGCCCTGATCGGTACCTGGGATGAGGCGCTGAATCATTACAACGGCAACATCCAAACCGACCGGGCGATTATCGCCAGGGAAGTGGGCGCCACCGCGGAAGATCTCAACAGCGCCTTCGACGGCGTTAAATATTATACCCTGGCGGAAAACAAACAGGTCCTGGGCGCTCAATTCAGTAATGAGACCTTCCAACACGTGCTTAAAGCGGCAACGGACGCCGGCATTATCACCGCCCCCGTGACGGCCGCCCAGGTAATTGACGCCAGTTTTGTCAACGCGCAATAAATAAAGGGTTCCGGGCTCATGAGTGTATCCAAAATGACGGTCGCGGCCCCTGCGCAGCGACCGCGAAAACGCCGGCTGGGCTTGCTGACCATTGGACGCGCGCCGACGCGTGGGCAATTTGTCGGTATTTCGGTCACGGTATTTGTCCTGCTGATCGCGGCATGGTGGGCGGCGACCCGCAGCGGCGCCATACCGGCGCTGTTTTTACCGGGCCTCGATCGGGTATGGCAACGCATGGTGGCGCTGGCGACGGAGGGAACCCTCGCCAGCGATATCAACAGCAGTCTGTACCGTATCGCCATCGCCTTTGCCATCTCTTCGGTGATGTCCATTGTCATCGGCGCCCTGGCCGGCTGTTACGGTCTGTTCAAGGCTATCGTCGAACCCCTGGTGGATTTTATCCGCTATATGCCGGTGGTGGCGTTTGTGCCGCTGACCATCCTGTGGAGCGGCACCGACGATTTCCAAAAATTCCTGGTCATCTGGATCGGCACTTTTTTCCAGCAGGTTTTAATGATGATCGATGCGGTTAAACGCGTGCCGTCCGATTTTGTCGGGCTGGGGCGCACGCTCGGCATGCCGGATCGCGCCATTATGCTGAAAATCGTGCTGCCCGCCGCCATGCCGGCTATCTGGGACGCATTGCGCATCAGCCTCGGCTGGGCCTGGACCTGGCTGGTGCTGGCGGAGCTGGTGGCCTCCACCTCCGGTTTGGGCTATCGCATCGTGGTATCGCAGCGCTATTTCCAGACCGATACCATTATCGGCTATATCCTGTTGCTGGGTTTCCTCGGCCTTATCACCGACCAGGTGATGCGTGCCGCGGAACAGGTGCTGTTTCGCTACCACCGGAGGCGCGGCTGATGGCGACATTATCGCTGCATCAATTGGAAAAAAGTTTTCCGCTGGGCAAGGGCCGTCATCGGGTGATCAAGGGTATCGACCTGACGCTGAACGACAATGAATTCGTGTCCATCGTCGGCTCCTCCGGCTGCGGTAAAAGCACCCTGTTATCCATTGCGGCCGGACTGGAGGAATTCGACGCCGGCGATGTCCGCGTCGACGGCCGCTCCATTACCGGCCCGGGGATAGACCGGGGCGTGGTGTTTCAGTCCTATACGCTGCTGCCCTGGCTGACCGCCCGCCAGAATATCGAGTTCGCCTTAAAGGCGGCGGGCACGCCCGGCCGGCAGTGCCGCGATATCGCCCAGCAGCATCTTGAACTGGTGAAGCTGGGCCAGTCCGGCGACAGCTGGCCGGGCGAGTTGTCCGGCGGCATGAAGCAGCGGGTGGCCATCGCCCGCGCGCTCTCCTATCGTCCGAAAATCCTGCTGATGGACGAGCCGTTCGGCGCGCTGGATGCGATGACCCGTCATCAAATGCAGCAATTGCTGATCGAAATCTGGGAAAAACATCGCCTGACCGTGATGTTCGTGACCCATGATATCGAGGAGGCGGTCTGGCTATCGGATCGGATCGTGGTGATGGGACAGGGCGTTATCGACGATGCCTTTGATGTCCGGCTCGCGCGGCCCCGTCACGAAGAGATGAACCGCGACCCGGAGTTTATCAATTTGCAGCATCTGGTGCTGGATCGCATCCGCCATCCGGCCGTGTCCGTCTAACTCAGGGAATTATTGCCATGTCCGTTATTTTTCACGACCTTTCCGATAGCGACGTATTACCGGACGCCTTGTTTAAACGCACTGAAACCGATCTGTCCTTTTTCAGCGAACGCGTCGCGCCCATTATCGACGCGGTAAAAAACGAAGGGGACGCCGCGCTGATCCGTTTTGCCCGCAGTTTCGACGCGGTAGCGCCGGAAACCTTCGCCCTGCGCGCCGAAGAGAGCGAGTTCGAGCAGGCTTTCGCGCGTATCGATCCGGAGGTGATTGCGGCCATCCGGTTTGCGGCGGGCAATATCCGCGCCTTTCATGAAGCGCAGAAACCGGAAGAGATGTGGCTCAAAGAGATGCAGCCCGGCGCCTTTGCCGGCGATCGCCATGTGCCTATCGATGCCGTCGCCTGTTACGTGCCGCGCGGCAAAGGGTCCTTTCCCAGCGTGCTGTTGATGACCACCATTCCCGCCATCGTTGCCGGCGTGCCCCGGCCGATAGTCATTACGCCGCCGGGGCCGGACGGCAAGGTGGACGACGCGACCCTGGTGGCCGCCCGTATCGTCGGCATCGGCGAAATCTATAAATGCGGCGGCGCCCAAGGTGTGGCGGCCGTGGCCTTCGGCACCGAAACCGTACCCAAATGCCTGAAGATTGTCGGCCCCGGCAGTCCGTGGGTGGTGGCCGCCAAGCGCCAGTTGACCCATCTTATCGACCCCGGCGTGCCCGCCGGTCCCAGCGAAAGTATTATTTTGGCCGACGACAACGCCAACGGCGCCCTGGCGGCGCTCGATCTGATTATCGAATCCGAGCACGGCCCCGATTCGTCCGCCTGGCTGGTGACCTCCAGCCGCCGCGTCGCCGAACAGGCGATAAATGTTCTGCCCGCGCTCTGGGGCCGGCTTGATGAGCAACGGGCCGACTTCTCGCGCCGGGTATTGTGCGGCGAGCACGGCGGAATCGTCCTGACCCGTGACTTTGCAACGGCCATCGCATTTGTGAATCGATACGCGCCCGAACATCTGGAGATCCTGGCCGACGAGCCGATGGCGGTGATGGCTAAAATCCGCAACGCGGGGGAAATTCTGCTCGGCGACCATACGCCGGTCACCCTGGGCAATTTTGTGTTGGGACCCAATGCGGTATTGCCCACCAACGGCGCGGCCAAAACCGCCGGCCCCCTATCGGTGTTCGATTATATGAAGCGGATTTCCATTGGTTATGTGACCGCCGCCGGCTATGACAACCTGGCCGTCAAGGCCAAGCGCTTTGCCGAATATGAAGGTTTTACCGGCCACGCGCTGGCGGTTTCCGAATTGAGGAAAAAATTCCTTCAAGGTGAGACCGATGTCTAAAGACCTTAAGGCGCCGTACGCCGCGCAGGCCAGGGCCATGGCCAAAGCCGGCGACTGGGCGGGCGCCGGTGACAGGCTCGGCCGGTTAATTGCCGACATCACCGCCACCCCGGTGCTGGGCTTGAAAATCAACCGCGATCGGTACAGCCTCAATTCCCTTAACGGCCAGGTGATGCTGGCGGACCACCGCACGCTGTTTTTCAAGTATCACCATGAAGATGGCGAAGATCAGACCATCGAGGAGTATTACCGCGCCGGACTGCTGCGCGACGCGGGTTTCCGGGTGGATGTGCCGCTCTATGCCTGCGGTGAGCCAGGCCGCCAAATCCTGCTGTATGCGCTGCGTAACGATAAGCGGCTGGCGGAGGTGTGCCACGATATCGAGGATCGCCGGGATTGGCGAAATATGGATGAGGTGGTGGGCGCGCAGCAACGGGCGGATCGGGCGCTTTGGACCTGCTGCCAACCGACATTGGTTCCGGGCAGCCGGGAAAGCGTGGTCAAGGAGCCGATTCACCAGCTGTTTTATCATCGGCTGGTGTCCGCGGGCGAGCCTGTCGGCTTAGGCGGGCGGGTGAAGCAATTTTACGTCGGTAAAACCTTTCAACTGGCGCAAGCACAGATCCCCTGGCGGGAGCTGAGCCGGCTGCAGTGGGAAATCAACGGCGTGGTTTACCCGCATACCCTCGAGCAACTGTTTCTGGAAGCCGGCGAGCGGCTGGAACCGGCGGCCCTGGCCGGACACGGCGCCATCACCGCCCATGGCGATGCGCATAATGCCAACGTCTGGTTCGATACCCGGGGCCGCCAACCTGAACTGGTGAGTTTTGATCCCGCGTTTGCCGGCAGCGCCATTCCGGCGCTACTGGCCGAGATCAAGGCCACCTTTCACAATATTTTCGCCCATCCCTGCTGGCTGTATGAGCCTGGACAGGCCGCGCGGTACTATCGGGTCGCGGTAATCCGCGATGGCGATCGGTTGAAAGTGACCCATAACTGGCAGCTTACGCCGCTGCGCCGGGCTTTTCTGGACAGTAAAGGAACCGGGTACTGGCAACCCCTGCTGGCAGAACTGAAACGACGGGGCTGGCTGCCGGCGCAATGGCAGCGCATCGTCAGGCTGGCGATGTTCTGTTGCCCGACCCTGGTGCTGGATCTGCGGGCCGGCGGCAACAGCGGGCATACCCCGGTCAGCTCGGCATTAGGCCTGGCGCTGGCGGTTATGTTGGGCAGCGGCGGCGAGGATGATTTCACCCGCTGGCTTAATGCGCTGGCGGCGGAGGCATAACCATGAAGGCGGTGAGATTATACGGTATCGGCGATATCCGTACCGAAGAGATTCCCTTGCCCCGCCCCGGCCCGCTTGAGGTCAGGCTGAAAGTGCTGGCGGCGGGCATCTGCGGCTCCGATGTGCATAACCTGCGAACCGGCCAATGGATATCCCGATCGCCCGCTACCCCGGGACATGAATTTTGCGCGGAGGTCCTGGAATGCGGTGACCACGTCAACGATTTCGTCCCTGGCGATCGGGTGGTGGCTGATTCCCGGGTGTGGTGCGGCCGCTGCCCGGCCTGTGAACGGGGCCACGTCAATTTATGCGACCAGTTGGGTTTTGTCGGCGAGGTCTGCGACGGGGGGTTTGCCGAGCAGGCGGTGCTTCCGTCCCGCAGCCTGATAAAAGTGCCGGCGGAGCTGCCGGCCGCCATTGCCGCGCTTAGCGAACCGCTGGGCGTCGCGCTGCGGGCGGTTAATCAGCTGTCGCCCGGGCCATCCGCTACCGTGCGGGTTACCGGCGGCGGCACCATCGGCGGGCTGGCGGCGCTGCTGCTGCATGCCGTCCACGGCTGCCGGGTCCAGCTGATCGAACCGAATGCGCGGCGCCATGATCTGATTGCGCGCATTGTCCCCCTGGCCGGGCCGGGCGAGTTCAGCCTGGCGATCGAAGCCACCGGGGTGGCCAGCGTGCTCAATTCGCTGGTCAATAGTATAACGCCGGGCGGACGTATCGCCTCGGTGGGTATTTTCCATGGCGACGTGACGCTGAACGTTAACCGACTGGTCGAGCGGGAACTGACGATGGTGGGCTGCAGCGTGTTTCGTGACGAGCAGCGCCAGGCCATTGGCTTATTACCCGGACTGATGGCATCGCTTATGACCATCAGCAGCCCGCCCATCGGCCTCGACGAGGTGCCGGCGGCGTTCGCCGCCCTACTGGCCGGCCACAGCCCTTTCCTGAAAATGCTGATCGTACCCTGAGCTGGAGATATCATGACGACCTTACCTTCCACCTTCTCCCTTGAGGGGAAAACCGCGCTGGTCACCGGCGCTTCCCGCGGTATCGGTTTTACCCTCGCCCTCGGGCTGGCGCAGGCCGGGGCAACGATAGTGGCCGCCGGACGCGACGCCGGTACCCTTGACGACGCCGTTAGCCAATTAAAGCGTTGGGATAACGGCGCCACCGGGCTGGTGCTGGATGTCAGCCGGGGGGAGAGTATTGTCCAGGCCTTCTCGCGGTTCGAGAACGCGCCGCTGGATATCCTGATTAATAACGCCGGGACCGAACAGGTCTGTCCCTCCCTCGAGGTGGACGAGGCCTTATGGCAGCGCATCGTGGATACCAATCTGAAAGGCGCGTTTTTCTGCGCCCAGGCGGCGGCGCGGCTGATGGTCCGCCGCCATGGCGGCGCCATGATTAATATTTGTTCCCTCACCAGCCGGGTCGGCGTGCCCGGCGCCGCGGCCTACGGCGCGTCGAAATCGGGACTGGTGGGATTGACCCATGCCCTGAGCACCGAATGGGCCAAACATGGCATCCGCGTCAACGGCGTGGGTCCGGGGTATTTCAGCACCGACCTGACCCGGGTATTTTACCAAGACCCGCAGTGGTGTGATGCGATGCTGGGCAAAATCCCGCTCGGCCGTTTCGGCGAACCGGATGATTTGATCGGCGCGGCGGTATTTCTCAGCTCCGATGCGGCGCGCTACATCACCGGCCAGGTCCTGTATGTCGACGGCGGTTACCTGGCGTCCGTCTGACGCCGCGGCCTGTGATGGCCAGTCGGCCTGCGTACGGGCGTATTGATCAAGGCCATCCGTTGGCCTTCCGCTCCCGCCCCCCGCCGGTATCAGCTTTCTCGCCGGCGGAGTAAATGCGGCCCCAGTTCGGCCGGGCTGCGGCAACCGAGCTGTGCCAGCGTACGATCGATTTCCTGCGTCAGCAAGGTTATCGCCTGTGCCACCCCGGCCTCGCCGGCCACGGCCACCGCATAGAGCATCGGCCGGCCGACCAGTACCGCGTTGGCTCCCAACGCCAGCGCTTTGACAATATCGGTGCCGCGCCGGATGCCGCCATCGATCAGGATCCTGGCAGCGGGACCGCACGCCAGCCTGATGTCGGGCAGTACCGTCAGCGGGCTGACGCTGCCGTCCAACTGGCGTCCGCCATGATTGGATAAAATCAGGCCGTCCGCCCCCATGGCCATTGCCGCCCGCGCATCCTCGACGGTCAGGATCCCCTTGACATAAAACCCGCCCTGCCATAACGACCTGATCCACGCCAGGGTTTGCCAATCGAGGGTATCATCCATCTGTTGGGCAAAATAGGTCGCCCCGCCGACTCCCCGCCGGAACTGCGGCGGCAGGTAGGGTTTTAGGTTGCCGAAGCCCGGCATGCCGCCGGGCACCAGCGTGCGCAAGACCCAGCCGGGATGCCGCGCCACGTTGAGATAGCTGCCCAGGGACAATTTCATCGGTTTACGGTAATGGCGTTTGTCCCGCTCGCGATTGCCGAAATGAACGGCGTCAACCGACACCACCAGGCTGGCGCACCCCACTTCCCTGGCGCGCCGCAGCAGGTCGACGGTCACACGGCGATCTTTCAATACGTACAGCTGAAACCAATGCGCCCCCTTACGGCCGGCCGGCATATCCTCCAGCGAGGCGGTGGAAACGGTGCTCTGTATATAGGAAATACCGGCGTGTCCGGCCGCTTGCGCCAGCATCTGATCCGCCCGGTAGCGTAACATCCCGTTGTAACCGGTAGGCGCAATCATAAACGGCGCGGCCAGCGTCGTATCACCCAATGTCACGGAGAGGTCCCGGACGCTGGCATCCTTGAGCACCGGCGCGACGAACTGCCAGCGGTCGAAGACCGCGCGGTTGTCCGCCAGGGTGCGCTCGTCGTCCGCCCCGCCGTCGACGTAATCAAAGGCAAAAGCCGGCAACGCGCGTTGGGCCATCCGGCGATAATCCTCCAGATTCAGCATCATCTCAGTACCTTTTTAATGCCTGAAGAAAGACCTGTACATTCGTCCCGGCCCCGATCCGCGCGCGGGACGTTTGACTAACGGGACATCCCGCGCCCGACGCGGCTTTTACTTGTATAGACAAGTAATGCAATGAATATGCCACTTTCCCCCATCGTTTTCATCAGGCGCTGACGTCAAGCACGGCCGGCCGGCGGGTAAAAAAACCGGCCGTGGGGCACCCTGACGGGGCAGCCCCCGCACCCGATTTGTGCAGACCTGTTTGTGCTATCACATGCTTGTATATACATCTGAAATTGTTATCATTACGCTAACGTTGATGTGGTGATACATGAGGTGGCGAGATGGCTGAGCCGACGAAGATGACGCAACTGGCCGAGTCGATGGGCGTGCAACCTGCGCCGATATACCAACGGGTAAAGCAGGCCATTATCAGCCAAATCAGCAGCGGCACCTGGAAACCTAACCAGCGCATTCCCTCTGAAAATCAATTGGTTGATAAACTGGGCGTAAGCCGCATGACCATCAGCCGGGCGTTACGGGAACTCGCCAGCGAAGGCTATCTTCTGCGGATGCAGGGTGTGGGTACCTACGTCGCCGAACTGAAAGTACATACCGCTATCATGGAAGTGCATAACATCTCTGACGAAATTGCCGGCCGGGGCCATAAGCACGCCAGTCGGGTGATAACGCTGGGCAGCGCGCCCGCGGACCCGGCACTGGCGGCCGAATTCGGCATGGATCCCGGGGAAAGCCTGTTTCATTCCCTGATCGTGCATTATGAAAACGCCATCCCGGTACAGTTGGAGGAACGCTGGGTAAATCCGGTGATGGCCCCGGATTATCTGTTGCAGGATTACGAAAAACAGACGCCCTACATCTATCTGAATCAGGCTTCACCGCTCACGTCCGGCGAGCATATCATCGAAGCCGTTTCACCCACGTCCGCGCAATGCAAACTGTTATCCATCAAGAAAAGCGATCCCTGCCTGCTTATCAGCCGCCATACCCGACACCAGACAACACTGGTCACCTACACCAAGCTACTTTATCCCGGCGCGCGCCATCAGCTACATGGCAGTTTTATCCGTCATGGCTGATCAATCCCGCCGCAGCAAGTTTCCCCGGCCGCGCCCAGCGCGTTCGCCACGCCGCTGAGGATGAATGCCGCGACGCTCAATCCCCGCCAGGACGCGTGGACCGTTTTCAAGACGACGGCAATCGCCATGGGATGAGCCTGATGTCATCTCTTCCCCCGGTATTCTGCCGTCGCTTCAGTTGGTTGTCCGATAACGCTCCGCGGCATGCGCCTGCCGGAGATCCGAAAGCAGGCCTTGCCGCGCGGCCTCGAGGGCGTCCCAGCGGGCGGCGACGTGCAGCGGCGGAATGGTCACGGGTTCGCGACGATCGAAACCGACCAGCGCCGCATCGACCAGTTCGCCCACGTCCATCACCTCGGGCAGCGTATTGACGTCGATGCCGGCACGCTCCCAGATCTCGGTGCGGGTCGCCGCCGGCAGTACCGCCTGTACATAAACGCCCTTTGGCGAGAGCTCCAGGCTCAGGCCCTGGGAAAGGAACAGCACGAATGCCTTGGTCGCGCCATAAACCGACATGCCGAACTCAGGCGCCAGCCCGACCACCGAGCCGATATTGACGATCGCGCCTTCGCCGGCCTGGACAAGCCGTGGCGCGACGGCGCTGGCGAGTCGGACCAGCGCGGTGGTGTTAAGCGCGACGAGCCGCCCGACAGCTTCCGGCGTCTGCTCGATAAAGCTGCCGGACTGGGCGACCCCGGCATTGTTGACGAGGATGCCGATTTTGACGTCATCGCGCAGGCGAGCCCCGATAGCGGCCAGGTCGCCGGGCTGGGTCAGGTCGGCCCGGACGACGTCGACGGCAACGTTGTTTTCCTGGCGCAAGCGGGCCGCCAGCGTCTCCAGTCGCGCCTGGTCGCGGGCAACCAGCACGAGGTCGTGGCCGCGGCGCGCGAAGCGCTCGGCGTAGGTGGCGCCGATGCCGGAGGACGCGCCGGTGATAAGAACCGAGGAATGACTGGTCATGTGTTTACGCTCTTGTATTGATAACCTTGACGGATCATTATGATGATGATTGTAATCTAAACCGTCAAGTACTTTGATGATGATCAACATCAATGTATAATTTATTTTTAAATATGAGTTGGGATGAGAGGCGCGCTGAAATGAGGGTCACCAAGGCACAGGCACGGGAAAATCGGACGCATATCGTGGAGACGGCCTCCAGGCTGTTCCGGGAACGCGGCTACGATGGCGTGGGCGTGGCGGAGCTGATGGCGGCGGCCGGCTTTACCCATGGCGGATTCTACAAGCACTTTGGATCCAAGGCCGACCTGATGGCTGAGGCCGCGGCGAGCGGGCTTTCGCGCAGCGCGGTGAAGACCGGCGGTCTAGACATCGCCAAGTTCGTCGAAGACTACGTGTCCCGGGAGCACCGCGACGCCCGTGGCGACGGCTGCACGATGGCCGCGCTGTGCGGGGATGCCGCACGTCAGCCGGAACCTATCAAGGCCACATTTGCGGCCGGGATCGAGAGCCTGCTGGCGGCCCTTGAAAGCGAAGGCATGACGTCGGGCGGTGAAGAGCAGCGCGGGGCGCGAGCCAAGATGATCGACGTGCTCGCCCATTCGATCGGCGCTATCCTGCTGTCGCGGGCCTGCCCGGACGACTCCCCGCTCGCGGATGAAATCCTCGAGGTTTGCCGCGCTGAAATTCTTGCGCCGCTGTCACCGCCAGAGGCCGCCCGCTAACGGCAAAACTTCATGGAGGACATTCTAGCCGGGTCAAGACGCCGTGCCCTGGCGCAAAACGTCCACGACCTGTCCGCAGCGCGCTGTTCGGTCCCGTCAATATGGCGGTGCTTTTCGGCGTCTTGATGCTCGCGCACCAGATTGTTTTTTTGGCGCATACCTGGGCGGCCAGGGTTGCCAACTCACCGGTGGCTACGACCGGGTCTGGCCGGATACGCCAATCCCGATAGGCTCATGGCTAACGATATCGCCATGGATAGGCACCGGCAACCCGCTCCACGGGCGTCAGACCTGGCCGACGCCGCCATCGTTCATCAGGTCCGCGCCCGTCATGTAGGAACTCTGATCGGACGCCAGGAAGAGCGCCGCGCTGGCAATTTCCCCGGCCCGGGCCAGCCGGCCGATCGGGATCATGCTCAGATACATGTTCACCAGGGCCTCGCGTTCTTCAGGGGTTGACGACTGGCTGTCAAGAATCGGGGTATCGGTTACGCCAGGGCTGAGCGTGTTGACCCGGATGCCGCGATCCTTGAATTCCGCCGCCCAGGTACGGGCATAGGAGCGCAGCGCCGCTTTGGTCGCCGCGTAGGTGGTATGGCCGGGAATCCCCATGACGTGCATGGCCGACGAGACCAATATGATCGATCCGCCCCCGGTCATCAGCGGCAGCAGCTTCTGCACCAGGAAGACGGGACCGCGGGCGTTAAGGTTGAATGTCTTGTCGAAGTGCTCAGGCGTGAGGGCGCCGATCGAAACCTGCTCCACCAAGGCCGCGTTCGACACGATGATGTCGACGACCCCTTTTTCGGCCTTTACCGCCGCAGCGACGCGGTCAAGGTCCTCGAGGCTGGCGGCATCCGCCCGGATGGCGGTAGCGTTTTGTCCGATCAGCCTGGCGGCCTCGTCGAGCTGGGCTTGCCGGCGGCCGAAGATGAAAACGTGAGCGCCTTCCGCGACAAAACGCTGGGCGATCGCCAAGCCGATGCCGCTCGTTCCGCCGCTGATGACGGCAACCTTACCTGCGAGAATGGACATAAAACCTTCCGTTGGGTCATAAATGATGGAAGGATTGTAATTGCTATGACCAGGCATGATAATCAGCGTTTTTCCCCTAAGATCTATTCTTAATAAGAATAGATCTTAGCGCCGGCCCCGCCGCCGATGTCCACCAAATTTATGCTTCAGGGGAATGCAATGGATCGATTTCACGAATTGAACGCCTTTATCGCCGTCGTTGAAGCGGGCGGTTTTTCCGCCGCGGCGCGTATAACCGGCGATTCGCAGTCCGCCGTCAGCAAGGCCATCGGCGCGCTGGAGAAGCGCCTCGGCGTGGTGTTGTTTAACCGAAGCACACGCAGCGTGACCCTGACGGATCAGGGGCAGAGGTACTATGATCGGACTAAGCCGCTGGTTGACGAAATGGATGAAGCCGACGGCGAATTGACCAGCAGCACGTTTAATGCCTCGGGGCTGATTAGGATCGCCGCCGCCTCTACCTTCGGTCGCCTTCACATTCTTCCGCTTATACCCGATCTGTTGTCACAAAATCCAGGCCTTCAGGTAGACCTTGTCCTTTCGGACTTCGTGCGGGGCATGGTGGAAGACAGGATAGATCTGGCGGTCCGGGTGGGGGCCGTCAATGAACTTGACGCGATTGTCCGGCGCGTGGCCGGCACTCCCCTGGTATGCGTGGGATCCCGTCGCTACTTCGCGCTACGCGGCATACCCAAAACCCCCACCGATCTGGTTGATCACAATTGCCTGGTATATAGCGGCATGACAAAGTCGGCGAATTGGTCTTTTACCGGACCAGGAGGCCGGTTCAGCGTGTCCGTCCGCGGAAATCTTTCCTCCAACAGCGTCGAAACCATCCGGGCCGGTGTCCTGGCCGGCGTTGGCATCGGCCTGTTTACCAAGGCCTCTCTTGCCGGGGAACTCCGGCATCCGGACGTGATCAGCGTTCTGGACGAATTTGTCAGCGACGTCAGGGACGTAAGCCTTATCTGGCCGCAACGTCGTTACGTACCGGCGCGGGTACGGCGTGCGACTGATTTTTTTGCTGCGGCCCTCCCGCAGCATATTTAGGCCAAGGGCGTCAATCGGCGCACCGGCCGACCCCCTATTCCATACCCTTACCCGGATGTACCAAATAAGGGTATGTTTTGCCCTTATTTTGCTTTCTGCAGGTCCGGTACGGGCGGTATTGCCTCGGCATGATCAAGGCTTTCGGCATCCAGGCGGAACGCATCCGGATAGTGCCGGGGATCGGAACGACGCGGCGGCTCGGTCGAGCGCCAGGTGTACAGGCATTGCCCGCACTGGAACACAGTCCACACGTCCTTGACCGGGCTTTCAAACAAAACACCCACGCCGGGATGCTTGCAACGAGGACAAATCATCTTATATTCCTTTTTCTGTATCAGCTTAACGGCTCCGCGACATCAACTGGTTCAACCGGTCGATCCACTGGCTCGTCTCGGGCAGATCGCGCACCGGCAGGCCGTAATTGCCGCGGGTATCCGGAGCAACGGGGGTCGTGGCGTCAATGACCAGCTTGTCGGTTACTCCCGCGGGCGATGATCCGGGGTCCAGCGCGACAACCGACATATTGGGCAGTTGCACTAAATCACCCGCGGGGTTCACCTTGGTGGACAAGGCCCACATGACCTGGGGGAGGTTGAATGGATCGACGTCCTCATCCACCACGATCGCCATTTTCACGTAGCCCAGTCCATGGGGCGTCGTCATGGCGCGCAGCCCCACCGCTTTCGCGAATCCGCCATAACGTTTCTTGGTCGAAATGATCGCCAGCAGGCCATGGGTGTACATGGCATTGACGGCCTGCACCTCGGGAAAATCAGCCTTGAGCTGCTTGTAAAGCGGCACACAGGTTGCCGGACCGATGAGGTAGTCCACCTCGGTCCAGGGCATGCCGAGATACAGGGACTCGAAGACCGGATGTGTTCTGTAGGACACCCGGTCGATCCTTATCACCGGCATTCTGTGTCCACCCGAATAATTTCCCGTGAACTCGCCGAACGGGCCCTCGAGTTCCCGCTTGCGGCTTTCGATCGCCCCTTCGATAACCACCTCGGAACCCCACGGGACATCGAAACCGGTCAGCGGGGCCGTCGCTACCGGATATGGCGCCTGCCGAAGCGCCCCCGCCATCTCGTATTCCGACTGGTCATAGCGCAGAGGCGTCGACGCCATGAGCGTGATGATCGGATCGTTGCCAAGGGTGATGGCGATTGGCAGGTCCTCGCCTCGTTCCTCCGCCGCCTTGAGATGGATGGCGATATCGTGGACCGGCACGGGCTGGATCGCGAGACGGCGCTTGCCCTTGACCTGCATGCGATAGATGCCGACATTTTGCTTGTCGAAATTATCCGGATCGTTCGGATCCCGCGAAACCACGGCGGCCTTGTCCAGATAGAAACCGCCGTCGCCATCGTTGAGGCGGAACAGCGGCAGTATGTCGAAGAGATTGATGTCTTCGCCCTCGACGCTGTTTTCCCGCCATGGCGGATTTTCACGCCGCTCCACGGTTACGGGGAACGCGTCCCAGCGCCGGATAAACTCCGCAACCTGATCTTTGGTGGAGGTACCGGCCGCCATTCCCAAGGCGATAGCGTGGTTGGGCCACGACCCCAAGGTATTGAGCGCAACCCTGGCATCGATAAAACCCGCGATATTATCAAAATACAATGCCGGCGCTCTTTCCCCGATCCGGCCGGCCGCGTTGGCAGCCGCGGCCAGGTCCGGCTCGGCCTGGACCTGGTCTTTGACATGCAGCAGTTGGCCATGTTCATCAAGCGCCTGCAGGAACTGGCGCAAATCGTCGAATATCATGTTGAATCCCGTTTCCAGTGTGAAGAGGCTCGTCGACTCGCCTGCCCTTATGAACGAGGATAAGTCGTTGATGAAAGACAGGATAAAGCTCATGGTTCGTATACGACCTATATATCCGGGCGAACGGTCTTAAGCCCGGGCTTGTTGGAAAAGTTTATTTAGTTCGCATACGAACGTCAAGCCCGCCGGGCATCATTTCCGGGATTTGCTTGTGCCGGCCAAACGCAGCAGCGATACTATCCAACCCGCCGAACGAGCCGGAACGGGGGAAATACTGGATAGGATAAAGTGGATGTTCGACAAAACCTTATTTCACCTCATGCGCGTCGTCCTGCAGGAGCATACCGCCCGCTGGGGCGCGCTGATGCCCGATCTCACCAAACCGCAATATGCGGTCCTGGAAGCGCTAGCCACCTCGCCGGAAGGACTGGATCAAGCCACGCTCGGGCAGGCGAGCGCCACCACCAAGGCGACCCTGGCGGAAATGCTGGGACGCATGGAAGCACGGCAGCTGATCGTTCGGCGCACGGATGCCACCGATAGCCGCCGCCGCCTCATCCGGCTCACTGAACAAGGCCGTGATATCCTAAGCATTGCCCGGCCCGTGGCCGAACAGGTCTCGAACAGCATATTGCAGACGCTATCCACCGATGAGCGTGAGGCCCTGGTGCAAACGCTGGCAAAGATGCGACATGGCATCCACGCGAAGGATACCTAGCGTGGCCCTGCGGGTACGGCGCATCGACCGCAGCCATCTCCAGGTTGGGCAGATTCCGGCGGACAGGGCCGTTGGCTGACATGCCTTGCCATACAGGATGGCCGCGCGTCTCCGGCAACGCCTGTCGCATAGTATGCGTTACGCATCAGTATGATAAATATCTCATCCCCTACTCTCCTGTTTTCTCTACAGTGGTTTATTTTTATGATAGGCATGATTTTTTTAAGGGCGCCTCATGATCTGGCTAATACTGGCGACAATGGTTGTCGTTTTTCTTATCGGTTTTCGGATATTGAATTCTGACGCTCGCCGAGCGTCACAGGCGCTGACCAGGCGGCTGAATATTGAGCCGCTGTATGTGGAGTCCATGCTCAGCCAAATGGGGAAAATCCCTGGCGGCGAATTCGTCAACTATTTGCTGCATGACAGTGAATCACATCTTGGCAACGCGGCGGGCGTGCTGCTTATCTACCAAACCCTTATTGTCGATGACGCCGAGGAGAGTTTGGTATTCTGGCACTCGGTGCTGCGTAAAGCGCGGCTGCCCACCGAGCTGACGCATAAACATGTGCGTTTGGCGCTCGCATTTTTGCGTGAGCTGG
The DNA here is from genome assembly GCF_010131535.1 of Acerihabitans arboris. Lineage (GTDB taxonomy): Bacteria > Pseudomonadota > Gammaproteobacteria > Enterobacterales > Enterobacteriaceae > Acerihabitans > Acerihabitans arboris. Next base: position 75,809 of record NZ_WUBS01000002.1, read on the forward strand.
AACCTGAAGCCGATGAGCTCGCCGCTTATCGGCAGCGTTATAACGCGCTGTTTGCCAGCGCCCCCAACGCGGACCCCGCGGTCAACGGCAATGTGTACTATTTGGACGGCTTAGCCCCGAAGAATTGAGTCCTGGATCCGTTGCCTAGGGTTTTGACCCGCCTGGATGTTGATAGCCGCCCCGGGGCGGATGCCGCCATCAGACCGCTACGTATTCGCCGGTGCCCTCGGGCCAGGGTGTCAGTAAATCGTAGCCGGACTCCGTAACCGCAATGGTGTGTTCCCATTGCGCGGAAAGGGAACGGTCCTTGGTCACCACGGTCCAGCCATCGGAAAGCACGCTGGTCGCGGCTCTCCCGGCATTGATCATAGGCTCGATGGTGAAAATCATGCCCGGTTTCAGGACCAGGCCGGCTCCGGGTACGCCATAGTGCAGCACCTGCGGCTCCGTGTGATAATCCTGGCCAACGCCGTGGCCGCAGTAATCCCTGACGACTGAAAATCCCGCGTCTTCCGCTAACTGCTGTATGGCGGCGCCGACATCGCCGAGCGTTGCGCCCGGGCGTACCCGCTTAATGCCGGCAATCATCGACTCATAGGTAATATCGACCAGACGCCGTGCCCGAACAGACGGCTCACCGACAAAATACATCCTGCTGGTGTCGCCATACCAGCCATCTTTCACCACCGCCACGTCGATATTTACGATATCGCCGTTTTTGAGTCTCTTTGCCGACGGGATCCCATGGCAAACCACGTGATTCACCGACGTGCAGACCGTGCGGGTATAGCCGTGATAGCCGATGTTGGCGGGAATGACCTTCAGTTCGCTAATAATGTAATCGCGGCAAATGCGGTCAATTTCATCCGTGGTGATACCGGCGCGAACGTAGGGCTTTATGATTTCGAGCACTTCAGCCGCCGCATGACCGGCCGAGCGGGCCATTTCAATGTCGTTCAGGGAATGAAGTTTTACCACGGTCATTGTCCTTCCCGCTGCAGGTTGGCCGGTTCATCATCAAGCAGCCTGGCAATATCGATGCCGCCTTGCAGCTCTGCCTGAACAAGTGCCCGGGTCAGTTCCTGATGATTCAGCTGCGGGTATAGCTCTGCGAGCATACCTATTTTAAGCCAGTGTTCAGCCTGGGCGTTTATTGAACGGCTCATTGCGATACTGGTGATGCGCAGATTCCCATGCATCAAATCCGAGATTTTGACGATACCCATACCATGCCTTCATGCCATCTCTATATGAAACGTATATGGTTCATATAATCGCATATGTAATGCATGAAACACAATGGAAATTAGCCGCCACATAAACCATCAATGGACTGGCCTGCCCCAGGGCGGTGGTGATATTTTGTCCTCAACGCATCGACCCCCGATCGGCCCTAGCGAATATCCCGATATTCGGAGGTTGCGGGCTTTTTGCGGATCGCTTCGGACATAAAGTTTAAGACATAACACACCGCGGTGGGAATAAAACCTTCTTCTTTCAGGCGACGCGCCGACGTGTCCATCACCAAACCCAGGTCGAATTGTACCCGGCCCTCGCCGGCAAGACGCCGGGCGATATTGGTATCTTCGCCATAAAATGCAATAGACGTATCAAATCCGCCAATGCGCAACAAGGCCTGTTTACTGGCGGCGAAATTACCGCCTACCGCCATATAGCGGGTGAGCCAATAGGTCGGTTTAGCCAGCGCCAGCCAGTAGAGTTTTACCAGGAAACTTTTAATCCCCGACAAATCGAAATAACGGTACGGACCGCTGACACAAACCAAATCTTTTCTTTTCGCATAGGCATCCAGCACTTTGCCAGGCCAGCCGGCCGGCATACGCGTATCGGCGTCGATAAAGGCCAGAATGTCGCCGGAAGCCGACTCCAGCCCCTTCTGGCGGGCACGGGTCAGTCCTTTTATCGGTTCGTAAACTACCCGTACATTCTCAAATCCGGACGCGATCGCCGAAGTCCGGTCGGTGCTGGCATTATTGACGACGATAATTTCAAACTCTCCGGGTTTTGCATGCGCCGTCAGCTCTTTGATCGCATATTGCAGGCAGGTCGCAAGATACAGCTCTTCGTTATAAGCAGGAATTATCAAACTGAGCTTCATAATTATGCTCCTGAAATGCGCGACATTGCCTCGGGCATGGCCAGACCGATCTGGGCATAAATCTCTTCCCAACGGCTTGTCACGGTAGTGATGGAAAAATGCCTGGTCTTCCGGACGGCATGCTCACCCATTTGTCTGCGCAACGCCGGCGAGCGTAACAAGTGCGTCAGCCTGCCGGCAAAATCCTCATGATCTCCCGGCTGCGCCAGGAACCCCGAGCGCGCGTCGATGTATTCCGGCAACGCGCGCCAGCGCGCCCCTACCACAGGCAACCCCGCGCTCATCGCCTGGATCAATACCATGCTTTGCGTTTCAGACGTGCTGGCGATAGCGAAGACGTCCGCCGCGTGAAAAACGTCCGCCAGCGCGGCTTTATCCAGGGTGCCGAGAAATCTGACGCGTTCCCCGACGCCCAGCGCGCGCGCCAGCTGCTCCAGGCGATGACGCGCGGACCCATGGCCCGCCAGCGCCAGCATCACATCAGGTACCTGCCTTGCGATAAGCGGCAGAGCGCGAATCAAGACATCAATCTTTTTCTCGTCCGCCAGCCGGCCGGCGTAAACAATGGTTGAACGACTGAAGCCGTGGGATTGCTTGAGCGCTTCGCGGCGAGCATCCGACACCGGGCGGAACTGGGCGGTATCGATCGGATTGGATACCACGCAATGGGGACGGCGCAGCCCAAACGCGCACATTTCGTCAATCACGGAATGAGAAGGACCGGTCACCATCGCGCAGCGATTGTAGTAGCGGGTGACGGCATGGACGCTGACTTTCCTGAAAAAATTGGCCGAAAACGGCGTATAGCCGGCAAACTCCCCGATAGCCCAGTGATTGGTGCCGACCACCGGCACATCAAGATGGCGTGCCGCGCTCAGCGCCTCCCGGCCCGCGCCGAGAAAGGTATGGGTGTGGATAATATCCGGCGCGAAAGGCAATAACTGGCGCCAGCGCCGCCCGGTAGGCACCACCAGACGGGACTGCCCGGTCGAACTGGGCACCGGTAGCGAAAACAGCCGCCGGATCTCCACATTTTCCCCGGCATCGACTTCATGCCCGGGGACGCCGGCAAGTTTAAAGTCATGGCGGGTAGCGCGCGGCGCGAAAACAACCACCTGATGACCGCGTTTGCCAAGTTCCCGGCATCCGGACAATACCGAATCCTGGATCCCTCCTAACTCAGGGTAAAAACTGTCGGTAAAAACGGCAATACGCATGCGACTACCCCCCTGGCAACAGCAATCCGGTGACTCTACGCAGATACAGGATAAAAGTAATGACCAGTACAGCCAGGACCGAACAGGAAAACACCCATAGCCATAAATCGATACGCTGCCATGCGGCCCCGGCAAAGAATCCCAGCAACACAAACAAGCCGGATTTAGGCAATGTCGCCAACAGGTTAAACGTCAGGAACAGCCAGATCGGGATCCTTGCCGCTCCAGCGCTTAATAACACCAGGAACCCCGCCGCGTGCGTCAGTTTCGCCGTCACCAGAACGCGCCCGGGATGGGTGCGAAACTGCGCCAGAAGCGGCGCCAAATGCCGCCAACGGCCAAGGTTAAAACGGCGGCGCAGCCGCGAAGTCGGTATTCGGCCACTCCTGCCCAGCCCGTAGAGAATGACATCCCCGGTCAGATCGCCTATCACGGCGACAGTATAGACGCCGCCGATATGCAATAGCCCCTGGGCCGCCAGAATTGCGCCAAAGACCGTCGCCATCGGGCCTTCAACCAGGACGGCGACGAACAGCGCGGCGTATCCATAGCTGGAAATAGCGGATAATATCCATTCCGGCATAACCCCTCCCTAAAAATTATGATTATTCAGACGCAATAAACGCGGAACATATTCAAGCCGGTGACCCGAATTTGCATAGCGTATGCGGGGCAGATCATGATAAGCCGCGTGATGAATATGGCATACGGCGGCACACCTTGCCATCGGCGCCTTGATGAGGACAACCTCCAGAGCGTTGCACAGGTAACGCATGGATGAATCACAATACACTGTTTCGGTCCGTTATTCTGACGTGGGAATCATACTATCGGAATGTGACTGGAATCTTACTGATGGCCTGAATTAAAAATTTTCCGCCGGATACGACGCCGGCATGGTCAAAACGGGGGCGAAAGATCATCCTCCGCGCTGGCGGAGCATTCAGCGACTGAATGGCCGGTGTGAAACTTCATGGCCGCTTAATTTCCCTCGCCATGTCCAAATACCCTAACGTCTTATTAGCCAACGTGATGTGCCCGATATTATTTTTTCTAATTTATTACAGGGGCAAATAACCATCCCGTCGGGATGTAATGCGCCGGGCTTGATAAATTAATGCACCGCAATAATTTCTAAAACACCATTTATAATAAATTGCACGCCGACACATACCAGCAAAAAGCCCATTAACCTTGATATGGCCTCGATACCGCTTTTGCCAATTAAGCGCATGATAACACCGGAACCATTCAGGCAAATCCAAAGAATAACTGAAATGGCGGCAAAGGTAATCGCCGGGCTGATGAGCAGCACCCAAGGTTCAAAACCCAATGAATTACCTTTTAACGTTGAAACCGAACTGATGATCATGGCTATGGTGCCGGGTCCCGCGCTACCCGGCATGGCCAACGGCACAAAAGCAATATTTTCTGAACCTTCATTCAGCATCTCTTGATGCTTGGCATCAACGATGGACGATTTTTCATGCCGGGCATGGGGGAAAAGCATGCGAAAACCGATAAATGCGACGATCAGCCCCCCGGCGATACGCAGCCCCGGAATGGAGATACCAAAGGTATTCATCACCAGTTGACCGGCATAAAAAGCGACGATCATGATAATAAAGACATAGATCGAGGCCATCAACGCCTGGTGTTTTACCTCTTTATAGGTCATGTTGCCGGAAAGGCTTAATAAAAGCGCAACCGACGTTAACGGGTTAACCAGTGGCAAAAGCAAAACCAGACCCAAGGTTACCGCTTGCAACAATTGGGAAAGTCCTAACATGGGGCGTACCTCGGAAAATCACATGTACATTCGGCTAATACCTTATCATGAATATTTTAATATGACATTCTGGGATAAGGGCAATATCTGCCGACTGCTGTTTTATACACCTAATGAAAATAGGCGGTGCCGCAGATGAGATAAAGTATTTATTCCTGGCAAAGATTAACGCCACGAAATTCTTTGGTTTCCCGCGGCATTTTTCATCGCAAGGTGCAACCCAAGTCGCCATGCCCGTCATGGCCGATGCTGATACCACAGCAAGACCAACCGCGCGGTCCGCCGCATTTTATCCGGTTCCGGCAGCGTGCCGGGGATTTCCCCGCCGCGCGGCAAACGCAATATCAGCGACACATTGCCCTGCGCACGCGCACGCGCCAGCCATTGCGGGAAGTCGGCGTCGCTGATGAAATGGCCGCGCACGTCGGGATATTTCAGGCCGTAAGCCACTTCCCCCCGCTCATTGAACAGCAGAATATCGCTGCGTTTTAATTCCCACGCCAAGCCGGTTGCGACGCCCACGCTGTCGCTCAGCACATATCGGCTGTCGGCCAGCATCGCCCGATGAGCGCGAATAAAGATTTGCGGCTGCTTCGGGCCGGACACCTGCTGGGGAACCGCGTCGCCAAACAGCAGGCACAGCAGCAACGGACAGGCGGCGGACCAAGGCCAGCGCCTGGCATCATGGCGTACCGAAAACGCGGCAAACAGCAGCCAGCCGGAAAAGGCGATCATGCCCAGAACGACTTTCGGCCATTCCTGAGGCGAGAAAAACCGCGCCTGGGGCAGCAAACCCGACCCCAGCAATGCCAGCGCCAGTATGCCTGTCAAGCCCACCAACCCGTTTAGCGCCGCGTTAACCTGGAATATCCTGCTGCGTAGGGCGGCCGCCCGATCTTCAGCATAAGCCGTTATCAGCAGCGCCAGCGGCGCCATACACGACAGGATATAGGTCGGCAGCTTGCCCTTGGCGATGCTGAAGAATATCAGCGGCATCGCGACCCAGCTCAGCAGGAAAAACAATTCCGGCCGGGCGGCGCGCTCACGCCAGGCTTTGGCCAGGGAGCCAGGCAGCAGCGCCAGCCAGGGCAGCACGCCGGCGATCAGCACCGGAATGTAATACCAGAACGGCGCCTTATGCTGGGCATTCTCTTCGGCAAAACGCTGGATATGCTCTACCCAGAAGAAATAGCGCCAAAAGTCCGGCTCACGCCGGGCAATAGCCAGCGCCCACGGCAGGCTGAGCAGCACGCCGACGATCGCCGCGGCCGGCCCGTAGATCAGCAGTTCTTTTATCCGCCGCCGCCGGATGGCAATCGGGATCGCCGCAATCACCGGCACCGCCAGCGCCAGGAACCCCTTGGTCATAAAGCCCATGCCGCAGGCCAGTCCAAGCAGCGTATAACCGCCCAGTCTGCCTTTTACGCCGGTGGCTCGCAGCGCCAGATAATAGCTGACCATCGCCGCCGTCAGCCACAGCGCCAGCGTAGCATCGAGCAGGCCGTAGGTTCCGATACTGAGGACCAGCAGCATCGACAGGAAAATCAGTGCCGCCACGCTGGCCCGGCGCGGGTTGCGCCACATCATCATCGCCAGCGCAAACACCAGCGCCGCGGTGACGCCGGTGCTGAATACCGAGCCGAAGCGTACGGCAAAATTGGTGTCGCCGAACAGCCAGTGGCTGATATTGTTGAACCAGTAAGCGGCTACCGGCTTGTCAAAATAACGCAGGCCAAGCAATTTCGGCACCACCCAGTCGCCGCGGCTGAGCATTTCACGGCTGACTTCCGCCGTGCGGGTTTCGTCCGGTTGCCATAGCCGTCGGCCGTTCAGGGGAATCAGGTAGACCAGGGCAAAATAAACGGCAAGTAACCAGGTCCATGATCCATTCAGTCTCTTCATGAAACCTCCCTCACATCGATTTGACGCCCCAACCAGCCCGCACGGCCGATATACGGGCCGTCATGGTTTTCGATGACGCATTATAATGCGCCGGGGCCGTCATTGATGTCGGCGAGGCGATGTTTCAGCGCTTCGGCGGCCACCAGCCCGTGAACCTGGTAGCGGATTGAAGTTTAACCGGGTGAAACGCGCGTCTTGCCGCTGATGTACGGCCAGACCCGCTCGACCTCGCTTTATCTGGTGATCGACGACGGCAGCAAAGCTGTTCGATAACGAAATCAGCACGCTGGCGCGATACCTGTCTTTGTATGTCGCTGATCCAGAACAATAGCTGCTAACCATAGCCGGTTAAAGCATTTAATCAACCTCCCCCGCGCCGGTAAGATAAATGGAAAAGCATCCATTCATCGCCGGAGAAATATATCCATGATATTGCCTAAGACCCTCGCAATGTGTTTATTCATCTCGACGCTGGGGGTAGCCAAAGCCGACGACGGAGCCAAATTTCCCCTGAAACCGGTCAAAATCATTGTGCCGGTCGCGGCCGGCGGCAGCGCCGATAAGCTCACGCGCGTACTGGCTGAAAAGCTGAGTGAAAAATGGGGACAATCGGTCATTGTGGAAAACGTGACCGGCGCCAGCGGCACCCTCGGCAGCGCAAAGGTGGCCAAAGCGCCCGCCGACGGCTACACCTTGCTGGAAACCGGTGAAGCGTTAACGCTTAATGCGCTGTTGTTCAAAAAATTACCCTACGATTCCGCCGCCGCCTTTACGCCGGTGATCAAAGCGGTAGTGAATCCACAAATCCTGGTGGTCAATCCCAAACTCGGCATCGATACCTTTCAGCAGTATGTTGCCGTTAGCCGGGAAAAACCCGGCACCATCAGCCTCGGATTGCCCACCAACGGCGGCATTGCCCAGATTGCCCATGAAATGCTTAATCAACGGACCGGCGGCAAGGTTAACTATATCCCCTATCCCGGCGGCGGCCCGGCGGCGGTAGACGTCATCGCCGGTCATACCAACGCCACGCTGATTACCCTGGCGGCGGTCACCGAATATGTTAAAAGCGGACGATTAAAAGCGCTGGCGGTGACCACGACGTATCGTTCGACGGCGCTGCCGCAGGTGCCGACGATGGCCGAATCGGGCCAGCCGGGTTTTAGCGTCGAAAGCTGGCAGGGCTACCTGGCGCCGGCCGGCACGCCCCCCGCCATTGTTAACCAGTTGAACCGCGATTTCGCCGAGGTGTTGCGTTCACCCGGGGTCAGGCGGCAATTGGAAAATCTGGGTTACGGCGTGAAGGCCAGTACGCCGCAAGAGCTAGCCGATACGCTGGCCGGCGATATGACGCGTTATGGCAAGATTGTCCACGACGCCGGCATCAGCATTCAATGACAACGGTATACCGGGCTAAAGGCCAAAGGCGGCGGGATGGATAATTTTTCTTCTCCGGCCAGCGCCGCGGCGCGTCGTCGCGGCGGGTCGGCCATCCGTAATCATCAGGATTTCTGGTCCGGATGGTTATTTTTATTCATCGGCTGCGGTTTCAGCGCGCTGGCGGGACAATACCCGATCGGCGCCGCCTCGCGAATGGGCGCGGGATTTTTCCCGCTCTGCCTCGGCCTGCTGCTGGCGGTTTTTGGCCTGCTGGTGATCCTGTCATCATTGTCGCGCCGCGGGCGGGCGGATCCCATGCCGTCATGGAAGCCGGGAAAATTAATCTGGATACTGGGCGCGACCACGGTGTTCGCGCTGCTGCTTGAACCCGCGGGGCTGGTTATTTCACTGCTGCTGCTGGTGTTTATCTCCAGTAAAGCCAGCGACCGGTTCACCGTGAAAGGCACGCTTGCCAACGCGGCCGTACTGGTGACGCTGAACGTGACGCTGTTTATTTGGGGACTGGATCAGCTGATCCCGGTCTGGCCCGCGTTTATTACCCATTAGGGCATGGATATGGAGCTATTGGCGCATCTGATGCTGGGTTTCAGCACCGCGTTATCATGGCAAAACCTGCTGTATTGCTTGGTCGGCTGTACGCTTGGCACCTTGATTGGCGTACTGCCGGGGCTGGGTCCGGTGGCGGCCATCGCCATGTTGTTGCCGGCAACCTATGCCCTGCCGCCGGACGCCGCGTTGATCATGCTGGCCGGCATCTATTATGGCGCCCAATACGGCGGATCCACCACCGCCATACTGCTGAATATTCCCGGTGAGTCCGCTTCGGTGGTCACCACCATCGACGGTCATCAAATGGCGCGGCAAGGCCGGGCCGGCGTGGCGCTGGCCACTTCGGCCATCGGCTCGTTCTTTGCCGGCTGCGTCGCCACGCTGGTGCTGGCGGCCTTTGCCATTCCACTGACGGAACTCGCTTTCCGCTTCGGTCCGGCCGAGTATTTCTCGCTGATGTTTCTTGGGCTTATCGGCGCGGTGGTGCTGTCGTCCGGCTCGCTGCTGAAAGCGCTGTCCATGATTGTCCTTGGGCTGCTGCTGGGCCTGGTGGGTACCGATATCAATTCAGGTGCCCAACGCTTCACCCTGGATATTCCGGAGCTTGCGGACGGGCTGAGCTTTGTCGCCCTGGCGATGGGCATCTTCGGCTTCGCGGAAATCATCCGCAACCTGGAGGACAACCAGGGTAAAGCGGTCAACGTCGGCAAAATCTCGACCCTATGGCCGGATAGACAGGATTTTAAACGCATGAGACCCGCCATCTATCGCGGAACGCTGCTCGGCTCGATCCTCGGGTTATTACCCGGCGGCGGCGCGACGCTGGCATCCTTTTCGGCCTATGCGCTGGAAAAAAAAATCAGCCAATACAGCGCCGAGTTCGGCCATGGCGCCATCGAGGGCGTGGCGGGGCCGGAAGCGGCCAACAACGCGGCGGCGCAAACCTCATTCGTTCCGTTGCTGACCTTGGGCATTCCGTCCAACGCCGTGATGGCGCTGATGGTGGGCGCGATGATGATCCATGATATCCAGCCGGGGCCGCAGGTGATGACCAATAACCCCTCGTTATTCTGGGGCCTGCTGGCCTCGATGTGGATCGGCAATCTGATGCTCGTGATCCTCAACCTGCCGCTGATCGGCGTATGGGCCAGTCTATTGCGCATCCCTTATCGTTACCTTTATCCGGCGATCCTGGTGTTTTGCTGTATCGGCGTGTATTCGGTGCAAAATTCGGTTTTTGACGTTATCCAGGCGGTGGGTTTCGGCCTGCTGGGATATGTCTTATTGAAACTCGACTGCGAGCCCGCGCCGCTCCTGATGGGATTCGTCCTGGGTCCGCTATTGGAAGAGTATTTCAGGCGCGCCCTGTTGTTATCCCATGGTGATTTGAGCACGTTTGTGACCCGGCCGCTATCGCTGTCCCTGCTGGCGGCGGCGGCCGGGCTGGTGGTGCTGGTCACGCTTCCGGCCATTCGCCGTACCCGCGCGGAGGCGTTCCGGGAATAGCGCGCGCCCGGTTGAATGTCATGTTCTCAATAGCCGATGGCAATAAACGGCATGGTGGTTAACGCGGAATATTATCAATTAATAAAATGGTATTTAGCGGCTAAAACTCATAATTATTATATCAATATGCGTAATAATTAGTTGGCATGAGCCACGAAATCCTTATATTTCATAAGGTATTTTTCCAGGGAAAACGGGAAGCCGTCATGGCCGATAAATTTACCTGTACCGAATGTAATTTGCTTAACTGCCAGACCCGGGATAAAGAATTCCCGAAAAAATGTTTAACCACCGCGGCGGGGAATGACGCCGTATTGCGCGCAAGCGTCGACCAGTACCATGACGATCCGCTGGTCGCTAAGATCATGCAGGCGGCGGCGCAGGTGGAAGGTCAATACTATGGTCAGTTGACCCGGGTGGAAGAGATTATCGTTTTTGCCAAAAAAATAGGCGCTAAAAAGATCGGCGTGGCGTCCTGCGCCGGCTTGATTCGGGAAAACCGTATTTTCGCCGGCATTTTACGCGCCAATAATCTGCAGGCGTTCGGCGTGTTATGCAAAGTAGGCGGACAGGACAAGTGCGGCGTCGGCATCGCCGAACGGGATAAAATCAAACCGGGTCATTATGAGGCCATGTGCAACCCGATTATGCAGGCTAAATTATGCAATCAGGAAAAAACCGATCTTAATGTCATCAGCGGCCTGTGTGTCGGGCATGATTCCTTATTTATCAAGCATTCGGACGCGCCGGTAACCTATCTGATCGTCAAGGACCGGGTGTTGGCCCATAACCCGGTCGGCGCGCTGAATACCGGTCACTCCTATTACCAACGCTTGCTGGATGGCGTTAGGTTAAATGAAGCGGATAAGCGTATGTCACCAAATAATGACTCCGCAAACATCACCGATTAAGCTGGCGGAGGAAAAAAATCCGGGAAATTTAAATGAAAGTGACGACCACGGCGTAGCTAATCCTCATGGGATTGATGAATAATCCATCACCGGGAAGTCTTTATCGTACAGCCAGTGCTTATGGCTAATTGGTACCCCTTAAGATGCATGCGATTTTTTCATTTTTACCTATTGCCGCTTATAATGGCCCGGTCAATAACTACAGAATAATCACCTTATCAAGGCAAGAAAAATGGATTTCAAGAAAACCTGTCTCGTCGTGCTTATGGGCGCGCTATTGCCGGCCGGCGGCGCGCTGGCCGCCGACCACAGCGTTTTGGTCTACTGTTCGGAGGCCTCGCCGGAGTCGTTTAATCCGCAAATCGCCAGCTCGGGCCCATCGTTTGTCGCCAGTTCACAGGTGCTGTATAACCGCCTGGTGACCTTCAGGGAAAGCGATAACCTGCCGATTCCCTCCCTGGCCGCCGACTGGAAAATCAGTCCCGACGGTAAAACCTATACCTTTACTTTACGCCAGGGGGTCAAGTTCAACAGCAATAAATATTTTACCCCCACCCGTGACTTTAACGCCGATGACGTCATATTCTCCGTGCTGCGCCAGAAAGACGACCACCACCCCTATCATAACGTGTCCCGGGCCGCCTATGAGTATTTTAACGACATCGGCCTCGGTTCGCTTATTCATGAGGTCAAAAAACTGGATGACCGGCATGTCCAGTTTACCCTGAGCAAACCCGACGCCACTTTCCTGGCCGACTGGGGCATGGACTTTACCTCGATACTTTCCGCCGAGTACGCCGACGCCATGTTGAAAGCCGGCACGCCGGAGCGGGTCGACACCGACCCGATCGGCACCGGTCCTTATAACCTGAAAGAATATAAAGTCGACTCGCTGATCCGCTATGAGGCCAATCCGCATTACTGGCAGGGCGAGGTGCCCACTAAGCGCCTGATATTTTCCATTACCCCCAATGTGACCACGCGGCTGGCCAAGCTGGAGAAAAACGAATGCCAGATTATTTCCGCGCCCAATCCGGTCAATTTTGATGAGATCAAGAGCAATAAAGATTTGACGCTGTACAGCGTGGACGGCTTGAACGTCGGTTACCTGGCGTTTAATACCGGCAAAAAACCGTTCGACAATCTATTGGTGCGCCAGGCGTTGAACTACGCGGTGGATAAAAAGGCCATTGTCGCCGCGGTATTTCTCGGCTCCGGCTCGGTGGCGAAATCACCCATTCCACCCAATATGCTCGGATTCGATAAAGATCTCGCCGATTATCCCCATGACCCGGCCAAGGCCAGGGCATTGCTGAAGCAGGCGGGGTTTGAGCAGGGTTTTACCACGGATTTATGGTCGATGCCGGTGCAACGACCTTATAACCCCAACTCCCGCCGCATAGCGGAAATTATCCAAAGCGATTGGGCGAAAGTCGGTGTCACCGCGAAAATAGTGACCTACGAATGGGGTGAATACCTCGCGGGCATCCGCAAGGGTGAACATGCTTCCGCGCTATTTGGCTGGATGTCGGATAACGGCGACCCGGACAATTTCGCCAATGTCCTGCTGGGCTGCGGCAGTATCAAAAGCGGATCCAACGCGGCGTTCTGGTGTGATAAGCGTTATGACTCGTTAATCCAGCAGGCCAAGGCGATCGGCGATCCGGCGCAACGCGCAGCGCTGTATAAACAAGCACAGGCCGTGTTCCATGAACAGGCTCCCTGGGTGCCGCTGGCAAACGGGAAAACCTTTTATGCCACGCGCAGCAACGTCAGCGGCTATAGCGTCAGTCTTAACGGCAGTGATTTTTCAAAAGCCAAGCTGGACTGAATACGGCGGGACGCGCGGCCAGCCCACTGGCCGCGCAACCATTGAAGGCATATCGCGCAGGCATCCATCCCGGCGGCGAACGGGTGTCTCATTTCATCGGGAAAAAGGTCCGGCATCGCGTATCGCGGCAATGTGCGCTGGCCCGATGCCGCAGCAGCCGCCGACCAGGGTGGCGCCCTGCCCCACCCAGCGGCGGATCCATTTAAGGTAGTTGTCCGGGTCAAGATCGTCCCTCAGGCGCGAAAGGCCGGCATAGGGTTCATCGGAGGGCGGCTCGGGCATAAAGGCGTTGGCATAAACGCCCAGCGCCGCGGCGGGGGTCGCCGAGGCGTCGATGATACGCCGGGCGGCTACGATTGCCTCGCCCATCGCCTCGGGCTGGCTGCAGTTAAACAGTATCCCGGCGGCGCCCGCCAGCAGCGTGGCGGCCGCGGCGGCCGCCACCGGCTCGCCCGATCGCAGCTCCGGCGGGCCGGCGCGTCCGGCCTCATCCTTGAGGGTATACGCGACAAACACCGGCAGATCGCTGGCGCGCCTGACCGTCTCCAGCGCCGTCAGCGCCTCAAGCGTCGAACTCTGGGTCTCGATCAGCCAAAAGTCGATCCAGGGCGCCAATCCCGTCACCAGGGGTGCCAGTATTTCACCGGCGCGGGCGGGAATAAACTTCTCCGGCCGGTAGCTTTCGAACGGCGGCGGCAGCGAGCCGGCCACCCGCACGGGAGATAACGGGTGGGCGGCGCCGGCCCGGTCAGCCGCGCCGCGCGCCAGCTGCCCCGCCAGTCCGGCCAACGACCGGGCCTGCAGGCGAAAACGCGCCTCCCCCAGCATGTGCGGCACCAGCCCGAACGTATTGGTGGTCAGCACCTGCGCGCCGCTATCGGCATAGATTTGATGCGCGCGCGTGACATACTCCGGCGCCTCGATCAGCGCCAGCGCCGACCATTCGGGCAGGCGAAACGGCGCGCCCAGTTGCTCAAGCAAACGCCCCATGCCGCCGTCCAGAATGGTGATGCCGTCGCGGGCGGCCTTATTCGCGGCGTTGCTCATGATTTCCGGTTCCTCAATATGATGACCCGCGGACCGCGGGGTTAACGGGGCGAGCCAAGCCGTTGGTAACCCTGGCCGAAATGGCGCTCCAGCCGCCCCTGGAATAGCTCGAGCACTATGGACATCAGCCAGTAGATGGCCGCCGCGGTGGTCAGCATTTCCATATAATGATAGGTGCTGCGGCCATAGGATTGCGCCAGGAAATTCAGCTCCCATAAGCCCATCAACGACACCAGCGACGAGTCTTTAAGCATGGAGATAAACAGCGACCCCACCGGCGGCACGATAATACGCAGCGCCTGGGGCGCAATAATATGGGTGATAATCACCCCGCGCGGCAATCCGAGCGCCATGGCGGCCTCGGTCTGCCCGCGCGGGATGGCTATCACGCCGCCGCGCAGGGTTTCGGCCAGGTAGGCGCCATAGTTAAGCGAGAGGGCGATAATGCCGGAGCTGAAGGCGCCCAGCACGATACCCGCCTGCGGCAGGGCCAGATAGATAATCAATACCTGCACCAGCAGCGGGGTGCCGCGAAACAGCGATATGTAAAACGTCGCGCAGCCGAAGGCGACGGCGCTGGATGACAAACGGCCGGCGGCGGTAATAACGCCCAGCACCGTGCAAAACAGCATGGCCAGGGCGGTGATAACCAGGGTCAGGACCGCGCCCTGTATAAAGCCGTCCGGCGACAGCCGCAGGCCGAGCATAAACGGCAGCTTTTGCCCGATCAGCGCAAAATCCAGATCCATGCGGGAAAACAGTCCCAGCAGCAGTGCCAGCAATAGCGCCCAGGTCATTATCGTTCGCAACCGAAACCCGGCGTTACCCTGCCCCGATGCCATGGCGCCCGCGGGGACCGGCGCGGGATTTTCCATGCCGGCGGCGGATGGCCGCGGCATCACTGCGGTATCCGGGTAATATCTTCCCCCAGCCAGCGCCTGGAGATTTGCGCCAGCGTCCCGTCGGCGCGTAATGCGTTCACCGTATCCGCCACGACCTGATCCCATTGCGCGTCCCCTTTATCGGTGGCCACCCAATTCGGCTCGGCATACAGCTCGCCGGCGATACGGAAACGATCGCTTTTGGCGATGCGAGCATTGGCGGTGGCCAGATCGGACACCACCGCATCCAGGCGGGCGCCGGCCCCCAGGGCCAGGTTCTGGAACGCGACGGTTTCATCCGTCGGCACCACCTGCACGTGATCAAAAGGGAATACTATGGGCTTGGCACCGGGGATCACCAGGCTTTTATTCAGGTAGTTTTCATAGGTGGAACCGATACCGACACCCACCTTTTTATTACTGAGATCGGCGGCGGCTTTAATATTTTTCTCATCTTTATTCACCACCAACACCGCCGGTGAACTGTAATAGGGCGCCGGGAAATTAAGCACTTTGGCCCGTTCGGCATTGGGGGTCATGGAGCAGATGCACACATCCCAGCGTCCCCGCCATTTGCCGCCGACGATGGTTTCCCATCCCGGCGCGGACAGCTCCAGCCTGACCCCCAGTTTTTGCGCCACCGCCCTGGCCACATCCACGTCGAACCCGGCCAGCTGGTTATTGTCATCGATAAAACCAAACGGCGGATAGTCGTTCACCAGCACGTCGCGCAGTACCTTGGTCTGGTTTACCCGGTCAAGGGTGGCGCCGGCAAATACCGCGGGTGACGCGGCGAGTGAACACAGCGTTAATAGCATAAGGGCGTTAAACAAGCGCGGCATTATTTTTTCCCGATCGGCCAAGAGATTGAATCCCATCAGATCACTCTACAGAACGGTTGGAATTTGCCAAAGATCATCGCGGCATAACTTATTTATTTTTCGGCTAACGCCTTGAGCGTCGGGGCGGCCCCGCCCCGCTTACCGGTAGGGGGTTATTTGTCCTGCGACCAGCGCGCCTGGTTGACATCGATTTTTACCGGGATCAGGCCGATGCCGGTAAAGGTATCGGCCAGCGTTTGCTGCCGGCGGAAAACATCGTCATCCATGCGCTCGGTGCCAAACGGCATCCGCGCCAGCGCCCGCAGCCATATCGGCTGCGGCAGGCCGGTACTTTTGGACAGGGCCTGCGCCACCTCGTCATGATGATCGTTGGCCCAGGCGCTCAGCTGGGCCAGCTGTTCGATAACCAATTCGGCGATGTCGGGATAGTGCTCGGCAAACCGCCGGCTGGCAAGATAGAAAGTATAATGCGGTACGAGGCCTTCGGCGTCCTGGATCCGGCGCGCGCCGGCGTTGGTTTCAACCTCGGCGTAAAACGGGTCCCAAATCACCCAGGCATCGATGCTGCCGCGCTGGAACGCCGCCCGCGCATCGCTGGGCGTCAGGTAGACGGGGGTGATATCGGTATAGGCCAGGCCGGCCTGTTTCAAGGCTTCGACCAGCAGGTAATTCACGTCGGAGCCTTTGTTGAGGGCCACCCGCTTGCCTTTAAGATCCGCCACGCTGCGCACCGCCGACGCTTCCGGCACCAGGATCGCCTCGGTTTTCGGGTTGGGGATATTGTGCGCCAGGTAAATCAAATCAGCCTTGGCCGCCTGGGCGAAGGCCGGCGGCGCATCCCCGGTGGCGGCCAGATCGATACTGCCGACGTTAAGGCCCTCGAGCATTTGCGGACCGGCGGTAAATTCAATCCAGCGGGTGGCGATACCCTGTTTTTTCAGCGCCTCGTCCAGCGTGCCGCGGGCTTTGAGCAACGCCAGGATGTTGGCTTTCTGAAAGCCGATATTCAGCTGTTTCAGGGGTTGTCCATCGGCCTGCGCCTGGCTGAATACGCCGATGGCCGCCAAAACAACCGCCAGGCGCAGGACGCGTCGCGCCAAAGAATAGCCAGAAGTCATAAAACCCGCCTGTTATCAGATGTTGGAATGCCGAAGCAATAAGTCCCAACATATAGGCCGGGTAAAATCCTGTGAAATAAAAATAATCCCTAGACTTAGCAATAAATATGCTTACGGCCGGGGATTCCCTGGGCGCGGGGTCGTGCCGGATCTGCGCAGCAGGGTGGCGCGGCGCCGGCGCGCCGGGGGGCGTGAGCGTGATTTCCGGCGGCCACAACGCCCCCGATTTGCCGGTGGGTGAATTCGGCACCCGCTCCGGGCCGTTACATGCCAATGTCGATCGCTTCGAAATCCTGATTAACGGTAAAGGCGCCCATGCCGCCCGTCCCGAAGAGGGCGTTGACGGCATTGTGCTGGCCGCCCACATCATCACGGCGCTGCAAACCCTGCCCAGCCGGGGTTTCAGCGCGCTGGAGTCGGTGGTGCTGAGCGTCACGCGCATCACCGGCGACAATACCTGGAACGTGCTGCCGGAGCAAGTTGAGCTGGAGGGCACGGTGCGTACCCACAATACGGAAATCCGCGCCCTGGTGCCCGAAAAAATAACCCGGCTGATTGAACATATCGCCGCCGGCTTCGGCGCCCGGGCCGAGCTGCGCTGGCACGCCGGCCCGCCGGTGCTGGTCAACCACGCTGAATGGGCGGATTTCGCCAAGGACGTGGCCGCCAGGGAAGGGTATCGGGTACATGACCAGCCGCCGCAGATGGGCGGGGAGGATTTCGCCTTTTATCTGCATCATCTGCCCGGGGCCTTCGTCAATATCGGCTCGGCCAGTCAATTCGGCCTGCATCATCCGCGTTTTGATCCCTCGGAGTCGTTAATCGCCCCGGCGGCGCGCTATTTCACGCGCCTGGCGCAGGAAACGCTGCTTAAGCTTGCCCGGTAAACCGACCTTTTAAACCGGGTCCCGCGCCACCAGCCTGATGACAATGACCCGCGCGTCGTGCCGCCGCCTTGATGACAAAACCGCCCGGCCAGCCGCGCGAATAACGCCGGCGGCCGGGCGACGTCAGGCCGGGTTTGGCGCCGTTGACAGCGGGTCGTTCCAGCCCCGCCGCGCCTCCAGCTGATAAGCCAGTCGTGTCAACGCGTGACGATCGACTTTGTTGGTGCCCGCCCACGGCAGCTCGGCCAGGAATGCGATGCGCCTGGGGTGCTGGTAGGCCGGGCCGTTATCCAGGGCATGCCGCTTTAACGCGTCGACGCTTAGCGTACTGTCGGGCTGCAATACCACAAACGCGACCGGCACCTGGCTGCGCTCCTCATCCGGCAACGGCACCACGCAAACCTGACGCACCTGGGGATGGGTTTCGAGCGTTTTTTCCACCTCCACCGGGAAGATGTTTTCCCCGGAGCAGACAAACATATCGTCCGCCCGGCCGGTAAAATAAAAGAAACCCCGGGCATCGCGACGCATGACGTCGCCGCTGTAATACCAGCCGTCCCGGAACACCTGGGCGCTTTTGTCCGGCAGGCCGAGATACCCCGGCGTTACCGCCGGGTTGCGCATGCAAAGCACGCCTTCGTCAGCGTTCTCCCCCTCCACCAGCTTGACCTCCCCCGCCGCGAGCGGATACCCCAGCGCCAGGGGCGGCGTGGGCAGCCCGTCGGGATGAGGGCCGAACACCGCCGGTCCCGCCTCGGTAGTGCCATAACCGTGGGTGATGGCCGCATTGGGAAAGGCTCTCTGGATACGATTGAGCAGCGAGAGCGACATGGGGGCGGAACCCAGCATCAGGCGCTGTAGCGCGGAGAAATCGCGCCCGGCCAGCAAACGCGGATCGCGGACCAGACGGGCAAACATGGTCGGCACGGCGGTGACAATATTGACGCGGTAATCGGCCAGCGCGGCGGCATAGCGCTCGGCGTCAAAGGCCGGCAGAACCACCAGCAAGGCATTAACCGCAAACACCCGTTTGGTCAGGAACAGGCCGTTCATATGAAACAACGGCTGCGCCAGCAGATAACGGGCCTGCGGTCCGTCAGGCTCCACGCCGCCGCTGCGGGTGGCCTCCAGCGCCCACAGCTGCCCCCGGTGGGTCAGCGGCACGCCTTTTGGCCGGCCGGTGGAGCCGGAGGTGTAGAGGATCATCGCCAGCTCATCCGGCGCGGGTCGCACGGTGTCGAAGGCCTGCGGCCTGATACACCGGTGGAACCCCTCCCCGCCCCGATCGTCGAAGTTCACCAGGGGGAGCTTGCCTTGCAAAATTTTATAGCGCGCGTCGTCGACAAACGCCAGGCGGATGTTTGCATCCGCCAGCAGGTATTCCAGGGTATCGATCGGCACTTTGATATTGAGCGGCACCGCGACCAACCCCGCCCGCATAATGCCGAAATACGCGGCAATGTATTCCGTGCGGTTAAGCGAGGCGATGGCGACGGTACTGCCCCGCGGCAGGCCAAGATCGCCCAGGTAGCGGGCGACGCCGCCGGCCAGCCCATCAATCTGCCGATGGCTCCAATGGCGCGGCCGGGCGGGATCGCTCAAATCAATCAGCGCGTCACGCTGTAAATCCGCGCTGCGGACGATCAGATCGCCCAGGTTGTGGTGATGAAACGGCATAGCTGCTCCTTTATAACGCCGGTGGCGGTAATTGCGTGGCGTCGACATCAAATAAGGGGAAATGGCAGGCGACCTGTCGTTGGTCGCCGCCGCCACGCAGCGGCGGGCGCTCCACCCGGCAGCGTTCCCCGGCGCGCGGACAGCGGGTATGGAACGGACAGCCGGGCGGCGGGGAAATGGGGCTGGGCAGTTCGCCCGTCAACAGGTTCCGGCCGCGCGCCGCGCGGGGATCCGCCACCGGCGCCGCCGCCAGCAGGGCAAAAGTATAGGGATGGGCGGGTTTGGCCCAGACCTGCCGCGTGGGGCCGCTTTCAACGATGCGTCCCAGGTACATCACCAGCAGCCGGTCGGCGATATATTCCACCACGGAAAGATCGTGGGAAATAAACAGATAGGCCACGCCGGTGCGCTGCTGGATATCGCGCATCAGGTTTATCACCTGCGCCCGCACCGATACGTCCAGGGCGGAGACCGGCTCGTCGCAGATGATCACCTTCGGCTCCAGGATCAACGCCCGGGCAATGCCGATACGCTGGCGCTGGCCGCCGGAAAGCTCATGGGGATACCGGGAGGCCGCCGCCGCGGGCAGCCCCACCATCTCCAGCAATTCGCCTACCCGCCAGCGGATGGCCGCGCCCGTCCAGCCGGCGACCTCCAGCGGCCGGCCGATGCTTTTACCCACGCTCTGGCGGGGATTCAGCGACCCCTGCGGATCCTGGAACATCATCTGGATATCGGCCCGGTAGGGTAATAATGCTTTACGCCCCAAATGGGTGATGTCGTTGCCGTTTATGTTTATGCGGCCGCCGGTACTGGGAATGAGCCGCATCACCGCCTTGCCGAGGGTGGATTTGCCGCAGCCCGACTCCCCCACCAGCCCGACGGTTTCGCCGGGGCTAAGCGCCAGGTCGACGCCGGCCAGGGCAAACACCCGTCCATCGCGGGTGGGATAACTCACCTGCAGGTTTTCCACGGTCAAAAAGGGTTTCATCCGCGCCACCCGCCGTTAGCCAGCCTGGGCGCCGGCGCCCGTGCGTCCTCTTCCGCCGCCAGGCAGGCCACGTGGTGCTCCCTGCGCAGCTCGCTCAAATCGGGCCGCTGCTGCGCGCAGGCCGGCATTGCATGGCGGCAGCGTGCCGCGAAGGCGCAACCCTTGGGCAAGGCCGACAGGGCGGGCACCCTGCCCGGGATATCCAGCAGCCGTTCGCCCGGCCGCCCGGAGGTCGGCGTGGCGCGCAGCAATCCCTGGGTATAGGGATGCAGGGGGGTATCGAACAGTTCCGGCACCGAGGCCTGCTCGACGATTTTACCGGCATACATGACCGCCACGCGCCGGGCCATCGCCGCGACCACCCCTAGGTCATGGGTAATCAACATCAGCGCCATGCCGGTATCGGCCTGTAATTCCCGCAGCAGGGCCAAAATTTGCGCCTGGATGGTCACATCCAGGGCGGTGGTCGGCTCATCGGCGATTAATACCGCCGGTTTACACGCGATGGCCATGGCGATCATCACCCGCTGCGACATACCGCCCGACAGCCGGTGCGGGTATTCATCCATGCGCCGGGCCGGATCGGGAATATGGACCCGCTCCAGCAGGGCGATGCCCTGCTTCCAGGCCTGGCGCCGCGTCAGGCCCAAATGCACCCGCAGCACCTCGCTGAGCTGGTCGCCCACGGTTTTCACCGGATTAAGCGAGCTCATCGGATCCTGGAAGATCATGGCCACGCGGTTGCCGCGCAGGCGCCGCATCCGCCCTTCGGGCAGGGTCGCCAGGTTTTGCCGTTCAAACCAGATTTCACCGCCGCAAATCCGCGCCGGAGGCGTGGGCAGGAGGCGCATCAGCGCCAGCGCGGTCAGCGATTTGCCGCAGCCCGACTCCCCCACCACCGCCAGGGTTTCACCGGCGTTCAGCGTCAGCGATACCTTATCCAGCGCGGTTACGGCGCCCTGGCGCCCGCGCAGCTCAACCGTCAGATCGTTAACCTCCAGCACGCTGTTCACAGGCGATCCCTCAATTTCGGGTTCAGGGCATCGTTCAGCCCGTCGCCAATCAGATTTAACGCCAGCACCGCCAGCATAATCGCCACGCCCGGCACCGCGCAGATATACCAGGAGGAGCGGATCAGCGTACGCCCCTCCCCCACCAGCCGGCCCCAACTGGCCAGGTTGGGATCGCCAAGGCCGAGAAAAGAGATAACGGACTCGTAAAGAATGGCGCCGGCGATCACCAGCGACGACAGCACGATCACCGGCGGCATGACGTTGGGCAGGATCTCGCCCAGCGCGATGCGCAGGTTGCCCATGCCGCAGGCGCGACAGGCGAGCACGAATTCGCGATCCTTGAATGACAGGAATTCAGCGCGGGTCAGCCGGGCGATGGGCTGCCAGGAGACCAGGCCGACGGCGATAATGATATTTTCAATACGCGGGCCAAGCACCGCGACCACCGTCAGCACAAATACCACGTTGGGAATGATCTGGAACAACTCCGCAATCCGCATCAGCACTTCGTCAATCCAGCCGCCGAACCAGGCGGCCGCGGCGCCCGCCGCCACGCCGAGCGTGGTGGCCACCAAACTGGCCACCAGCCCGATAAGCAGGGTGGCGCGCGCGCCGTGGACGATAAGCGACATGATGTCGCGCCCCAGGGAATCGGTGCCCAGCGGATAACGCGCGTCGGTAAAAGGCCAGATTTCCGGCATGGCCACGATGCGCAGCGCATCGGTGGGATAAAGCCAGCCGGCCGATAGCGCGGCCGCCGCAATCACCAGGATAATCAGCGCGCCCATGACGGCGCCGCGATGGCGGCAGAAACGGCGCAGGAAGGCCAGCCGCGGCGCGCCGACCGGCAAAGAAGTCGCGATAATCGACATGTGCTAGCCTCCAATCCTCGGATCCAGGCGGGCATAGATCATGTCAACCAGGATATTCACCACAATCACCACCAGCGAGCTGAGCACCAATACCCCCATGACCAGGGGAAAGTTGCGGCTCATCACGCTGTCGAACAGGACCTGGCCGATGCCCGGCCAGCTGAACACCGACTCCACCACGATACTGCCGCCCAGCACGGTGCCGAGCTGCAGGCCGAACAGGGTCACCACCGGCAGCAGCGCGTTACGCATCATATGGCCGGTTATCACGCGAAACCGGCTCAATCCCCTGGCGCGGGCGGCGCGCACGAAATCCAGCTGCGCAATCTCCAGCATGGAGGCGCGCATTACCCGCGCGTAGGTGGCGGCATAAAACAGGCCCAGGGTCAGGGCCGGCAGCACCAGATGACGGGCAATATCCAGCGCGCCTCCCCATGGCCCTTCATCGGCGCCGATGGTCTGCATTCCCCCCACCGGAAACCAGCCGAGTTTGACGGAGAACAGGATGATCATCATGATGCCGAGCCAGAATCCGGGGGCGGCGAAACACAATACCGCCAGCGCCGAGATCAGGGTATCCCAGCCGCTGTTGACCTTAACGGCGGCCAGCACGCCGGCGCCGACCCCCACCAGCAGGGCCACCGCGATGCTTGCCAGCATCAGCAGCAACGTGGCCGGCAGGTGGGCCAGGATAACGTCCAGCACCGGCAGGTTATGGCGATAGGAAAAGCCGAGATCCAGATGGGCCACCGCGCCGATATATTTCAGCAACTGCAGCCACGCCGGCTGGTCCAGCCCATACAGCGCGCGCAGGCGATCGATCAGCGCGGGATCGGTGACCTGTTGTTCGGCGGTCATTACGTCGAGCAAACTGCCCGGCACGCATTTCATCAGGACAAAATTGATGATAATGACCCCCAGCAGCAGCGGCACGGCCTGCAGCAGGCGTCTGGCCAGGATGCGCGCCATGCCGTTACCCCGCCAGCCAGACATCGTTCAGCGCGGTGCCCTGGACATTGGCGTCGGAGGTAAAGTTGCGCACGTTGGTGCGCGCCAGCGTGTAGGACTGCATCTCCACCAGGGGAACAAACGGCACGTCGGTGCTGGCCAGGCGCAAAAACTGATGGACCAGGTCGCGGCGCTTGGCCTCATCCACTTCCACCGTGATATTGGCCACCAGCCGATCCATCTCCGGGTTACTGTAGCCGGTGGCGTTGCGAAACGCCCCGCCCTTGACGATGCCGTCGGTGGTAAAGAACTGGGTCACCGTCGGCACCGGTTCCAGCGGCGCGGTGTAGTTGGAGATGGCGATATCATAGTCATAGTCGCTGTAGATCCGTTTCAGCGCCGTGGCGCGATCCGCCGAATCGAGCCGTACGGTAATGTTGATATCCTCCAGCGCCTGTTTCAGGTATTGGCCCAGCTTGGCGTTTTCCTCGAACCAGGCCGCCGCCAGCAGGTTAACGGTAAAACGGCTGCCGTTTTTCACCGGCAGGCCGGCGGCGTCCAGCAAGGCGGCCGCTTTTTTGACGTCAAACTCATACTTGGGCACATCATCATTGAAAAACAGGCTATTGCTGCTGAAAATCGGCGCTACCGCCGGTTTTCCCCGGCCAAAATAGAGGGTATTGACAATAAATTGACGGTCGATGGCATGCAGGATGGCCTGGCGCACCTCACGGCGTTTTACGAACTCGCGCCGCTGGTTGAACTCCACCGTGACCGCCCAGGCGCTATTTTCATAACCGCTGGTATCCAGCACCACCTGGCCGGTTTTCACCAGCCGGTCCACTTCCCTGGCCGGCACCGGATTAGAATAACCCAACCCCAGCTCCCCGGTTTCCAGGGCGGCGGTGCGCGACGCCGCGTCGCTCCACCACCTGACCAGCAGTTTGTCGAGATAAGGCTGGTTTGCCGACCAGTAATGCTCATTGCGGCGGTATTGCACATAGCTGCCGCGTACCCATTCGCCGAAAGTCCAGGGCCCGGTGCCCACCGGCCGGTTATTCAGGGGATTGGTGAGCATGTCCTTGCCGGCGTACAAATGTTTCGGCAGCAGCAGTTGATACTGGCCCGCCAGTATCGACTTGAGGAAAAACTCCGGCACCGGATGATCAAAACTCAGCCTTACCCGATGGGGATCGAGGGCGGTGGCGGCGTTAAGGCCTTTCAGCGCGATGCCGGCCGAAATGCCCTTCCAGTGTTCGATGGCGTTATATACGACGTCGTCGGCGGTAAAATCGGTGCCGTCATGCCACTTGACGCCCTGGCGCAGGGTAATGTCATAACTTCTATAATCGGCAGCCGCCACGACCGACTCGGCCAGCACCGGCTGGAACTGCAGGTGGTTATCCAGTTTCAGCAGGCGTTCCAGGATTTTGGTCGAGGTCTGGAACGGCGCGGAGCCGCCGCCGCCCGGCACAAACAGCGCCTGTGGCTCCAGGCCGCCCCAGGAGATAACCAGGGTACCGCCGCGGCGCGGCGCGGCGCCCGCCGTCTCGACGGCAAAGGCATTATCCAGCAGGCTGAAGCCGGGGATCGCCGGTGACAACGCCGCCATGGATCCGCCGACGCCCAGGATGCCAAGGAATTTACGCCGGGAAAACTGTCCGCTCATGATGAAGCTCCTGATGGTACGACGCCGGTGGCGTAACTGGCGCGGCCGATGGCCAGCAGTACCTGTTGTTCGTTGAACACGTCCACGTCGGCCACGCCGATGCTGCGGCCGATACGTCTGGCGCGGGCCACGACCCGCAGTGAGGTATTGATCGCCGGGCGCAGGTAATCGACCCGGAAATTAACCGTGGGCAAACCGGCGCCGACCATCATCGCCAGGGCGAAATCCCCCACGGTATCGATAATCGATGCCAGCGGTCCGCCATGCCATTGGCCGCTGCCGGCGCCGCGTTCGAACTCCGCCCGCATCGGCACCGTCACCGTCAGGGTTTGCCGATCGTAATCCACCGCTTCTATGCGTAATTGCAGCCAATCGATAAACGGCGATAGCCGGAATTTTTCTTCGATTTGCGCCTTGCTCAGCCGTGCGCTCATACCACCACCACCTTGCCAATCACCTGGCGCTGCTCCAGCGAGGCCAGCGCCTGCGCGCCCTGTTCCAGCGGCCATTGGCGATCGATCAGCACCCGCAGCCGTTTTTCCCGCACCAGATCCAGTAAATGATGCAGATCTTCGCGCTCCCAACCGTTGGAACCGCGGATTTGCAATTCATAGGTCCAGATATAGCGCAGATCCTCGGTGGGATTAAAACCGGCGGTGGCGCCACAGGTCAGTACCCGTCCGCCCACCCGCAGGCAGCGCAGGGATTTGACCCAACTGTCGCCGCCGGTAAAGTTGACCACCACATCGACGCCACCCGGCGCCGCGGCGTTACGCTGGCGCGCTGGTTTTCCGTAACGCTGGAACACTTCCTGCATAAAATCCCGCTCGGTGTAACGGATGATCTGGTCGGCGCCGACGGCGCGCAGACGTTCAGCTTTTTCCTCGCTGCCGGCACAGGCAATCACCTGGGCGCCGGCCAGCTTCGCCAGCTGCACGCAGCACACGCCGACGCCGCCGCTGGCGCCGAGGATCAATACCTTTTCCCCGGGCTGGATCTGGCCGATGGTCGTCATCATGCGCATGGCGGTGCCGT
Organism: Acerihabitans arboris; assembly: GCF_010131535.1. GTDB lineage: Bacteria > Pseudomonadota > Gammaproteobacteria > Enterobacterales > Enterobacteriaceae > Acerihabitans > Acerihabitans arboris. Next base: position 102,014 of record NZ_WUBS01000002.1, read on the forward strand.
AGGCCACCGGCAGCGCCGCCGCTTCGGCAAAACTGATTTCATCCGGCAGGGCAATCAGCTGATGGGCCGGCACCCGGCAACGTTCGGCCAGGCCGCCGTGGATGGTCTCGCCCACCAATCCGCCGTCGACCCGGTTGATCGGGTCGACCACCACCCGGTCGCCGATATTCCACCCCCGCACCCCTTCGCCCAGGGCGATGATTTCACCGGCCACGTCCAGGCCGATAATGATGGGAAAAGGCAAGCTGATGCCCGGCATGCCGCGGCGGGTAAAGACATCATGGTAATTGAGCGAGGAGGCCCGCACGCGCAGGACAACATCCCCAGCGCCGGCGATGGGGTCGGGAAATCCGTTTTCCAGGCGCAACTTATCGTTGCCGCCGTGTTCACGTAACACAATGGCTTTCATTTTTTGACCAAACCTTAACAGGATTACTCCGCCCTGAACAACAGCGCGACATTAAAGGCATGAGCTGCGGGAATCAGCAGTTCTTGCGGTGAACGGGGCAGCGTCTCGATGCGCCGCCGCTGGAACCAGGCGGCGCTCCCGGGTAGTGAAGACACGGCAAACTCCAGCGCCACCATCCGTTCGGCGCCGTTTTCGCCCAGGGGTACCGGACCATAAAGCGTATTGGCCCGCTCGGGCGTGATAAAACGTACGCGGGTTTTGCCCGCCGCCAGCAGATAGCCGCCCTGGTCGTCGGATTGGATCAGCCGTGGGTCAAACAGCGTCCCGTAGACACCGGCAACCGCCGCGGGATCGGCGGCGGCAATCACAAAACCGATGATATTGGTCACGCCGTTGGGGTGTACCCGCCATTCCGGGCGCCAAACCAGTTCCGGGGTATCATGCTGGCAAAAAAAACTGCGTCCGTTGTTGACCCGTTCGGCGGCCAGCCGGACGGTACGGAACCGCGCCTCGGGCCGGCTGCCGTCGGACAATGCCACCGGACGAAAAAACGAAGCCGGAGGGTCGCCGGCCAGGCCGACGGACCGCAGGCGCCGGTAAACCTCATCGGCATCCGTGGTTTTCCATACCAGGCCGGCAAGGCCCAGGGGCGCCGTCCACAGCTCCCGGCGTTTATCCGCATTGGCCGTTTCGTAACCCAGGAGTTCAACATAATTTTCGCCAAAGATGGCCAAATGGTTACTGGAGCCCAAGGAATGATGACCGCGCGGCGTCAGCTGAAAGCCTAAATGCCCGAACAGCTCCCGCGTTTCATCAAGTTGGTCCGCAACGTTGATGACCGCATGATCAACAACCGGAATTAAGGTGCCCATTGATCTTTTCCTGACTTGCCTATGTCTGAACAGGGCTATAACTCTACCCAAGGCATCCGCGGATCCCAACGAACAAATCCGGCAAAGGTAATCCGCATTTTATTGGTTCCATTCCCTGGATAACAAGGCGCGCGCAGGATTCACCGCGCTTTTTCCCATGGTCATTCCACCTGTCGATAAAGCCGTACGGGGCAAGATCACGCCTGCGGCGGCTTATCCGGTCCGTTGCCGATTTGCCAGATAAACATCGGCTCATGTCCGTTAACCAGATAATCGCCCACGATGCGCGCTTTATAGATCACCGGATTATGGGACGACAGGGTGCGCGCGTTACGCCAATGACGATCCAACGCTTTTTCGGCCCGCGTATCCGATGCGCCCAGCGCGTTAAACAGCTCTCCGGCAGCGCGCTGCACCCACTGCGTGGCGATAACCTGCGCCTTGGCGGAGTCGACTTCCGCCAGGATATTGGCCTGGAGCTCCTGCTGCCCGTCGCCGCTGAAATGCGCTTCATAGGCAAGCTGCAAGGACCCGGTGGCGCGCAAGACCGTGGATTCAACCGCGTAGGCCCAGGCGCCGATCTGCCCGACCACCTGCTGGACCTGCGCATCCTCGCTGGCCCTTGCCGCGTTGCCATGGCTATAGATGCGTTGCCGGCGGCGCACCCCCTCCGCCACGTCGCGCTGTACGGCCCGGCCGATTCCCGCCAGCGTCGCCAGCAGCACATGCTGATAAAACGCGGTCTGGTAACGAAAGCGGTCGGCAAAATCGTAGACATGCTCCGGCTCCACGCGCGCCTGCTGGAAACGGGTAGTGCCGCTGCCGGTGGTACGCTGGCCGAACCCGTCCCAGTCATCCTCGCGCAGCACCCCTTCCTGGCGGGTGGCGACCAGGGCAATCACATTGCCGCCGTTGTCCGATCGCTGGGCGAAGACGTCAATCCAGTCGGCGAACAGCGCGCCGGTGCTGTAAAACTTCTCGCCGTCCAATCGCCAGCCTTGCGCCGACGGCGTGACCTTGGTTTTCACTTCACCCAGCTTTACCGCACCGATCTCCGTCCAGCCGCTGCCGACAATATCCCCGTCGATAAACCGGCGAAACCAGCGCTCGCGTTCTGGGGAATCAGGCGCATTCAGCCGGTCCTCGACAAAGGCCATATGGGCGCGCAGCGCCTGGGGCAGGTTGGGATCCGCCTCCGCCAGCTCAGTCAGTAACTGGAACAGCTGCGGCAGCGAAGCGCCATGCCCCCCCTGCGCCTCGGGGATCCGCAGCGTGCCGAACCCCGCTTCCTTCAGCCAGCGGATGGGCTCCAATGGCAAGGTGCGCGTACGCTCGCGTTCGATGGCGCCCGCGGCAATTTTGCTGAAAACCGGCCGGAACCGCGCGGCAAGGCGCGCGTAGTCGGTACCCTTGGCAAGCGGATGTGGGTAAGTCATGGCATCTCCGTTAATCGTCATGGTCGTCGATGTCCCGCAGGGTGGGCTCATGGCGCACCGCCAGCAGGAAAATAATCGGGATAATGGCGCTGAGCGACACGACCCAGAACATATCGGTGCCGAGGCCGGCCTTGATAATCGGCAGGATAAACAGCGCCAGCGCGCTGCCGATACCCGAAAGCGAGCGGCTGAAACCGACGCCGGTGGCGCGGATCGAGGTGGGATAAGATAGCGTCGGGTAAATCATCAGCTGCGCACCGGGACCAAAGCCTTCGGCAAACAGCCATAACCCAAGCATCAGGATCGCAAAGACGATGCCCGCCGCCGCCTGGGGCTGGCCGGTCAGCGCCAGCGCGACCAGGGCGATAAACTGCAGGGCGAAACCGGCAATCGCCACATGGCGCGACGGGTATTTCCAAGCCAGCCGCATGCCCAGCAGGCCGCCGGTAAAGGCAAACAGCGCATTGAGGCCCAGGGACGCGGAAATGGTCTCGAACACCCCCGCGCCGAGGAACTGCGCCAGGATCGACGGCAGGAAAAAGGCAATGGCGGTATATTCAAAGGAAATACAGACATTCATGACCCCGGCGACGATGGTCCGTTCGCGATAGGGTTTTTCAAACAGTACCCGGAAGCTGACCCTGGAGGGCTTTTTCGCGGCGGTCGCCGATGTTTCCTCCGTCACCTCATGGGCGCGGATGCCGTAGGAGTCCCGCAGGATGCGCACCGCGCCCTTCAGGTCGCCCTGGTTGGCGGCCCACAGCGGTGATTCATTCATGAATTTGCGGCGCACGGCAATGATCAGCAGCGCCGGCACCGCGCCAAACAGCAGCGACGCGCGCCATAACCAGTCAAGATGCTCCTTCGGCAGCAGGAAATATGAGGCCGAAAATAATAAAAAAACATGCCGACGAGGCGGCATACCACATCGGGCACCAGGCGGCGAGCCGGGCCGCCTTGTTGCCTTTGCCGGCGAATTTGGAAAACTCCGCCAGGTAGGCCATGGCCACCGGCAAATCAATGCCGACGCCGATCCCCATCAGGAACCGCGCGCCAATCAATACCCAGACGTTCGGCGCCAATCCCGCCGCGATGGCCGAGACGACAAAAAACAGCATATCGGCCATAAAGATTGAATAGCGGCCATACTTATCGGTAAGCCAGCCGCCGAGCAGATTGCCGATAATGGTGCCGATCATGATTGACGACGTCACCAGGCCGGTCAGGGCCGGCGTCAGGCCGAATTCCCCGACCACGTCATCGATACCGTAAGAGAGCGTGGTCAGATCGTAGGCGTCGAGAAATACGCCGCCCAGCGCCAGGAATACGATCATGCGCGCATGGCTGTTTTTATCGCTACGGGTATTGATCAACCCGGCCACATCGCTGACCGAACTTACCGGGGCGGAACGGGGCGGCGCTCCCGGTGGAATATCATCAATATTTATTGTACTCATAATATCCTCAATATTATTTTGCAGATGAAACACCGTTATAAAAATATTATTATTTTTATGCAAACAACAAATAATCATTTATATAGATGGATATAATCTTGCATTTAAAAAAACCGGGAGGACTACCATTTAATTTTTATGTCCATACAAAAGCCAGATCATCCCGTAATTATGACGAACCCGCAAAAGTTCCAGCCAGGGATAATAAGCAATGAAAAATTAGCACTATTTTATTAACAGCATAATTAAGTCGTTCCTCACCGAATATTTTTTCCCTAGGATTTAAATGCAATTCCAGACAGCATTGCTATTCCCCGCTGTTATTCAGCACGACTTACCGGCACCCATCCCCCCTTGACCAACGGATCGCCGGTGGTCTTCAGGTACTCCTGGACCCGTGGGCCGGCAAAGGCCTTTTTCGGCTTGTCGATTTATCCATCGTTTAAATAAGGCGTGCCTATGGCCAATTGCGAAGCGAAAGTATTTGGCGCCGTGTCCAGCGGGCTGCTGCATCTCGCCAGGGTGGATTTCCCCGCGCCGCCGGGACCGACCACCGCGGTGATCGAGCCCGCGCTCACCCGCAGCGAAATATCCTTGAGCACCTCGATGCGCTGTCCGCCCGGGGCGGGATAGCGCCTGGAGACATTATCGATTTCTATCTTGGCGGCCTCTTATCTGTTGACCACGAGACCGGCCGGAGCCGCGGCGAGACCGGCGTGCCGATAGCCCGCCGCCGGATGTGGGGCAGCCAGGCGCGCGCCCTGCCTGAACAGTTTTTCCCGCAGCGTGCCGGCGGCATAGTCGCGCTTGTAGACCCCACGTTTTTGCAGCTCCGGCACCAGATGCTCCACCACATCGCTAAAGCTCTCGTGCGTCACGGCATAGGCCAGGTTAAAACCGTCGACATCGGTTTCCTCCACCCAGGATTGCAGCTCGTCGGCCACCGTCTGCGCGCTTCCCACCAGCAACGGGCCGAAACCACCGATGCCGACCCAGTCCGCCAGTCCCTGCACCGTCCACTGCCGGTGGGGATCGGCGGTGGAGAAGGTCTCCACCGCCGACTGAATGGCATTGGTGTGCAGGTGTTTCAGCACCTGCCCCGGCTGATACTGGCCGAAATCAATGCCGGTCCAGCCGGAAATCAGCGCCAGCGCGCCCTCATAGCTGACATAGGATTTATAGTCATGCCATTTCGCCCGCGCCTGCCGGTCGGTCTGGTCGACGATAACGGTTTGCAGGTTGAAGATCAGGATGGAACGCGGGTCGCGGCCGGCCTCGGCGGCGCGGCGACGGATATCCGCCACGGTTTTTTTCAGCAACACTTTGGAGGGAACGGCGACAAACACGCATTCGGCGTGCCCGGCGGCAAACTGTTTTCCCCGGCTGGACGCGCCGGCCTGGTACAACACCGGCGTACGCTGCGGCGACGGCTCGCACAGGTGGATCCCCGGCACCTGAAAGAACGTGCCCTGGTGATTAATCGGGTGGATTTTGCCCGGATCGCTGAAGACGCGCCGCCCGCGATCGCGCAGCACGGCGCCCTCTTCCCAACTGCCCTCGAGCAATTTGTAAATCACCTGCAGATATTCATCGGCATAGTCATAGCGGGCATCATGATCGGTTTGCGCCCGGTGGCCGATATTGCGCGCGCCGCTTTCCAGATATGAGGTGACGATATTCCAGCCGATGCGCCCCTTGGTCAAATGATCCAGCGTCGACAACCGCCGCGCAAAAGGATAAGGATGCTCGAACGAGAGCGATGCCGTCAGGCCGAAGCCCAGGTGTTCGGTGACCAGGGCCATGGGCGTAATCAATGCCAGCGGATCGTTGACCGGCACCTGGGTTGCCTGGCGGATAGCGGCATCGCCGTTGCCGTTGCCGTTCAGCACATCATAGACGCCCAGCACATCGGCGATGAACAGGCCGTCGAACTTGCCCCGTTCCAGCAGGCGCGCCAGATCGACCCAATACTCCAGGTCTTTATATTGCCAGGAGCGATCGCGCGGGTGCGCCCATAGGCCCGGCGACTGGTGGCCGACGCAGTTCATATCAAAGGCGTTCAGGCGAATTTCTCGTTGCGATGACATAGCTTCTCCAGGGTTGGCATACCCCGTCCAGGCGCGGGCCAGGCGGAGTCATTATTATCGGGTAACCAAAAACAGGCTCAGGTGTTACATCAGGGAACTAACGCCGCGACGGCGGACATCGCCCGTCAGGGGCGGATGACGCCAGCAGGGCAAGCAACTGCGTGGCCAGGGCCTGGGCATGTTCGGCCGCCTGCGGCAGGCCCATCAATTGGCCAAAACGCCCCCGTGCCGCCGGTCCCGCCACCAGCAGGCGCGGGTCGGCCGGGCCGGTGCCGATGAACACGATGCGCGTACGGGCGGCCATCATGAGTCCTTACCGATCTTGCCCGGGCGCTTGTCCCCGCCGATGGTTTCGCCAAACGGGCCGGTGTTGACGCCGCGCACGCCGTTGCCCGCCGGCTGCGCCAGGGGCAGCAGCGGCATGACCAGTTCGGCAAAACGGTGGGCCTCTTCCAGGTGGGGATATCCCGACAGCACGAAGTGGGTAATCCCCAGCGCCTGATACTCGCGGATGCGATCGGCCACCTGCTGTGGACTGCCGACCAGCGCGGTGCCCGCGCCGCCGCGCACCAGGCCGACGCCCGCCCAGAGGTTGGGACCGATGCGCAGGCCGTCGCGCGACCCGCCGTGCAGGGCGCTCATGCGCCGCTGGCCGGTGGAGTCCATGCGGGCGAAAATTTTCTGCGCGTCGGCGATGGTGGCGTCGTCCAGATGGCTGATCAGCCGATCGGCGGCGGCCCAGGCCTCCTCTTCCGTTTCCCGCACGATGACATGCAGCCTGATGCCATAATCCAGGGTACGCCCCCGCTGTTCGGCGCGCCGGCGCACCTCGGCCAATTTTTCCGCCACCTGCCCCACCGGTTCGCCCCAGGTCAGGTAAGTATCAATCTGGCCGGCGGCGACATCGATCGCCTCGGGCGAGGAGCCGCCGAAAAACAGCGGCGGGCCGTCGGGCTGAACCGGCGGGAACAGCAGCTCGGCGCCTTCGACCCGGATATGTTTACCCTGGAAATCCACCTTTTCGCCCTTCAGCAGGCGCTGGTAAACCGTCAGGAACTCATGCGTCACCTCGTAACGCTCTGCGTGGCTCAGGAAGATACCGTCGCCTTTGTTTTCCACCGGATCGCCGCCGGTCACCACATTTATCAGCACCCGCCCGCCGGAGAGACGATCGAGCGTCGCCGCCATTCGCGCCGCAAGGCTTGGCGGCTGCAGGCCGGGGCGAACCGCCACCAGATATCGCAGGCGGCGGGTAATGGGCGCCAGCGCCGCGGCGACCAGCCATGAATCCTCGCAGCTTTTGCCGGTCGGGATCAGCACGCCGTAATAACCCAGGTTATCCGCCGCCAGCGCCACCTGCTGAAGATAAGACAAATCCACCGCCCTGCCGCCCGCGGTGGTGCCCAGGTAGCGTCCATCGCCATGGGTGGGCAAAAACCACAATACGTTTATTTTATCGCTGGTCTGCTGGCTCATTATGCATTCCCTATATAACTATATTCGTAATTTATCGAAAGGAGGTTAACCTTTGGTTATAAAAGAGATAGCACGCGGCGTGCCAGGCTGAAAATTTATTTTTCTTGATATATATCAATCTTTTGTGATGTTGTCTCGCGCCGCCCGCTGCTGCCGGTGCAACAGCGTATGGCCGGGGCCTGCTGCATTGGCAGCAATGGGGCGGGAAAAGGCCTCGCCCGGCCGGGCGCCTTAGGATAAGCTTTTTTGGCCAGCAACCATGCAATGGCGAATTGACGTATTGTTCAGCCAAATGACCTGGAGCCGTATCATGCAGCATCCTCAGCCCGCATTTTCTCCCTCCGCCCCCGACCTCATCGACCCGGCGTCGAAAGCGCTGCAAAGCGTGCTCGACCGTCTCGCGCCGACGGACGCGACGGTGCTTATCGTGGGCGAAACCGGCACCGGCAAAGAAGTGGTGGCCCGTTATCTGCATCACAACAGCCTGCGCCGCGCCAGGCCTTTCCTGGCGGTTAACTGCGGCGCGCTGACCGAAAGCCTGGCGGAATCGGAATTATTCGGCCATGAAAAAGGGGCGTTCACCGGCGCGGCAAGCGGTCATCAGGGATGGTTCGAGGCCGCCGGGGGCGGCACGTTGCTGCTGGATGAAATCGGGGAGTTGAGCCTGTCCCTGCAGGTTAAGCTGCTGCGCGTGTTGCAGGAGCGCGAGGTCACCCGCGTCGGCTCGCGCAAAGCGATTAAAGTCGATGTCCGGGTCATCGCCGCCACGCATGTGGACCTGGCCAATGCCATTCGTGAACGCCGGTTTCGCGAAGATCTGTACTATCGGCTGAATGTCGCCGCGGTGACGCTGCCGCCGCTGCGCCAGCGCCCGGGCGACATTCCTTTGCTGGCCGGACATTTTATGCGGCTTTATGCCCGGCGCCTGGGTCGCCCCGAGCCGCGGCTGGCGGCGCAAGCGCTTGACATGCTGCTGCAGTATTCCTGGCCCGGCAACGTGCGCGAGCTGGAAAACACGCTGCATAACGCGGTGCTGCTGAGCAAGGGCTCGCTGATTATGCCGCAGCAGCTCAGGCTCGATGAGCACATCGGCGACATCGACAGCAGCCACGACCGCGACCTGGAACAATTTATCCACCGGCAACTGCGCAGCGAACCGGCGCGGCTGTTCGACCGCATGGTGACCACGCTGGTGAAAAGCGCTCTGGAGCTTAACGACGGCAACCAAATGCAGACCGCCGCCCTGCTTGGCATCAGCCGCAATACCTTACGCACCCACCTGGCGCATATCGGCCTGGTCAAGCCGCGCCGCAGGGACGCGGCGACGGGCGGGCGCGGCGGCAATAGCGTCATCCTGGCCCCCGAGCGGGAGATCCGCATCGGTTACCAGAAGTACGGCAACCTGGGCATCGTCAAGGCGCGCCAAAGCCTGGAACAGCTTTTTGCCGCCCAGGGCGTCAGCGTGCTGTGGAGCGAGTTTCCCGCCGGGCCCCAGTTGCTGCACGCCCTGGGCAACGACGAGATTGATTTCGGCACCACCGGCGAAGTCCCGCCGATCTTCGCCCAGGCGCAGGGGTCGTCGCTGGTCTATATTGCCTACGAACCGGCGGCGCCCCAGAGCGTGGCGATGGTGGTATCCCCGGACAGTCCGATCCGCAGCGGCGCGGATTTAAAAGGCAAACGCATTGCGGTCAATAAAGGATCCAACGTTCATTATCTGTTAATTCAAATACTGGAAGAGCATGGGTTGTCGATGGACGATGTGCGCATCGTCTATGCGCCGCCAAAATACCCGCTTACGCACACCGATACCACGTCGGTGGACGCCTGGATGATGTGGGATCCATTATTAAGCGACGCCCAGCTTTCGGGCCATATGCGGGTGGTCGCCGACGGGACGCACCTGGTGCTTAACCAGCAATTTTACCTGGCGCGCCGGCAGTTTGCCGAAAAGGACGCCGATATGCTGCGGCAGATAATCCAATTATTACAACAGACCGGCCGGTATATCACCGCCTCGCCGGCAGAAGCGGCGCATTATTTATCCATCGAGCTCGGACTGCCGCCCGCCTCCCTGCAATGCGCGCTGGCGCGCTGCAGCCACGAAACGCGCGCCATTGACGCCCACGTGATTCGCGAGCAGCAAAAAATAGCCGACCGGTTCTATGCGCTGGGGCTGATTCCCAAGGCGATTTCCATTCGTAAAGCGGTGTGGCTGCCCGACCCGCCTTGCGACATCAACGCCGGGACGCGTAGCCGGCGCGCTTAATGTAAAGGCGCCGGCGTTCGAATAACCCGGCAGCAATGCCAGCCCGGTGGCCGGGAGCCGTTTTTGCGGCATATAGCGGCGCTTTTGATGGCGGATGCAGTATTGATATATAGATAATAACGATAAAAATATCGTCCTATGGGCATTGACGAATCAATTATTCCCTCCCGACGAACCTCTGTTTCATATCAAAGAGCCTCAATGATAAACCAGGGGACGCCTTTCATCGTCAAAAACTATATATGATTGATTTGTCGAGCTTTATATTGCTTGGCTCGCGGTGTTCAGCTAGCATGGCTGGTATATGATTATCATGGACCTTAAGCATGTTGGTGAAAAAAAACCTCCTTCGTTTCGATATTCTTCTGTCGGCGCTGGAACAGGCAATGGATGCGGTAGTGGTTATAGATGATGTGAGTAATGTCTTATTTTTTAACCATCGGGCCGAGAGTTTGTGGGGTTTTAGTCGTCATGAAATTATCGGACGCCGGCTGGTGTTGCCCGGAATAACGCTATCCGATCGGGACGAAGGCCTGCATGCGGAATATGTCGGCAAGCGGCGCAATGTGCAAATCAGACGCAAAGACGGCCAGGAAATATGGGTTTCCCTCGCATTGTCAAAAATTGAGACGACAGGGAAACAGTATTATATGGGCACATTAAATCATGCTGAAATAGACGAGCCGGCCGGCGAAGTATATTCCATTATGAAACAATCCCATTTCGACCCCTTAACCGCATTACCCAACCGCAGGTATCAATATCAGCATATTGATGAACTGCTAAAATCCGGCAAACAGCAAAGCATCGCGATCTTTTTTATTGACCTGGTGCATTTTAAAGACGTCAACACTACGCTCGGTTATGCCGCGGGGGACGCGGTGCTGATAAAAATTGCCCGCCGATTCGAGGAGCACCTGGCAAAGGAGGCGTTTATCAGCCGGTCGAACAGCGATTCCTTTGTTCTGGTGGCCGCCGATTGCGATGCCCGCCGCGCGGTGATGCTGGCGGAAAAAATCCAGGCCCTGTTCCGCATGCCGTTTGACGTGTCGGGGTTTGCCCTGGATATTTCCGCCAGCATCGGCGTCAGCGTTTACCCGGAACACGGCAACGACAGGGATACCCTGCTGCGGCATGCCAACATTGCGACGCACAGCGGCAGGATGCCGGCCAACGGCGGCCATTTATTCTTCAGCCCGGATATGAACCAGGTCGATCAGGAGCGGCAGTTACTCGCCACGGCATTAAAATCAGCCATCGCCAGGAAGCAGCTGCGCCTACATTACCAACCGCAAATCTGGTTAAAGGACGGCAGGCTTTATGGCGTTGAAGCCCTGGCGCGCTGGCGCGATCCGATCCTCGGCGATGTCTCGCCGGCAAAATTTATTACCCTGGCGGAGGAAATTGGCGAAATCGAGGCCATCGGCCGCTGGTCGCTGCGCGAGGCCTGCCGGCAAATGGCGGAGTGGCGCGCCGACGCCGTACCGATCCCGGTCGTATCGGTTAATCTTTCGCCCATAAATTTTTATAATAGCAACCTGCCGGAATTTATCGCCGGTTTGCTGAAGGAATACCGTCTGCCGGCGGCATGCCTGACGGTGGAAATTACCGAAGGCGTGATGATGAACCAGCGTCCGGAAACGGAAAAAGTGATTTGCGCTGTGCGCGACCTGGGCGTGGGATTATCGATGGACGATTTCGGCACCGGCTATTCCAGCTTGTCGCGGCTGGCGCATCTGCCGATGACCGAGCTCAAGATAGACCAAAGCTTTATGCAGGATTTTCAGGAGGGGAGCAAAACCAAGGCGATTGCCACGACGGTGGTGCGCATCGGGCAGAGCCTGCGTCAAACCGTGGTCGCGGAGGGCGTGGAAACCGAAATGCAGAAACAGCAACTGCAGGCGCTGCAATGCAATATTGCCCAGGGTTTTTTGTATTCCAGGGCATTAAAGGCGGCCGATCTGGTCGCCTGGGTCAACGGACAGTGGTAAACACCGGCGGCAAACCGGGTCGGGACGGCGCAAAGCGGACGAGACGGCATGGGCCGCCCCGTCCTGAGAGGATAAACACCGGTAAACAATCGGATACGCCATGCCGGTAATCCATTCGGGATAAGCGATGTGCTGTTGGTAAATAAGATAGAAATTTTAATATTAAATGCTGAATATTTTATTTATCAAAATATTTAATCATACTCTATGCAGCGCTCTCCAGGTACGGTGAAAATAACAATGCCTCAACAACCGGCAAGGGTGAATTAAATGAGCATTAGGCTATCAGTGGCTGATCAAATATTCTCAACTCTTTTCATTGTAAAGTGGTTTTCCATATAGTTGCGGATCATGGCGGTAAGTTGCTCGAAACGTTCCCGCAATGAATCCCCATGGCGAAATACCAGCACCACCGCGCGTTTTGGTTCCGGGTCAAAACAGGGAAGATAACGAATGGCCTCATCCTTATGCTGTTGCGATACTGCCAGCAAAGGCACCAGTGCCATGCCGCGATTAGCCGCCACCATGCTTTTAATGGTTTCCAGGTTGGTGACCTGAAAGCGCGTATCCTCGTCGGCGTCGAACTGATAGCAATATTTTTTGACTTGCCAACGTAAACAATTGCCGTCATCAAGCATCAGCAGCTTTTGGCCCTTTAATTCCGACATGGAAATGGTTTCCCGTCCGGCCAAAGGATTATCCATACCTACCGCCAATCGCATCGGCTCCTCAAACAGCAGCGGCGCGACAAAGGATTCGGTCTCGCGCACCCGGCTCATGATGGCGCACTCAATTTTTCCTTTCTCCAGTAAATCAACCAGTTGATGCGTTTTTGCTTCATGAAGGTAAAGTTGTAATTTGGGAAATTTACGCCCCACCGCCATGGCTAAATGAGGGAACAAATAAGGCGCAATGGTCGGAATAATGCCGATATGCAAAGAGGCGGGCATGGCATTTTGTTTCATGGCGGCCATATTCTTCAATACTTTAAGTTCCCGCAATACCGTCCTGGTTTGGTCAACCAACATCAGTCCGTTTTGCGTAAAACTGACTTTCCTGGTGGTTCGTTCCAATAACTTAAGCCCCAGTTCGTCCTCCAATTTTCTTACTTGTCCGCTTAAGGTCGGTTGACTGACATGACAAGCTTCCGCCGCTCTTTGAAAATGATTGTATTCCGCAAGTGCAACCAAATATTCTAAAACACGTATGTTCATCTTTTCCCCTGAATGACCCGTTTTGAATATGAAAATATTAAGCTACGCACGCATAACGTTGCGCCGAGATTAAGGCGACATTTTGTTATTATTCAGTTTCACACTATACCAACCTTTCATTAACTCTTTTCATTCTATCAATCGGATATTTTTTACGCGCATAAAAATACCTCCGCTCTCGCTTTTAATTTGCGAAAAGAACAGAGTTTTAATCGTCAACTATAAACCAAATTATTGTTAATTAGCCATGCTAAGCAATTGGTTAATATTCGCGATTGCAATTGGAAACATTATTTACGATTAATTTTCCATAGCGCGCTATTGTGTTTTAATAATTTATTCAACCCGTCGATGTTGGGCATAAAAGGCCAATAGATGCAAACTGGCCGAGTAATAGTCTTCATCCCTGGCCAGGGTGGCGGCAATCGGCGCTTTGCCCGCCAGGATGAGGTCCCGCACCGCCAGCATACCCGTGGTCATGGCATATTCCGCCGTTTGGTTTTTGACCACATCGATCCATGCCGGCGCTACGCCGCGGCTATATTTTGACCAATATTTGATGTAGGGCGCCATGGTATCGTCCGCTATTCCCGCCCAGCTTAAATAGAGCGGGATGCGAACAGCGTCGAAGCTGAAACGCGGCGGCCAGCCCACCGCCGGAGAAAATTGCCCGGCCTGATCCAGGTCTACCCAATCGGTGGGCAAGCCGTCATCGCCAAAGCGCATGTTGATTAACTGCAGCCTGCCGCTGTTGATCAGGGTTTGCCAAATTTCATTGTGGCTGGACTGATAGAAATCGCGCCAGGCGGGAAAAATAAAGTAGGAGGGGTTCAAGGTGACGCGCCCTGGATGGGTAAAGCCATCCACGCCTGGCAACATAACGGTGTAGCCGCCAAAGGAAACAATGGCATGATTAATCAAAGACGTTTGTATCAGGCTGGAAACCAGTAAATAGCGCTTATCATTCCATTTTTGTCCCGCCATCAGCAACGCCCAGGCAATAAGCGTATCGCCGTCGGATGCGGTGTTGGCATCGGCAATGGGTACCTTCGCCTGCGGCTCGTAACGCCATGCGAACAATCCCACGTCATCCCGATAGAGCGTTTGCCGGGTCCATGACCAGATATGGTCAAAAGCCGGTTTGTCATCATTAAACACCGCCAGCAACATGCCGAACCCCTGCCCCTCGGAATGGCTGATATCATGGTTGCCGGTATCGATAACCCGGCCGTCGGGCGACACAAAGGCCCGTTTGTATTGTTGCCAGGCGCTTTCGCCGGCATTGGCGGAGCAGGCCGCTATTGCCAGCGATACTGAAAAAAGCAGCCTATAAAGGAATTTCACGTCGTTAGCCTCCCACAGGTGGTTACTGAAAAAGAAAATATCCGCTCGGATAAGCGGATAACGCGCAACGCACTTTTATTGCCGCGGCTTGTCGCCTAACTGAGATTTAACCCTTTTACCCAAGACGAAAATGCCGGTCCCAGCACCGGGTGGCGCAGGCCATACGCCACGAACGCCATGAGATAACCGAGCTTATCGCCGCAGTCATGGGACTTACCGGTCATGCCGAAGGATTCTACCCGTTCACGCCCAAGCAGCAGGCTGATGGCGTCGGTCAGCTGTATTTCATCGCCGCTGCCCGGCGGCGTCATGCGCAGCAGCGGCCAGATGGCCGGGGTTAACACATACCGCCCGACCACGGCCATATTCGACGGGGCCTTGTCAACCGGCGGTTTTTCCACGATGCCGGCGATGGCGGCGCTGCCTCCCGGCGGGCAGGCAGCGTTGCCGGTATCGACAATACCGTACTTGTCGACCTCCCGCCGGGGCACCGCATCCACCATAACCTGGCTTCTGCCGGTATGGTTAAAGCGGGCAATCATGCCGGCCAGGTTATCGGCGCTTGCGTCGCACGTCGTCTCGTCAATCAGCACATCGGGCAGCAGAACGACAAAGGGATGGTCGCCGATCAGCGGATACGCGCACATCACGGCGTGCCCCAACCCTTTCGACTGCCCCTGGCGCACATGCATAATAGTGGTGCCGGCGGGACAGATGGACCGCACGCTGTCCAGCAGTTGCCGTTTGACCCTGCGCTCCAGCAGCGATTCAAGTTCAAAGGACGTATCAAAATGGTTTTCAATCGCATTTTTGGAGGAATGCGTAACCAGAATAATGTCCTTAATACCCGCCGCGACACATTCGTCGACGATATATTGAATTAACGGCTTATCGACTAAAGGCAACATTTCTTTCGGAATAGCTTTGGTCGCCGGTAACATTCTCGTTCCCAACCCGGCAACCGGGATAACGGCTTTTAACATAACAAACATCCTTGGAATATTAAACAAACTGCGCATAACAACATTTCCGGAGATTTCCGGCATAGGGATTTATAGCACTTTCAGTACTGACAATTAGCATCGCGCGCCGCATCGACCGGCGCCTTACCGTCCGCGATTCCGCTCTCCATAACGGCGTACGCCGGCGCATGGTAAAATAGATAATCGTTGCCGCCGCCATTTTTTACTTTGTACAGCGCAATGTCGGCGCATTTTAAAACCTCGGAAAATGAATCGCCGTCATGGGGATAGTGCGCCACGCCGATACTGAGCGAGGTAAATACCCGCTGTTTATTGCGATCAAGGATAAACCCCTCGCTTATGGCGTGCTGTAATTTGTCAAGCAGTTGACAAAGCTCAGGGTAAGTCGTATTGCCCGGGAATAATAAGGCAAACTCATCCCCTCCCAGCCGACCCAGCAGCGTATTATCGCCAAGAATATTTTTCGTCCTGACGGCCAGCAGCCGCAATAACTTATCGCCCTGGTTATGGCCTAAGGTATCATTGATTATTTTAAATTTATCCGCGTCGAATATGGCCACATAAAACGTCTGGCCCGCGGCGGACATGCTTTTAATCACCTGCCCGGCCTGGTTATAAAAACCGTGCCGGTTAAAAACCCGGGTCAAATTATCCCGCTGGCTTTTATGAAAAAATTTCATCCGGCTGCGGACCTGCTTGGTGACGTCAAACCTGATGGTCACATAACGTATGACGTTACCCTGGCTGTCAAGCTCTGGAATAATGGTGACATCCTCCCAAAAAAACTTACCCGACTTTGATTTATTACAAATTTCATTGCGCCAGACATCGCCTGATTTGATCAAGCGGCGCATTTTGGTAAAAAATATGTCGTCATGCACTCCCGAGTTAAGGATACAATGGGTGTTGCCAATCAGCTCTTGCTGCGTAAAACCACAAAACTGGCAAAATAGCTGATTGGCATACTGAATCACACCTTCCGCGTCGGTAATTGTCACCATTAATGCATTATCGATTATGTATTCTAATAATGATAATTTTGACATGCTCGATGGCATTGCTATATCAACAGACATAGGGTCAACTCCCGGTTATTAGGGTAACAGAGTGAGCATCCAGTTGATGAATTTATGCATCACCGGCGCGGTCGTTCCTGCAAGGCATACCTGAAAATCAGCACATCTTTGGTCATATCCTGGTTATTCCAGATCACCGGCACCTGGTTTTCACCGCCCTGGGACAGCAGCCATTGGGAATAGGCGCCTTCCAATACCCAAGCGCTGGCCTGCCGCCAACGGCCCTCGTCCTCCATACGCGGCGCATGCGGCCAGGCGCAATGCACCAAAATCAGCTCGCGCTCCGCCGGCGCTATTTTAAGAAACCCCCAGTTAAAAAAATCGAGGATTTTATTCAAATGAATTTCAAGCTCATGCACCGTATTACAGCCGGGTAGCGGATACCATTGCGCAAGCGACTGGCCTATATTTCGCAGGGCTTCATGATTATCCACCTCATCTTTTTTTATCAGGATATTGGCGAACATAATATGCACCAAATCATGCCAGCCGGCCTGATAACGACGTTGTAAATAATCATCATGCTGTGGTTGCAGTTGTGTAATCTCGTTCATGCTTATTTTTCATCCAGCAAATATTTAAAATATATCGAGCCAGTACCTTCGGAGTATTTGCCAAAAGTATCATAACCGACCCTGCCACCCAAATGAATATACTCATTAACTTTATAATCGGCATCTATCTTTAACGTATAACCCACGCCATTTTTACTGGTGCCGGAATAATAACTGTCAACATCATCATTTTCTGCCGCCAGGGCTTCAAGTTGCGATTGCAGCGCTTTATTATTCGGGAAATAGGCGCTTTTATCCTGATGATAGGATTGGTACCCCACCGACCCGCTGAGGCCGAGCTTGAGATTGTCATATTGATGGTTATATTCCATCGGTATGGCGATACTGAGGTAATCTTGCGGACTAAAATAACCGCCCTGCCCCAGTGTGTAATAACTCAGGTTTTTTGCATAATCTTTATAGTCGATGCCCACCCCTACCTTAAACTCGCTTTTTTGCGTCCGGTATGGCCGGGTATACACGCCCGCGGAGGATTCCACTTCGCGGTTGCCGGCGATATTGTTGCCGACATAATCGTAGTAGCCGGCGCCGGCGTACATCCCGGCGACGCCGTTGTCATAGGCGTACTGCACGCCGGCGCCGTTTTTTGTCACCGCGCCCCAGGTGGTATTGCTGTTGCTGTCCTTCACGCCGACATACGACAACAGGCTGTCGGTCACCGCGCGGCGTTCCGCCACCAGGTTTAACCGGCCGAAGGTCGACAACGCCGGCGACCAGCGCAGCCCGCCCACGATCCGGGTAATATCCGCCCCAAGCGGCGTGGAGCCGATATCCGCCTGGTAACCGTCGCCGGACAGGGTGAGATGGGTTGCCACCCCATTGGACTGCTGGGCGGCCGGCGCGTCGGCATTGGTCTGGCTGGCGTCGGCGTCGGTGTCGGCCGCCGCCAGCCGTTCGGCATGTTGCAGCGCCCCGGTGCCGAAACGGTTGGCCGCTAATCCGCTCATCGAGCCCGCGCTTAACGACACCGGGGTGATGCTCAAGCTAAGCCGGGAGCCGTCGTCGGGCACGCCGGAGAGGGTGAGCGGCGCTTTGACTTCGTTCAGTTGGCTTAGGCCGCTTTCGCCATTGCGGGCGCGCACCGCCATATCGCCCCGCGTCCAGGTGGCGATTTTTCCCTGGATCTCATCGGCCATGGCGCTGATTTGCCGCCGGGTGCGATCGGCCAGGCTTACCGGCTCCGCGGCCTGGGCTCCGGGGATAATGTCCGGCGTGTCGGTGATGGAATTGATGGCCGGCGCCTTCGCCGTCAGGCCGTTATCGCCTTTGCGCCACAGCGCCGTGCGCAACAGGGCCAGGGCCTGCTTATGATTGCCGCCGGCCTCGGCCACCTGTGCCGCCAGATAAAGATACTGCGGGGCGCGCGACGCCGGGACGGCCGCCAGCAGCCGCTGCGCGCGCGCCACATCGCCCTGCGCCAGGACAACATTAATCTGCCCCTCGCGCGCGGCGGCGCTGCCGTTATCCAGGGTCAGCACATAAACGTAGATGCGCTCGGCGTCCTGATTCATGCCGCTTGCCGCGTAAACCCGCGCCATGGCCAGCAGCAGATCCGGGTTATGCGGGTTGTTGCCAATCTCGGCCTTCAGCTTGGCATAGGCGGCGGCAATATTGCCCTGTTCCCTAAGCCTGTCGGCGGTGACGATAGCGGCGCCGGCGCGTATGCCGGCCACTTCCTGCGCGGAGCTGTCGCCAAGCAGCGCGGGATTATTAGCCAGCGCGTCGGCCTCGTCGAACAGGCCGGCCTGGTTAAGCACGCCTATCTGCGCGCCGTATTCGCCCACCGTACCGCGCGGTCCGCCGGCGATATTGTGGCGCACCAGCCGTACCGCCTGTCCGGCGTCTCCCGCCGCCATCATTAAGCGGGCCAGATTGCCCACATCCGCCGGCGAGGCGGGCGCGGCCTGCGCGAGGATGCGCAGCGTATTGGACGCCGCGAGGTAATCGCCCTGACGCAGGTAGTTTTCCGCGATGGCCAACTGTCGGTTAAAACCGACGCGCTTGACCAGCTCGCGCGTTTCCGCGGTTTGCGCCGCGGTCGGAATTCGCGTCAGCAGGGACTGCGCCCATGCCCAGTCCCGCTGCTCGGTCGCAAACAGGGCAGCGCCGTATAGGGTATCGTTGGCGGCGCCCGACTTTTGCGCCGCCTGGGTTATCAGTGCGCGGGCCTGCGCGCTCTCGCCCTGCCGTTGCAGAATGCGCGCCTTATCCAGCCGCAGCCAGATATTGTCCGGTTGCCTGGCCATCGCCTGGCCAAGCAGGGTTAACGCCTGCTGCGCATCGCCGGCGCTCATCGCCCGCGCCGCCTCCTTGCGCAACGGTTCCACGCTGGCCCCGGCGGGCTGCAGCCGCGCCCGCAGCGCCGCCGGCAGCGTTGCCAATATGCGCTGCGCCTCCTCGGTTTTCTTTTGCTGCCGCAGGACAAAATACAGCCCAGCCCTGGCATCGCTATTACCCGGGGCCTGGGTCGATAACGATCGGTAAACCCCTTCGGCGGCCTCAAGGTCGCCCTGGCGCCGCAGGGTATCGGCCCGGAACAGGTTTACCGCCAGGCCTTTCGCGCCGGCGGCCTGGGCCAGCGGCGCTGACAGGGCGAGCGCGCCGGCAAGGTCGCCCTGTCCGGCGGTGTTTTTTGCCTGGTTTAACCGGCCGTAAAACTCCGCATCCTCCGCCTGCATGCGCCATTGCTCCTTATTGTCCCCGCCCTGGGCGGCCGCCTGTTGCAGGTATTTGCCGGCGCCGGCGAAATCGCCCTGGCGCAGGCTGACATAGCCCATGCCGGCCAACGCCTCGCCGTCATTGGGATTGGTTTTCAGCACCGCGGCGAATTTTTCCCGCGCACTGGCCAAATCGCCGCCGCTAAGCGCGCTATAGCCGCTTTGTTTGGCAATCCCCCCCAGCCCCTGGCGGTAATGGTCGACCACCGTCTGGTCGTCGGCATGGCGCGCGAGATAGCTCTGGTAAAGCCCGGCGTCATCGTTTTGCGGGGCAAGCCATAGCAATGATTGCCGCAGCGCCAGATCGGCCTCTTTATTGCCGGGGGCCAGCGCCGCCAGCATTTGGCTACCCTCGCGGCGCGTGGCCGGCTGATAGGTTAATATCTTCGCCAATGCCAGCCGGGTAGCGTCGTCCTGCGGCAGGGCCGCGGCGCGGCCGCGCAGGCCGCCCACCGCGGCGGGCAATAGGTCCGGGCTGCCGGCCATGGTTTGGTAATATTCCAGCGCCAGGCTGTCTATCGGATCCCCGCCGTTGAACAGCGCGCGATAGGCCGCCACCGCCTCCCTGATCTTGCCGGCGCCCGCCAGTTTGCGCGCCGCGGCAAGCTGTTCCGGCGCCAAGGACTTCAGGCGTTGTGCGCCGGCAAGCGCGGCCAGGCGCGGATCGTTGGGGGAAACGGCGCTAAATTTGCGCCGCCATTGTTCCGCCTCGCGCTCATCGCCACTTTGCGACGAATACAGCGCCATCAGGTATAGGGCGGTAATATTATCGGCATCTGCCTGGAATACGCGTTGCAACGCCGCCTTCGCCAGGTCGTCATGGGATTTTTCGTGCCAGTAGGTCGCCTGATCCAACAATACTTTTACCGCCGGGTCGCCGTCGGCGGCGTTTACCGACGGCACTACGCCCAACGCGGACCCGATGTACAGCGTGCCGCCAATCCAGGCGTTCCGGTTATGCTTAGTCATGGTGCTTATTCCAGGCGTCGCTGTGCGCCGTTAATTGCTTATTCATGGTCCGGCCCTGTGCCCAATCGCCGGGCGGCGTGATTTTTTAAATTCGCGTAACAGCGCGCGCCTAATAGCAATGCCAACGCCAATCCCAGCAGGGACAAGGCCAGGAGATGCCTGCCGGCGTGCCACAGCAGTTGCAGGTGCCAGGGCAGGTCGCCGGCGGCGAACTGCGGCCCGACCTGGAAACTCTGAATGTCGCGCTCGTTGGTGACGATGGCGATATCCCCCCTGACCCTGGAATTGATATACGGGGACTGCAGGTCGCCATGGATTTTGGCCAGCTGATCGTCATCGGTCGCGGTGGCCAATATCACGATACGGCCGGGGTTTTGTCCGGAACGGAAGCTGACAAAGCCGCGCCAGGAATACATTGACGATAAATACCGGTTGGCCTGGACAAATTGCGGGAACCAATTGCCGGCAAGATAGGATGCCAGCTGTTGCTGCCAGTGGGGCCGCGCCACCCCAAGCGCGGCGCCGGCCGCGGTAAACGGACTGCCCGCCAGCAGCCGGCGGATAAACTCCTCATGGGCCAGCGAGCCTACGGCAAGAATATCCTTGTCCCTGAACGACTGCGCCTGGGTTTCGTCGACGCCAGCCCCCAGCGCCACGCTGACATGGCCGATGGCCACGCCGGTGGCGTTGCCGGCGCGGGCCGCCAGACCCAGCAGGGTTTGGATATCGACGCTGCCCGGATTGTCGGGCAATAACAGCAAGGTGTCGGCAAAGTCGGCGCGGCGGGTAAAGGGGAACGATGCGCCGACGTAATAAGACAGATTGGGCAACTGGGCAAAATGATAGGCATGACTCAGATCGATGGTCGACGCTGGCTCGATCCGGCTACGGATATTGTCGTTGTCCAGCACGCCGCAGGGCGCATCGACCGCCGGATTCACCGCGAAGTAAAATGCCAGTTGGTTATCGCCGTAGATAAGATAAGGATCGAGCTGCAGGGTGGCATGTTCCTGGCGGGTATCGTAACCGGCATAGCGCATCAGGGCGGCAATCGGCCCGGTTTTGTTAACCGGCAAATTGCGCACGAAAACCCCGTTCATCGCCACGCTGAGGTGGGACTGCGTTTCATCAAGCCAGCTGCCGGTGGGGAAATGATAAAACAGATCCACCGCGATGGTCTGGTCGTCCCACATAAACAGATCCGGCGCCGCGCGAAACGAGACCGGGATAGCGCCGTGGTAGCCGCCTTTTACCGCCAGATGCTCCGGTCCCTCGTTTAACGCCAGCGAGGTGGGCCGGCGCGTGGAGATCCAGCGCGGCGCGTCATAAGGCTGGCGCCGGGGAATATCCTGCGCCTGCACCCGCAGCGCGTCCGCCGCCGGCAAGGGCGCGGAAACCAGACGCCACGCCGCCTGGCGCAGTTCAGACTCGTTGCTCCCGCTGATAAGCAGCAGCTTATAAACCGGATTGCGGGGATTATCAATTATCCGCAGCTGCGCTCCGCCGCCCCCGGGCATCACCAGGTCGCCGATATTATCGCCGGGTTTGCCGAAGATAATGCCGTTTTCCTCCGGCAGCGCGTTAAGCAGCACCGGGAAATCCGCGTCCCTAAAGCCCGCCTGCGCGCCGAACCAGGACGCCACCGTGGCCGCGGCGCCGATAACATCGGCCGTCGGCCGCAAGGCAAAGGCGACGGGGAGGCGCGCTTGCGCCATTAGCGACGGGTCGAAAAATGGACGGGGCAGATTGTCCAGGCGCCGTCCGCTGTCCAGCCGCAGGCCGCTGAGCTGGAAAGCGGACGTCGGCAGGATGGTAAGCCGGTAATTATCCGGCAGCGCTTTCTCACATTGCCCCTGGCCGCCCGCGCCGTCGGCGCCGCGGTGGATACGAAAGCTCAGGTTGTTGACCGCCACCATGATCGATGCCGGGATATCCATCTGGAAAACGCCGTTATCATTGGCATCCTGCCCCAGCGGCAGCGATCCCAGCGGCTGGCCGTTAAGCATCAACTGTACGCTGGCGTCGGTGGCGGCAAGCTCGGGCGAGACCTGCAGCGCCAGGGAAATCTTCGCCCCGGTCACCACCAGGTCGCGGGGCAGCGTAAACATAACCCCGGACTGCAATTGGGTACCGCTCAGCGTCAGCCCCGCTTTTTGCCCCATTTCCGCAAGCGTCATCGTCAGGCCGGCCAGCGTATTGGCCGCCGGCGTCGCGGTGTTGCCCGCCGCCGTTTGCTCCGTTTGCCACGCGAACCCGGCGCCCGTGCCCGGCGCCGGCAGCAGGGGCGGCAGCGCCGGCGCATCCGCCGAGGCATAACCTCCGGCCGCATAAAAAAGGTTAAGCAGGCAACAGGTCAGCAACAGCCGTTGCGCCCTGCCGGCACGATTGCGGGATATCATTGCGTGCTCCCTTTTTGACCTGCGATCCGCGGCCGGCGTGGCCCCGCGCCGGAAAACAGCCTGCGGCCGAAAAACAGCTCATAAACGCAGCGCACAATGCCGCCCAATGAGCGCAGCGGCCGGTCCGGCGCGCAGGGTTCGCTGACCCAGGCGTCGGCGCGGGTCAGCACCACCCGCACCAGCTGGCGGCGGTGATTAAGCGAGATGGCGGCGAATTCGAGGCGTAAATCGGCGCCGGTATTGCCCACGCCACGGGCCGGCAGCCGGATGGCGTCCTGCTGGAAGGTCAGTTCAATTTCCGCAACCTGTTTGCCCGCGATATCGCTGCCGGCGGGGATAACCAATCGCGCGCCCCCCATGGAGAGATCGGCGGTATGGGTGGCAAGCGACGTGCCGTCGGTAAAATGCGCCAACGCCGGCACCTGGACGATAATGCGGATGGTTTTGCGGATTTGGCGGCTCTCCTTCGCCACCGCGATCGACGCCAGCAGCACCAGCACGCTGTATCCGGCCCAGGCCAGGTTAAACAGGATAACCCGGGGATCGATGCCGGGATAATCATCAAGCCCCAGGCGCACCGCGACCCAAATCATGCTCAGCGCCAAAAACAGGGTTACGATAATCAGCGGCCTGACCGTATTGCCGTCGAAATAGTTTTTATCCAGCAGGTCGCCTTTATCCGTGACATTAAATTTGCCCAGCTTGGGAGAAATCAGGCTCAGCAGGGTGGGGAAAATCAAATGGAAAGCCATTACGGTTTCATAGATTTCGCCCCAGAACGAATAACGGTAACGGCCGGTGATGCGTGAGTTAACATAAATCGACATCATCAGGTGCGGCAACGCGTAAGCGAAAATCAGGCTGGCGCTTGAGGCGATGATATTGAGATTAAACAGCAGGAATACCAGCGGCGCGGTAAGGAACACCACCCTGGGCAAACCATACTGAAAATGCAGCATGGCGTTGAGATAGCATAACCGCTGCTGCCAGGTCAGGCCGCGGCCGAACAACGGATTATCGATACGGAATATTTGCGTCATGCCCCGGGCCCAGCGAATGCGCTGGTTAACATGCAGCGCCAGGCGTTCGGTGGCCAGTCCCGCCGCCATGGGGATGGCCAGGAACGCCGAATTCCACCCCCGGCGCTGTAATTTTAACGCGGTATGGGCATCCTCGGTGACCGTTTCCACCGCAAAGCCGTCGATTTCATCCAGCGCGCTGCGCCGGATAACCGCGCATGAACCGCAAAAGAAGGTGGCGTTCCAGTTATCGTTGCCTTGCTGGACCGGACCGTAAAACAGCGCGCCTTCGTTGGGCACCTGCGTCGCGGCGGATAAATTGCGTTCAAACGGATCGGGAGAATAAAAATGGTGCGGCGTCTGGATCAAGGCCAGCCGCGCGTCCAGTAGAAAACTGCCCACCGTGGCCTGCAGGAAGATGCGCGTGGCGACATGATCACAATCAAACACGCAAATCAGCTCGCCGCGGGTTTTCTCCATGGCGTGGTTTAGATTACCCGCCTTGGCATGGCGGTTATCGCTGCGGGTAATATAGCCTGCCCCGGCGGCGGCGGCGAATTCGCCGACTTCGCCGCGATTGCCGTCGTCCAGGATATAAATATTCATTTTGTCCGCCGGGTAGTCCATGCTTTGCGCCGCCAGCACCGTATCCCGCACCACGTCCAGGCTTTCGTTATAGGTGGGAATATACACATCCACCGTCGGCCAGGTCGTCATATCGGCCGGCAGCGGCGCGATAGAGCGCTCCAGCGGCCAGGACGTTTGCAAATAACCCAACAGCAAAATAACCCAGGAATAGATTTCGGCCATAAACAGCCCGATGCCCAGGAAACATTCCAGGTTGGAATTAAAATGCAGGGTGGTGGTCGCCCGCCAGTAGATATAACGTGTAGACATCAGCAGCGATAACATGATCATGATAATGAGGGTCTTGCGTCCGTTGAACCGGCCCAGCACCAGGATAAAGGCGATATTAATAAAACCGAAGACATATTGCTTATCACTATCCATCGGCGTCATTATAACCAATGCGGCCGCGGGGAAAAAAAACAATAAAAAAAATAAAAATAACATCTTATTCATCATTAACCTGCGATATTTGCCAATAATTTATCGTTAATATATGAACTAAGGCCGGGAGATGAAGACCAATCCACTCTCCCCGCGCTCATGACAGCCAGGTTATGGCAAAGCTCGCGTTATTAGGCAGCTCACGCTTTGGCGGCAATGGATTTAAACAAAGCAAACAGGGGAACCGCATGATGCGCGGCGCCATCATTTTCTTCCTGGCCGGGCGCGTACCCGCCGTCCGGCAGGCGGGCGGTGTTATGATCGTTTGAGAAAATATCGTCCAGCGCCGTCACGGCGGCTCGCGGCCGACGCGCCGCAACCGGCGTCTCGCGCTGGGCATACACCGGCGCCGCGTTTATCTCCGCCATGGGCGGCGCTTCGGCGGGAAGCGGGCCGTCCGCAGCGGCCCGCTCCCCGCCGGCGGCGTCTGCAAACGGGTTAACGGTAGCGGAATGAACGCTCGCCTCGGGCGCGTCGTTATCATTATTATGTGCTATCGCCCGAAAATTAAAGTTAGCCAGGTTGGCTTTTTTTTTGAAGGTGCTTATATCATCATACATGTAGTATTCCCCAACAAACCAAAATTATTAAGGTCAAGACATTTGCCGGCCTTAAGCCATTAATATCCATCCGCGGCTTTATTAACAGGCGGTCTACCTCTGTCTCTTTATGCCTAAATTATTTTGCCATCCGGCACAAGCCGGCGGCCAGCAACCCGATAAAGGAACCGATCATCATTCCCGCCACAAATATCAACATGTACATAACAATATTTTCTCCCGGTACGAGATTGACATGGCGAAAACAGCGCCATTTCCTGTTCATCGTAGATTGGCAGGAAGGTTTTTAAAAAGACTCGTTTTAACGTTAATGTTATTCCAGGACTGGACGATAATAATATCTTCATCACATTTAATTCGAACTTATACTAGCCACTAAAGATTGCAGGCGTAAATTGTTTTTATCTATAATTATTAATTAATATATAGTTAATACCTATATATTTCATATATGATTAAAAATATTAATGTTAAAAATTTATTTTCCATACTCAAATATACAACAATTCGATCGCAATCCTGTAATGGCGCGCGGCGCCAAGCGCGGGAGGAAGATCGTAATGGACGCGCAAGAGCACCAACGCCGCCAGGAAAGGCGGCGCTGTCCAGCGCTAGCCGGCAACAGGCGATTTATGCCGGCTTAGCGGCGGGATATCAGGGGCGTGAGCATGCAACCATCAACTGCGGTGGCGGCTCCGCCGGGGGAATGGCCCCCAGCAGCGCCTGGGTATAGGGATGGACCGGCTGGTTGAAAATCTGCTCCCTGCTCCCGATCTCCACGATGCGCCCCTGGTGCATAACGGCAATACGCGGCGCCATATAACGCACCACGCGCAGATCGTGGGAGATAAACAGATAGGCCAGCCCATTCTCCCGCTGCAGCTTTTTCAGTAAATTAAGAATTTGCGCCTGTATCGACACATCCAGCGCGGACACCGGCTCGTCAAGGATCAACAGCCGGGGATTCAGGGCCAGCGCCCGCGCGATACCGATACGCTGACGCTGGCCGCCGGAAAATTCCGCCGGATAGCGCCGCGCCTGCGCCGGACTGAGGCCGACCTGGCGCATCAATTCGTAAATCCGGGCCTGCCGCTCAAGCGCGTTGCCGATGCGATGCACAATCAGCGGCTCGCCGATGATGTCAAAGACGGTCATCCTGCGGTTAAGCGAGGCGTAGGGGTCCTGGAAAACTATCTGGAATTCACGGCACAGCCGGGCGTTACGTCGGCGCTTCAGCGCGGTAATGTCCTGGCCGTCGAACCAGATCCGCCCGGCGGTCGGCCTGGTCAGCCCCACCAGCATTGCGCTAAGGGTTGATTTGCCGCAGCCCGACTCGCCGACCAGTCCAAGCGTCTCGCCGGCCTCCAGCGTCAGATCTACGCCGTCCACCGCCTTGACCACGGCGGCGGCGTAACGAAAGACGCCCATGGACGGCAGATAATGCTTCTTGATCCCCTCGACCCGCAATAAAGGCGTCGGCAGCCCGTGTTCCTGCGCCGGTTTGTTGCTGACGGACATCGCTATTTCCTTTCCATTCGCGTGGGAACGGCCAACTCATGGGCAAAATGGCAGGCGCTAACATGCAGCGGATCGCCCTGCTCCACCCGTGGCGGCGGTATCGTGGCGGCGCAGACCGGACGATCGCGGCATAGCCGGCAGCGTGGGCGGAAGGCGCACCCGGACGGTAAGCGGGAAAAGAGCGGCGGCTCGCCGGCGATGACCTCCAGCTCCCGATCCACGTCGCTGTCGAGGCGCGGTATGGCGCTTAACAGCGCCCTGGTATAGGGATGCCGGGACGAGCGAAACACCTGCCCCGCACGCCCTTGCTCCACGATACGCCCGGCATACATCACCACCACCCGATCGGCGTGCTGCGCCACCAGCCCCATATCGTGGGTAATCAGCAGCAGCGCCGCGCCGG
Source organism: Acerihabitans arboris (assembly GCF_010131535.1). Lineage (GTDB taxonomy): Bacteria > Pseudomonadota > Gammaproteobacteria > Enterobacterales > Enterobacteriaceae > Acerihabitans > Acerihabitans arboris. Next base: position 129,859 of record NZ_WUBS01000002.1, read on the forward strand.
TCTGCCGGCAGGCGGCGCGCATGCTGTTCATCACCTGGGCCTGCACCGTGACATCCAGCGCCGTGGTCGGCTCATCGGCGATAATCAGCCGGGGCTGATTAACCAGCGCGATGGCGATCAGGCTGCGCTGGCACAGACCGCCCGACAGCTCGTGGGGGTAACGCCGCATTTTTTCGCCGGCGTCGGGGATGCCCGCCAGCGACAGCGCCTGTTCGGCCCGGAGTTCCCGCTCGCGCCGGGTCAGCGACGGCTGGTGGCGGGCGAGGCTTTCGGTTATCTGTCGCCCGATGGTCAGCACCGGATTGAGCGAAGACATCGGGTCCTGGAAGATCATGGCGATGCGATCGCCATACAACATCGCGCGGCGCCCGGCATCCAGCGCCAGCAGGTCTTGCCCGTTAAAACGCAGCGCGCCGGCGGCAACCGACATGCCCGGCGGAAGCAGCGACATCAGGGACAGCGCGGTCAGCGTTTTCCCCGAGCCGGATTCGCCGACGATGCAGACGGTTTCGCCGCGTTCCACGGTAAAAGAGATATCGTCGATTACCCGCTGGCACTGCCGCCGGGTATCGAACCGCACGCTCAGCCCCTCCACCGCCAGCAGCGGCCCCGGTTTGTCCAGACGCGTCATAAGGCGTCACCCCGCGGGTCGAGGGCCTTATGCAGCGCGTCGCCGAGCTGGTTCAGCGCCAGCACCAGCACCAGCACCAGCAGGCCGGGCACGACGGCGTACAGCGGCGCAACCGCCAGGTAATCCCGGCTGTTGCTGAGCATCGATCCCCATGAGGCGGCCGGCGGCTTGATGCCCAGGCCGATAAACGACAGCGAGGCCTCCAGCAAAATGGCATGGCCCGCCGCCGACGCCAGCTGCGTGACCACCACGCCGATGCTGTTTGGCATAACGTGGCGCAGCATGATGCGCCAGGGTCCGGTGCCCTGTACCACGGCGGCTTTAACATAATCAAGCTCGCGCTCGCGCAGCACCGAGGCACGCATCAGGCGGGCAAAAATGGGAATATTCACCACGGCGACCGCGACGCAGATTTGCGCCAGCCCCGCGCCGAGGATCGCCACGGTGATTACCGCCAGCAAAATGCCCGGATAGGCCAGCAGGACATCGCAGACGCGCATCAGCACTGCGTCCAGCCAGCGGGCGCCCATGCCGGCAATCAACCCCGCCACGATACCCAGCCCGGCGCCGGCGCTGACGCTGGCAAACCCCGCCAGCAGCGAAACGCGCGATCCGAACAGCACGCGGCTGAGGAGATCGCGCGACAGTTCGTCGGTGCCCAGCAGATGGCCGCCGGTACCGGCCGGCACCAGTCGCAGCCCGGCGAACTGGGCATCGGGGTCAAAGGGCGCCAGCCAGGGCGCCAGTAGCGCCACCAGCGTAATCACCACCACCCCGGCCAGGCCGAACAGGCCGGAGGGCGTGCCAAGCATCGCTTTTGCCAGCCTGAACCGGCCGGGCGCCGCGTCGGATGTTGCGCAGAGGTTCACACCCATCACGCGCCTCCCCGCGCGAGGCGAATCCGCGGATCGATGGCGCCATACAGCAAATCGACCGCCAGGTTCAGCACCAGGAAAAACAGCACCAGCACGATCAGTATTCCCTGCACCATGCCGTAATCGCGGTTGATGATGGACTGCACCAGCAGCCGGCCGATGCCGGGCCAGGCGAATACCGATTCGATAACCACCGCGCCGCCCAGCATGCGGCCAAGCAGGATACCGGTCATGGTGACAATCGGCAGCAGGGAATTACGCAGCACATGCCAGTAGATGATCTGCCCGCGGCCCAGTCCCTTGGCGCGGGCGGTACGGATGTAACCTTCCCCCAGCGTATCTATTACCGCGCCGCGGGTGGAGCGAATCAGCACCGCCGCGCCGTGCAGTCCCAGGGTCAGGGTAGGCAGCACCAGCGCCCGTAAAAAACCGGCGACCGAATCATCGGCGCTGACGAATCCCCCCGGCGGCAGCCAGCCCAACGTCACGGCAAACAGCAAAATCGCCAGCATGCCGAACCAGAAATTGGGCGTGGCGACGGCCAGCGAGGATAGCAATGACGCCAGCCAGTCGATGGCCTTGCCCTGCCCCAGCCCGGCGGCCAGGCCCAACGGCACGCCAACCGCCAGTGCGGCCAGCAGCGCCGTGGCGGCCAGCAGCAGCGAAAACGGCAGGCGGCTGAAAATCAGCTCGCTGTTATCGCGATGATAGATGTACGAGACGCCAAAGTCGCCGCGCAGCATATGTCCCAGCCAGGCGGCATACTGCACCGGTAGCGGGCGGCCGAGGCCATACGCCGCCCTGATATGCTGCACATCCTGCCGGGTGGCGTCCGGTCCGGCGATAAGTTCGGCCGGATCGCCCGGCATGGCGCGGACCACCGCAAACACGATGACGCTTGACAGCAGCAGCACCGGGATCCACTGCATCAGCCGGCGTAACAGATAGGCGGCCATAGGCTACTCCCCGCGGTCGGCGTCATGGCTGGAATGCGGCATCGGCCAGGATCGGCATGCCGTCCAGGTTAAACCGCACGCCGGTCAGGCCCGGCGCGGAGGCCCACAGCACCGGCAGCGTCGCCACCGGCAATACCCAGTTTTCCTTCAGCATAAATTCGTCGATACGCTGCCAGGCCTGGTCGGTTGCCGGCCCGGGCGGCTGCGAGGTGACCAGCGCCACGTCATCCTGATACTGGCGCGATTTAATGCCCGCCAGGTTATCGGTGGCGCGAAAGATCACCGCGGAGAGCAGGATTGCGGCGGGTCCGCGCCCGGCGCGGGCATAAACATGGGCCGCCAACTGGAAGTCACCCTTGCGGAAACGGGAAATGTAGGCGGCTTCGGACATCTCGACGATGCTGGCCTTCAGGCCGATATCGCGCAGCGCGTTTTGCAGTACCTGCGCCATGGCGCCGATCTGCGGTTCCGACTGGGTGCGCGACATCAGCGATATCTCCGCGCCGGCGGCGCCGGCCTGCTGGATCAGCTGCCTGGCCTGGGCCAGATCGTAGGAACAGTCATTTTCATGCCCCGCCGCCTCGCGCTTGCTGAACGCCGGCCAGGGCAGGCATTTGGTCTTCGCGGCGGGGCCTGCTATATCACGGGCGATACGCGCGCGGTCCAGCGCCAGCCCGATGGCGCGCCGCACCTCCGGTTTGTCCAGCGGCGCAGACAGGGTATTGAGGGTGATATCCAGCACCCGGCCTTCCTCGGTGGCGGCGCCGGTGGCGAAACCGGCCGATGACAGCTGCCCGGCGGTCTCCCGGTCGACGGACGGCAAAAAATCCACCGTGCCGGCGCGCAGCTGCATCACGCCCGACTGCCGATCGGGAATGATTTTGATGGTGATTTTTTTGAGCGTCGGGCGCGGCCCCCAATAGGACTCGTTACGCACAAAAACCGCATCCTCTCCCGGCATATAGCGGCTCAGCTTAAACGGGCCGGTGCCGTTGCCGCCGGTTTTGATTTTTTCCGGCTGGCTGCCGTCGATAATAAACGCCAAATCCAATAAATCGAAAATGGCGTCGGAGCCGCCGTCAAACTTCAATATCACCGTTTGATCATCGGGGGTATCGATGCTGTTGATCATTTTCGCCAGCGGCAGGATATTTGCGCCGTTGGCCGGGTCACGGGCATAGTTCAGGCTGAACGCCACGTCTTTGGACGTCAGCTTTCGCCCATCGTGAAAGCTGACGCCGTCCGCGAGCTTGAGCGTCAGGGTCTTGCCGTCGTCGGAACGGGTCCAGGATTGCGCCAGCTCCGGCTGCGGACGTCCGTTCACGTCCAGGCGCACCAGGGAGTTATACAGCAGGTGGGTCAGCACGAAGGTGCCCATGCGCAGCTCGGTGGGATCAAACGAGGTGATATCGGCGCTTTGCCCAATCACCAGCGTATTCCGGCCCGCCGCCAGCGCGTTGCCGCCGCCCAGGCCGAGGCTCAATAACAGCGGCAGGATAACGCCGCCGGCGCGAACCCAGTCGCTAAACGTCTTTAACTTCATACATTCCCTCATGGCATCGTTCTTATGCTGGACCAACCAACGCCAGACGCGTTATTTGATCAAATTATTTTCTACTGTTGAGCGAATACTATTGAATAAAGCCGATTTATAACAGAAGATAAACCTTACTAAGATATATTTTGATCAAATATGGTTATGCATAAATTAGATAAGCCCACCCAGGCCAGCGAAACGGATATTACCGATCGGCTGAGAGACGCCATCATAAACCGGCAGGAATTCGACGCCGGCGCGCCGCTGCGCATCGACGCGCTGGCCACGCGTTTCGGCGTGTCCCATATGCCGATACGGGCGGCGTTACAGCGGCTGGAAAGTGAAGGACTGATCGTCGCCCAGCCGAATAAGGGCGCTCGGGTGGTGTCGGTGGATGAGACGTTCGTCGGGGAATTGCTCGATATCCGCATGTTGATTGAAAGTTACCTGGCGCGCCGCGCCGCCGAGCGGATGACGCCGGAGCGGCTGGCGCAATTAGAGACGCTGCGGGCGCGGCACGAGGAAGCGGTCGGCCGCGGCGATGCCGCCGTGGCGCTGGCGGCCAACCGGGATTTCCACGCCGCCATTCATCAGGTTGCCGCCAACCGCGACGCCGGCCTGATCCTCGACCGGCACTGGAGGCTGATCCGCGCCCTGTGGAAACGCTACGGTTACCAAGCCGATCGTTTTGCCGGCGTGGTGGCCGACCATCGGCTATTGCTGGCGGCGTTTGCCGCCGGCGACGGTGAATCGGCCGCCGCCGTTACCGCCGCCCATACCGCGCGCGCCAAGCTGGTGCTGCTCAGCCGCATGCGTGAAAACGCCCCGCCGTCCGCCGCTGACGCCCATCCCCTCGGGCGGCGGCATGAATAATTCGCGCATCTCCGCGCTGGATCTGGTGCATTGCCCGGTAACGGCCAAGACCACCTGGTCATTTATCCGCCTGACCCGGTCGGATGGCGTGAGCGGCTGGGGCGAGGCCAGCTGGGTGCGCGATCCGGGCGTGCTTGACGTTTTCCATGCCGCCGCCCGGCAACGCTTGCTGGGGCAACCATGGGCGGCGTTAGACGGCTATCTTGAAGGGGAAACCCCGGCGCTGCCGCAGGCGGCGATTGCCAGCGCCCTGGAACAGGCCATGTGGGATATCCGCGGCAAAAGCAACGGCAATTATTCGGCGGCGCTGGCGGTCGCCGGGTACCGCCGCCGCATTCCGCTGTATGCCAATATCAACCGCAGCATCACCGACCGCGACGAGGCGGGCTTCCGCCGGGCGGGGCAAAAAGCGGTGGCGGCGGGATTCGGCCGTATCAAGATAGCGCCCTTTGACGGCCTGACGCCGGGAAAGATCCATACGCCGACCGGCCGTAAACTGCTGGACGACGGGCTGGCGCGGGTGGCCGCGACCCGCGCGGGCATCGGCGCCGACACCGAGTTATATGTCGATTGCCATTGGCGTTTCGATCGCCTGGGCGCGTCGTCGGTATTAAAGGAACTGGCGGCGCTGGGCGTGGGCTGGTTTGAATGCCCGCTGATGGAAACGTTGGAGAATATCCCCGCCCTGAAACAGCTGCGCGGCGAGGCCAATACCCTGGGCATGCGGCTGGCCGGACTGGAGGAACTGACGCATCCCGCCGGGTTTCTGCCCTGGCTTGGCGCCGGGGCATATGATGTGGTGATGCCGGATGTGAAATACGCGCGCGGCATCGCCGGGGTGGCGGCGGTGGCGCGGCTGGCGGCCTCTTTCGCTACCGGCTGCGCGCCGCATAATCCCAGCGGGCCGATCGCCCATGCCGCCAGCCTGGTGGCCTGCGCCATCAGCGATAGCATCGAGCAGTTGGAACATCAGTTTGATGAAACGCCGGCCTTCTGGCGGTTAATCAACGATAATTTCCCGCGCCCGGTGGACGGGGCCAGCCTGACGCCGGCGTTGCCGGGCTTGGGCGCGGAGCTGCGGCGCTGATGGTTACCAGAATCCCAGCACTTTCCACCAGGCGCTGCCGATAAACAGCCAGATGGGGATCACCACCAGGCTTACCATAAAGCCAATCTTCCACCAGGTCGCCAGCGGGATAAAGTTGCAGCCGAAAAGAATCGGCGCCGGGCCGCCGGAATAATGCGTGGTGGCCATATAAAGGTTACTGAACATGCCGAACACCAGCACCGTCAGCATGGGCGGCGCGCCCGCGGCAATGGCGATCGAGACAAATATGGCATACATCGCGCTGATATGGGCAATGGCGCTCGCCATCATATAATGGCTGTAATAATAAGCCAGCAGCAGGATACCCAGCATCGGCACCCAGTTCATCCCCTGCACCGAACCGGCAATCAGCGAACCGAACCAGGCGATAAACCCCAGCTTGTTGAGCTGGCTGGCAAGCGTGAGCAACACCGCGAACCAGATAACCGTATGCCACGCTTCTTTCTCGGAAATGACGTCTTCCCACGTCAGCGCGCCGGTAAGCAGCAAAATGGCCAACCCGATGAACGCGACCATGGTGGCGTCGATATTCAGCGCCGCTCCGCATACCCACAACGTGACCAAACCGATAAATACCGCGAGAACGATCCACTCGTTGCGGCTCATGCGCCCCATTTCACGCAGTTTTTCGATCGCCATGACCCGCATTTCAGGGGTCTTTTTCAGTTCCGGCGGATAAAAACGGTACAGCAGAAGCGGGATGACCACCAGCGAGATCAAGCCGGGAACAATGGCCGCCACCGCCCAACTGGTCCAGGTAATATGGATGCCCATTTCGCCCGCCAGTTTGCCGACCATTGGATTACCCGCCATTGACGTCAGGAACATCGCGCAGGTAATGGCATTACACTGGAAAATACATTGCACCAGGAACGCCCCAATCTTGCGTTCGGTGCCTCTTTCCGGCGTGGACTCATACGCCTCGGAAATAGACCGGAACAGCGGCGTAATAATGCCGCCGCAGCGCGCCGAGGTAGAAGGCATCGCGGGCGCAAATATCAAATCGGTCAATACCAGGCCGTAAGCCAGGCCAAGCGAGCTGTGGCCCAGTTTGCTGATAAACAGGTAGCCGACCCGCCGGCCAAACCCGGTCTTGATAAAGCCGCGCGAAATGAAAAATGCGCAGGCGATCATCCAGATGGTCGGATCGGCGAATCCCGCCAGCACCGCTTTCATATCCAGCAAACCGGTGGCCACCACCACGGTCAGGCTGAAAACCGCCATGGCGCCGAGGGGATAAGGCGAAAGGATTAATCCTATAACCGTGGCGGCGAACACCGCCATCAGGTGCCAGGCAATCGGGTTGACGCCTTGCGGGATCGGGCTTATCCAAATACCCGCCCCGATCAGCAGGATGATCAGCATTTTCCCCATTTTTGTTTTTAACAGCGACATTATGTTCATACCATTATTCCATTCTGGTTTTTATCCGGCAGGGTATTTTCAAAATTATGACAACAACACTATCAATAGGGCGACTTTATAATTTAAAAAGAAATGCCATGTTGATCAAGGTCATTCTTGATCGGGAGTTTTGCTCGTAAAACGATATTTTTTGCCGTTTTTCGCGGCCAGAATAAATAACCAATCCCTTGCCGCATAGGGGGATATACAATGTTAATAACTAATGCGTATATTATTAACCACCTTGAAGGTTTATGTTATTTGTCGCATAAATTTATTCCAGGTTGCCATTACCAGCATAACGTCGATTCATGACAAAAAAAGTAAAAAAGTTAAAAACCTTAAAATAACCTCCGGGCGGTTCCCCTTATTCATGACCAGGGCGGCTTTCGCCGCCCGTTAAAGGCTATCCAAACGCCGTCAACCCTCGGCCGTGGCGGCCACCGGCACCCGGGGGCTTTTCACGCCTTCGCCCGGAAAACCGCCGGTAAGGCAACGTTTTCAGCTGGATGCCGTCCGGCTCGGTGCAGCCGAGCGGCTCATGGCGGCGCGCATCGCAGTCGGCCATAAATGCCGCGCCCGCCGGGTATGGCGCGTCATGCTCCACTCGACGAGCGGCAAAATCAATAATGTTGTTTAAAACCCAATAGCACAGCACCACCACCAGATAAATTTCCAGCGGCGCATAGGTCTGCGCAATAGCCTGTCTGGCGGCGTACATAAATTCCTGTACCGAGACAATCGACAGCAGCGCCGAGTCTTTGATCAGGCCAATCAGCAATCCCATCAGCGGCGACAGCATTTGCGGCAGCACCACGTGGGCCAGCGCACGCGTCCGGCGGGAACTGTGATCGCGCGGGCTGGAGGCGGGTAGCGTTTAATATATAATACAAATGTGGCTAATCAATACCGTGGGGTCAGGGTATGTTTAATCATCCGCAAATCGAGCTGGTGTGGTTTGAAGACTGCGTGGCGCTGGCGGATACGCTGAATTTTTCACGGGCCGCGCAACAGCGGCATGTCACGCAACCGGCCTTCAGCCGGCGGATCCAGGCTCTCGAGTCCTGGGCGGGCACCGCCCTGTTTGAAAGAAACCGCCGCGGCGTCAGGCTGACGGCGGCCGGTGAGGTGTTTAACCTCCAGGCCATCGAATTCCTGCGCTCGATCCACAGTATCCGGGAAAAAACCCTGGAAGCGGCGGGTAAAGGCCTGCCGATGATTACCTTTTCCGCCACGCATTCATTATCAACGCTATTTTTCCCCTTCTGGCTGCGCAAAAGCGGCTTGTCTTATCTCTATGACCAGGTAAAACTGGTGTCTGATACCCTGGGCGCCTGCGAACGCATGTTCGTGCGCGGCGATGCGCAATTTTTACTGTGCCACTATCATCCCGATGCCGCCCGTGAGCTGGAAAACGCGCAATTCAACAGTATCCAGGTCGGCGAGGATACCCTGATGCCGCTCTGCGCGCCCGATAAAACCGGCAGGCATCCGCAATGGGCCATGGATGACAATATCAAGGCAATACCGCACCTGGCCTACAGCGCCGACTCAGGGCTGGGCAGAATAATCAGCGGCAGCCGAAACCTGGCCGCGCGGCTGAAAAGCATGAAAACGGTGTTTACGTCCGATCTCGCCGCAACGCTGCTGGCCATGGCCCGGGCGGGAGACGGCGTGGCCTGGCTCCCCCGGGCGCTGGCGCAAACCGATCTGGTTAACGGCTCATTAGTCAGGGCCGCCGCCGGGGAGCGGCATCTGGAGGTGCCGGTGCAGATACGCGTGTTCCGCCCCGCCGCCATGATGACATCGGCGGCGGAACAACTGTGGGACGCCATTGCCGCCCAAAATACGCTGTATCCGTGATCGGATCCGGGCAACGTCGCCGACGTGGTTCCCAGGCGTTTTATTGCGCCGGCCGCCGGTTATTCGGCCAGTTCGCGCATCACGCTTATCAGGTCGGATTTACCTTCAAACCCGATCCCCGGCAGTTCGGGCATGGTGATATAGCCGTTATCCACGGTCACCGAATCCGGAAAACCGCCATAGGGCTGGAACAGATCCGGGTAGCTTTCATTACCCCCGAGCCCTAGCCCGGCCGCGATATTCAGCGACATCTGGTGTCCGCCGTGCGGAACACAGCGGGATGCGGACCAGCCGAACTGTTTTAGCACCTCCAGGGTACGCAGGTATTCAACCAGGCCGTAAGACAGGGCGCAGTCGAACTGGAGATAGTCCCGATCCGGGCGCATGCCGCCGTAACGCAACAGGTTGCGGGCATCCTGATGGGAAAAAAGATTCTCCCCGGTCGCCATCGAACCCGGATAAAACCCGGATAGCGCGGCCTGCAGGGAGTAATCCAGCGGATCGCCGGCTTCCTCGAACCAGAACAGCGGATAATCGCGCAGCATTTTGGCATAGGCGATGCCGGTCTCGAGATCAAAGCGGCCGTTCGCATCCACCGCCAGGCGCGCGTCATTGCCGATTTCATCCAGCACGGCGTCGATGCGGCGGCGGTCTTCATCGATGGAGGCGCCGCCAATCTTCATTTTGACCAGGTTATAACCGCGGTTCAGGTAGCCGCGCATTTCATGGCGCAGCGCGGCCAGATCCTTGCCCGGATAATAATAACCGCCGGCGGCGTAGACAAATACGCGTGGATTGGCCCGCGCGCCGTTGATTTCCGCCAGCATGCGGAACAGGGGCTGGCCGGCAATCTTGGCCGTGGCGTCCCAGATGGCCATGTCCAGGGTGCCCACGGCAACGGAGCGCTCGCCATGGCCGCCCGGCTTTTCGTTGGCCATCATCGCGTCCCAGAGCCGGTGCGGGTCAAGGTTGCCGCCGGAGCTATCCAGCACGCCGTCCGGGTCCGCCTGCAGGATACGGTCGCGGAAACGTTCGCGGATCAATCCGCCCTGGCCATAACGGCCGTTGGAGTTAAAGCCATAGCCCACCACGCGCCGGCCGTCCTTGATAACGTCGGTCACCACGGCGACCAGGCTGGCGGTCATCTTGCTGAAATCGATATAGGCATTACGGATAGGCGAGGCAATGGGTTTGGTTATTTCAACCACGTCGGTGATACGCATTATTTAGCCCTTGAACGATAATTAATCTTGTAGTCGCATTGATACTATCCTGGCGTTACAGGCAAGGCTAATGCCGGTTCGGATCCCGGTGATGCGTATTATGCATACCCGACAACATTCCCTGTGCGCTGAAGATGGAGTTTTTTCCATGAAGCTATGGTATGAATATTTATAATGGCATGAGCGTTTTCTGCAAGTATTAATCGGCGCACAAACCATACTATGCAATCCAATTTTTACTGAAGGAAATATAATGATGAATGAGATAAATAACTCTGCTATCAGTAATGATAGCAATCGTGTTTCAACAATCCCGGCACAGCGATTGAATAATGATTTAAGTAACAGAATTATAGCTACAAATAATTATATTGGCCATTTATCGCTCTATTATCCCTGCACCATGGGACAGATTTTTTCCCACTTAAAGCCCAATGATTATTCGGCATGTCACCAAGCCTTAACAGAAATGAACGCCAAACCGCCCGTCCCATCGATAGAGTATTTCACCAGAAAATTGAAAAGAGTGATTTGGGATGAAAAAAGCATACCAAATCTCTATAAAAAAGTATGTAGTGCCATTTTAGTTGACCCTTCTGAAACAACTTCAAGTTATATTAAACAAATCAGTAATACAGTCATTGTGGGTAACAAAAATAATCTAGAAAATAATAATGATCGGGAAAATCATATCACTATATCAATGCCAGCGGCCTATAACCAAGAATACAGTCGTTTCTTATTGGCGTTAACCCTATCAACCAATGAGTCATTAGGTTCTTTTCATAACGACGGGGAAAGTGAATTATGCGTGAAATTTACTTCCGGCCCATCCCAAGCCAACCCAAAAAATACAATTATAAAATTCACAACTTTTGAAAATATGTTCGACACTAATGAATGTGCCGCCACCTATCTTAAATGCATTATGGATGCGGCCGATAGACTCATTAAAAAACAACAAGGCGAAGAAAAACTGTTATGTGCTTTGACCATTAAACGCGTGATCGACTATTTAAAACTTAAAAACCACCCTAATTTAGATAACAAAGAAATAGAAAATATAACAAAAGGTTACCCTTATTTATTAAATCTGGCTAAAGCACTACGAAACCTATATCCTGAGCTAGACACCAACCAAAGTTAGATTACCTTTAAATTCATCTGCTTGCGCAGGTGAATCATCTAAACCACTGGACAAGGCGTGTATCGTTAATTCACTTGCAACGCCTTATCGGTCCACGCGCGGACCGGTTGCGCTTTATCCTTACCGCCAGGGGCACTGGCTTAAAAAAGGCGTCTTATGATGCCTTCTCTGCACGCGTTGTGCCCCATCATGACATTCCGGGCATTCCAAAGCGCCCTCCCGCCGCCACAAGACATTCATCCGTTTGCTGTTCTTGATGAACATGCGGCGGAGCCTCTTGCAGCCTTTTGGTCCGACCAATAACGGAAAAAATGTGACTATTGCTCGCAAATCGATAAAAAAGCCGCTGGCATCATTGTTATTTGTTACTTATTAATTAATTTTATGTATCAAATGAATTGCTGAAATGTTGTGGTAGGACCAATTATGATCAACATCCAACCTTATGAATATGCGTTTTATTAACACCGGTTATTTATCCATCAAGGCCAAGCTTGCAGTCTTCGCCGACCTTTTCCGCCGGGCATGACCTGCCCGGGCGGCCAGGAGCATTCCCGCCGCCGCAAGCCGAGTCCGAGGAGAGCATCCATGCCAATCTGGCCACAAAATTATGACCCGCTCGGCAATATCTGGCTATCGAGCCTGGTTGCCGCCATTCCCATTGTATTTTTCTTCTTCGCGCTGATTAAATTACGCCTGAAAGGCTACCTGGCGGGCACCATCACCACGTTCCTCGCCCTGCTGGTGGCGCTGCTGCTGTTTCGCATGCCGCCCGATCGGGCGCTGGCCTCGGTGGTCTACGGCTTCTTCTACGGACTATGGCCTATCGCGTGGATTATCGTCGCCGCCGTGTTTGTCTATAAGATTTCGGTCAAGACCGGCCAGTTCGACATTATCCGCTCATCCATCCTGTCGGTAACGCCGGATCAGCGCCTGCAGATGCTCATCGTCGGCTTCTCGTTCGGCGCGTTCCTGGAGGGGGCCGCCGGTTTCGGCGCGCCGGTGGCCATCACCGCCGCGCTGCTGGTGGGGCTGGGATTCAAGCCGCTCTATGCCGCCGGCTTATGCCTGATTGCCAATACCGCGCCCGTGGCTTTCGGCGCGATGGGCGTACCCATTATCGTCGCCGGGCAGGTGACCAATATCGATCCCTTCACCATCGGCCAAATGGTCGGCCGGCAGTTGCCGTTCCTGACCATCATCGTCCTGTTCTGGATCATGGCCATTATGGACGGATGGCGCGGGATCAGGGAAACCTGGCCGGCGGTGCTGGTGGCGGGAAGCTCATTTGCCCTGGCCCAGTACCTGAGCTCGAATTTCCTTGGTCCGGAGCTGCCGGATATCATCTCCTCGCTGGTGTCGCTGGTGTGCCTGACCCTGTTCCTGCGCGTCTGGCGCCCGGCGCGCATCTTCAGGTTCAGCGATGACGCCAACCAGGCGGCCCACGCCTTCACGCCCGCCAAGACCTATACCGCCGGACAGATTATCCGCGCCTGGATGCCGTTTATTTTCCTGACCGCCACGGTCACCCTTTGGAGCGTTCCGCCGTTCAAGGCGTTGTTTGTCGCGGGAGGGCCGCTGCAAGGCTGGGTGGTGAATATTTCCGTGCCCTTCCTGGACAAGCTGGTGGCAAAGACGCCGCCGGTGGTGGCGGAAGCCCTGCCGTACGCGGCGGTATACAGGTTCGATTGGTTCTCGGCCACCGGCACCGCCATCATGGTGGCGGCATTTATCTCGATTGCCTATCTGCGCATGGAGCCGCGCGTGGCGGCGGCGACCTTTAAGGAAACGCTCAGGGATCTGGCGCTGCCGATCTACTCCATCGGCATGGTGCTCGCCTTCGCGTTTATTTCCAATTATTCCGGTCTTTCCGCCACGCTGGCCCTGGCCCTGGCGCATACCGGCCACGCCTTTACCTTTTTCTCGCCCTTTCTCGGCTGGCTGGGCGTGTTCCTCACCGGCTCCGACACCGCGTCAAACGCCCTGTTCGCCGCGCTGCAGGCCACCACCGCGCAGCAAATCGGGGTATCCGACGTGCTGCTGGTGGCGGCCAATACCTCGGGCGGCGTCACCGGGAAAATGATTTCGCCACAGTCCATCGCCATCGCCTGCGCGGCGGTGGGGCTGGTGGGCCATGAACCGGATTTATTTCGCTTTACGGTGAAACACAGCCTGATCTTCTGTTGTATCGTAGGGGTTATCACTACCCTGCAGGCCTATATTCTGCCCTGGATGATCCCATGACCTTACATGATATCCGCCTGGCCGACCAAATCGTCGAACGTCTTAAACGCCTGATAACGGAACGCGGGCTGGCGGCGGGCATGCGCCTGCCGGCCGAGCGCCAGCTGGCCGCCCAGCTTGGCGTGTCGCGCTCATCGGTGCGCGAGGCGATCCAGAAGCTCAGCAGCCAGGGACTGGTGGTCAGCCGCCGCGGCGGCGGAACCTACGTCCAGAACGACACCCATCAATGGTCCGAGCAGCGTATCGTCCTGCCGCTGAAGATGCTGATGGCCGACGATCCGGATTATCGTTATGACGTATTGGAAGCGCGGCTGGCTATCGAGGCCAGCACCGCATGGCACGCGGCGCTGCGCGCCACCGACACCGACAAGGACCGGCTGCGGATGTGTTTCGATGCCACGCTGCGGGTCAACGACAGCGACGATCCCGACCTGGCCGCGCAGTCCGACGTACGTTTTCACCTGGCGATTGCCGAAGCCTCGCACAACCTGGTGCTGCTGCAAACCATGCGCGGATTGTTCGATCTGCTCCAATCCTCGGTGATGCAAAGCCGCCGACGCATGTATCAGGTGCCGGTTATTTTTGCCCAATTAACGGAACAGCACCATGAGCTGCTGCAGGCCATCCTGGCCGGCGCCCAGGAGCGCGCGCGCGCCGCGGCGATAGCCCATCTTGCCTGCGTCGATACCACGCTCAGAGCCCTGCACGAAGACGAAGCCCGGCAGGCCCGCGTCACCCGGCTGCCCCACCACGACACCGACATTATGCGAGAACAGGATAAATGATCATTTCAGCAGCAACCGACTATCGCGCGGCGGCCAAACGCAAGCTGCCGCCCTTTCTGTTTCACTACCTGGACGGCGGCGCCTATGCCGAATATACCCTGAAGCGCAACGTGGAAGACCTGGCGCAGGTGGCGCTCCGGCAACGGGTGCTGCGCAATATGTCGGCACTGAGCCTGGAAACGCAGCTGTTTGGACAGACGCTCGCCATGCCGGTGGCCCTGGCGCCGGTCGGGTTATGCGGCATGTATGCCCGGCGCGGCGAGGTGCAGGCGGCCAGGGCCGCCGAGAGCAAGGGCATTCCCTTTACGCTGTCGACCGTGTCGGTCGGCACCATCGAGGAAGTATCCTCGGCCATTACCGGGCCGATGTGGTTCCAGCTCTATGTGCTCAAGGACCGGGGCTTTATGCGCAACGCCCTTGAGCGCGCCAGGGCCGCGGGCTGCACGACGCTGGTCTTCACCGTGGATATGCCGGTTCCCGGCGCCCGTTACCGCGACGCCCATTCGGGCATGAGCGGGCCGAACGCGGCACTGCGGCGCTACCTGCAGGCGGTGGCCCATCCCGCCTGGGCCTGGGATGTCGGTCTGCTCGGACGCCCCCACGACCTCGGCAACATTTCCGCCTACCTGGGCAAACCCACCGGCCTGGCGGACTATATCGGCTGGCTGGCGAAAAATTTCGACCCCTCCATTTCCTGGAGCGACCTGGAATGGATCCGCGAGTTCTGGCAGGGACCGATGATCATCAAGGGCATTCTTGATGCCGAGGATGCGCGGGATGCGGTGCGCTTCGGCGCGGACGGCATCGTGGTGTCCAATCACGGCGGACGCCAGCTCGACGGCGTGCTCTCCTCCACCCGCGCGTTGCCCGCCATCGCCGACGCGGTAAAGGGCGATATCGCCATTCTCGCCGACAGCGGCGTTCGCAACGGCCTGGACGTGGTGCGCATGATAGCGCTGGGCGCCGACACCGTGCTGCTGGGACGGGCCTATATCTATGCCCTGGCGACGGCGGGAGAAAAAGGCGTGGCCAATCTGCTTGACCTTATCGACAAGGAAATGCGGGTGGCCATGACCCTCACCGGCGCCGGGACTATCGCCGGGATCACGCGCGAGTCGCTGGCGCGGCACGTTATCCAGGAGCCCCTCTAGCCGGAGGGGGTTCCCGCCGGGTCGTCCCCTGGCATACCAGCGCCTGCCGGCCGCGGAAAGCGCCTGCGTCCGCATGATGGCCGGGGCGGACGTCAGGCCGCGCCGCCGCCTGCGCGGCATAGGCGCCGTACAATACACATCGCCATGCGATTTATCTGTCACGCAACATGTTTTGCAACGGTTAATCCACGCGTCAAAACATGGGCTGCCTCTCTCTAATAATCGCCATTGTCTTATTAAACGTGATCTCAATCATATTTTAACGCCCATATTGCCCCGGTGGTCAATTAGCCATAGCCATTGTGGCCACTATTTAATATTTACAACTTGTCAACAAGGCTATTATAGTCATAAATAGCAACCGGCGGATAATAGTGCAATTCGGAGCCAATCCATGATGAGGAACCTGACGGACAGACAGATAAAAATCATGAAGCACCTGATTAACCACAAAGAGTATATCAGCATCGAGTCGATATCGTCTTTAGTGGTCGCGTCAAAACGCACGATACGCAGGGATATTGAAATGATTAACGATAAATTATCTACCGAGGGTATTTTTCTGGCCAGCAAGACCGGACGTGGAATTATTGCCGAATTTCGTAACGATGCCGCGGAGATCACCTCAAGAAACGTATTTATGAATGACAGTGATGTCTTTAACACTAGCGTCCGCTTGTTAAAAATAGCGTCGGATTTATTGATGAATTCACCGCAGCCTACGTCCATCAGTGAATTGTCAAAAAAATATTTTATCAGCCGGGCATCTATCGTCAATGATTTAAAAAAAATCGAAACCTGGCTCGCACATTTTGATCTGGCGCTGTTTAAAGACCTTAGCGGCACGCGGATAATCGGTAATGAGAAATCGATGCGAATCGCCATGAAGGCCCTGGTGTTAAAATCCATTTACAGCAATATGAACATGATGGAAAGCCGGATAGATACGGCCATTCTCAGCGAGCTATCGGCGAAGTTCGGCGAGCAGCATGTATTATTTACCACCGATCTGATTACCGCGATTGAAGACCAGCTTGCGTACCGTATCAGCGACCCTTATTACATCAATTTGTTTACTCATATCCTGGTATTGATCCATCGAATTAACCTGAGAATTAATGATAGCGAAATCCCATGCGATGATTTTATTGCTCAGGATCGGGTAATGTATGAAATTTCGCTATCAATAATCAATACCATTGAAAATAAATATAATATACGGATCAACACAATCGAAGCTGAATATATTTACCAATATCTGGTCTCCTCGGGCAAGACCGATATTGATAACAGCAGCAGTGTAAAAACCAACGGTTCCGGCCGTTCGCTGGCCTTTACCCGCCAGCTGATCGTGCGGGTGTCATCGCTGATCAACGTGGACATCACGATGGATAACCATCTGATGACCTCGCTGCTTTCCCATGTCAAACCGATGCTGAACCGGCTTGAGTATCATATCAGGATTAAAAATCCGCTGCTGCATGATATCAAAAATGAGCTGGGCAGCATTTTCGCCGCGGTAAAAAATGCCGCCAACGGCATTGCCGCGGAACATGCCATCGGCCCGGTCACCGACGATGAGATCGGCTACCTGACGGTACACATCCAGGCGGCGATTGAAAATAATATCGAAAGAAAACGCGTGCTGCTGGTGTGCTCGAGCGGCCTGGGCACGTCGCAACTGCTCCATGGGCGGGTGATAAGGGCCTTCCCCTGCTGGGAGATTGTCGGCATCGTGTCCGGGCAGGAGATAGCGCGATATATAACACAACATGATGTGGACATCATCATATCGACTATCCGGCTAGAGGAAATAAACCGGCCGGTGGTGTATGTATCGGCGCTATTTACCGCCAAAGATATCAGCCGGGTGACGGAATGCCTGGTGGCCAATTATATGAAATAGCGTTATGAAAAAACCTGATAATATTTATATTCCGCGGAGGACCACGAATGACTCTCACCATGGCTATTGACGATGTTTTGCAGGAAGAATGTATTATCCTCAACTCACAGGCCCGGACCAAAGATCAGATTATTAATGAACTCACCGACATCCTGTTCGACAGCGGCGCATTAGCGGATAAAACCTGTTTTTTAAAGGATGTCTGGTCAAGGGAGGAATTAGGTTCAACCGGTTTCGAAAATCATATTGCCATTCCCCATGGCAAATCCACCGCTGTATTAAAAACCCGTATTGCCATCGGCCGGGTCGATGGAGATATCCCTTGGGAAACGATAGACGGCACCAGGGTGCGATTAGTGATTCTGTTTGCGGTAAAGGATACCGACAGCGATGCCCGGCATATAAAAATATTATCAAAAATATCAATGGCATTAGGTGATGATGAAGTCGTTGATGATTTACTCCATTTACAAAGCCGTAGCGAATTATATCGATTATTGGTAACCCGTTCTGAAAGTTAATATCCTAAAACTATAACTCTGTATTTACCTACCGGAGAAGGCATATGAACATTATCGCCGTGACCTCGTGTCCGACGGGTGTCGCGCACACCTATCTGGCCGAGGCTAATCTCAAAAAATCCGCCAAGAAGTTAAATATACCTATTTTAGTCGAAACGCAGGGCGCGGTGGAAAGTGAATATATCCTGAGTAACGAGGATATAAAAAACGCCGACATCGTGCTTATCGCCGCCGATAAAAAAATCGAATTATCCCGTTTTATCAATAAAAATATCATCGAGGTATCGGTCACCAAAGCCGCCAAGGACGCGGAAGGCTTGCTGCGCGCCATCGTCGGGGGAGAATTGACCGCGCACCGGTTAAGCGACGCCGGCGACGCGCCGGCGGCCGGGCAGGCAACACGCTCGGCGATTGGCGACATCTATGTCCATCTGATCACCGGCGTCAACCTGATGATCCCCTTTGTGGTCGCCGGCGGCATATTGATTGCCCTGAGTTTCGCCTTCGGAATTAAAGCGGCGACGCCCGGCGACCCGAGTTTTAACCCGCTGGCCAAAATGCTGTCGGATATCGGCGGCGGGTCCGCTTTTGCGCTGATGCTGCCGGTGCTGGCGTTCGGCATCAGCCAGTCCATTAGCGGCAAAGCGGGGATCGTGGCCGGCGCCGTGGGCGGCATGATGGCGATACACACCGGCTCCGGCTTCCTCGGGGCGCTGCTGGCGGGCTTTCTGGCCGGCTATGTCACCTTATTGATCAATAAATATATCAAGCTGCCTAAATCCATTATCAGCTTAAAACCGATCCTGATTGTACCGCTGCTAAGCGTATTCATCACCGGCGCCATGATGGCGCTGTTAATCGGCGAGCCCATCAAGCTGTTGCTGGGATTATTGACCACCTTTCTCAATTCGCTGGGTAATGCCAACTCAGCCATCCTCGGCTTGTTATTCGGCATGATGGTGGCATTCGATATGGGCGGCCCGCTGAATAAAACGGTCTGCATGTTTGCCATCGGGCTAATGTCGAGCGGCATATACGGTCCGATCGCCGCCTGCATGGCCGCCGGCATGGTGCCGCCGCTGGGCATTGCCCTGGCGACCACCTTGTTTAAAAGGAAGTTCACCCGCCAGGAAGTCGAGACCGGCAAGGTTACCTACATCCTCGGCCTATCGTTTATTACCGAAGGCGCCATTCCGTTTGCCGTCGCCGATCCTTTTCGGGTGATACCGGCCATCGTCTGCGGCTCAGGACTGGCCGGCGCGCTGTCCATGATGCTGGGCTGCGCCTCGCGGGCGCCCCACGGCGGTATTTTCGTGATGTTTATTCCCAACGTGATTACCAACGTGCTGGCCTATAGCTTCGCCATTGCCGCCGGGTCATTGCTTACCGCGCTCATTCTGCTTTTTATCAAGAAAGATGTTCCCCAGTCCCTTCAGGAAGGATAATCGCTATGCTCTATACCATGAAAGACGTACTGACAGTGGCCAACCAACATAAATTCGGCGTTGGCGCCTTTAATATCGCCAGCGCGGAATTTGCCCGCGCGGTGATTGAAACGGCGGAAGAACACGCCTCGCCGGTGATCCTGGAAATCCATCCCGACGAGATGCGTTTTACCGGCGCCGATTTTATCGTCTATCTCAGGACCCTGGCCATCAATGCCAGCGTGCCGGTGGTGATTCATCTGGACCACGGACGCAACCTGCGGGAAGTCATGCAGGCCATCTATGCCGGTTTTACGTCGGTGATGATCGACGCTTCCTGCGAGGATTTTGACGGCAATATCCGCGTCACGCAAAAAATCGTTGAAATCGCCCATGCGCTGAACATCTCGGTCGAGGCGGAGCTGGGGACCATCGGCGCGATGAACGGCAGCGCGGAAGGCGGCACGGCTGAGATATTGTTTACCGACCCGCGGCAGGCGCAGATCTTCGCCGAACGGACCGGGGTGGATACCCTGGCGGTGGCCATCGGCACGTCTCACGGCTTATATCCCAAGGGTAAACAACCCAAGCTGGATATCGAGCGGCTGCAGCAAATCAGGCAATTAGTGTCTATTCCGCTGGTATTGCACGGCGGTTCCGGCAACAAAGACAGCGAGGTGGCCGAAGCCATCCGTTATGGCGTCGGCAAGATCAATATTTCCAGCGAGATGAAAAAGGCCTTTTTCGTCTCGCTGGAGCAGGAGCTGAAAAGCGGCGATCATGAACCCAACGCACTTTATATTAAACCGATGCAGGCCGCGGCCCGGGTGATTGCCAATAAAATGGCCCTGTTCGGTTCGGTGGATAAAAGCCGGTTATATCTCCCCGGCTAAGGCCCCTGCGCCTATATTGACCCTGGCCGGTTGACGGGAGAACGCCCCATGGCACGGCAGGCCTGTTATCGTCGATGTTAAATCAAAGGTCGCGCAGGCCCGCCACCCGCGGATTTACCGGTTAATGATTTCCCGTGGAATCGGCTCGCCATGGTATTTTTGATAGATGGCGTTCAGTTTGCCATTTTTCAGGTTGGCGGCAATCCATTCATCCAGCCTGGCTTTCAGCTCCGGCTGGCCCTTCGGCACGCCAATCGCCAGATCAAACACCTGCAACGTCATCTTCGGTTCAAACGCCAGCTTAGGATCCTGTTTCTTGATCTGGTTGACCAGGGTAGCCGACGTCGCCACCGCGAAAGCCTGCCCGCTCACCGCCGCGGTGACCAGCGTGGCGTCGTCGTCATAGCGCTGCACGCTAAAGCCGCGTTTCGCCGCCTCCGCGCTCAGCTGCGTGTCCTGGGTAGTGCCGCGCGTCACGGTAATCGCCTTGCCTTTCAGGTCGTTCCAGTCCTTGATATTGGTTGCCGCCGGCGCGCCTATCACCGAACGTAACCCGGCGTACGCGCGCGTAAAGTCCACCACCTGCGCGCGCTGCGGGGTCACCGACAGGGTCGAGATTACGATATCCGCCTTGCCGGTTTGCAGGTTCGGGATCCTGGTCGGGCCGGTGGTTTCAATAAACTGCAGCTTCAGCCCCCAGTCACTGGCCAATAACTGCGCCGTCTCAACGTCCGATCCAATCGGCTTCAGGCCGGCGTCCAGCATGCCGGACGGCGGAATGGAAAGATCGGTGGCCACCCGCAGCGTGCCGCGATCCTTGATCTCTTGCCAGGAATCCGACGCCGCGGCGGCGGGGTTAAACGCCAGCAAACAAAACAGGGTGCCCATTACCGCTATCTGTCTTATGGTACGCATAGTTCTTTCTCCAGGGTTGTCTGATGTTTTACCGTCGCCGGCCTACAGCTCGTTGGCGATAAAATCTTGCAGCTCGGATGTGGCAGGCTGTTTTAAAATGGCGGCATTGCCGCTTTCGTGCACGGTGCCCTGGTGCATGAACACCACCTTGTCGGCGATACGCCGGGCAAAATTCATCTCATGGGTCACCATGATCATGGTCATCCCGCTGCCGGCCAGCCGCTCGATAACGCGCAGCACTTCGCCGGTCAGTTTGGGATCGAGCGCGGAGGTTACCTCGTCAAACAGCATCACCTTCGGTTTCATCGCCAGCGAACGGGCGATGGCCGCGCGCTGCTGCTGGCCGCCGGAAAGCTGCTCCGGGTAGTTATCCGCCTTGTCGGCCAGCCCGACCTGCTCCAGCACCGAGTGCGCCAGGCGCTTGGCGTCGGTTTTCGACTGTTTTTTTACCGAGACCGGCCCCAGCGTAATATTTTGCTCAATGGTTAAATGGGGAAACAGGTTGTAGCTTTGGAACACAATTCCGACATCCTGGCGCAGTTTGCGCAGATCGAGATGCGGATCCTCGACGCGATGCCCGCAGACCTCGATGCTGCCGCCGTTAATCTGCTCCAGCCGATCGATACAACGCAGGGCGGTACTTTTTCCCGAACCGCTGGCGCCGATCAGCGCCACCACCTGTCCCCGATCCACCGAAAAAGACACATCGTTGAGCACCGGCACCGGTCCAAAGCTTTTTTTCACGTTGTTGAGCACGATAATCGACATAATGATTTCCTTTAACGCTCATGCGGTTGTGGCAATCGCGGCGTTTTGCCGCGCCGTTTTGTTAACCAAGGCGCGGCGCTCGAGCCGGCGACTCAATACCGAAACAGGAAAACACAGGCAAAAATAGAGGAAGGAGACAATCAGGTAAGTAATAAACGGCTCGAATATCGAGTTGTTGATAAGCTGCCCGGCCCGCGCCAGCTCAACGAAACCGACCACCGACGCCAGCGAGGTGTTTTTGATGATCTGTACCGAAAACCCGACCGTGGGCGGCGTCGCCAGCCTGACGGCCTGCGGTAAAATCACCTTGAGCAGGCGCTGCGTGCGGGACAGCGCCAGGCATTCCGCCGCTTCCCACTGCGCGCGCGGCACCGCCTGCAGGCAGCCGCGCCAGATTTCGCCCAGATAAGCGCTGGCATAAAGGGTCAGCGAGACCCCGGCGGCTAACAGCGGCGAAATGTTAAACCCCAGCGACGGCAGGCCGAAATAAATCATGAACATGATAATCAGCAGCGGGGTTCCCTGGATAAGCTGGACGTAGGCGCTTACCACAAAACGCACGCCGCGCAGCGGCGCGATGCGGCCCAGGGCCACCAGAAAACCGACCAGCCCACCGCCGCCAAACGCCATCAGCGACAGGATAACAGTCCAGAAAGCGCCTTCCAGCAGGAATTGGATATGGGCCATGTTAAGGGAGGAATTCATGTCTTGCTCCTCAAATGTTGGTGCCGAGGCGGCGGCGGCGGGGAAAGGCCAGCAGCCCCACCAGCCAAAACGCAAAGCGCATTAAAAACGATAAGCCCAGGTAAATGCCGGCGACGACAAAGAAGGTTTCGAACGGGCGATAGGTCTCCGACTGGATAAAGTTGGCGGTGGCCGTCAGTTCCTCGGTCGAAATCTGCGAGGTCACGGACGAGGCCAGCATCAGCAGGATAAACTGGCTGGTGAGCGAAGGATAAACGCGTTCTATCGCCGGTCGCAGCGCCACATGCCAGTATTGCTGCCAGGCTGACAACCCCAGCGTTTCCGCCGCTTCCCACTGCCCCTTATGGATCGACTCAAACCCCGCGCGCACGATTTCCGC
This sequence comes from Acerihabitans arboris, assembly GCF_010131535.1. Lineage (GTDB taxonomy): Bacteria > Pseudomonadota > Gammaproteobacteria > Enterobacterales > Enterobacteriaceae > Acerihabitans > Acerihabitans arboris. Next base: position 153,167 of record NZ_WUBS01000002.1, read on the forward strand.
GGTGTAGGCGCCGACGTTAATCGTCAACGCAATCACCGAGACGGTAAAGGCCGAAAACGAGAAGCCCAGGCTGGACAATCCAAAATACACCAGGAAGATCTGCACCAGGAAAGGCGTATTGCGGATGGCCTCGATATACACCCCCGCGATGCGGGAGCACCAGGCGCATTGGGAACGGCGCGCAATGGCGCACAGGGTCCCAATCAGAAAACCGCAGAGGGTGGTGATGACCGCCAGCTGCGCGGTCAGCAAGGCGCCGTCCATCAGCATCTGCCATTGCGTGAAAATCGCCGTGAAATCAAGCTTCATAACCGGTACCTATTTTGTCGCGTCCGCAGTTTCCCGCCCGGTCATCCGGTCGTAAACCTTAAACAGCGCCTGATTGCCATGTGACCCTTCGCCATGCGCCTGCGCATCCTGGTATTGTGTCGCCACCAGCGCGGTTGCCGGCAGCGGCACCGGACGCTTCTGCGCCGCTTCCAGCACCAGGCGCAAATCCTTCATCATCAAATCGATGCGAAAGCCGGCCGAGGTATCGCCCGCAATCATCGCCGCGCCCAGCTTGTCGAGCATCCAGGACGCCGCCGAACCGCCCAGCAGCACCTGGCGCATCTGGTCCAGGTCGATGCCGTAGGCCCGGCCCAGCGCCAACGCTTCGCAAATGGCCTGGATATTGATGCCGCAGATCAGCTGGTTGCACAGCTTGACCGTCTGGCCGGCGCCCGACAGGCCGACATGGTTGATGGTGGTGCCCATCGCCCGCAAAAAGGGTTCGGCGCGCGCGAATCCTTCGGCGTCGCCGCCGACCATAATGCTCAGGGCGGCATTTTTCGCCCCCACCGGCCCGCCGGATACCGGCGCGTCGAGCATGGTCACGCCCGCCGCCGCCAGCGCCTGGCTCATCCGGCGCGTGGCGTCCGGGGCAATGGTGCTCATATCCACATACAGCCCGCCGCGCGGCGGGCAGGCCAGCAGTCCCCCGCTCCCCCGCACCACGTCTTCCACCTGCGGCGTGTCCGGCAGCATGGATATCACGATGTCGGCGTCGCGCACCGCGCCGCCGACATCCCGCGCCGCCTCCACGCCATACGCCGTCAACGGTTCAACCGCCGCGGGCAGGACATCGTAAGCGCGCACCAGGAATCCGGCCTGGGCAAGATTGCGGGCCATTTCGCGCCCCATGACGCCCAGGCCGAGAAAACCGACGGTACCGCTGGCTGTTGCTGTTGTTGAGATGGTTGAATGGCTCATGGCAATCGGTTCTCCCCTGATCGGTTTTGTTGTTCAAGTCGGTTAAGTTTGTCGACGCGGCGCACGAAATCCTCATCGCGGACAAATTGGGCCTGGAGAAACGCGTCGATCAGATCGCGCGCCAGCCATGGCCCGACAATTTGCGCGCCCAGGCACATCACGTTGAGGTCGTCATGTTCTACGCCCTGATGCGCTGAATGAATATCGTGACACACGGCGGCGCGGATGCCGTTGATTTTATTAGCCGCAATCACGGCGCCCACGCCGGTGCCGCACACCAGAATGCCCCGGCGGCTCGCGTCCTGGCGCACCTTGCCGCACAGGGCATGGGCAATATCGGGAAAATCGACCGGATCGGGCGTGTGGCTGCCGATGTCATCCACCTGATGACCGGTCTCGCGCAGCCAATCGGCCAGTTCCTGCTTAAGCCGGAAGCCGGCGTGATCGCTGCCAATAACGATATTCATTCGGGATTCCTTGTAGGGGGTGGTTTATTCGGAAAAAGGCGCCGCGCCCGCCATGCGGATGGTGGCGCGGCGGCGGAAGTCCGCGCCAATCTCGAAGTGACGCCCGAGCAGATCGTCGGCCCGCGCTTCGTCGCGCTCGACAATGGCGGCAAAAATGGCGCGATGGTGATCGATAAGAAATTCCTCGATGCCCTCGACCTGGATGATTTGTTCCCGCCGATCAAGATGCGAACGCATCATCAGCGCGCTGATGGATTGATAAATGCTGATAAGCGTGGCCGAGCCCGACGCGAGTACAATGGATTCGTGAAAATGAAAATCCGCCAGGCCGCCCACTTCCGGGGTATGGATGGTTTCGATAATGGCGCGCAGGCATTCGGCCAACCGGTCATAATCGCCCTGGGTGGCCCGGCGGCAGGCAAGCCGTACCGCCTGCCGCTCAATGGCGATGCGCGCCTGCATGACGTCGTCGATAACGTCCGCCTGGTGCGCCAGCACAAAGGTGAAAAACTCGCCCAGTATCGACACGCTGGGTTTTTTCACCACCGTGCCGATGCCGTGCCTGATCTCCACCGCGCCAATCATCGCCAGCGCGCGCAGCGCTTCGCGCAAGACCGGCCGGCTCACGCCGAGCTGGGAGGAAAGCTCGCGCTCCGGCAGCAGGCAGTCCCCCGCCTTCAGTTCCCCCGACAGCAGTTGCTCGCGCAAAAAGCCGACCACGCGATCATAGCCGTTGCCCGTTTCCTGTTTTTCGTTCCCGCGTTTAATCATCATCAGTCATCAATCAACCCTAACCAGTGGTAATACCAATGGTAGGTATGTTAATGAAATATTAATGTGATGTTACTCACAGTTATTTTTTGGGCGGCAGGATAGGGATCACAAATCTGGCGGGAAGTCGGAAATGAATAAAAACGGGCGCGCGTCGCCATCGCCGGTAACGAGACGCGGCATCGCGGCCAGCATTGGGCATTAGAACAGAAACACTATGCGGTGAGCGGTGAATCGAGGATAAGCCGCGCGGCTGACGCCCGCCGTCCGGGAATTAATGTTGCGCCAGTATTGCCGCCAGTAGTCCGGGAAAACGATCCTGCATCTCCCGGCGGCGCAGCGTATTCATATGCGTGGTGCCGACATTATGGGTATAGACCAGCCCCGCGTCGCGCAATACGCGAAAATGGTGGGAAACGCTGGATTTGGGCCGGCCGCCGTCCAGCTCGCCGCAGCTGGCCTCGCCCAGTTGGTCCAGCCGCCGCACTATGTCCAGTCGCAGCGGATCGCTCAAGGCGTAAAGCACGCGCTCAAGGGCGAATTCAGTGATGGACGGATGTTTGAATGGGCGCATGACCCGAGTATAGCGAATGGCTTGTCAAAAAGCCATAATTCGAATATTATCGAATTACAGAATAAAGAAATGTTGTACGATCGACCCACTCAAATACAGGAAAAGCCCATGTCCGCCTTATTTCAACCGTTTAAACTCAAGGACGTTACGCTGCGCAACCGCATCGCGGTTCCGCCTATGTGCATGTATTCCGCCAATGACGGCCTGATCAACGACTGGCATCAGGTCCACCTGGCCGCCCTCGCCCGCGGCGGCGCCGGACTGGTGATCGTCGAGGCGACCGCGGTATCCCCGGAGGGCCGCATCACCCCAGGCTGCGCCGGTATCTGGAACGACTCCCTGGCCCAGGCGTTTGTGCCGGTGGTGCGGGCCATCAAGGCGGCGGGCGCCGTGCCCGGCATCCAGATTGGTCATGCCGGCCGCAAGGCCAGCGCCAATATTCCCTGGGAAGGCGACGACCATATCGCCGAGGGCAATCCGCGCGGCTGGCAGACCATTGCGCCGTCCGCTATCGCCTTTGGCGCCAATTTGCCCAAGGTGCCGAAAGCCATGACCCTGGATGACATAAGCCGGGTACGTAATGATTTCGTGGCCGCGGCGCGCCGGGCGCGCGACGCCGGCTTCGAGTGGCTGGAGCTGCATTTCGCCCATGGTTACCTGGCCCAAAGCTTCTTCTCCGCCCACTCCAACCAGCGCGCCGACCAATACGGCGGCAGCGTGGAAAACCGCAGCCGTTTCCTGCTGGAAACCCTGGCGGCGGTGCGCGAAGTCTGGCCGGAACATCTGCCGCTGACCGCCCGCTTCGGCGTGCTTGAATTCGACGGGCGCGACGAGCAAACCCTGACTGAATCCATCGAACTGGCCAGGCGCTTCAAAGAGGGCGGGCTGGATATGCTCAGCGTCAGCATCGGCTTCTCCACCCCTGACGCCAACATCCCGTGGGGACCGGCGTTTATGGGCCCGATTGCCAAACGGGTGCGCGGGGAAGCCGGCATTCCGGTGGCCTCCGCCTGGGGTTTTGGCACGCCGGACCTGGCCGAAAAATCCATTCGGGACCAGCAGCTGGATCTGGTCATGGTGGGCAAGGCGCATCTGGCCAACCCCCACTGGAGCTATCACGCGGCGCGCGAGCTGAAGGTTGAGCGCCCCTCCTGGACGCTGCCCGCCCCTTACGCCCACTGGCTCGAAAGATATTAATGACCCCGGCTGCGCCGTATAGGGCGCGGCCATGATTTCAGCCTGCTTACCTTCGGTAACACCCTGACGCGGCGCGGTGCATATTTTGCCCGGCCGTGGTGCGTCCCCCTCCGTCCAACGACGTTACCCTACATGATTCCCGCCGGCGCCCGCGGGACGGGCGCCGGCCATCGGCGCGCCCCGGCAAAGCGGCACGGTGTATCTGTCCACCGCCGATGCCGACGGCATGATGGTGTCCTTTATCCAGTTCAGCTATATGGGTTTCGGGTCCGGCGTCGTGGTGCCGGATACCGGCATCAGCCTGCAAAACCGCGGCGCCAGTTTTGTGCTGGAGCCAGGGCACCCCAATTGCCTCGCCGGCAACAAGCGGACCTTACATACCATTATCCCGGCGTTTGCCCTGGACGGTAACGGGCAGCCGTTAATGTCGTTCGGCGTGATGGGGGGATCCATGCAGGCGCAGGGACATCTCCAGCTGGCGCTGCGCATTATGCGGCACCGGCAGAATCCGCAGGCGGCCATCGACGCGCCGCGCTGGCGGGTGGTGAAAAGACGCGAGGTGATGGTGGAACCGTCGCTGGATCGCAATACCCTGGCCGCCCTGCGCGCCATGGGACATCAGCTTATCGTGGAAGATCCGCTACAGATCCACGGCTTCGGCGGCGCCCAGGCCATCGTGCGCGATGCGCAGGGCGTCTATATCGCCGCGACCGAAACCCGCAAGGACGGACGCTGGTGTATTAACCACCGCCCGCCGTTCGCCGCCCCCTCATCGTCCCCGACGGGGCGGCGTGCTTAGCGGCCGACGTTTTTCTGCAGATCGGACGGATAACGATCGCCCTGCACGGTGACGTGCGATACGACGCGGTTGATTTCGCGCAGATCGCCAGGCGTCAGCGCCACGTCGACGGCGCCCAGGTTTTCCTCCAGGCGATGCAGCTTGGTGGTGCCGGGGATCGGTACAATCCACGGTTTCTGCGCCAGCAGCCAGGCAATGGCGATCTGCGCGCGCGTAACCTGCTTGCCTGCCGCAAGCTCGCCGAGCACATCGACCAGCGCCTGGTTGGCAGCACGCGCCGCCGCGGAAAAGCGCGGCACGATGTTACGGAAATCGTTACTGTCGAAGGCGGTATCCTTATCGATGGCGCCGGTAAGAAAACCTTTGCCGAGCGGGCTGAAAGGCACGAAGCCGATGCCCAGCTCCTCAAGCGTCGGCAGGATTTCCGTCTCCGGCTCGCGCCACCACAAGGAGTACTCGCTTTGCAGGGCGGTCACCGGCTGCACCGCGTGGGCGCGGCGGATGGTCTGCGCGCCCGCCTCGGACAGGCCGAAATGTTTTACCTTGCCTTCCTGGATCAGCTGTTTGACCGTACCGGCCACATCCTCGATGGGCACGTCGGGATCCACGCGATGCTGATACAGCAGGTCGATAACATCGGTCCGCAGGCGTTTCAGCGACGCCTCGACCACCTGCCTGATATGCTCCGGCCGGCTGTTAAGGTGCTGCTTGCCGTCCGCGCTCGGCAGGTCGAAACCGAACTTGGTGGCAATCACCACCCGATCGCGCACCGGCGCCAGCGCCTCTCCTACCACGTCTTCATTGGTAAACGGGCCGTAGACTTCCGCGGTATCGAAAAAGGTCACGCCGCGTTCGACGGCGGCGCGGATAAGCGCGATAGCCTCCTGCCGGCCTTGCGCCGGTCCGTAGCCATGGCTCAGGCCCATGCACCCCAGGCCAAGGGCCGACACTTCCAGGTTGCTGTTGCCAAGCATTCTTTTCTGCATTTTTTTCTCCATCGGGAATTATCCCGGCATACCCGTCATCGGGAACGGTATTGAACGGTTTTGTTGTTTGAACGGCCCGCGAGCATCATCATGGTTACCGGGAAATGGATTAACCGCCGTCCCCAACGGTTACCCCCGGTCGATGATTAACGTTAGCAGAACCGGCATCCAAGGGTTAGCGGCGCGGAGAAAATAGGCCTATGAACAATATTCATCAATGCGTTATCTAATCAGCCCAGGTTAACCCACGCGGGTCAAAGTAGCCGACAGGCGCAAAAACGCATAACGGTACGGTAATCAGTGCGGCGCGTTTGGGCCGGCGGAAGGCTAAAGTTTTAATTCATTGAAGTTAAATATAATTTTTAATGTAGGTCGCTAATCTCCAGCACCTTAATAGGCTATTGAAGTTAAGCCGGGGGATTTATGAGCTTAAGTCATAGGTCCTAGCAATAAATGTCCCTTAGTCATGAATCCTGTTTGCTTTATCCTAAAGGTGGCATCCGTATAAAACGGGCGCGTTCACTGCCAGCCTAAAGCGAAAATCGGCCACCATTGCAGAGGAAACACACATGATCGATATTATCAAAAGCGGCTCTAAACCCACTGCCAGTGGTCCCGAGAGCTATTTTACCGGTACGGTGAGTATCAACTCCCCCTTCCAGGCGACGGCGCCCGCGCGCGTCGGCGGCGCCACCGTCAGTTTCGGGCCAGGCGCCCGGACGGCCTGGCACACCCATCCGTTGGGCCAGACGCTGATTGTGACCGAGGGCCAGGGGCTGGTGCAAGAATGGGGTAAACCGGCTCAGGCCATGAACAAAGGCGATATCGTCTGGATTGAAGCGGGGGTTAAACACTGGCACGGCGCGTCGGCGGCCTCGGCCATGACGCATATCGCGATTGCCGAATCCCAGGACGGCAAAGCGGTCGACTGGTTGGAAAAGGTCACCGACGAGCAGTACCGGCAGTAATGTAGCGCCGCTGTCCGTCAAACCGCCGGGTTATCATGGCCCATCAGCCTGCCGATAACGCAGCGCTGTTTTACGTCGCTCGCGGGCATACGCCGCCCGGCAGGATTAATGTCCTGGCTAGCGATCTTGCAGCGTCGGCGGTAATAGACGCAGATGTATTGAATAAGAGTAATAATAATTATGCTGACCACCCGGGTAACTGAATGCTAAGAGAAAACTTTAATGATTTGCTATCTTTCCTGGTGGTGGCAAAAGAGCGGAGCTTCACCAAAGCGGCGGCTATACTCGGTATTTCGCAGTCGGCGTTGAGTCATTCCCTTCGCAGCCTGGAAGAACGTCTGGAACTCCGGTTGTTAACCCGGACCACGCGCAGCGTGGCGCCCACCGAGGCCGGAGAACGTTTGCTGAATTCGCTCGGCCCCCGTTTCGCCGAAATTGAACGCGAACTGGTTGCCCTGGGTGAAATGCGCGACCGGCCGGCGGGCAATATCAGGATCAGCGCCGGCGAACATGCGGTGGATTCCGTCCTTTGGCCGGTATTAAAAAGTTTCCTGGCCGATTATCCGGATATCCATGTTGAAATCACCGTCGATAACGGCCTGACGGATATTGTCAGCGGGCGCTATGATGCCGGCATTCGCCTGGGTGAACAGGTCGCCAGGGATATGGTCGCCGTGCGCGTCGGTCCGATGATGCGTATGGCGGTGGTCGGCGCCGGCGCTTATCTGGACCATAAAGGCATACCGGCCACCCCGCAGGAATTACAGCATCACCGTTGTATTAATATGCGCCTGCCCACCCTGGGCGGACTCTATGCGTGGGAATTCGAAAAAGACCATCGGGAGTTAAAGGTCCGGGTCGACGGCCAGCTAACCTTTAACTGCCTGCGACAGCGCATTGATGCCGCGGTGGCCGGTTTCGGCCTGGCCTACGTGCCGGATGATACGATAAGAGACGAACTGGCGAGCGGGCAACTGGTCAGGGTGCTGGAAGCATGGTGCCCGTATTTCCCGGGTTATTACCTCTATTACCCCAGCCGGAAACAGCATACCACCGCCTTCGCCAGGTTTATCGAGGCAATACGCCATCATCAATAATCCCCGGTCCGCCGGGCGCGCGGTTAACAGTCCTAGATGACGTTACCCGGCCGAGGGTCCGGGCAGGGACTTAAGGCGGGCATTTTCCAGCTCCCGCCCTACACAATCCGTCCCTGCGCCATGGATACGCCCCGGTCGCACATATGATCGATAACGTCGCGATCGTGGCTTACCAGGATCATGGTCAGGTTGCCCCGGGCCTTCAGGTCGTTCAGCACATTGAGGATTTCCGCCTGCACCGACATATCCAGGGCGGAGGTGGGTTCATCGAGCAACAGGAGCTTCGGTTGCAGCAACAGCGCGCGCACGATGGCCACGCGCTGGCGCTGGCCGCCGGAAAGCTGGTGCGGATAGCGGGTTATCATGTCCGGATCCAGCCCCACCTGGCGAAAGCCCGCGACAATCTTATCGGTAATATGGTCTTCCCTCAGCAGCTTAAGCGGTTCGGCCAGCGTCCTGAGCAGTTTGTGTTTGGGATGCAGCGACGAATAAGGATCCTGGAACACCATCTGCACGTTGCGCCGCAGGATGCCGGTAAAGGGTTTGCCGGGCCTGATGCTGTCTCCCAGCAGGCGCATTTCGCCGCTCCAGCCGCTGTTTAACCCGGCCAGCACCCACAGCAGCGATGATTTACCGCACCCCGACGGGCCCACCAGGCCAAAGCACTCTCCCGGCTGGACGGACAGGTTGATATCATGCGCCACGGTACGGACGCGGTTGCCCTGCCGGTGCGAGACGTTAAGGTGGGCAAGCTGCACTGCGGGACCGGTCATTCCATCGCCTCCAGCGCCGCCCGATCCAGCACCGGCAGGCGCAGGCCGTGGGTCGCCGCCGAGGGACGGCACGACCACAGGGTGCGCGTGTAGGGATGGGTGGCGCTGGCCAGCCCGCCGGCCGGCAGTTGGTCAACCAATTGGCCTTGATACATCACCAGCACCCGTTCGCAATGCCGGGCCACCTGCTGTAAGTCATGGCTTATCAGCAACAGCCCCATATTGCGCTCCGCCACCAGTTTTTCCATCAGGTTCAGCACCTGATCGCGCATTTCATGATCCAGCGCCGAGGTCGGCTCATCGGCAATCAGCAAGTCCGGGTGATTGATCAGCGCTATCGCCAGCATCACCCGCTGGCCCATGCCGCCGGAAAGCTGGTGGGGGTAGCGCCGGCCCAGGGTTTTGGGATCCGGCAGCCCCACCGCCGCCAGCATATCGAGCATTTTTTCATTACGCTCGGCCCGGCCGAGCCGGGTATGCAGCAGCAAAGGTTCGATCACCTGCGTGGCGATGGTCTGGCCGGGGTTGAGCGCATACTTCGGATCCTGCATCACCATGGCGATGCGATTGCCGCGCAGCTGGTTCCATTGACGGCTTGCCATCCGCGTCAAATCCAGGCCGCCAAAGCTCAGCCGGCCCGCCTGGACGGTTAACGGATAAGGCAGCAGGCCCATCAGCGCCCGCGCCGTCAGTGATTTCCCGGATCCCGACTCACCGACCAGCGCCACTCGTTCCTGACCGAGACGAAATGAAATGGACTTCACCAGCGGCAGGGGCCGCCGGTCAGGCAGGATGACGCTAAGCCGGTCCGCGACTAGAAGCGAGGTGTTATCGGTTGGCATTGCGGGTATCCATTTTATCGCGCAGGCCGTCGCCCAGCAGGTTAAACGCCAGGCTGGCCAGCAGGATGGCGCCGCCGGGCGCGGCGGCCACCCACCACTGATCGAAGATCACTTTGCTGCCTTCGGCTACCATCGATCCCCATTCGGCGGTCGGCGGACGAACGCCCATGCCCAGGAAGCCGAGGCCGGCGGCGGACAGGATAATGCCGCCCAGGCTTAGCGCCGCGCGCACCACGGCGCTGGGCAGGCACAGCGGCAGGATATGGCCGGACATCAGCCGCATGCCGCCGATGCCCTGCATACGCGCCGCCGCCAGGTAATCGCTGCGGCGCAGCCCCAGCGTTTCGGCGCGCGACTGGCGGGCAAAAGCCGGCCAACTGGTCAATGCCAGCGCCAGCGCGCCGTTCATCAGCCCCGGTCCCATCACCGCCACCAGGGCCAGCGCGATCACCAGGCTTGGCAGCGACAGCACGATGTCGGTAACGCGCATCAGCACCCGCTCGGTCCAGCCGCCGAGATAACCGGCGCCGATGCCGATCAGCAGGCCGACCGGCACCGTCAGCACCAGGATCAGCGCCACCAGGATAAGCGTCGGCCGCGCGCCGTAAATCACCCGCGACAGCAGGTCGCGGCCGAAGCCATCGGTGCCTAACCAATGATGGGCGGAAGGCGGCAGCAGGCGTTGTCCGATTTCCTGAACGTTCGGATCAAAGGGCGCCAGCCAGGGCGCAAACAGCGCCATCAGCACCAAAACGGCCGCCATGGCGCCGCCAACGGTTAACGCCGTCAGGCGCCGGCGGCGGATAAAGGTGGCCGGCGGCGAGTCAGGCGTTCCGCCGTCTCGCGCCGGCAGGGATGAGTCGGTCATCGATTGCGTCATCGGGTTCGTGGATCGATTAAATAAGTCAGGGCATCGGCCAGGGCGTTAAGCAACACAAAGCAGAGGCCGATAAGCAGCGTGGCGCCCAGGATCGCCGGCGTATCGGAGGCAAACAGCGCGCCGGTCAGGTAGCGGCCCACGCCGGGCCAGGCGAACACCGTTTCGGTCAGCACCGCGCCCTCGAGCAGGCTGGCGTAGGAGAGCGACAGCACGGTCACCAGCGGCCCCAGCACGTTGGGGAAAATATGGCGCAATAAAATACGCAGCCGCCCGGCGCCCTTCGAGCGCGCGAGCACCACATACTCTTTGTTGCTCTCCTCCAGCAGCAACGCCCGCAGCAGGCGGGTAATGCCGGCCATCGACAGCAGCCCGAGCACGGTAACCGGCAGCCACAGGTGGCTGATGGCGTTGCGGAACATGGCGCGATCGCCGGATAGCCAGGTATCCACCAGCACAAAACCGGTTTTCGGCTCCAGGGTATAGAGATAAATATCATCCAGCCGGCCCGGCCCGCTGGCCCAGTGCAGTACGGCGTAAAACAGCAGCAATCCCAGCAGGCCCAGCCAGAATACCGGCACCGAATACCCCAGCAGCGAAACCAGGCGGGCGATGGAATCGAGCCAGTTGCCCGGCTTCCAGGCGGCCAGCAGCGCCAGCGCAATACCGCCGATGGCGCCGAACAGGATGGCGCAGGTGGCCAGTTCCAGCGTCGCGGGAAAGGTATGCAGTAAATCGTCAATCACCGGCTGGCCGGTAATGCGCGAGATGCCCATATCGCCGCGCACCAGGTGTTGCAGATAAAGCCGGAACTGCGTCGGCAGGGATTGGTCCAGGCCGAGCTGGCGGCGAATCTGGGCATAGGTGGCTTCGCTGGCGTGGTCGCCCGCCATCTGCAGCGCCGGATCAATCGGCGCCATTTGCGAGAGCGTAAACGTAAAAACCAGCAGGCCGAGCAGCGTCATCGCCAATGACAGCGCGCCGGTCAGGATGTTGCCCGACCAGCGCCAGCTTTGCCGGCCGAGGCCGGCCGAAGGCGTCGACGCCGACATTATTTGGTGACCCGGCTGTAAAACACCATATCCGGGTTGATGCCCTGGATATAGCCTTTCAGGTTATCGCGCACCGCAATCAGGTTGCGCGCCTGTAAGCCGATGACATAAGGCGAACTTTGCATGACCTGCTTTTGCATCTGCCGATACATCTCCACCCGCCGGTGCGGATCGCTTTGCGCCGTGGCCGCCAGCGTCTGTTTGCTCAGTTCGGGAATATGCCAGTTGGCGCGCCAGGCCAGGGTTTTGCTGCCGTCTTCCGGATTATAGGCAAACGCGGCGGCGTTGGTATTGGGATCAAAATAGTCGGGGCCCCAGGAGGTCAGCGTTGCCTGGTAATTGTGGCTTTTCACGCTGGTTGATATCTGCGAGCTCAGCCCGGGCGCCACGTCCACGGCCACGCCGCCTTTGGCGAAACTGCCCTGCAACGCCTGGGCGATGTCCAGGTAGGGCGGCTGGTTGCTGACGGAAATCGTGAAGCTGACGTTGGCCAGCCCGGCCTTGGCCAGGATCTGTTTGGCTTTTTCCGGATCGTAGCGGTACGGCTCGTCCCTCAGCGCGCCCGGATACCCGTCGGGCAGGAAGGACTGGTGCACCTGGAATTGCCCTTTCATCAGGTCTTCGGCAATGCCGTGATAGTCAAACAGATAACGCGCGGCCTCCCAGAACGCCGGATTTTTCAGCGCCGGCGAAGCGTCGGCGTTAAACTGCAGGAAATACAGCGACGCCATGGGAACGGCCATGGGTGTGACCCCGGACTTGCCTGTTAACGCCGCCATCTGATCGGCGCCAAGATTGCGCGCGATATCCGCATCGCCCTGCTCCACCAGCAGCCGCCGCGCCGCCGGTTCCGGCACGTTCTTGATCAACACGTTGGCAAGCTTCGGCGCGCCTTCCGGCGAGCTTGGATTGGCCTGCAAGACCAGCACCTCATGGGGGACATAGCTGCGGATCTTATACGGACCGGTACCGGCGGAATGCCGGCCCAGCCAACCGTGGCCGAAATCGTTATTTTGCTGATGGGCCAGCGCCTCTTCGGCGTCGATAATCGATGAAACGGGAGCGGACAGCAGGCTAAGGACGTAGGCGGGGCTGACGTCGGCGGTCCAGCTAATCTTCACCCTATTGTCGTCCACCTTTTGCAGCATGCCGTCGACGTTTTTTTCGTTCCAGCCGAGCTGGGTCAGGATAAACGACGGCTCCAGGTTGAGCTTGATCACCCGTGACAGCGAAAAGATCACGTCTTCCGGGCGCAGCGGATGGCCGCTGGCGAATTGGGTATGCGGCCGCAGGGTGAAGGTCAGGCTGCGGTTATCGGCGCCGGCTTGCCAACTGTCCGCCAGGGTCGGTTTTAGCTCGATAGGGTTATGCGGATTGGATTGCAACAGACGCTGGTAGAGACTGTTAAACGACTGCACGGTGGTCAGTTCAAATCCTTCCGCCGGGTCAAAACTGGACGCGTCGTCGATGGACTGGACGATAACCAAGGTATCGGCCGGCGTGGTCGCCCGCGCGTTGAACGCGCACGCCAGGGCGGTGAAAAGCAACGAGGAAACGGCTAATTTCATGGCAAGCTCCGGATAAGGTCGATTCGGCAAACTGTTGGCGAGTGTAGGGGAGCCGTCCTCTGAGCGTAAATGACATTAAACGCTATAGTTATTTCATATCCGCATAACAACAAGCGCTTTAATAGCCTTTCTAACCGTCGGGGCTTGCCATCCCCCCGCCGTTACCAATCGATCCCACGCCATGATAATAAAGCGCATTTTTTGATTTACAAAACTTTAACGTCTTTAACATCGCTTATAATTGCTTTTTTATTTCAGTATGTTTTATTTATTGCCCAATGGTAACGAAAAACCACGGGAGAAACGCCTTATGCGCTGGCGTAATTCAGCCGAAAATTTCGGTTATATCAGCATCGGCGTTCACTGGCTGGTGGCGCTCGCCGTGTATGGCATGTTTGCGCTTGGCCTGTGGATGGTGACGCTGGGTTATTATGCGACCTGGTATCATCGCGCGCCCGAACTGCACAAAAGCATCGGCTGTCTTCTTTTCGCCGTCATGATCCTGCGCCTGATCTGGCGTTTTATGTCCCCGCCCCCCGAACCGCTCAGCCATTACTCGCCGCTGACGCGCGCCGGCGCGGCGCTGGCGCATTTGACCTTGTATATCCTGCTGTTTGCCCTGCTGACCAGCGGGTATCTGATTTCCACCGCCGACGGACAGCCCATCGATGTCTTCGGCTGGTTTTCCGTTCCCGCGACCCTTAGCGGCCTGGGAGGTCAGGCCGATGTGGCGGGCGATATCCATTTTTACCTGGCGTGGTGCGTGGTGATCCTGTCGGTATTGCACGGCCTGGCCGCGTTAAAACATCATTTTATCGACGGCGACATCACGCTCAGGCGGATGCTTGGGTGTCGCCCCCACCCACCTGCGAATCATAAGGAAAGACCCCATGCTGAAAAAGACTAGCCTTGTCCTGGCAACGGCAACGGCAACGATGTTATTCGTCTCGGGCATCGCCGGCGCGGCGGAATATAAAATCGATAAACAAGGCCAGCACGCTTTTGTGCTGTTCAAGATCAAACATCTGGGTTATAGCTGGCTCTACGGCGGCTTTAAGGATTTTGACGGCGGCTTCACCTTCGACGACGACAATCCCGCCGCCGACAAGGTCAAGGTGGTGATCAATACCGCAAGCGTCGATACCAACCACGCCGAACGCGACAAACACCTCAGGAGCGCGGAGTTCCTGAACGCGGCGAAATTTCCCCAGGCCACCTTCGAATCCACCCAGGTGAAAAAAGACGGCGATGAATGGGATATCACCGGCAACCTGACGTTAAACGGCGTGACCAAGCCCATTACGCTGGAAGCCAGGTTAACCGGCCGGGGCAAGGATCCCTGGGGCGGCTACCGCGCGGGTTTCGAAGCGCAGGGCACCCTGGCGCTGAAAGACTTTAACATCACCACCGATCTGGGCCCGGCGTCCCAGCAGGTGGACTTAATCCTATCGGTCGAGGGCGTCCGGCAATAGCCCATCGCCGTTATTGGCGCGCGGCGGCGGTAGCCGCGCGGCATTATGGCGACAGGCTGTCGTTAATGCAGGGGGGACGCCGCAGATGAAAATCGGTACGCTGCTGAAAATGGTGCGCCACCTTTAACAACATTTGCTCGCCGCCGTCCGGCCCGATCAGTTGCATGCCGATGGGCAGGTTTTGCGCGTCGAATCCGGCGGGCAGGCTCAGGGCGGGCATGGCCGTCAGGCTGGGAAGGCAGGTAAAGCGCATATTGCCGGTCAGTACGCTTTCCGGTTGTCCATCAATCACCACCTGCGCCTGTCCGCTAAGCGGCGCGGTAAACGGCAGCGTCGGCGTCAGGATAACGTCCACCTGGCGAAAAAGCCGCTCAAGCTGCTGGCGCAGCCAGGTCCGGTAGCGCTGGGCCTGCAAATATTCCACGGCGCTGAAGCCGAGGCCGGCCTGCAATAACATGCGCACGTCCTCGCCGTACTCCTCCGGCCGGGATTGCAGCCAATGCCCATGGACGGCGCTCGGTTCCGCGGCATCGACAATCACCTGCGCATCGACGGCGTTCTCCAGACCGTCTACCCGCACCGGCGCGATCGTCGCCCCCATCTCGCCGAACAGCGCCAGGGTCTGTTGCCAGGCGCGCGCGACATCCGGCTGCAGGCCCTGGTCGCTGTAGTCCTCGATGACGCCGATGCGCAGCGGATAGGGCGCGTCGTCCAGGGATAACGGCGTTTCACCCGACAGCGCGGTATACACCAGCGCGCATTCTTCGCTGGAACGGGCCAGCGGACCGACGGTATCCATGCTCCATGCCAGGGGAAAAATACCCTCGGTGCTGATGCGCCCGACGCCGGGCCTGAGCCCCGTGACGCCGTTCATCGAGGCCGGCAGCCGGATGGAGCCGCCGGTATCGGTGCCGAGCGTGGCGAAGGCGCTGCGCACCGCCGCCGCCACGCCCGAGCCGCCGCTGGAGCCGGCGGGAATGCGCGCGGCGTCCCAGGCGTTATGACAAGCGCCATAATGCGGGTTATCGGTGGTGCCGCCCCAGGCAAACTCATGCATGGTGGTGGTGCCGAGGATCAGTGCGCCGGCCTGCTTTAAGCGCAGGCTGACCACCGCGTCCCGGCCGGCCATATTCCCTTGCAGGATACGGCTGCCCGCGTGCATCTCATGGCCTTGGATATCGATATTGGCCTTCAGCGCCAGCGGGATCCCATGCAGGGGGCCCAGATCGTAGCCATTGCGCAGCAGGGTCTGGTAGGCCTCGGCCAGTTCAACGGCCTGCCGTTCATAGATTTCGCTAAACGCATTAAGCCGTCGGGTCAGGCGCTCCCGGTCCAGGCAGGCGCCGGCCAGTTCGGGGAAACTCAGCCGGCCTTGCCGCACCTGCCGTCCGGCTTCGCCAATAGAGAGATCCAGGATATCCGACATAATTCAGCCTCGGCGTGGATTAATGGGCTGCAGGGGCGACACCCGTACCGTTATCGGCAATACCGTGGCGTCCAGGTGCTGGTTAACAAACCGGCTTAACGCGTCGGCGCGCGCCACCCAATCCTCAAGCGTCGGCAGCACCGCGTCCTGATGCCCCTGGCTTAAGGCGCCCAGCAGGGCCAGGCGTTTTTTTGCATGCTCGGTCATGGCGTATTGTCCTCCTCCGGCAAGCGCGCGCCGATAAATACGGCGTACGCTCAGGGTTATTTAGCCGCGTCGGCCATTGCCTTGGCCTTGGTGGCCAGCGCGACATTGACATTATTTTGATAAGAAGTGGCCTCGGAGGGATAGGCTTTGATATTTTTGGCATATAACGCGATCTGCATATTGTTGTCCCAGGCTTTCTGCGATACCAGTACGTTCTCCGGATAGCCCTTGGCCTCGATTTCACGCATCACCGCGGCGCGCACCAGATCCCTGGGCACGTTGGGGAAATATTTGGCGGCGATTTCCACCGCGCGATCGGTATTGCGGTAAATAAAGCGCGACGCCATCTCAAAGGCGGTCACCACGCCCTGCGCCTGCGCGGGATTGTTATCAATATAGTCCTGGGTGGTGGTCAGGCTTGAAAACGCAAAGGGAAACCAGTCCTGGTTGGCGGCGAACGAGTACACCACATGCAGGCCGTTCTGCCTTTCCGCCATCGAGGTCTGCGGTTCCACCGCCAGCGCATAGTCGGCGCGATCCGCCGCCACCGCCGGGATTTCATTGCCGATCGCCACGTGCACCAGCTTCACATTGCTTAAGTTATGCTGTTTGATCAGATAACTCATAAACGCCCAGGTGGTGTCGGGCTGCGGGCTGGTCACTACCCTCTTGTTGGACAAAAAGCCCAGGTTGTTCTGCAGCGGCGTGGCGTCCTTGCCGAAGATAAATACCGTCGGCGCGTTTTGCACCCCGGCCACCACCACCCCGCCACCGCCATTTTCATGGGATTTCGGCACAAACACCGGGTCCTGAATGGAAAAATCCGCCGAACCGCCGATCACCGCCGCCCAGGACTGGGAACCGCCGCCACCGGTGCTGATCTTGACCTCGACGCCCTGCTGTTTAAAAAAGCCTTGCTCCTGCGCGACGTAGAGCGGCAGGTAGAGCAAGGACTGAAAGGCCTGGTTGATGCGCACCGGCGTTTGCGCCGCCGGCGCCGGTCCCGCCACCGCACCCAGTGTAACTGCCAGGGCAATACCCCGTATCCGCTTGCTTATGTTCATTTTCAGGCCCTTTCCCATGAGAGAATCATACGTTCGAGTAAAGCGACTAACCCGTTGAAAACCAGCATCATGATCATTACCAGCACAATGCCCGCCAGGACGATATTCATGCCGAAATTGGAGCTGCCCAGCAGGATCATATGGCCGACGCCGGCATCGGAGGAAATGTATTCCCCGACGATGGCGCCCACCAGGGCGAAACCGACGTTCAGGCGCAGGCCGGACACCACCCACAGCATGGCGGACGGCACCACCAGCTTGATAAAAATCACCGTGCGCGAGGCATCGAAAGATCGCAGTAGGTTGATCAGGTCCGGATCGGTGCGCAACGCGCCCTTATAGGACGTGGTCAGCGAGACCACCACGCAGGAGAAGGCCACGATCACCACCTTGGACAGCATTTCGGTGCCGAACCAGATAATGGTAATCGGCGCGATGGCCAGTACCGGGATGGCGCCGACGGCGGCAATAAACGGCGCGGCCAGATCCGAGATAAACCGGGAATACCACAGCAGCAACCCCAGTATCGACCCGCCGACCGCCCCGACCACAAAACCAATCAGCGTCTCGCAGGTGGTGATGTTGATATCGGCCAGCAGCTCGCCGGACTGGAAGCGTTGCACCAGCACCTCCCACACCATGCTGGGACTGGCAAACAGGAACTTGCTGATGCCGCCGGTGCGTACCCCGATTTCCCAGCCGGCCAGCAGGCCGGCCACAATCAGTATTTGCAACAGCAGCAGGGTATAGCGCCGCACGGCCGGGGTGCGGAAAAAGGACTCCAGCCGTTCGCTCTTGCGGGCGGTGTCCATCCGGGTAGGTTGCGGGATACTGCTCATGATTGCGCCTCGCAAAAGACAGTCATATATTGACCGGGGCGGCGCCGATGCTGCGCCAGATCACTTCGTAATAATCATTGAAGCGCGGCGAGAGCCGGCGCTCGGGAATAATCATGCTGTCGGTCTCCAGATCGACCTTTATCTCATGCACAATCTCACCCGGACTGGCTTTCATGACGTAGACCCGGTCCGAGAGCGTGACCGCCTCTTCGATATCGTGGGTGATAAATATCACCGTCTTTTTCTGCTGTTTAACCACCGTTAGCAGTTCCGACTCGAGCGCGACTTTCAGCGGATAGTCCAGCGCCTTGTAAGCCTCGTCCATCAAGATGATTTCAGGCTCGGTGACCATGGTGCGCATCAGCGCCACCCGCTGTTTCATACCGCCGGACAGCTGGGCGGGATATTTATCCTCGAATCCCTCCATGTGGTAGGTACGCAACAGGTCGGCGGCGCGTTCGCGGGCGATTTTTTTATTGATTCCCCGCACCTCCAGTCCCAGGACGACGTTCTCCAGCACGGTCCTCCAGGGAAACAGCAAATCCTTTTGCAATACGTAGCCCAGATCCGGCGAGGGGCTGCCGGTGGTCTCGCGGTTTTTGATAATGATATGGCCGTCGTCGGGCGCCAGCAGGCCGGTAATGATGTTGAACAAGGTGGATTTGCCGCAGCCGCTGGGGCCGACAAAAGAGATAAACTCATTTTCATCGGCATGAAAATCCAGGGCATGGAGCACCGCCACCGGCCCCGAGGCCGAGGCGTAGCTTTTCGAGATATTGACTGCTTGCAGGGTATGCGGCATGACGCTACTCCCCGCCGTGCTGGGCAGGGTGATGGCGCACGGTTAACACCGGATCGGATACCCGCACCGGCACATAATCCTTGAGGAAAAAATAGCCCATATAACCTACGCTGCGTGAGTGGGTGATAGCGTCCCTGATGTTGACGCTCGCCATGGCGATGCCCGCGGCATTACCGGTATCGGCAATGATGTTGCCGCGCGGATCTATGATGCGGCTGTGGCCGTGGTACAGCAGGTTGCCGTGGGCGCCATGCATATTGGATTCCACCATCCAGCATTGATTTTCCATCGCGCGCACCCGCCCAAACAGGGTATAGCTGTCGACCATGGAATCCTGTTCCGGATCCCGGCTATCGCCCGCCAGACCCCAGGCGGTGGGCATGATCATGATATCCGCGCCCCGAAGCGCCAGTTCGCGGGTGCTTTCAGGAAAGACCTTGTCATAGCAGATCAGCATGCCGATGCGCCCGAGCGGCGTATCAAACACCGGAAACCGGTCGCCGGGATAATAGACATGCTTCTCGTCGCCCGGCTGGTGTACCTTGCGATAACGGCCCACCTCGCCCTCCGGCCCCAGCAGCACCACGGTGTTGAACAATACCTCGGGGAAACGGGGATGGCGTTCGGTCATGCCCACCACCGCATAGACCTGATGCTGTATTACCGCCTGGCGGATCCGGCCGATGCCCTCCCCGGTTTCAATCACCTCGGCGTTGGCGAATTGCCAGGCCACGTTATCAAAATCCAGGCGCAGGGTATCGGTCAGGTAGCCCTGTAAAATCTGTTCGGGAAACACCACCAGCCCGGCGCCGGCGTCGACGGCCCGCGCCAGCAGCGCGAGAATATTGGCGACGTTGCGCTGTTTGTCATAAAACGCCTGCATGGAAACGGTGGCAATGATGGTTTCGCTCACACCCTGCTCCTGTCGTTTGATGGATTAACCGCCGCCGGCTGGCCCGGCCGCGCGGGTTAGGCTGGCTTTCACATCATGCCGCTTAATTTTCGTTAAGACCAAAATGTTTTTCTTATAGTAAAAAATAAGCGGTGTTAAAGAAAATAACGTACACTCCAGCGCTAGGCATGTGTTAAGGATCCGGAGGGCCGATGGCGAACAATAGCTTCAGTAAAACGGCAGGCATAAGGACCGCGTTGACTACGGAGCAGGATTTTGGCAACCGGGTTAAAGCGCTGCGGGTGGAGCGGCGCTGGACGCTGGATCAGGTGGCAAAAAACAGCGGGGTGTCCATCTCCACGCTGTCGAAGATCGAGAACGGCCAGGTATCGGCCTCCTTCGATACCATCACCAAAATTGCCAACGCCTTCGATTTTTCCTTCAGCGATCTGTTCAAGCAGAACGCATCGGCCTCCCCAAATGCCCGCCCGCCGGTGGCCGGGCGCCGTACCGTCACCCGCGCGGGCGAGGGGCTGGTCTTTACCAACGCCCACTATATCTACAATGTGCACTCCGAGGAATTAACCCATAAGGGCATGATCCCGATAGTAATGCAGATTACCGCGCGCGAGGCGCCGCCGCAGGAGCAATGGTCCTGCCATGAAGGCGAAGAATTTATTTATGCGATCAGCGGGACCACCATCCTGCATACCGCCTGGTATGCCCCGCTGTGCCTGATGCCCGGCGACAGCGCCTATATCGACAGTTCGATGCCGCACGCCTTTGTGACGCAGGGGGAGCGGGACGCCTCGATTCTGTCTATCTGCCTTACCGATAAACTGGATTTCGAGCAACCGGGCAAGGCGGCGGGGTAAGGTCTGAAACGACAAACCAGCCAAGCGGCGGGGATAGGCAAGTCCCCGCCCGGGCGGGTGCCGACGGCCGGCCGTCACCCACGCCTACCGCCTCGGGGCGCCGGCACGCCGGCGGGACAAGGTTCGGACGCTTGCCCCGTTACGGTGCGGCCCGGCGCAATATTCCGCCGCACGCCCCATCCCTGGCCCGGTTTTAGCCGGGCCCCCATGCGTAACCGGTTGAAAATAAGATAGTCATTAATCTTTTTCCGCATTGGCGTGGATCTTGCTGCATTCATGGCCGCCATGTGGCGTTGCCAACAGCGACCCGGGCGCGATGCGCTTTCTCCCGTAGATATGTTGATCATAACTAGCCAGGGGTTATCCGATGGAACTGAAGTGGCTTGAAGATTTTCTCAGCGTTTCTCAGTGCTATAGCTTTACGCGGGCGGCTAATGAGAGAAACATCACCCAGTCCGCGCTGAGCCGCCGTATCAAACAGCTTGAGGAGTG
This sequence comes from Acerihabitans arboris, assembly GCF_010131535.1. GTDB lineage: Bacteria > Pseudomonadota > Gammaproteobacteria > Enterobacterales > Enterobacteriaceae > Acerihabitans > Acerihabitans arboris. Next base: position 174,458 of record NZ_WUBS01000002.1, read on the forward strand.
GCTGGGGGTACCGCTGTTCGATCGCAAGTCTTATCCGATTCGCCTGACGCCCGAGGGCCGGGATTTTCTGCAAACCGCGTCGGAAATGGTGTTTTCCATGGCCCAGCTTCGCAACGATATCCGCCAGCGTCATGCGCAAAAACACGCCATCGTGCATTTCGCCACGCTGAATACGCTGTCGCTGACCTTTTTCCCCGCCTGGATCAACGCGATCGATCCGTCCCAGCAATACGGCTACCTGCGGCTGTGCGACCAGCAGCCGTCTTTCAGCGGTAATATTTCCCTGCTGCTCGATGGCGAAACCGATTTCCTGCTGACCTACGCGCACGACTCCGTGCCGTTGATGAAACAACTGCAGCGTTTTCCGTACATCGAACTGGGCGAGGAGCGGGCCATCGCCGTCTGCGCGCCGGACAGCGACGGCAAACCGCTTTACCCGATCGATGAGCGCCGGGACGCCGACGGCAACCAGGCGCCCATCCCTTATCTCAGCTATGGCAAACGCTCATTTTTCGCCCACGCGCTCAGCGCGCTGTTTGCCTTGCGCCCGCTGCCGCTGAAGCCTATTTATGAAAATCCGATTTCCAGCGGCCTGAAGGCCATGACGATTTCCGGCTGCGGCACGTCATGGCTGCCGTCGAGTCTGATCACCGAGGAAATCGCCGCCGGCACCCTGACCCGCGCGGGCGATCGCAGTTGGGATATCCAGGCCGGGATCCGCCTTTACCGGCTGGAAAAATTCCGCAATATCCAGGCCGAACGCCTGTGGAACCGGGCCTGCCTGCTGCACCGGACGCACGCGGCGGCCTGAATCGCGTCACCCGGCGTCCGGCGGCATATCCGGCCTGATAACTTCTTCTTTCCTTGCTGTTTCCCGGTGGGACGCGCGTGCCATTGCCAAAATAAAAAGTCTATTTATCAGATAAATATTCATTTCACATGCCAAAAAACCAGGCCCGGGCAAACTATGCAATTTTGGAATAGGCCAGTTTAAAGTCTCATTGGATATTTGCCGCTTCCACCCACATCCTGAATGGGTTCCCATCGTATTGTCCGACCCAGCACGTCATCGACGACTTCATCCACCGGCACGAGGATATTCAGGTGAATAACGCATTAGCGCAGCAGAAAGCATTGGTCTGGAATCTGGTCGACGTCAAAAAGAACCTGTTCACCGCCCTGAGCGACCGTATCTGGGGCATGCCTGAAATCGCCTATACCGAATACCGTTCGGTGGCCGAACACACCGCCATGCTGAAGTCCCAGGCTTTTCGCGTAACGGAAAACGTCGCAGGCATCCCCACCGCCGTCATGGGGGAAGCCGGACAGGGAGGCCCGATCATCGCCATCCTGGGTGAATACGATGCGCTGCCGGGGCTGAGCCAGGTGGCCGGCATCGCCAGGCCGGAACCGATCCCCGGCAATGGCCACGGCCATGGCTGCGGCCATAACCTGCTCGGCTCCGCCGCCATGCTCGCCGCCACGGCAATTAAAGACTGGCTGGCGCAGACCGGCGCGCCGGGTCGCGTACGCTATTACGGCTGTCCGGCGGAAGAAGGCGGCGCGGCAAAATCCTTTATGGCCCGCGCCGGCGCGTTTGACGACGTGGATATCGCCATTACCTGGCACCCGTCGGCCTTTAGCGAAGTGGCGCGCGCCGAGTCCCTGGCCAATACCCGCATGGACTTTGTCTTCCACGGGCGCGCCTCACACGCCGCCGCGTCTCCGCATCTGGGGCGCAGCGCGCTGGATGCCGTCGAACTGATGAACGTCGGCGTCAACTACCTGCGTGAGCATGTGCCGTCCGATTCGCGGATCCACTACGCCATGCTCGACTCCGGCGGCATTGCGCCGAACGTGGTGCAGGCGCGCGCGGCGGTACGTTACGCGATCCGCGCCCGCGACGTTCACGCCATGTTCGCACTTAACGAGCGGGTGAAAAAAGTGGCGGCGGGCGCGGCGATGATGACCGAGACCCGGGTGGATATCAGCATCATGAGCGCCGTCGCCAACCTGCTGGGCAACGAGCCGCTGGAACAGGCCATGCAGCGGAATTACGAACTGCTCGGCCCGATTGCCTTTGACGACGCCGACAAAGCCTTTGCCGCCGAAATCCAGGCCACGCTGACTCCGGAAGATATACAGAGCGCCTATCGCCGCATCGGCGTTAAAACACCGCAACATCCCGCCCCGTTGTGTGAATTTATCGTTCCCCTGGACGCGGCCGGCGAGCTGATGCTCGGCTCCACCGACGTCGGCGACATCAGTTGGATACTGCCGACCGTGCAGGCCCACGTCCCGACTTACGCCATCGGCACCCCGGGCCATTCATGGCAGTTGACCGCGCAGGGCATGCTGCCCGCCGCGCATAAAGGGCTAGCCCACGCGGCCAAGGTCATGGCCGCCACCGCCATCGATACCCTGACCGACAAGGTCTTGCTGGCGCAGGCGAAAACCGCGCATTACGAACTCACCGCGCAAACGCCTTACGTCTGCCCTATTCCCGCCGACGTGAAACCGCCGCTGCAACCGCGCCCGGCCGAATAGCGGTATTGTCCTGTGCCGCATTTTTTGCGGCATTTTTGCCGCGCGTCCGCGGTACTTCGCCATTTTCATTCACAGGAGCGGAATTGATGCATAACACCCGGAAACGAGCCCTGAACAACCTGATCGGACTGACGTTGGGGTGCGCCGTGCTGCCCCTGGCGGCGCAGGCGCAAACGCCCGCGGATTCGCTGGTGATGGCATGGAATATCGACGCCATCAGCACCTTTGATCCGGCGCAGATCGGCGAAGTGGTCACCAATGAAATCATCAAGAACACCTGCGACACGCTGGTCGACTTCGATCCCAAGGATGAATCCCAGGTTATTCCCCGTCTGGCAAAAAGCTGGGACATTTCGCCGGACCGCAGGCGGATTACCTTCCATCTGAACAGCGGGCTGACGTTCCCGTCGGGCAATAAGGCCACGGCGAAGGATGTCGCCTGGTCGCTGCAGCGGGTGGTGCTGTTGGGCTTCGGCAATTCCGCCACCCTGACCGAATACGGCTTCGACAAGGATAACGTTACCCAGCGTATTACCGCGCCGGACGACGATACGCTGGTCATGGGCTTTGATCAGCCGTATCCAACCAACCTGGTGCTGCAGGCGATTGCGGCCAACAACGTCTCCACCACGCTTGACCGCGCGCTGGTGGAGCAAAACGCCGTTAACGGCGATATGGGCAATAAATACCTCACCACCCATACCGCCTGCGTCGGACCCTATCAGCTGATGCGCTGGAACGCCGGCGAAGGCGTGATGCTGCAGGCGAATAAAGAATACTGGGGCGCCGCCCCCAAACTGCAGCGTATCCTGATCCGCCACGTGGCGGAAACGGGCACCCAACGTTTGCTGCTGACCCAGGGCGACGTGGACATCGCGCGCGACCTCGCCCCGGACGATCTGCGCGATTTAGACCAGGGCGGCCAGGTGAAGATAGAAAAAGTGCTTAAGCCGCAGCTGTTTTTCTGGACCTTCAACAGCGAAGACCCCATCTTTAAAAATCCCAAGGTGCGCCTGGCGATGCGTTACCTGATCGATTACCAGGGCCTGGCGTCCACCGTCATGCCGTACCTCGGCGTGCCCCGCGCCAGCTTCGCGCAGCTCGGCGCCTACGGCGCGCTGGATAAAGATGCCGGACAACCGTTCAAGCTCGATCTCGCCAAAGCCAAACAACTGCTGACCGAAGCCGGCTATCCGGACGGATTCAGCGCCAAACTGATTATCGGCACCCTGCCGCACTCCGCGCCCATTGCGCAAAGCACCCAGGAAAACGCGTCGAAAATCGGCGTAAGGCTATCCATCGAGAGCATGGCCAATGCCCAGCTGTTCAGCCGGGTGCGCGGGCGTGAATTCCAAAGCGCCATGATGGCGTGGCAGACCGCGGTGCCGGACGCCCATGGCAACGCCTCGCGCCTGGTGTTTAACCCGGACAACAGCAAGGAGGCCAAAAAAACGCAGTATCCGAGCTGGCGCGCGGCCTATTTTGACCCGGCGATGAACCGGCAGGTCACCGACGCGCTGCTGGAGCCCGACGCCCAAAAACGCATCGCTCGCTACCACACCCTGCAGGAAGAGCAGATGCAGCAGGGACCGATGGCGATCATGTTCCAAATGTACAACACCGCCGGGTTGACTAAACAGGTGAAAGACTGGACCTGGAACGGCTTTCGCGTTTATTACGCCGTGGCCGCCAAATAACCGGGGCGACATTGTCGTCCGCACAGAAGGAGCCACCGATGTCGCTACTCGATCCTAGCGCCGCGGGCGAACATCCTGCTGACCCGCTCTGGCTCAGGCTGGGTGAACACGGCGCGCGCTTGGGCAAGCTGCTGGTTTCCGTGTCCTGTACCCTGTTGGGGCTGGCGGCGCTGACCTTTTTCATCGGCCGCCTGCTGCCCATCGATCCGGTGGTGGCGGTGCTGGGGGACAATGCCAGCCAGGAAGCCTATCAAAAGATGTATCACCTGTTGGGGCTGGACAAACCGCTGTGGGAGCAGTTTTTGATGTACCTGAAAAACGTCGCCGCACTAGACTTCGGCAATGCGCTGACCACCGGCCGTCCGGTCGCCGAGGACATCGGCCGGGTATTTCCGGCCACCCTGGAGCTGGCGAGCCTGGCGGCGATCATCGGCACCTGCCTGGGCATTCCGGCAGGCGTGCTCAGCGCCATGTACCGCAATACCTGGTTCGATCACTGTATCCGCTTTATCGGCCTGCTCGGCCATTCGGCGCCGAATTTCTGGCTGGGGCTGATGGGGCTGGTGCTGTTTTACGCCACGCTCGGCTGGATAGGCGGACCGGGGCGCATCGATTTTATCTACGAATTCGACGTGCGGAAGGTCACCGGGTTCTACCTGATTGACACCGCGCTTGCCGGCAACTGGGCGGCGCTGGGCAATGTGTTCAGCCACCTGATCCTGCCGGCGTCGATTCTCGGGCTCAGCGGCCTGTCCTATATCAGCCGCATGACCCGCAGCTTTATGATTGAACAGCTGTCGCAGGAATATGTGATAACCGCGCGCGTCAAGGGGCTGTCATGGGCGCGCAGCGTATGGGTCCACGCGTTTCGCAACGTGGCGGTGCAGGTGGTGACCGTGGTGGCCCTCTCCTACGCTTTCCTGCTGGAAGGCGCGGTGCTGACCGAAACCGTTTTCGCCTGGCCCGGCTTCGGCCGTTACCTGACCAACGCCATGCTGGCCGGCGACATGAACGCGGTGGTCGGCTGTTCACTGCTGATCGGCGTCATATTTGTAGGGCTAAACCTGCTGTGCGACCTGCTTTACCGCATTTTCGATCCACGTACCCGCCAGGAGCAATCATGACCGACTCTGCTAAACCCCGCCTGACCCGCCGTTCGCGCCGTTCGCTGCGCGACTGGCTGGATGCGCCTGTTCCAGCGACGCCGTGGCAGGCGCGTATGCAGCAGAGCCTGAACCAATGGCGCCGTTTTTGCCGCAATACCTCGGCGCTGTTCGGCCTGGTGGTGATCCTTATCATCACCGCCGCCGCGCTGTTTGCGCCCTGGCTGGCGACCCACAACATCTACGCGCAAAACCTGCAGCTGCGTCTTGGCGCGCCAGGCGGTGAATACTGGCTGGGCACCGACGAACTGGGGCGCGATATCTACAGCCGCCTGATTTACGGCGCGCGCATCACGCTGTACATCACCTGCCTGTCGGCGCTGATTGTCGGCCCGGTAGGGCTGCTGGTCGGCACCATCGCCGGCACGGTCGGCGGCTGGGTCGACACCGTATTGATGCGCATCGTGGATATCTTCCTGGCATTCCCGAGCCTTATCCTGGCGCTGGGTTTTGTCGCCGCCCTCGGTCCCGGCATCGAAAACGCCATTATCGCCATTTCACTCTCGGCCTGGCCGCCTATCGCCCGGCTGGCCCGCGCCGAAGCGCTGTCAATCCGTAATATGGATTATGTCGCCGCCGTGCGCCTGCAGGGCGCGTCGCAGATACGCATTATCCTGCGCCATATTATCCCGATGTGCCTGCCGTCGGTGGTGGTGCGCCTGACGCTGAACATGGCGGGAATTATCCTCACCGCAGCCAGCCTCGGTTTCCTGGGCCTCGGCGCCCAGGCGCCCAGTCCAGAGTGGGGGGCGATGTTGTCATCGGGCCGTCAGTTCATGATGACCAACTGGACCATCGCCGCGATCCCCGGCCTGTCTATTCTTCTCACCAGCCTGGCCTTTAACCTGTTCGGCGACGGCCTGCGCGACGTTCTGGATCTGCGCCATGACTGATAACCTGCTTGAAGTACGTCATCTTAACGTGGTGTTCAAGGACCGCCGCCGCGAAAATCACGCCGTACGGGATATTTCGTTCTCGATAGGGCGCGAAAAGGTGGCCATCGTCGGCGAATCCGGCTCCGGCAAATCGCTGACCGGCCGCGCGCTGCTGAAACTCACACCGCAGGGCGCCAGCGTCAGCGCCGAAAAAATGTGGTTGGGCGATACCGACCTGATGAACACCAGCGAACGCGGGATGCGCAAGATTCGTGGTAAACGCATTTCAATGATCATGCAGGACCCCAAATTCTCGCTCAATCCGCTGATGCGCGTCGGGCAGCAGATCAATGAGGCCTACCGCACCCACTTTAACGTCGGCGAACATGCCGCGCGGGCCAAAACGCTGCTGATGCTGGAAGCGGTGAACATTCGCGATCCGGAACGGGTGTTCAGGCTGTACCCGCATGAGATTTCCGGCGGCATGGGCCAGCGCATCATGATTGCCATGATGCTGATACCCGAGCCGGATCTGATCATCGCCGACGAGCCGACATCGGCCCTGGACGTCACCGTGCGCCAGCAGGTGCTGGGCGTGCTTGATGCCCTGCTGGCGCGGCGTAACACCGGCCTGCTGTTCATTACCCACGACCTGGGGCTGGTGGCGGGATTTTGCGACCGGGTGCTGGTGATGTACGGCGGCCGCATCCTGGAGGAAATTGCCGCCGATCGGTTGCATAACGCCAGGCATCCCTACACCCGGGCGCTGCTCGCCAGCCAGCCGGATCTGCACCGTCCGGTGGACATGCTGGCGATCCCGGCACGCGACCCGGCCTGGCTGTCCGGCCCGGTATACCGATATGGAGACGCGTGCTGATGACATCTGCGATAAACGGGTCCGCCCAACCCGCAACGGCCGCGTCGACGACGGCGGATAAAACGCCGCCGCTGGCCGTCGACCGTATGATTGAAACCGTCGATTTAGGCATTGCCTTCGGCAAGGGCCGCCAGCGCAAACAGGTAGTGGACGGCGTGTCCATCAGCATTGCGCGTGGCGAAAGCTACGGCCTGATAGGCGAGTCCGGCTGCGGGAAATCCACCCTGCTGCGCGCGCTGACCGGCCAGAACCCCCACTATGCCGGCGCCATCCTCTATCAGAATCGCGAGCAGCATCCGGTGCGTGACAAAGCGTTCTATCGCCAGATCCAGATGGTATTCCAGGATCCCTACGCATCGCTGCATCCGCGCAAAATGGTCTACCACACCCTGCTGGAGCCGCTGGTTATTCACGGCATGGACCGGCGCGAAACGCGCATTTCCGACGTGCTCGACGCGATCGGCCTGGGCGACGCCTTTCGCTATCGTTATCCGCATCAGCTCTCCGGCGGCCAGCGGCAGCGCGTGGCGCTGGCCCGGGCGCTGATCATCGAGCCGCAGGTGTTACTGCTGGACGAGCCGACCTCGGCGCTGGATGTTTCCGTGCAGGCGGAGATCCTGAACCTGCTGAAAACCCTACGACGCGAGCGCAACCTGACCTATTTAATGGTCACGCATAACCTGGCGGTGGTGGCCCATTTATGCGACCGGGTAGCCATCATGCACCAGGGGAAATTGCTCGAGGAAATGACCGCCGACGAAATCCGGCGCGGTTCGGCAACCGAGCCGTATACCCAACAGTTTCTCGCCGCCAGCAACCACTGACGGCCCAGGAGTCGCGCCATGATGAACAATAGGCACTCCAGCCCGGACCGGGACGCCCTGCTGCTGTGCTGCGACGGCCAGGACACCGACGCGCTGCTGATCCTGCGCCGGGGCGATATCCTGCTGGAATATGGCGATATGCAGCAGCGCTTTCTCTGCCATTCCATGCGTAAAAGTTTTCTCAGCGCGCTGATAGGCATCCAGGCGACGCGCGGCTGCTTCGATTTATCGCTGACGCTGGCCGCCCTGGATATCGACGATATTGACGCGCTGAGCGACATTGAGCGCAGCGCCACGCTCCATGACCTGCTGACGGCGCGTTCGGGAATTTACCATCCCGCCAACTATGAAACACCATGGATGACGCGCATCAAGCCCCCGCGCCACAGCCAGCCGCCGGGCTGCCGGTGGAGTTACAATAATTGGGATTTCAACGCCTTGGGAAGCGCTTACCGCCAGCTGACCGGGTTGGATATCCATCAGGCGTTTTTCGACCAGATCGCCCAACCGCTCGGCATGGCCGACTTCAGGAGGGAAGATGGCTGGATGGAGCCGGGGGCGCTTTCCCGGCACGCGGCCTATCCGTTCCGTCTGTCGACCCGCGATCTGGCGCGCTTCGGCCAGCTATTCCTGCAACAGGGCATGTGGCGGGGCCAGCAGATTATTCCCGCGGCCTGGGTACGCCGGAGCCTGATGCCCTACTCCCACGCCGGCGATCGCGGCGCCTACGGCTATATGTGGTGGCTGGCCCGCGACGGCGTGGCATTGCCCGGCTGTGAACTCCCCGGCGGCAGCTATTTCGCCTACGGTGCGGGAGGCCATTACTGCCTGATGCTGCCCACCCTTGACGCCGTGGTGGTCCACCGGGTGAATACCGACATCGCGGCGCGCGAGATCAATCGTTTTCAATTCGGCCGGTTAATCAACCTGACCCTGGCGTTCCTTGCTGCATCATCGGGAGAACAAACATGAATGTGATCGAAGCCATTGCCGCCTGGAGTCGCGCCCAGGACGGATTCAGCCGGCCGGCGCGGGAGCTGGCGCGGCGGGCAATCGTCGACACGCTGGCCTGTCTTTATGCCGGCCGGGGCGATTTTTCCACGCTCGCCGTGCGTACGGCCGGCGAACCTTACCTGCGCCGCGACTATCGGGCGCGGGTTATCGGCGGCGGCCGCGCCCCGGCGGCGATTGCCGCGCTGATTAACGGCACGTCGGCGCACGCCATCGACTATGACGATAACTTCGGGCCGGGCATGAGTCACGCCTCGGCGGTGCTGGTGCCGGCGCTGCTGGCGGCGGCGGATGAATTAAACGCAGGCGGCGGCCAACTGGTCGACGCCTATCTGATCGGCCTGCAGGCGCAAGCGTTTATCGGCGCGGGGGTTGGCCCTTCGCACTACACCGCCGGCTGGCACGGCACGTCCACGGTCGGCTGCATCGGCACGGCGGCCGGCGTCGCATGGCTGATGGGCCTGGACCAGGCCGGGATCGCCCGCGCGCTAAGCAACGCCGTAAGTTTTGCCTCCGGCACCAAAGGGCAGTTCGGCACGCCCATAAAACCGCTGCACGCGGGCTGGGCGGCGCGCAACGCGATAGAGGCGGCCGTATTGGCGCAGCGGGGCATGCGCGGCAGGATCGATATCCTCGAGGCGCCCCAGGGGTTCGGCGAAATGTTTGGCGGCGCCGCGCCGTCCGGCTGGGATATTCCAGCCATCCTCGGCACGCGGCCGCACGTCATTGAAAGCGTGGGCGTGATGCCGAAGCGCCACCCCTGCTGCGGTTCCACGCATATGATTATCGATGCGCTGTCCGACCTGCGCGATACCCATGATTTTACCGACGCCGACGTGGTGTCGGCGGATACGCTGGTCGGTATCGCCAACCAGCGCAACCTGGCCTATGCGGTGCCGGAAAATGAAATGCAGGCGCGTTTCTCCATGCACTATTGCGTCGATACCTGGCTACGCAACGGCGCGCTGAGCGTGCTCGATTTCACCCCCGCCCGGGTGGCGCAACAAACGGATCCGGCGCGATTGGCCCGCATCACCCTGCGCGCCTACAGGGCGGAGCAAGAGGCCGGCGGGAAGCTGCCGCATCGCGTGACCCTCACCCTACGCGACGGCCGCCGGCTGGAAGCCGAACGCCGCCTGGCGAAAGGCAGCAACACGGAACCCTTTAGCGAGGCCGAACGCCGGCAAAAATTCATCGACTGCTGCGCCGGACTGGAGCTGCCGGACCGCCTGTTTGATCGGCTTAAAAGCCTGGGAGATGCAGGCGACCTCGGTTACCTGGATGCGCTGCTTGTTGAATAGCCGGCTTATTTGAATTGACTGACAACATATGGATATTAATTGGCCTAATAATTAATATAATTTTCAATTATAACTGATAAAGCCTCGTTTAAGGGTAGATAGATTACCCTAAACTGAGGCCTATGATTCAAATGCCATTGCCGTTAGCTTAAATTATGTTTTAAGCCAGGGGCCCACCGGCATTCAAACAAACATTAATTAGTAACGAAAAGGTATTTCCCCGTATTACACATAGTTTTCTCTACCGGAGACGCGGGCATTCTTTTTACTTTATCCGCGCAGGCAACGTGCCGATTTATCAGTCATACTCGCCTCTTGTTTGTTTTTAATAACGTAAAATACCTATCGCGCATCAATCGTTCATAATCAAGCTATTGCCGGCTGTTTTGTCCAGCCGTAAACCCATTAATAAAATCCTCTGCCGGGCGCGATAAAATAGATTTATCGCCAATAATATCTGCGAAACCATGAATGCTGATATAATAATCGGCCACTTTTTATTAATTTGACTCCGAATAAAAACATGGTTTATTTTTAACAACCAAAAAAATGTGTTAATCAATGAATTGAAAAACATCAGCAGAAATCAACACCATCCGTATCGTGCATATTTTCCCGCGCCATGCCCCATGGAAGCGGGTTTTTACCATTCCGGCTTAATGCCACGCACCCGTCATAATCTTCTCTGGTCATCAGATTCACCGATAAGCCCACTCCCGCCGCTTTAAAGTAATCATTGGCCCTTTTTATGGCTGCCATTCCCTGCTCACGGATGTTAACGATAACATTCACTGCGCCACATTCCTGTTTTAAGCATTTCTTTTAGACTAATGCGTCAAAAAAAATAGCCTGGCAAGTTAATAAAAAAACCAGCTTGTCATTTTCATTCCGCCCCTAATTGTATCGCGACCGGCAAGCGTCAGGAATAGGTTGAGGCAAATGAGGGATGATGCTATGCGCATACAACGCTTTTCACCTCCGGCCCGGCGGTGAAAAACGCGGCTTCAGGATAAAAAAACGGCAGCGGTCAGGTGATGATCCCGCGGCGGCGCACGCCGCTTAACCAGCGTCAATCCAGACGCTGACGCCGGCGGCGTTACATCTGAATATGCCGGCGCCATGCTCGTCCAGGGTGACAATATCTTCGCGCTGTCCCACATGGTCCCGCCAGCGGGCCTGGGCAAAACCTGCGCCCAATTCGAGCTTTTTTTCGCCCTCGCCGCTGTTGGACATCACCACCACGCAGCCGGGCAACCGATCCGTGCCATGGCGGCGGAACGCCACGCAGTGCGCATCGTCGAAATAATCGGTCTGCCGGCCGTGGGCATACAGCCGCCGCGCGCGTATCAACGCCTCAAGCTCCGGGATCGCCGGCATCTCGATGGCGTGGATTTCGCCATCGTTGCCGGTATCGGCATAGGAGGCGCCGAACAGATCGGGGTAGAACACCGTCGGCACGCCCTGCTCGCGCAGGAGTATCAGCGCATAGGCCAGCGGCTTGAACCAGGGTTGCACCGGCGCCTCAAGGGATTGCAGCGGCTGGGTATCGTGGTTGTCCACCAGAGTGACGGCGTGGGCCGGGTCGGCGGCCACCAGGGTGTCGGCAAACACCTGGCTGAGGTCAAATTCCGCGCCCTGCGTCGAGGCGCGATGGAAGTTCATTTGCAGCGGCGCGTCGAACAGCATGGTTTTACCGTCAACCTGCTCAAGATACTGCAGCAATATCTCCGTCTTATGGGACCAATACTCGGCGATAATAAACATCGGCTGCCCGGCGGCATCCTGAATATGATCGATCCAGTCTTTATAGAACCACGCGGGGATATGTTTTACCGCATCCAGGCGAAAGCCGGTGCAATGGGTCTCATTCATCACCCAGCGGCCCCAGTGGGCCAGCTCCGCGGCGACGGCCGGATTACGGAACTCGATATTGGCGCCCATCAGGTAATCATAGTTGCCCAATTCGTCGTCCACCTCTTCATTCCAGCCGTCACGGGTATATTCAGTGACGATTTTAAAGATGCCTTTTTCATCGGGATCTTCGATCAGGTCGATACCGCTGAAACACTTATGATCCCAGACGAACCGCGAATATTGGCCTTGCCGGGCCGGAAAGGTAAAGCGGGTCCAGGCGGTGGCGTCGATCGCCCGTTCTTCTATCTCTTCCCGATCCTCTATTTCCACACGATTGACCTGGATGCGCTCCTGTTCGTCGGCGCCCATCTTATGATTGAGCACCACGTCCAGCAGTACGCCGATATCATGGGATTTCAGCGCCTCGATAGCGGCCAGCAGCGCCGCCTTGTCGCCATATTTAGTCGCGTGGCCGCCCTTCTGGTCGAACTCGCCCAAATCAAACAAATCATAGGTATCGTAACCGACGGAGTCCGCGCCGGTGTCCGCTTTGTAGGCCGGGGGCAGCCAGACCATGGTGATGCCGATTTCCGCCAGCCATCCGGCCCGTTCGGCGGCTTCGCCCCATAACGTGCCTCCGGGGGGATAATACCAATGAAAAAACTGCATAAGCGTGGGATTGCGCATCGAAGATTCCATCGTTGACAGGACTAAGGAAAGTATGGAAGAAACGCAAACAATCACCGGACATATTTTTCGCTGCTTAACTTAAAAGGCCGCTAATGGGTATCGATGGCGCCCTCCGTGAACGTTTCTTCGTTGTGCAGCCGCTGGCGCCGCCGCAGATTGGGAAACCAGGCCATCCATAGCCCGACCACCACCAGCGTGCCGATGCCGCCCAGGGCGGCGGCGGGCACCGCGCCCAGCCATGCCGCCAGCAGGCCGGATTCGAACTCGCCCAATTGGTTGGACGTGTTGATAAATATCGAATTAACCGCGCTGACGCGGCCGCGCATTTCGTCGGGGGTATCCAGCTGGACCAGCGCGCCGCGGATCACCATGCTCACCATATCGAAGCCGCCGAGGGCAAACAGCGCCAGCAGCGACAGCCAGAGCGCGGTCGAGAGCGCAAAGACCATGGTCGCGACGCCGAAGCCGGCAACCGACAGGAACATAATCATGCCCACGCGCCGCTCGAGCGCGCGGCGGCTAAGCCAGAAGCCGACCAGCAGCGCGCCTACCGCCGGCGCGCCGCGCAGCAGCCCCAGGCCCCAGGGGCCGGTGTGCAGTATGTCCTTGGCGAAAATCGGCAACAGCGCGGTGGCGCCCCCCAGCAGCACGGCAAACAGGTCCAGCGAGATCACGCCCAACACATCGGGCCGGGCGCGGATAAAACGCACGCCGGCAAACAGGGTAGAGACACTGGCCGGCACTCGCTTAGGCGGCGCCTGCTCATAACGCAGCCGGGCGACCATGACAATCGACACCAGGTACAGCGCGCCGGCGGCCATATAGACCGTGCCCGCCCCCGCTACATACAGGAAACCGCCCAGCGCGGGCCCCACCATCATCGCGGCCTCGCCGGAGGCGGCATTGGCCGCCATGGCGCGCGCCAGCATGGACGGAGGCACCAGCGCCGGCAGCATCGACTGCAGCGCCGGCGCTTCCATGGTCTTGGCCACCGCGATAAAAAACACCAGGCCCAGGATAACCAGCTCATTGGCATAATGCGTCACGGTCAGCACCGCCAGCGCGGCAATGGCCAGCCACTCGGCCAACTGGCCGAACAGCACGATGCGCCGTCGATCGAACTGGTCGGCCACATGGCCGGCGGGCAGCGCCAGCAGCACCGCGGGCAGGAACTGCGCCAGGCCAATCAGGCCGAGATCGAACGCGCGCCCGGTCATGGTATAAATTTGCCAGCTCACGACGATGGACAACATCTGGAAGCCAAAGCTGGAGCCGGTGCGGGCCAGCCAGAAAGCGACAAAAGAGGGGTGTCGCAACAGCGAATCCGAGCTCGCGGGAGCGGAAGAATACATGGTAAATCCTGTTATCCGGTGATGAACAGACCGACCCTGCCGCTGGAATTGCCTGCGGCCGGGTCGATTAATGCAGGGTGTTTAATAAGCGGTTATTTAATAAAACAGCGTCATAAATTTGCCCAGCGCGATGTCGACGATACCAAAATCGGCATCGCCAAAGGCGGCGCCGGCGAAAATGTCGCCCGCGCCCAACTTACTATCGCCGGGAGGAAAGAAATAATCAAGCCGTCAGGAAAGACGGCGCGTGACGGGCAACGCCGCGGCCAGTTCCCGGTGGGGCCGATAAACATTCACCGCCGCCGCCAGGCGCACCGTGCTATGGGACAGATCTTCCGCCGATTGGGCATATCGCTCCACCATCGCCGCATTCTGCTGCGTGGTATGGTCCAATTGGCCGATGGATTGGCCTATCAGGGTCAGGGCCTTGGTTTGTTCCTGCGACGAGATGCTGATTTCGCCGATAAGGCCCGTTACCTGGCCCGCCTGACTGACGATACTGTCCATGGCGGCGCCGGCGTTCTGCACCAGCTTGCTGCCGTCCTGTATCCGCTCCACGCTGGTTTCAATCAGGTCTTTGATCTCCCTGGCCGCCGTGGACGAACGCTGCGCCAGTTGGCGCACCTCGCCGGCCACCACCGCGAACCCCCGCCCCTGATCCCCGGCGCGGGCCGCTTCCACCGCGGCGTTAAGGGCCAGGATATTGGTCTGGAACGCGATGCCTTCGATAACGCTGATGATATCGACGATGCGCCGGCTGGAATCACTGATGGCGCCCATGGTGCTGATCACCTCGGTCATCCGTTCCCGGCCTTCTTCGGCGGCGCTCTCGCTCATCGCCGCCAGAGCCCGGGTTTCATTCACGCTGGCGGCGCTATTGCCGACGCTTGCCGCCAGTTCCTCGGTGGCGCAGATAATCTGCTGCAGATTATCGCCGGCCTGTTCGGTACGCACTTTAAGCTGTCGGTTCCCCACCGCAATCTCGCCGCTGGCGTTGTTGATATCGTTGATCTGGCCGCTGACGTCATCCGTCAGGGAGCGCAGGTTCAGGCCCATCTGGTTGACGCTGCGCAGCAGATAGCCGATTTCATCGACCCGGTTAAAATGCACATACTCCCCGACCTGGCAGGATGACAACCTTTGCGCCTGCGCCAGGATGGTGACAATCGGTTTTTCCACCTGCCGGTGCAGCCAATACGCCGTTAGCGCCAGTCCGCCCAGGGTCACGGCGCCGAGAGCCACCGGCCCGAGCGCCAGGCCCCCCGCGCCCACCGACGGCAGCGCGGCGGCCACCAGCAGGGCAATGCGCAAACGCCAGCGCAGGGGCATTTTTTGCATTATCGACAGCGGCGAGAGGATACCGGTGCGCACCAGCAGCCCCCGGTAGAGCGCCAGGCGCCGGCGTTTGGCCTTACCTGAATTAATCTCGCTATATAACGCCGCCGCCCGCTTTACCTCTTCACGGGTCGGGGCAATGCGCACCGAGAGATAACCCGTCGTCCGGCCGTTATGGCAAATCGGCGTGGCGTTGGCGCGCACCCAGTAAAAATCACCGTTGTTGCGACGGTTTTTTACCAACGCCGACCAGGAATGCCCTGCATGCAGCGTATGCCACATATCGGCAAACGCCGCCGGCGGCATATCCGGGTGGCGTACAATATTATGAGGCTGATTAACTAAATCCTGATAGTGGTATCCAGACGCATTCACAAACGCCGCATTGGCATAAAAAATATTACCCTGGGGATCGGTGGCGGATTGTAATGTTGTTTCACTGTCAATCTGATACTCATTTAGAGTAACAGGATTGTTAATTCTCATCTGCACCTCGGTAATAGGCGAATCAAAAGACGATTGGGCTTCAGGTTCATCGGCGGGACGGGCAAAAACTTTATTATTATTTAATCCATCCGGATTATTTATGGCTTGTTTGGGATTTAATGGTGGCGTTGTTATTTATCGTTACAAATTAACTACTTCCAGGCAATAAATAACATAAGCGACATGACGGGAAATACGGATGTTATCGTGACGATATATTAAGAAAATACTGAGGTGCCGACCATTATTTCAATGCAAATCAGATGACTTATTTTTTATTTAATAGCCAGATTATAGCTTTATTGATTGATGACGACCGGCCTTGGTCGGGCCGGTCGGGCCGGTCGGGGAGAGATTACGCTTATTTAGCGTCCGGCAGGGCGTAGGCGATAATATAATCGCCCAGCCGGGTGCCGAAGGAGCCGTGGCCGCCGGCCGCAATCACCACGTATTGCCTGCCGTTGGCCTCATAGGTCATCGGGGTGGCCTGTCCGCCCGCGGGTAAACGCGCTTCCCACAACGATTTACCGTTGGAGACGCTGAAGGCGCGCAGATAGTTGTCCGCCGTGGCCGCAATAAAGGCCACGTTGCCGGCGGTCGAGATCGGGCCGCCCAGCATCGGCATGCCCATCTTGAACGGCAGCGGTAACGGCGAGCTGTCGCGGACGGTGCCGATGCGTTTTTTCCAGACAATCTCATTGGTCTTCAGGTCGACCGCGGAGATATATCCCCACGCCGGCTGCTTGCAGGGAAAACCCAGCGGCGACAGGAACGGGTTGAGCGTCACGCCGAAAGGCACGCCGTATTGAGGCTGGATGCCGACTTCGGATCCGGTCCCGTCCTTGCCTTCCCCCGGCTCGATCGGGTTGCCCGGGCCGCGCGGGATAAGCCGGGAAACGAACGGCAGCGCCATCGGGTTGGCAACGGCGACCTGGCGATCGGTATCCACGGAAATACCGCCCCATTCAAACATGCCGAGGTTGCCTGGGAATACCAGGGTGCCCTGCTCGGATGGCGGCGTAAACGGCCCTTCATAGCGTAGCTGGTGGAACATCACGCGGCAGATTAACTGATCGTAGAGGGTGGCGCCCCACATATCCTTGCCGGTCAGATTTTGCCGCGGACGAAACGTCAGATCGGAATAGGGCTGGGTGGGCGACAGGCGGTCGCCTTTGGCCGGCCCTTGCGGTACCGGGGTTTCCGGCGCAGGCACCACCGTTTTACCGGTGCGGCGATCCAGCACGAAGATATTACCGGTTTTCGCCGGCACATAGACCACCGGCACCTTGTTGCCGCCCTCATCGGTGATATCCGCCAGGGTCGGCTGCGCCGGCACGTCCATATCCCACAGATCGTGATGCACGGTTTGGTAAAACCACGCCAGCTTGCCGGTGGTGACGTTCAGCGCCAACAGGCCGCTGGCAAAACGTTCCATTTCCGGCGTACGGTTGCCGCCCCAGATGTCGGGAGTGGCCACGCCAATCGGCAGGTAGACTAAGTCCAGCTTGGCGTCATAAGCGGCCGGGGCCCAGGAGTTGGGCGAGTTGGGCGTATAAAGCTGCTCGCCTGCCGGTATAATATTAGGATCCTTGCTGCCGGTATCGAATGCCCACAGCAGCTTGCCGCTGTTGACGTCAAAACCACGGATCACCCCGGACGGTTCGCGGGTCGAGTAGTTATCGGTCACCGCGCCGGCAATAACGATGACGTTGCCGGTCACGATCGGCGGCGAGGTGGGTTCGTAGCCGCCGGCCTTTGGATACGGCATATTGCTTTGCAGGTTCAGTTTGCCATTGTCGGCAAATTCAGGACAGAGTTTACCGCTTTGCGCGTCCAGCGCATAGAGATGGCCGTCGTTAACCGGCAGCAGGACGCGGCGGGAACAGAGCGCCGGAGCCGAGCCCCCGGCCTTGGCCTGAAGCGCGTCCGGCGTTTCATGGTAGGACACGCCGCGGCAGGTGACGTGCTGGAAGGACGGATCGGTTTTCAACTGGGGATCGAAGCGCCATTTCTCTTTGCCGGTGGCCGCGTCCAGGGCAAACAGTTTCTGGTGCGGGGTACACAGGTAGAGCAGATCGCCGATTTTTATCGGCGTGACTTCATCCGTCAGCTCCGCCGGATCGGAGGCGGTTTTCATATCGCCGGTGCGAAACGTCCAGGCTTCCTTAAGCTGGCCGACGTTTTTATCGTTGATCTGGTTGAGCGGCGAATAGCGCGTCCCTTCCTGCGTGCGCCCATAAGCGGGCCAGTCGCCGTTGGGTATGCCGTTGGCGCTTTGGGCGGAGGACGACGTCTGGTCGGCGCTGAGGGTACCGTTGATCTCCTGCGGATCGTTGAATACCGCATACACCAATACCACCAGGGTGACCAGCAGCGAGGCCAGCAGGGAGCCGCGCGCCAGTCCGCCTTTGGCTGCCAGGTGACGGTAAACAAAGGGCAACGTTATCCACAGGCCGAAAAAGAAGATCACGTCCAGACGCGGCGTCAACGCCCAGAAGTCGGAACCGACTTCCCATAGTGCCCAAAGGGTGGTGCCCAGCAGGAAAATAGCGTACAGCAACAGCGCGGAAGCGCGCCGGCGGTACAACAGCCAGGCGGTGAACAGCATCGCCAGGCCGGCGATGATGTAATACGGCGAGCCGTGAAGCGTGGCCAGCCAGATGCCGCCAATCAGCAGATAGAGGCCGCTCAGCGCGGCGAACAATGCTGTAATTATGACGAGTATCCGTGCTAACAGGGTCTGTGTTTGCATAATATGCACCTTACCAAAATGTCATGTCGTTGATGTAAATACTAAGCCAAATAAGTCAAATAGCTCTTTTTATGCCCTGATTATTCAAAAGTGTAGGTAAGCGTAGCGCCGCCGCCCCAGTTGCGACCCTCGGCCGGTTCGAAATAGCGGCCGTTGCCTTCATTGACGATAACGGAACCGACGTAGTGGCGATCGAACAGGTTATCCACCCGGCCAAATACATCCATCGACCATTTGCGCCAGTTGATCCGATAGCCGGTATTCAGGCTGGCGACGGTATAGGACGGCGCCTGGGCGCTGTTTTCGTCATTGGCCTGGATATTGCCCATATGGCGCGCCTCGGCCCCCGCGTGCCAGCCCTCCTCCGGCCGCCATTCCAGCGCGGCGTAACCCATATTGCGAGCGATGCCCGGCAGGCGATTGCCCACCGGCACCGACTCGCCCGGCGTGCAGCCGTCGGCAGCGCAGGTAGCGTTACGGTAGGTGGCGTCCAGCAGCGTCCACGCCATTTTTAGCCGCCAGCCCAGCGCGAACTGCTGGTCCAGCGCAAGCTCCAGGCCGCGGCGGCGGGTCTTGCCGGCGTTGGCGTAGCTGGTGCGCCCGCCGCTGCTCTCGGCGACCACCAGTTCGTGGTCGGTATTGGTCTGGAACACGGCGGCGGTGAACAGGCCGTTGCCGATGCGCGTTTTGCTGCCCAGTTCGAACGTATCGCTGGTGGCGGGCTTCAGGGCGGTGTTCAGCCCCGGCCGGCCGTCGGCGCGATACGAGAGCTCGTTGATAGTCGGGGTTTCAAAGCCGCGCCCGGCGGAGAAGTAGAGGTTCCAGGCAGGGTTTACCGCATAGTTAAGCGACCCCATCGGCAGCAGGCGATGGTAGCGGGCGCTGCCGCTGTCATCGCCATTGGCGCCGGTGATGTAATAATCCTCGGAATCAAAACTGACTGTGCTGTAGCGCAGCCCGGCGTCGAGCGTCCAGCGCGGGGTCAGGTTCCAGGTGGTTTGCAGATAGGGATCGAGGTTCCACATACGGTTTTTCTCGTTGCGCCGCAGGGCGCCTTTTTCGCCGTATTCAACCCCGTCGCCGTCCGCGATATAGTTTTCGAATCCCTGGCGCCGCTCGGTCATGGTTTCGTAATCCAACCCGCCGATAAGCGTTACCGGCACCGCGCCCAGATTGTCCTGGTGCCGCCAGCGCGTATCGATGCCCTGGTATTTACGCTCCAGCACAATCACGCCGCCGGCATGGTCGGGGTTAAGCTGCGCCGACATGGGGATGGACTGGTACTGGGTGGTATGCCGCTCGCCATGATAAGCCATCATGGTCAGTTGGTCATTGGCGCTCATGTCGCGCTGGTAGCGCAGGCCCGCCTGGGTCTGGTCGATGGTCTTGCGGGTGTTGTACTGATCCGCGCGCGGCGACTGGCGCGGATCGTCATGCCATTCATCCTCCGTCAGGCCACCCGGGTCGCCGGCGTCGACGGACACGCTGTTAAACATCAGCGTCAGCGTGCTGACATCGTCCAGGCGCACGCCCACCCTGGCGTTGCCCAGGTTTTTCTGCGTGGCGCTGCGATCGCGAAAGCCATGGGTGGTAAAGCGCGAGGCGGAAACGGCGTAGTCAACGTCCCCGGCCCGGGTGCCGTCGCCGGTGGCGCCGGTGGCCTTGACGCTGTTGCGCCAGGTGCCGTAGCTACCGTAGTAGGTGCCGGCCTCAAGCGTCGCCGGCTGGCTTCCGGTCTGGGTCTCGACGTTCACCACGCCGCCGGAGGAGTTGCCGTAGAGCGCTGAATACGGGCCGCGCAGCACCTCCACGCTATCCACCGAGTTAAGATCGATATTCGACGTCTGTCCCTGCCCGTCCGGCATGGTGGCCGGAATGCCGTCCACATAGATACGCACGCCGCGCACGCCGTACATCGACCGGCTGCCGAAGCCGCGCACCGACAGCTGCAGATCCTGGGAATAGTTTTGCCGGTTCTGGATCTGCAGGCCGGGCACGCCGCCCAGCCCTTCCGACAGGTTGATCTGCGGATTGCCGTTGCGCAGATCCTGGCCGTTAACCACGCTGACCGCCGCCGGGGTATAGAGTTCGGATAGCCCGCTGCGCTGTTTTATCACCATTAACGTCGAGGAAGAGGGATCGGCGGGCGCGCCGGCGGATTGCGCAAAACTTGACGCCGCCGGCGGTAACAGGAACAACGGGGTCAGGATGAGCGCGGACGTTTTAGTGTTCAATGGCTTGATTCAATAAGAAGAGTTTATAGGTCAAAAGTATAGGATGACTTTAGCATCTTGCCCTATTGTAAAACCATGTCAACATGTTGTAAAAATGTTAACCACCGGCCGGCGGCGCATCTTCGAGAGCTATGGCGAGCACGGCGGCAATTTCATCAACACCGCGGTCAATGACGCCGGCGGCGCCGTCGAGCAACGCCGATGTCGCACGCCGGCGGTGCTTATCCCACCAATGTGACGCGCCGCAAGGACCTGCTGGCGATGCGGCAACCGCATCATTACCTCGGCCTGATTATTTAAACGGCATCATCAGGCACCCCGCGTTATGGGCGGGGTCCCTTCACCCTAATCCATCGCCGTGATTTTTTTGGCCCATTGCATCATTGGGTATTAATGCCTTTATGGCGGAATGACGTCAGAATCGAAAAAAAATTATTGAAACGCTTAAATAAGTTTAATAACCATACAGCTTATGGCCGGCATGATATAAAAAATAATAACTCTGTCCGTAAAATAAGCCATGTTTGTCAAAGATAAGGATGGCATAAGATAAATAAACGAGGTTTCTGCGATGTTACAGCAACGCCCGCTCTATACGCATTACACCGGTTCAATGTTATTGGATAACCCACTATTGAATAAAGGTTCAGCTTTCACGCTTGAGGAGCGCCGGGCATTAAACCTGACGGGATTATTACCCAACCAGGTTGAAACGATTAATGAACAGACCGAACGCGCCTGGTCCCAGTTCTCGGTTTTTAAACGTGATATATCCAAGCATATATATCTGCGCAATATTCAGGACACCAATGAAACCTTATTTTATAGTCTGGTAAGCAGCCATCTGGAGGAAATGCTGCCTATTATCTACACCCCGACGGTCGGCGAGGCCTGCGAGCATTTCTCCGCCATCTATCGCCGCGCGCGTGGATTATTTATTGCCTACCCCGATCGCGACCATATCGATGAAATGCTGCAAAGCTTCTCGAAAAACGATATCCGCGTCATTGTGGTGACCGATGGCGAACGCATCCTGGGCTTAGGCGACCAGGGCATCGGCGGCATGGGGATCCCGATAGGTAAACTGTCGCTGTATACCGCCTGCGGCGGCGTCAATCCGGCCAATACGCTGCCCATTATGCTTGACGTGGGCACCAATAACGCGCAGCGGCTCGACGATCCGCTGTATATGGGCTGGCGTCACCCACGCATTACCGACGGCGAATATATGGCGTTTATCGATACCTTTATCCAGGCGGTAAAAGCGCGCTGGCCCGACGTGCTGCTGCAATTTGAAGATTTCGCCCAGACCAACGCCATGCCGCTGCTGGAGCGTTATCGGGATGAGATTTGCTGTTTTAACGATGATATCCAGGGTACGGCGGCGGTTACCCTGGGCTGCCTGATTGCGGCCAGCCATGCGGCGGGGTCCCGCCTGAGCGACCACCGGGTGGCGTTTCTCGGGGCGGGTTCCGCCGGCTGCGGCATCGCGGAAAAGATCATCGCCCAGATGGTGGCGGAAGGCGCCGCTGACGCCGATGCGCGCGGCCAGGTGTTTATGGTGGACCGGTTTGGGTTGTTAACCGATGACATGCCCAACCTGCTCGATTTCCAGCGCCGGCTGGTCACCCACCGCGGGAAGACTGATTCCTGGCCTATCGACGCACAGAATATTTCGCTGCTGGATGTGGTACGCCACGCCAGGCCCACCATCCTGATAGGCGTCTCGGGCCAACCGGGGTTGTTTACCGAAGAGATCGTGCGGGAAATGCGCCTCTATTGCCGGCATCCTGTCATCATGCCGCTGTCTAACCCCACCTCGCGCGCCGAAGCGCGCCCGCAGGACGTGATCGCCTGGACCGAGGGGGAAGCGTTGATGGCCACCGGCAGCCCGTTCGCGCCCGTGTATTACCAAGACCGGCGTTATGACATTCCGCAATGCAACAACGCCTATATTTTCCCCGGGCTGGGATTGGGCATCCTGGCGGCAAAAGCCCGCAGGGTGACCGACGGCATGCTGCTGGCGGCCAGCCAAACCCTTGCCGCCCTGTCGCCGCTCGCCGCTACCGGCCAGGGCTCGCTCCTGCCCGCCATCGCCGATATCCAGTACGTGTCGCGCGCGATAGCCGCCGGGGTCGCCGTTGCCGCTCAGCGGGACGGCGTGGCGTCGCCGATGTCCGAAGACGCGCTGCGCCAGGCGCTGGAGGCGGAATTCTGGCAGGCGGGCTACCGGCCTTACAAGCATTCGTCATTCTGATCACCGGTATGGCGCGTGCCGGTGACCTGCCCCGGGCCAAGCCCGGCGCGGGAGATCAAACCATCCAGCCCAGCAGCAAGGTGGCGGCGATAACGGTAGAGGCGCCGCCGATACGCGTGGCAATCTGGGCAAACGGCATTAACCCCATGCGGTTGGACGCGGAAAGGATGGCGACATCTCCCGTCCCGCCCAGGCCGCTGTGGCAACTGGTGACAATGGCCGCCTCGACCGGATACATATTGAGATACGGCGCGATAAAGAAACTGGCCAACGCCATGGATAACACCACCGACCCGCACACCACCACATAACCCACGGAGAATACCGCCACGACGCTTTCCAGCGGCACATACAGCATTCCCAACCCTATCATCAGCGGCCACACCAGGGCGGCCGAGACAAATTTGTAGCAGCTGTGCGCGCCGATTTCCATCCTGGCCGGGATCACCCTGCCGTATTTGCACAATACCGCGATCAGGATCATCAATACCGGCCCGGGGATATGCACCACTTTTTCCAGCAGGCCGCCGACAATAAAAAACGCGCAAATCAACAACAGCCCGCCGCCCATCAAATGAAAATCCGTTTGCTGCGCTTTTTCGCCGCCGGCAAACAGGGCATTGTCCTGCGCGCTGCGGATAAGCATGCCGTTGCCGTTCAGGTCCGCGCGACGGGCGCCGAGACGCGCCAGGACGCCGGCGCTGATAATGGCGAAGATATTACCCACCACCGCGGCCGGCGCCAGTTGGGCGACATACACATCCGGCGCCTGGCCCAGAATGGCCGAATAGGCCAGCGACAGCGGTAAGATGCCTTCGCCTATGCCGCCGCCGATAATCGGCACGATAATAAAGAAGAAACTGTGATAGAGACTGTAGCCGAACAGGGATCCGACCATCAGGCCGCTTAATACCGCGACAAGGGTGCCGATCGCCAGCGGCACGAACATGCGCATCATGCCCTGGATCAGGATGATGCGGTTCATGCCGAGGATACTGCCGACCACCAGGCAGGCGATGACGAAATAGAGCAGGTTCGCCTCTTTCATCAACAAATGCACCGTCTCCAGCGTGTGCGCCTGGAAAAGGTTGAAGTAGACCAGTACCGACGGCACCATCAGGCACAATATCGCCGGGCCGCCGATATCCTTCAGCACCGGGATAATGCGGCCCACATGCGCCAGGACAAAACCCAGCGTCATGATCACGCCCAGGCCGCCGATCATGTTTTTAGGCAGGTACCCCGCCCAGGCTGAAATCGCCACGATCGCGGCAATACCGGCAAATAGCGCCAACGGGACGTTACTGATATCGGTCTTGCCTATATAACCGAGCATCCGTTGAAATAAGGACTGTACCGCGCGATCGCCGGCTTGTTGGTCCAGGCAGATTTCATCAACGTGATTATTTTTCATTTCTCACCTGCTATAATTGTGTGAACAGAGGAAGATTCGTTCAACAGGCTGCAAATTGGATGCATAGCGAAATACATAGTTAAATGTATATTATGCAGATAGAAGCCCATCGCCCTATTTACGGGCATTGTTGAATAATTAATATAAAGATGGCGCAGTACAACACCCCATCAGCAAGGTAGCATTGGGTAAGAATAAAAAATACTTTATTATCTAAACCAAGTTATTTTTTGTGATTGCTTCTGCAATTCGTTTAAAATAACTTAATTTTCTGTTGAGTAATTAAAATCAGCGAATTGTTATCAATTCTTATAATTTAAAATATAACCGACGGTCAATTAATGCGACGAAATATAAATAGCGGCAGGCTGCGCCGGCGGCACGCCAAAATGGCTTTTCATGCGCCGGACCTCGTCGACCGGGCTCAGGCCGAACAGCCGTTTGAATTCACGGCTGAACTGAGACGCGCTCTCGTAGCCCACGTCGAGACATGCCGCCGCCACTGTCATGTTATTGCGCATCATCAGCAACCGGGCCTGATGTAGCCGCAGAGATTTTTGATATTGTTTCGGCGAGGTGTTGGTCACCGACCTGAAGTGGGAAAAAAACGCCGGGACGCTCATGCCCGATTCACTGGCCAATTGCTCCACCGTTAACGGCCGATTAAACGTTGCGTGAATGCGACGGATCGCCCGGGCAATTTTGCCAAACTGCCCGCGCATCGCCAGCGCCGAACGTAACGCGCCACCCTGCGCCTCGGTCAGCACGCGAAAATAAATTTCCCGCATTAACGCCGGGCCGAGGAGCTGCGCTTCCATCGGATCCCCCATGGCTTCAAGCAAACGCAGCACGGATTCGCTCAGCTTGCGGTCCATCGGCGTCGACATCAGGCTTTCCGGTTTAGCCCGGGATCCGTCGTCGGTTTTCAGTTGGTCTATCTGCAGCATCAGGTCGGCGGCGACGGTAAAATTGAGGTGCATATAGATAGCCAGCAGGGGCTCCCGCTCGCTGGCGTCGGTTTCCATGGTAAACGGCACCGGCACGGATACCGCCAGATAGTGCCGGGCGTCATAGCAATATACCCGATCGCCCAGGTAACCCCGTTTTCTGCCCTGGCAAACGATGACAATTCCCGGATCGTATAGCACCGGCACGCGGCAAAGCGGGCGGTTAGACCGTAAAAAGCGCACATCCGGCAGCGGCGAAAGCGTATAGCCTTCGGTGGGCGCCAGCCGATCGAGCAACGCCACCATCCGATCCTGGTCGGCAAAATGATATTCGCTTTCGGCGCGATCCTGGATTGCCATCAAAAATATCCGGTAATGAAGCCCTGGTGGGCATAGCCCGAAAAAATAACATATTTATAGTTTTAGGCAAGAGATCTCGGTTTACGGGCATCTTCACCATCCTTATAACCGATTACTATGCATGCCACGGCTACGCTGTGAACAGCCGGGGCAATGAACCGGCCCGACGTGGTCATGCTAAACATCAGCCAGGAGTAAACTATATGAATAGGTTAAAAACGCTTTTTATCACCGGGGTCAGCAGCGGATTCGGCCATGCGCTTGCCGGGCAGGCTATGGCGGCGGGTTATCGGGTGGTGGGGACAGTACGCAGCGAAGCGGCCAGACGGGCATTTGAAGCGCGCGACCCCGCTCATGCCGTGGGCCGCATCCTGGAGGTAACGGATTTTGCCGCCGTTACCGGCGTTATCGATGATATCGAATCCAATATCGGCCCTATCGATGTGCTGGTCAACAACGCGGGCTACGGCCATGAAGGCATCCTTGAGGAATCGCCGCTGGAGGAGATGCGACGCCAGTTCGAGGTTAACGTATTTGGCGCGGTGGCGGTGATTAAGGCGGTGCTGCCATATATGCGCGCGCGGCGGGCCGGGCACCTTATCAATATCACTTCGATGGGCGGTTTTATTACCATGCCGGGTATTGCCTATTATTGCGGCAGCAAGTTTGCGCTCGAAGGAATATCGGAGACGTTGGGTAAGGAACTGGCCCCATTCAATATCGCGGTAACCGCCGTCGCGCCCGGATCGTTTCGTACCGATTGGGCCGGGCGCTCCATGTTGCGCTCGCCCAGAAATATCCCGGACTACGATACATTATTCGATCCTATGAGAAAGGCGCGCGAGGAGAAAAGCGGACGCCAGGCCGGCGATCCTCTCAAGGCGGCCACGGCGATTCTGACGCTGATTGCCGCCGCGCAGCCGCCGGCGCATCTGCTGCTGGGCAGCGACGCGCTGGCGCTGGTGCGCAAAAAGCTGGCGGACTATGCGACGCAAATCGCCAGCTGGGAACATGTCACCCGATCAACGGATGGCTAAAGCACAGGTATTACGGCAACCCCCTTGGGGCCGCGGACCTCTTGGGCAAGAAGGCTACACGGGGACGGCATCCCTACCGGGCGGCATCCAAAATTAATCAGTTAAGCCAAGTCGACTACCGGGATCAGGTAGTCGCATTTAATATTATTATTATGTGTGATAGTATCATCCGGCATAGTGCCGTTAAGATAAAATAATTCAATATCCGGGCCTTCGCGGCGGGTTATCCGTTTTGTCGGTAAATAGATTAGATAAATGTAGCTGATAAATTCTTTCAACGCCGAGGCATGCCCGCAATAAATAAAACTAAGATAAGTACCGCCGGCCAATTTCATGGTTTCGGCACGCCGTAAGCCTGTTTTTTCCTGCTGGCTTACCGCCATAAAATAATGATGCTCCAAATTACCTTCCGCCGTTAACTTTACCTGGCTCAGGCCGAAGGCCACCGGCGGGATAATCCTGAAGTCCTTGAATAAGGTCTGCCACAGGGTAAAGCCCGGCTGTTCCCGCCGGCTGACCACGTCTTCAAAACTGCAGGTACTGGTAACAGTGATACCCAACAAACACAGGTCCGGCAAGCTTTTCACGCTCGGCTGGATCGGTATGCCGGAGGAAGGAACGTTGAGCGGCGGGCATAGTCCGCTCAAAATCCAGTGGGGTTGATCGCGGTATTGGCCGGGACTGATGCCAAATCGTTGTTTAAACGCGCGCGAAAAGCTTTGCATGGAATCGAAGCCATACTCCAGCGCAATATCAAACACCCGCTTTCGGCAAAAGCGTAATTCGATC
The DNA here is from genome assembly GCF_010131535.1 of Acerihabitans arboris. Classification (GTDB taxonomy): domain Bacteria; phylum Pseudomonadota; class Gammaproteobacteria; order Enterobacterales; family Enterobacteriaceae; genus Acerihabitans; species Acerihabitans arboris. The sequence continues at coordinate 202,260 of NZ_WUBS01000002.1, forward strand.
GCCGCGGTAGATAACCGGCGCGCACGAATATATTCAGCGAGGTTATAACCGGAATACTGTTTAAACAGCCGCTGCAAATGCCATTTTGTATAACCGGATTTCTCAGACACGTCGTCAATTGACAGCGGTTGATGGATATTTCGTTCTATCCAATCAATAAGTTCATAAATTATTAACATCTTAGTCATAAGATGCATTCCCAATATTATTTAAACAATTTCGATATTAGTAATGCATTCATAATTTAATACAATATTTGTAATTAAATAAAGTGAATGACCGGCTGCCGTCCGTGCTTACCCTGACCACCATCGCCAACGTCCTGACGCATTGGCTGGTGCCGCGGCGCATTCCCCCAGGCGCCTGCGTCCTTTACCGCGTCGGCGAAGATTTTTTCAACCAGCGGGCCGGACGGCATAAACCCGATATAGGTGGCGTCGCCCTTGCCGCAAGGGTCACGGGTCACCGCCGCATCTTGTCCCCACACCGGATGGTAGACCGCCACGTCGTTATGCTTTTGCAGATTGACCAGTTGCGGGCTAAGGCGGGCGAAATCGGCGCCGATGCTGGCATTAACCGTGCCTTCGGTTGATGGGAAACCCTCCCAGCGGTCAACCCGGTTGCTCCGGTACTCCAGCCCGAACTCCCGATTAAACGCCGGCCAATCGGGGAATGTTTGGCTTCAGGTAATCGACGAACCGCGCCTGTACATTGGCGCCGCTGGTTTTATAGGCTTTGGTTTCATTGTCCACCTGATAGCCAATCACCGCCGGATGATCTAGGAGATGTTGCATTAATTTCCGGATTACCGTTTCAGCATGGCGGCGAAAATCCGCATTAGTGATATCCCTATTCTGCCGGCGGCCGAATTTATACTGTCCTTGCGGCGTCGGGGCCAGGATGGCCGGGTACTTCTTCACCAGCCAGACCGGCGCCGCATAGGTCGGAGTGCCGATAACCACCCTAATGCCGGCCTTATCCGTGGCCGACAGCACCCGGTCGATATGGCTGGAGTCCATACACGCCTTCGCGCGGCTCCAGGTACTCCAGGTGGATTCCGCGATGCGCGCCACGTTGATGCCGGTTTCCTTCATCATGTTAACGTCGGCGTCCAGCCGATCGTAGGGCATATACTCATCGTAGCACGCCACGGCGAACAGCAACGATCGGTCGGCGCCGGGCCGCCGGGGACGGCGCGGGCGCCACCACAGCCTGCGGGCCCAGGGTCGTCATTGCGGGACCGGCTCCGGCAGCAGCACCGCGCACAGGGCGATTTTAGCGCATAAAGGGATAACGGACATATCAGTTCTCCTTGCCGAAGGCCAACGCCAGCTTGGCGTAGAAGTCTTCCAGGGTAAAACGGGCGTCGATGGCGTTGTAGACCCGGATTTGACGGGCATGCGCCTGCGGCCCGTAGGTCAGGTCGTCGTTGATGTGCGGGGCGTTCACCATCTGGTAGTGATACTCCTCGTCGTCGAGCAGCAACGATATGGCGGGGTTATCACCCAATATCCAGACCTCGCTTTTCGGCCAGGGAACGCCCGCGATCAGTTTGCTGGCGCGTTGGTTAAACTCAATCATTTGCCGCCAAAGGTAGCTGCCCACCGCGCCCTGTGGTTTGACGCGCACGGCCAGTTCCGCCAGCGAAACCCGCATGGACATATAAACGTTATGCGGCACCTGCCACACCGGTACCGATGAGGACATCAGGACATTGGCCGCGTGGGGGTCGTTGTAAAGGTTGTATTCCCAGCCGCCGCGGGGGTAAGGCATGCCGCCTATCCAGATAACCGTCAGGCGGTCGGCGATCTCCGGCTCGGCGCGCAGGGCCGCGGCGATATCGGTGGCGGGTCCCAGCACCAATATAAATAACGGCCGTTTATCGTCGCGCATCCCTTCGCTGACTATCGCCCGCGCGCCTTCGCTTATCGCGGCCGGCCGCGCGGGCAGGCTATTGAGCGCGGCGCCCCGATAGACCGGCGTGCGGCTATGGTCCATTACGGCGGTCAGCCGTTTCAACTCTTGATAGCTTTCCTCCATGGTCTGCTCGTCCTGCCGCTTCATCATCGGCGCGGTGCGGGCATACTGGGCGGCAATCAGTCCACGCACGTCAAAAGTGGGTGTCAGCAGCGCGTGGGCAATGGCAAAATCGTCATCCGCCTCGTTTTTGGCATCGCTGCTGATCATGACCCGTATTTGCTTATCGGCATCCGGGGTAAAAGGCAGCGCTTTTCCCGCGGCGGCCGCATCAGCCTGCAAGCCCGGCGCCACCAATAACCAGAGCAAAGCGATAAGTCGCCCGTTGCGCGCCAGAAATAGCGAGTTGATTAACATATTGGTCTCTCCTCATGTCGTGGGTTACCACCAAACCTCGGCCTGGACGCCGACGCTTACCTGATCGTCTTTTTCGTCCTCAAAGGCAAACTGGTCGATATCGTTCTCCAGTATTTTCAGGTAAGTGGCGTAAAACCGAATCTCAGGTCGCGACGTCAGCATGCTGGTATTCACTTTCAGCGTATGGAATAGCGTCGTTTTATAGCCGGATTCGTGATAGGCGGTATTGTTCGCGTTATTGGTCTGGTTGAAATAGGCCAGCTCAACCCCGGTCTGGTTATATTGATTCCAGATATAGGCCGGCCTGGCGACGGCGCGGAAGGTTTCAAAATCGGTGTGGGCGCCGGTTTCGTAGCTGTAAAGATCGTTACCCCGCCCATACACCAGCGCGTTGGCCACGATGACATCGGGGCGCAGGTAGGTTTCACCCTGTGATATCAGCCGATAGGCGGTGCCCCCGGTATGGTCGCCGTAATAGTAGGTATTGGAGCCATAATCGGGATTGGCGTCGGAAATGTGCATAAAACCGCTGGCCACCGAATTATTGGCCGCCTGGACCGTCCATTCATTAAAACCGCCGTTAGCGAAATTCTGTCTTAGCACCACAGTGCCGAGCCAAGCATCCTTCATGGCAAAAAAAGTATCCCGTTGCTCATTTTCGCGTTGGGTATCGCTTTTATTGGCCATATTGTACTTACCGTAAACGCCAAGGGTGGCCTTGTCCCATAACGGGATGTCACGCATCCGGACGTCGACGGCGTTGGTATTGGCCTGTTCCGTGGTACTGTAGTCTTTGGCATAGACCTTGAGATCCTGGCGCATCAGGGCGATGTCCAGTTTACCGGTACCGGCCTGGATATTTTCCAGCCCGACGCCGCCCGCCGAGTCCGCTTTATGCGCTTTCCAGTCAAGCATCTGGATTTCATAATTGCGCAGGTAATGTTTACCGACCCACAATGACGAGTCGGGCAGGAACGGCAGGAAGCCGGTGGTGGTGAGGTACATATCGGAAAATTGCAGCAAATTATCGCTGGTGGAATCAAACACCCCGTTGCTGTAAGACTGGCCGACGTTGCCGTCCAGCCAAACCACCGCGTGCGCGGTTTTCCCATCCGCGTCATACACTTTTTGCTTGAGAATCAGGTCAAACCAGCCGCCATATTCATTGCCGAAACGCCCCAAAGAGCCGATTGCCCAGGATTTCGGCACGCCATGGGCCGCGGTTGCCCAACCGGAACGAAAATAGCCGGAATAGGTAAAACCCAGATCATCTTTAACATAGCTGCTGATATCCGCCAGCGTGATCGAGGTCTCTTTCGCCGCGCCCGCCCCGTCGGCGACATCGGCCGCCGCCGCGCCCTTGGCCGAACGCGCCGGGGCGGGAGTTTGCGCCCTGACCCGCTCGCCGCCGGTCACCTTGGCCGGCGCCCCGGCAACCGGCATCGGCGGGTTATCACGCCGTTCGGCGATTTCCTTATACAGGTTTAACTCCTGCCGGGTGGCTTTTAATTCCTGTTTATTGGCGATCAACTCTTTTTCTAATAATTCGAGTCGTTGTTCCACCGTTAATTTTACCGCCAAGGCATTATTTGAAAAAAAGCCAAAAATAATAGAAAATACAATTAATTTATTGAAATACCTTCCCAACATATTATTCTCCACAGACTATAATATAGCGGGCAGGCATAGTACCACCCGGCAGTTTATCGAGTTTTTATTATTTTAGGTTTGCCAGGCCGGCAGGCCCGTCACTTATTACATAGGGATATCAGGTTATTTATCTCCTTTTGTTTTTGCAAAGCCGGTGCGGATAAAATAACTGGGCGTACAGCTCCAGGCATGGCAATAACTGTTGATTTGTTTACTGCCGTAAGGCGAGGCGGATGGATTTTGCGGGTCGAAGGCTTCCCAAAACGTATCCGCCCCCGCGTTGACCATTCGTCCCCAATAATCCTCGACCAGCCGGCGCGCCTCGGCGCGAGCGCCGCTGGCCACCAGCGCGTCGACCATATGGTGGTAAAGATAGGGCGTAAGCGGGCGCACGGCCGCGGGCATGCCCATCACCTTGGTTAAAGAGGCCGCCGCCAGTGGTTGGGACAGTACGCCGGCCAACGCCATCCAGGCCTGTGACGCCCAGGAAACCTGGCGGTTTTTTCCGCTGATGAACACCCCCTGGCGCGCATCGAACAGATCGCGCGTGGCCGCCCGGATCATTTTTTCTATGCCGGCGGCATAAGCATCGGTTTCGGACGAAAGATCAAGCACGTCGCCCAGCGCCGTTAATTGCCGGCAGCTGTAGATCATTACGCCCTGGATCGCCGCCTGTTTATCAAGACTTTCCTGCCAGTCGATAAAAACAAAGTCCTTTTCCGGCGCGGTAAACATCCCTTTTTCATTGACGTTCTTCAGGGCTAAATCAATTTGTCGTTTGGCGATCGGCCATAATTCCAGGGCGGTTTGTTTATCCTTGGTTGCCCGATAATAATCCAGCAAAATACTGCCATAGAGCACCGCGTAATCAATCAGCACCACTTCGCCAATACGCGGCGCCGGCTGTTCATATACGCAGGCGGTAATATAGCCGTCATCCCGTTGCAGCCCGGCAAATAGATAAAGACATCGGCGCACCAGATCGTGATTGCCAAAGCTGACATAATTGGTCAGCGCCTGTAAACGCAGGTCGCCCACCCAGAGCCGCCGATCCCGGCGCGGACCATCCTCAAAACTGGTCTGCATGCACTCATGCAGCGTGCGGATACTGACCTTGTCAATATCGCGCCATAACGGGCTGTCGTACCGGGCGGGCCGTCCCCGGTCCACCCCGGCCGAGGATACCGCGCCGACGCTGATATCGCTGAAAGTGGCGCTGAAATTATCCGAGGTGGCAATCACGTCGATTTTGACAAAACGAAACGCATGCCGACGCGGGACCCTGACCTGCTGCGGCAGGAAATCAACGTTAACGATCTCGTCCGGCAGCCAGGACGCGCTCAGCCACCCTTTATAGGGGTACAGGGGTTCGGCCACATCGCCTGGCACTTCGCCGAAAGTCAGCCGCAGCCTTACCGGCGCGTCGGACGACTTGCCCGACCAGCCGACATGAAACGCGAGGTAACCGGTATAATGATTGCCGAAATCGACGATAAAGCTGTCGCCGCTGTTAAAGGTCCGTTGGGCCAACGCGTCCATGGATTCACGCTGTCGCATGACATACCCCGCCGGGGCATCCCTGGCGATCGCCGGCTCGACCACGCCGATTGCCGGATAAGGCACCTCGACGAGCGACGGCTTCAGGGCCTCGGCCAGCGCGACCCAGCGTTTCTGGGGCGTCGGCGGCGCCATACCCGCGTCAGGCAACGTTATGGGCGCGGCCCCGCCCGTGGCCTTCGCCGGCGATGGCCACGCTTTCACACAGGAGGCCACAACCATCGCCTTGATCAAGAGTTCTCTTCTATTCATCATCAATTCCATCGGTTCAACGGTGTTGGGGAATAGCGTAAAAGCGATAACGTCGACCGGCGGGCGCCCCGCCGGCCGATACCAGGACATTGGCTATTCGAGCGTGGCGCCGTTGCTCTTGACTACCCCGGCGTACCAATGGAAACTTTTTTTACGCCGGCGTTCGAGCGTGCCGTTGCCCTGATCATCGCGATCGACATAGATAAAACCATACCGCTTGGAAAACTCGGCTTTCGAGGCGCTGACCAGATCGATAGGCCCCCAGCAGGTATAACCCAGCACCTCGACCCCATCCTTGATTGCTTCGCCCACCTGCACCAGGTGATCGTTGAGATAGCGGATGCGATAGTCATCGTTAATGCTGCCGTCGGCTTCCACCTTATCCCTGGCGCCCAGGCCGTTTTCCACGATGAACAGCGGTTTCCGGTAGCGGTCGTACAGCTCGTTCATCAGTAAACGCAATCCCACCGGGTCAATTTGCCACCCCCAGTCCGAACTGGCCAGGTGCGGGTTCGGCACCATATTGAGGATATTGCCGCGCGCCTGGTTATTCAGCGCTTGATCGGTGGTCACGCAGCCGGTCATGTAATAACTGAAGGAAATAAAATCCACCGTTTCCCGCAGATCCGTTCGGTCTTGCGGGGTAATGGTTACTTGAATGTTCTGGTCGGTAAAAAAACGCGCCATATAGGCGGGATAAGCGCCGCGCGCCTGAACATCGCCAAAAAACAGCCATTCGCGGTTTTGCTGTAAGGTTTCCAGCATATCTTCCGGTTTGCACGACAGGGGATAAAGCAGGCCGCCCAACAGCATATTGCCGATTCTCCCGTCGGGGATAATCTCATGGCAGGCCTTGACCGCCCGGGCGCTGGCCACCAGCTGATGATGGATGGCCTGGTAGATAGCCTGGCGCGAACTGCCTTCCGGCAGGCCAACGCCGGTAAAAGGCGCATGTAATGACATATTGATTTCGTTGAATGTCAGCCAATGTTTCACTTTGTGCCGGTAGCGCTGGAAGACCGTGCGGGCATAACGTTCAAAATAGTCGATAGTGTCCCGGCTGCCCCAGCCGCCATGGTTCTTGACCAGGCCATAAGGCATCTCGTAATGGGACAGGGTAATCAACGGAGTAATATGGTACCTGGCCATCTCATCAAATAAGCGGTCATAAAACGCCAGCCCGGCCTCATTCGGCTGTCCTTCGTCCCCCTGCGGGAAAATACGCGTCCAGGCGATGGAGGTGCGCAGGCAGCGAAAGCCCATCTCGGCGAACAGCTTGATATCCTCGGGATAGCGATGGTAGAAATCGATCGCCACATCCTTGATGCCGCTATCGCCGGCATGGCGTTCCACCACCGGGCCGAAAACGCCCTGCGGCTGTAGATCCGAGGTCGACAGGCCTTTGCCGTCGGTCAGGTAGGCGCCTTCCACCTGGTTGGCCGCGACCGCGCCGCCCCATAAAAAATGCTCTGGAAAAATGGTGCTCATGTCTTTTCTCCTGAAAAATTTACCGTACCAACGCCAGCAACGGCTGTTGTTCCTGAATGGTCGTTCCGGCGGTGGCCGGCAACACATCGATATAATCTTCACTGTTGGTGATAATGACCAGTGTCGTGAGGTCATAACCCGCGGCGGTAATGCCAGCCGTATCAAACTCCACCAGCAGATCGCCCCGGCTTACCCGATCGCCGGTATGGATAGGGGCGTTAAAATACCGTCCGTCCAGCTTGACGGTGTCTATTCCCACATGGATCAGCACTTCGACCCCCTCATCGGATAACAGCCCGATGGCGTGATGGGTCTTGAATAGCGATGCCACGACACCGTTTACCGGCGACACCACCCGGCCGGCGCTGGGCAGGATACCCACGCCCTTCCCCATCAGGCCGCTGGCGAAGGTGGCGTCCCCGACGTCGGCCAGCAGGCAGACCTCCCCCGCCAACGGGCTGAAAATATCCACCCGGCGGGCCGTCGCATCCGTGCCCGGCGCCTGGGACGGCACTTCGGCCTCCGCCGGGGGCGCGGCCGGCTCCCGTTTAATGCCGAACAGCCAGGTAGCCGCCAGAGCGAAGCTAAAAGCCACCAGGGTACCGATAATCCCGGCCCATACGGTGTTATCCATGCCGGTGGGCGGGATAATCTGGGCAAAGGTAAAGATGCTGGGAAAACCAAAGGAGTAGATAGTGGTATGGAAATAACCGAATACCGCGGCCCCCATGCCGCCGCCGACGCAGCCAAAGATAAACGGCCGGCGCAACGGCAGGGTAACCCCGTAAACCGCCGGCTCGGTGATGCCAAAAATAGCCGAGGAAAACGCCGAACCGGAAATCGCCTTGAGTTTGCTGTCACGGGTGCGCAGCATGACGCCCAGCGCAGCCCCGGCTTGTCCCAGCACCGGCGCCACCAGCAGCGGCAGCATGGTGTCGTGGCCCAGTACGCTGAGATTATTGATCATCAGCGGCACCAGTCCCCAGTGCAGGCCGAATATCACGAATACCTGCCATAATCCGCCCATCAGCACCCCGGCCAGGACGGAATTCAGCCCGTAAATCGCCTGGTAGCCCCCGGCCAGCAGATGGCTAAGCCAGGTGGCCGCAGGACCGATAAGCAAAAATGTCAGCGGCACGGTAATACAGATGCACAGCAGCGGCGTAAAAAAATTACGGATATTACTGTGCAAAATGGCATTAAACGGTTTTTCCAACCGACTGGATACCCAGGCGGAAAATACAATCGGAATAACCGAAGATGAATAATTAATAAAGGTAATGGGCAATCCCAGGAAATAGAGCGCCTGATGACCGGCCACCTGCATGCCGTCAAACGCGGCAATCATCGTCGGATGCACCAGCGTGCCGCCGATAACCATGGTGACAAAGGGGTTGCCGCCGAATTTCTTTCCGGCGGTATAACCCAATACTATCGGGAAGAAATAAAATAAAGCATCGCTGGCGGCATATAATAATTTATAGGCGCCATGAGCTTCCGTTAGCCAGCCGCAGACCAGGCTCAGCGCCAGAAATCCTTTTAATATCCCCGAGGCAATCATGATACTGACGATGGGAGTAAAAATACCAGAAATCAGGTCCATAAAACGGGCGGCAATATTTTCCTTTTTGGTTTCCCTCGCCGCGGAGGCGGTATTTTCATCGATTCCCGCCAGCCTGATGACATCTTTATATACCTCCCCGACATGGTTACCCACCACCACCTGGAACTGGCCGCCGCTTTCCACCACCATAATAATGCCGGGATGATTTTTCAGTCCGGCAACATCTACGTTTTCATTGCTTTTTAGCTTAAATCGTAAGCGTGTCGCACAGTGCACCACGCTATTGATATTGCCGCGTCCGCCAACGCCTTCAACGATCTCACTGGCTAATGCTTCATATTTCATCGCCTATCCTTAACCCACGGTTATTTCACAGGTAATTCCGGGCGGCACGCCGACCCGACGCTGTTTTCAGAGCAAAAAAAAACCTAAATCACTTTTTTCATATCTGGAATCCGGATATGAAAAAACTGATTTAGGTTTTGCCTGCAACGCCCATAACGGCCCGGCAGTAACAATCCTGGTATCGGCTACATAAACCTCATGGTAAAAAATGAATCATCAATATTAATGTTGATAACGCAATGTTCTTCACCTCCGGAGTAGTATGGGTCGTTTTAAATACGGCTTCAATCACTTTTTATCACTTAGGGAAAATTTGTGACCGAGCGCAAATTTTTACGATTGTGCCCTGCTATTTCTCACCCTGCCAGCAATTCCGTGCGTACCCGCTCAATATGGATGGTGAGAAACATCATCTCCTCCTTAGTTAGGGAATATTGATATTGATGTTCAATATGCGTCTGTATTTTTTCGGCGCAGTGGTAAGAGAGGACATATTTTTCTTTTACCACATCGTGCAGGGATTCATCGTCGCTATGCACAATGTTTTTCCCCAGTAAACGCTGGGCAAAGAATTTTAGGTGCGTGACAAAACGGTGATAGCTTAGCGCCTTTTCGTTATAATCGATTTTAAGCTGATATTTAACAATAGCTAAAATTTCCTGCATGATGCGGGTAATATGCATGACCTGCGACATTTCACTGTCAAGCTGGGCATTAACCAAATGCAGGGCAATAAAGCCCGCCTCATCCTCCGGCAGCCGGATACCAAGCTGCCGCTCGATAATGACCAGCGCCTCCATACCCACGGCGAATTCATTTTGATACAAGCGTTTTATTTCCCACAGCAGCACATTGCGGATATCAATCCCCTGCTTGTGCCGCTCAATGGCAAAATGACAGTGATCGGTTAACGAGATATAGATGCTGTCCTGCAACGTGCCGGGCAAGCGCGCCTTGGCCAGGGTGATGATGTTATCCGCGGCGCACATGACCTCCGGCGGGATCGCCGCCAGCAGTTCGCTGAGCCTGGAGGTCAACTCGCCGCTTTTCAGCGCGAAGACTTTTTCAATCAACGTCGGATCCAGGCTGTCGCCCACCTGCTTCCTAAAACCAAGACCGCGCCCCATCACCACCTGTTCGTGCTGGCGTTCATCTAAGCTAAGGACCACGTTATTGTTGAGTATCTTGGAAATCTTCATTTTCCCGGCTCTTGAAATAAAAAAACCAGATAGCCGGATAATAGATACCGACGATCTGGTTTTGCCTGCTTACGCAGTAACAATCCAATTATTCTGCCAACTTAGCATTTGTACTTTGCATCACAATAGCCCGCAAGCAAAAACGTGAACTAAGACATCAAAAAGGCGCGCTTAGCCTGATCAGGCAGCCCACACAGGCGCCGCTCACCGGCAACGACGGCACGCCATGCATGCGGCCGGCGGCATCTTCCCGCCGGTTTATTGCCCCGGCGACAGACTGGCGAAAGACGACATACCGCCCTGGCGCGCCTGGCCGACCGCCTCGCCCAGTTGCCATACCGCCATGGCGTAATGGGTGCTGTGATTGTAGCGGGTGATGGCATAGAAGTTTGGCAGCCCGTACCAGTATTGGTATTGGCTGCCGAAATCCAGGCGCAGCAGGCTGGCTTCCTGGTAACCGCCAAGGGAACCCTGCGGCGTCAGGCCGGTTGCCGCCAGGGTGGCCACCGGATAACGGGTATCGAAGCCCTGGTCGAGGAACGGCGCCTGGCCGCTGGCCGGCACCGCCACCGCGCCGCCCTCGACCCAACCGTGGGCCTTGAAATAGTTGGCAACGCTGCCGATGGCGTCCACCGGATCCCACAAATTGATGTGGCCGTCGCCGTCGAAATCGACCGCATAGTTTTTAAATGACGAGGGCATAAACTGGCCGTAGCCCATGGCGCCCGCGTACGATCCGCGCAACGCCAGCGGGTCGTCCCCTTCGCTGCGGGACATCAGCAGGAAGGTTTCCAGCTCGCCGGCAAAATAATCGGCGCGGCGCGGGTAGGCAAAAGCCAGGGTGGCCAGGGCGTCGATGATGCGGGTCTTGCCCATCACCCGTCCCCAGCGGGTTTCCACCCCGATAATGCCGACAATAATCTCCGGCGGCACGCCGTAGACCTGTCGGGCGCGTTCCAGGGCATCGCTATACTGGTTCCAGAACGCCACGCCGTTTTGCACGTTGTCGGGGGTGATGAATTTACCGCGGTAACGCAGCCAGGCCCCGTTCGGCCCCGACGGCGGCAGGCCGACCGGCGCCTGGCGATCCATTAGCCGCAGCACCCAGTCCAGACGTTGGGTCTGGGCCAGGACGTCATGCAGCTGCTGGCGCTCGAAGCCGTGTTCGCGCACCATTTTGTCGATAAAGGCCTCGGTGGCCGGGTTAGACGCAAAATCACCGTTCAGGAGCGGGCCGGTATGGCCGGGCTGAAGCAGGAATCCACCCTGGGGGGGGCTGCCTATGGGCAGGTTTTCCGCAGGCTTCGGCTTGCTGCTACAGGCGGAAAGTAAAGCGAGCAGGGGAAGCAGTGTAGCCAGGTAACGCATCGGAGATCCATAAACCACGCAAGATAAGATGGCGTCTATGGTAAGCCAATGTGTGATGCGAACAAACAGAAAAATAACATCTGCATCAGTATGGAAAACGGACAATCCATTTTCCACTGCGCTTTTGATCTCGTCTTCCGCTAGTCTGAAACAATGTAATGCTATCATGGGTAATATTGGTAGTATTGCTCCGAAAAGAGCATCCAGAGACTAAAGGAGTCATGGTGAATAATAACGATTCAGGCATAAACCTCACCGCCTCCCAGGCGATCGATAAGCTCGAAGAGTTGTACGATGGCGCGGTGGCGGCGCTTCGCGAGTCCATCAGGGCGTTTATCAGCCACGGCCGGCTGCCCGACGAACAGGCGCGGGCAAAGGGCGCGTTCAGCTATCCTGAGCTGCGTGTCACCTGGGACGGCGTATCGCCCGGCAATCCCAAGGCGCGGGCCTTCGGCCGTTTTACCCATCCCGGCAGCTACAGCACCACCATCACCCGGCCCCAGCTGTTTCGCCGCTACCTGGCGGAACAGCTGGCCCTGCTGGAGGGCGAATACGCCGCCACCATCAGCGTGGTGCCGTCGCATCTGGAGATCCCCTTTCCTTATGTCATCGACGGTTCGGATCTGGCCCTCGACCGTTCGATGAGCACCGGGATTGCGCAGCATTTCCCGACCACCGAGCTGGCGCAAATCGGCGACGAAACCGCCGACGGGCTGTTTACATCCGGCAATATTTACCCGCTGTCGCATTTCGACGCGCTGCGCACCGATTTCTCCCTGGCGCGCCTTCGGCACTATACCGGCACGCCGGTGGAACATTTCCAGCCCTTTGTGCTGTTCACCAATTACACCCGTTATGTTGATGAGTTCGTGCGCTGGGGCTGCGGCCAGATTGCCGATCCGGACAGTCCCTACGAGGCGTTGTCCTGCGCCGGCGGCACCTACGTCACCGCCGACACCCCGAATCCCGAACAGGCGGTGTCCGACCTGGCCTGGAAAAATCATCAAATGCCCGCTTATCACCTGATATCGCGCAAAGGACGGGGAATTACGCTGGTCAATATCGGCGTCGGCCCTTCCAACGCCAAGACCATCTGCGATCACCTGGCGGTGCTGCGCCCGCACGCCTGGCTGATGATCGGCCACTGCGGCGGGCTGCGCGAAAGCCAGACGATCGGCGACTACGTGCTGGCCCATGCCTATCTGCGCGACGACCATGTGCTGGACGCGGTGCTGCCGCCCGATATTCCCATTCCCAGCATCGCAGAAGTGCAGCGCGCCCTGTACGACGCCACCAAAACGGTCAGCGGCATGCCGGGCGAGGAGGTGAAGCAGCGTTTGCGCACCGGCACGGTGGTCACCACCGACGATCGCAACTGGGAACTGAGATATTCCGCCTCGGCGCTGCGCTTTAATCTCAGCCGGGCGGTGGCGGTGGACATGGAGAGCGCGACCATTGCCGCGCAGGGATACCGCTTCCGGGTGCCCTACGGCACCCTGCTGTGCGTCTCCGATAAACCCCTGCACGGCGAAATTAAGCTGCCGGGTCAGGCAAACCGCTTTTATGAAGGGGCGATTTCAGAGCATCTGCAAATCGGCATTTGCGCCATAGAGCTGCTGCGCGCCGAAGGCGATCGCCTGCATTCGCGCAAGCTGCGCACCTTTAACGAGCCGCCGTTCCGCTGATAGTTACAGTGTAACAAATAGCGGGCTTTTAGCCATTACATTGTAACAACAAGGCCATTTCCGGCGGCAGTCGCGATCATTTCTGCGTTTGCCGCCGGATACCTCTATAATGCCGGTCTTAAACCATATCAAGCGGCGGGGAATTTCCGGCAATGATGAATAACGATGTGCTGCGCAGCCTGCGCTATATGCTGAATCTGCATAATGACCATTTAATGACCATCCTGGCGTTGGCGGACAACGTTATTACGCCGCAGGAGATGGCGGCGTTTGTCAAAAAGGAAGATGAAGAAGGCTACCTGCCCTGCCCGGATATCGTGATGGGCTATTTTCTGCATGGCCTGATCATCTATAAACGAGGCAAGGACGAGAGCCGCCCCGCGGCGAAAATCGAGCGTAAAATCACCAATAATATTATCCTGAAAAAGCTGCGCGTGGCGTTTGAGCTTAAGAGCACCGATATTCAGGAAATTCTCCAGTCGCAGGATTTTAACTTTTCCCAGCCGGAGCTGACCGCCATGATGCGCGCGCCGGAGCATAAAAACTACCGCGCCTGCGGCGATCAGCTCCTGCGCTATTTCCTGAAGGGACTGGCCGCCCGGCTGCGTAAAAGCGGAGCGGCCGCGCCGGGCGCCGCCGGGGCTTAGCGCCGGGTGTAGCCTGTCGCGTCTGCATGAGGAAACCCTTGACGCCGGTGCCAGCCTGATTTTGCCGCGGCGCCGCGCTACCGGCGCCAGGATTTTTTACCCGGCAGTATCTCGCTCAAGATTTGGTGCGCGGTATCGGCCATCACCTGGCCCGTAGCACTTCCACGGCGACGGCCCCCCGCTTAGCTTAAACGGCCTCTTCCGCATGGTCCGCGTGGCCGCCTTTTTTGTACAGCGGCTCGCGCTGTTCCTGCACCATCTTGGCATCAATGCTTCTTTCAGCGGTCGGGCGCAGCAGCAGCCGCCGGATACCTATAGGGTCGCCGGTTTCAATACAATAGCCGTAGGTTCCCCGCTCGATACGCATCAACGCGGCCTCGATTTTCGGCAATAAGCGGCTTTCGCGGTCGATTTGGCGCAGCTGCATGCGCAAATCCTCTTCATGCATGGCCTTGTCGATCTCGTCGCCGCCGCCGTCGCTTTGCGCTATCAGCAGTTTTAAGTCATTGATATGCGCCAGTACCCTTCGCCGCTCCGCCACCAGCCGGCGCCGGAAAAAATCACGCTGAGGCGCGTTCATATAATCATCTTCCGGCATGGCCAACAGGGTGGTTTCATCAAGTATCACGGTATCTGAATTGTTCATACCCCTCCTGGGATCGTCAGTGGTCATAACGTTTATATCCGCATAACGATCGATGGTCCCCCGTCGCGTCGTTCAGGGCGGCAAACAATAAGGACCGTCAAATAAAACGTTATAACATAACTGAAATGGGAAAGAATTCAAGAACAAAATGTGCCATGCCGCAGCGAGAGGCATGTTGATAATCAGGATGCCGGCCGGCATCAGGGATGATAACCGATCGACATTAATCGACGGACAACGGCGATCGGGATGACTCTGCGCTAGCCAATCTGCGCGCCCTGCTCCAGCTTTTTAATTAAATCAACGCGATTTTGATGGCGTCCGCCTGCAAATCCCGCCGCCAGCCACTGCTCGACAATCATCTTCGCCAGTTCGCCGCCGATCACCCTGGAACCAAAGGCCAGGATATTGGTATCGTTGTGCTCCCGCGACAGCTTCGCCGAGTAAGGTTCACTGCAGACCACCGCGCGGATGCCGTCGATTTTATTCGCGGCGATGGAGATGCCGATACCCGACCCGCAGATCAATATGCCCAGATCGGCCTGTCTTGACACCACCGCGTCGGCCACCCGTTTGGCGTATAAGGGATAATCGGTGCGATCGGTGGAATGGGTTCCTTTATCAATTACTTCAATCGATTTCGATTGCAGGAATTGAATGATTTCCGGCTTAAGGATCAGCCCGACATGATCGCATCCAATAGCTATTTTCATCTTTACGCCCCTGGGTTTTAACACTATTCGCGGCCGGCGTTGAACTGGCCTCAAGGAAAGCACACACCGGTAAACTTTACAAAAATTGTAATTTATGTGATATTTTTATTTTGTGAGAATGTTCAAATAAGTAATATAATTATTATATCTATAAAAATCATATATTTTATATAACGCATTATGACAAATTGATAGATATCTTTCCATAAAAATTAAATTCGTGAATTAACCTCTTCTATCCCACCCTGCGACGCGCCTATTTTCATCGCCATGCGGCTTCCCTGGATCGGGGATAATACCAACGTGCAGCATGGGCAAGGGCGGCACCGGCGGGTATCGCCGCCTGCCCCCCGCGGACAGGTCGACGCCCGCGTGGACGGCGCCGGGATAAGTTAAAAATATTACCCTCGCGCCAGGCTTTAGGGTTATTGTTAATAATTCGAGGAATAGTTGTTAACGTAAGCGGCGAGGGAGTTAATGAACATTGCAGTTATCGGCGGTGGGGTTATCGGGATGTCATGCGCGTTGCATCTGGCGCGCGCCGGTTTGAAGGTCAGGTTATTCACCGAAAAAAAGCTTGCCTCCGGCGCTTCGGGCCGTTCACTTTCGTGGTTAAACGCCTCCGGCCCCTGGCCTGATGAGTATTATAAACTCAGGATGGCGGGTATCGACCGTTACCGCACGCTGTATCGTAACAACCCCGGGGTGGACTGGCTAAAGTTCGACGGCGGGATATTCTGGTCTGATCAAGATGAAGTATTAGAATTAAACGCGATTGAGCAACGGCGCGGGTATGATTCCGTGCTGTTCCAGGCCGCCGGCGTTAATCAAATCGATGCCAATATCGATCCCGCCGCGGTAAATGCCTATGGTATTTATAATGCGGGGGAAGGCTGGGTCAGCCTGCCCGACGTTATTGCCCATATGGCGGCGGAATTTATCCAGCTGGATGGCGTCGTTATCGAGGATGCGGGCAACACCATGCCGCTGACCGATGCGCAGGGTGTTGTTCAAGGCGTTAGCTCCGCGCAGAAGGGTGAATATCCGTGTGACAAGGTCTTGCTGGCCTGCGGCCCCGCCACCGCCAGGGTGTTGGCGGGAATGGGAATTGATCTGCCGGACGGCTCGGTATTATCGATGCTCGCCATTACCCAGCCCTCCGACCACCGCCCCACCGTGGTACTGAATACCCCCAGGGTGGCGATGCGGCCTAATCCCGGCAATACGCTGGCGGTGGATCATAGCTGGTATACCGATGATATTGAACAAGATGAAAATGGAAATTGCACGGTTCCCGACAGCATAATTACCCAACTGTTATCCGAGGCCGACCATCTGCTCAAGACCGGAGCGCCGCTTGCGCTGGCAGGCTATAAAGCCGGCTGGAAACCCGTTCCCGCCGATGGTTTTCCGGTACTGGGCGAGCTTGAGCAAGCGCCGGGATGTTATGTCGCTTTTACCCATTCAGGCGCGACGCTTGCGTTAATTATCGGCGAACTGCTCAGTTGGGAAATCACCACGGGCAAGCCGCACCCGATGCTGGCGCCGTTCCGGCCCGGCAGGTTCAAACATCAATAGCCCTGTTGTATAACCCAAGGTGAAGTAATGAAAAAAATAGCATTGGTGTTTGTTTTACTGGCCGTCAGCTCCAGCGTCTTTTCCGCGCCGGCTGAGCTCAGGCTGGGTATCGATCCAACCTTCCCTCCCTTTGAATCTAAAGACGCCCAGGGCAATCTGGTCGGCTTTGATGTCGACCTGGGCAAGTCCATCTGTGAAAAAATAAACAGAAAGTGCGTGTTCGTGGAAAACACCTTCGACGGCTTAATCCCCGCGCTGAAAGCCAAAAAATTCGACGCCATCCTTTCATCATTGTCTATCAATGAAGAACGGAAAAAATCGATCGATTTTTCTTCCGCGTTATTCACCACGCCGGTGTATTTAATAACCCATAGGCAGTCGGGGCTATCAGCCAGCGCCGACACGTTAAAAGGCAAGCGGGTCGGTGTGCAGCAAGGTTCGGTATTTGAAACCTATGCCAATAAATACTGGCGCGATAACGGCGTTAACGTGGTCCCCTACGCGTCGTCCGATCAGGTGTACGCCGATTTGGCCCTGGGCAGGCTGGACGCCACCCTGGATGACGCCGCCTCGGCAACCGTGGCGTTCCTGGATAAACTCCAGGGCGCGGGCTTTGAGTTAAACGGCAGGGAAGTGTTCGATAAAGACCTGTTTGGCAAAGGCACGGGGCTGGGACTGCGTAAAGGCGACGATAAGCTGAGGGAGAGCATCGACCAGGCGATTGCGGAAATTAAAACCGACGGCACCTTCAGCCGGCTTAATAAGCAGTATTTTACGTTTGATGTCAGCCCGCGCAGCTGAGCGCGGTTGGGTACATACGGCATCGCCCGCTATTGACACTCTACTTGGGCAATGTCGCAAAAACGACGCCAGGCATGCGCGCCTGGGTTAAATTCAAGGCGCGCAGTAGAGCTCTGAGAAATAGCTCCCCAATTTCGCTTTCACCCATGCTTCAGGGACTAAAAATACCATGAGACAAACATAATTCATTATTTCATGCATATGTATAATATACATAGTAAGATTTATTCTGGTATTATCAGGCTATGATGCGTCACCACATTGTTTCCGGAAAAATAAATTGATAGTGTTGTTTTTTTAATTTTTTCATAATCTCGGCTATCTACTCCGTTGATTGAAAAATGGAACAGACTCATATTATCTGTATAGTACTCATAATATAAATCATTATCTCCTGTATAACCAATATTATAAGGTACGCCATATCTTTGCTGTATATCTTTGAGTGTAGTCACTCCGTTGCTGATTTTGGAGTCCAGTTGATCCTTGGTAGTATTGAAAAGAAAATCGCTTTTACCTCGGTCTTTGTAGCGGATTAAATGATGCTTCATGACAATATTATTCTTATAAAGAAGTATCAATTTTGTATGGGTTATAAAAGTACCGAACGGCGTTGCGTAATCTCTATCATAAGACACGAATTCAACATTTTTTTGCGATGGCATGCCAAATGACGATCCTCGCCGGTATAGTTTAACCACTTCATCTTTGGTTGTTTTTCCATCAGTGATATTTTGGTTAATCGTGCTCTCACTATCGGTTGCAATCGGCGGAGCCTTGAATAAAGCACAACCAGAAAAGATAAAAGGAATCATGACTAAAAGCAGTTTTTTCATTTTTCGCATCATTGCCATTCCGTTTGGTTATATTTTTATTATGTCCTCCACGACATAGCATGCAAGGAAGAACATTAAGCCAAACAGGTTATCGGCAATAATAAGGAAATATTTAGTTTTTTTGCTGAGGAAGAAATAGTGTTAACGTTTTGCATAACTAAATTTAACCTTTAGCAAGCCCATTATTTATCAATAAACTATATATATCCTGATTTTCTTTTTCATAGCAGACCAAATTTACAGTTTCGATAGTATCATTCTCACCTAAGCTATCAATAATGGTGGCTAATGAAATCTCAGCGGCCAATTGCTTGGGAAAATGATAAATTCCGGTGCTGATATTAGGAAAGGACACCGACGTGATCTGATACTCACTGATAAGTTTAAAACAACTGAGGTAGGCGCTTTTTAATAATTCTGCTTCCTGATGTTTGCCGCCGCGCCAATGAGGACCGACGGCGTGGATCACGTACTTAGCCGGCAGATTACCCGCGCCGGTGATAACGGCGCAGCCGGTATTGCAATTGCCTTGCCGGTTTCTGATCTCCCGGCATTCGTCCAGAATCAAGGACCCGCCGGCGCGGTGTATGGCGCCATCCACCCCGCCGCCACCGAACAGGGACGAATTGGCGGCGTTGACAATGGCCTCGGCGGGGATTTTTGTGATATCGCCTTGTATCACGTTGATTTTGTTTATCATGGTTCTGGATCCTTAATTTCACAAACCACTCTTAGCGGTAGTCTAAAATTTTGTTTAAGATCGTTCATAGCCGGATCGTGGGTACTGTGCTTATTGAGACAATGCATCTGGAGCCGGGGAGTGGCCATGTCGCCCGCAAGACGAAGTCGTGATGTAAACATACCAATGTTAAAACCATGCACTTTTTCAGGGAATATCGCGCTGCAGTTGCTGGATAACATCGCGTTCCGCCGGGCTGACGGGCGCCGGTTGATCAATTTATAATAACCACGTCTGGGCGATGCACGGCTGTATTGATTGCCAAAGCAAAGACATCCGGCCATAAGGGATGCCGTCCCACCGCGTATTGTATACAGTGAGCACATGTATTAAGGAGGAGGAGAACAAGGCCGGCGGCACAAATATGTCCGCGCGCAGGCGGCATCGGCCGGACATCCCCGCGGCGTTCCCCTTACCCGCCGGTATGGGCGGGCAGCGCCGGCATGGCGCCCGCGCGGGTGCATATGTACGCCGCCACCTGATTGGCCGCGCGGTTAATGTCCGCCAGCGGCTCGTTGCGCAGCGCCATGACGCAGGCGACGGCGGTAAAAGCGTCGCCGGCGCCGACCGTGTCCACCGGCGTCACTTTCAGGCCGGGGTGCCGGTGGCTGTCGTTGCCGCGAAACAGCCGGCTGCCCCTTTCGCCGCGGGTATAGATCATCATGTCCAGATGCTCATGGCGCCGCAGATGCTGGTAAAAATCCTGCGGATCGCGCGGCAGTCCAAACATGGCGGCAATCAGCGGCAGTTCCTCGTCATTAAGCTTGAGGATGTCGGCGTGACGCAGGCAAAAACCGAGGGTGGGCGGCTGGTAATGCCCGGCGCGCAGGTTGATATCCACCAGGATTTTCGCCTGTGGCGGCAGCAGTCCCACCAGTTGGCGCAGCAGCCGCTGGTTGGGGCCGTAGCGCTGCACCAGGCTGCCGAAATAGAGCGCATCCGCCGCGCGGACATGGCTGAACAGCGTCACGTCCGGTTGAATATCGTCCCACGCCACCGGGCCGAGGATATCGTATTGCGGGGCACCACGCTTATCCAGCGTCACCTCCACCGTGCCGGTGGGATAACGCGCGCTGCGCTGGATATAGTGCGGCACGCCGCGGGATGCCAGTTCCCTCACCAGCGCGTCCCCCGCCTTGTCCCGGCCCACGGCGGACATCAGCCGGGCGTCGGCGCCGGCCTGTGTGGCATGATAAACAAAGTTTGCCGCGGCGCCGCCGATTTCGCGGCCGGCGGGTAAACAGTCCCACAGCAGTTCTCCAAGGGCGATTATTTTCATGATTTGTTCCGTTCCAGTGACGATGCCATGCCGTTTTTTCACCCTTAGCATAGACGGTGGCGCGGGCCGGTTAGGCGATATAACTCGCAAACTGACAACTTCACGCCAACATTTCGGCAACCTAAGGCCGTCTTATTAGCACGGCTTGCCGTGTCGCCCTGGAGAACGATTTTCAGCGCGGCAACGCGGACAATTGCCGCCGGCAGCCGTACGAACTGCCGACGGCGGTATGCAGTACGCTAAAACGCGGACCGCGCTCCGATTGCCCGGCGGATAAACAGCGCCGGCAGGCAGCCCGGCATAACCACGGTGGGTTTAACCACGAGCGGGTAGTATAACCGTGAACGACGGCGTTTTGACGGGAATATCCGGCGTTTCAACGCCGGATATGATGCTCAGGCAATCACGATATCGCTTTGCGGATAACAGCTGCAGGCCAGGACGTACCCTTCGGTTATCTCCTGGGCGCTCAGCGTCATGGCGCTGGTGGTGCGGTATTGCCCCTGCGCGATGCGGGTTTTGCAGCAGCCGCACACCCCGGCGCGGCAGGCGGCGTTTACCGCGATGCCGCGCGCTTCCAGCGCCGCCAGCAGCGTCAGGCCCGCCGGGGCGTCGATGGTTTGCAGGGGCCGGGGATGGGTAATTTTCAACCGGCCGGACGTCGCGTGCGCCAAAGGCGTGTGAAAATGCTCCTGCAGGAATTCGCCGGCGCCAAGCGCCCGTGCGTCCGCCTCCAGCCCGGCCATCCACGGGGCCGGGCCGCAGGCCATTACCGTGCGTTCGGCGATATCCGGCGCCAGGGCGCGCAGCGCGTCAATCTCCAGCCGTCCCGGCCGGATGTCGCCCGTGGCGCCCTGCTCGGCAAACAGGGTCAGCCGCAGCCATTTCCCTAACGCCGTCCAGGCGGTCGCGGCAATAATATCCCGCGGCGAACGCACGCAGTAGATGACCTGTACATCCACCTGTGGACGGTTGGCCGCCAGCCAGCGGCACATGGAAACCACCGGGGTAATGCCGCAGCCCGCCGCCAGGAACAGGTAACGATCGCCGACGTGGCGCATACAGCTAAAATCACCCTGGGCCGCCGACAGCCATAGATAATCGCCGGGTTTTACCTGTTGTGTCAGCCAGCGGGATCCCAGCCCGTCTTCCAGTCGCCGCACGGTCAGGGTGATAAAACGGCTGCCGCCGGGCGAGGAAGAGAGCGTGTAGGCGCGCACCGCCTCGCTGTTATTAACGCTGACCAGGGCGAACTGCCCCGGCTGGTACGGATAAACATCATGGTTGATCAGCGCCAGCGTCCAGACATCCGGCGTTTCCTGGATGATATGGTGTACCTGCATCCGGTACGGACAAAGCGATGAGGGCATCGTCATGGGGATATCTCCTTATGCCCGTCTCAGGCGGCAAGAATGGTATGCAGATCCTGCGCCACGGTGGTAATTGAACGCATGCCGAACTGCTGGTTAAGGACCGCCATCAGGTTCTCCGTCAGGAAACCGGGCGCCGTCGGGCCGGTATAGATATTTTTTACCCCCAGCGACAGCAAGGTCAGCAGGATGACAATCGCCTTTTGCTCAAACCATGACAACACCAGGCTCAGCGGCAGATCGTTAACGCCGCAGCCCAGTTTTTCCGCCAGTTTCACCGCCAGCGTAATCGCCGCGTAGGCATCGTTGCACTGGCCGACGTCCAGCAGGCGCGGCAGGCCCTCAAGGGTGCCGAAATCCAGTTTGTTAAAGCGATACTTGCCGCAGGCCAGCGTCATGATCAGGCAATCATCGGGAACGTCGCGCGCAAAGTCGGTGTAATAACTGCGCTCATCGCGGCTGCCGTCGCACCCGCCCACCAGGAACACATGGCGCAGTTTTTTGCGCGCCACCAGATCGATAACGGTATCGGCCGCATCCAGCAGGGTCTGGCGGCCGAAGCCAACGGTAATCAGGTGTTCAATTTCATCATAGGGGAAACCGGCCATCTCCCGGGCCTGGGCGATCACCGGGGCAAAGTCCTCCCCGTCCAGATGTTTGACGCCCGGCCAGCCGACAATGCTGCGCGTCCAGATACGGTCGTTATACTGGCCGACGGTCGGATCGATAATGCAGTTGGAGGTCATCACCACCGGTCCCGGGAAGCGGGCAAACTCCGTCTGCTGGTTTTGCCAGCCGCTGCCGTAGTTGCCGGCCAGATGGGCGAATTTTTTCAGTTCGGGGTAGCCGTGGGCGGGCAACATTTCCCCATGGGTGTAGATATTAATGCCCATGCCTTCGGTTTGCTCCAGCAGCGAACCCAGGTCCTTCAGGTCATGGCCGGATATCAGGATAGCCTTGCCCGCCACCGGGCGCACGTTAACGCTGGTGGGCACCGGATTGCCATAGGTCGACGTCTCGCCGCGATCGAGGATCGCCATCACGGCAAAATTCATTTTGCCGATATTCATCGCCTGCGCCAGCAGCTCGCCCATCTCTGACGGCTGCGTGCCCAGCCACGCCATGATCTCGTGATACCGGCGATAAATATCTTCATCATACTGCCCCAGCACATGGGCATGCTCCATATAGGCCGCCGCCCCTTTCAGCCCGTACAGGCATAACATGCGCAGGCCGTGGATATCCTCGCCCACCGCGGTTTTATCGCTATCCAGCGCAAAACGCCGCGCCTCCTGTTGCAAATCGGCTAACAAGGGAGAGGCAAAATGCAGCGCCGCCAGCGGGTGATCCACCGCCGCCGTCGGGTCGGCCCGCAGGCAGCGGGTTTGAAGCTCGTCACGCAACTCCAGGGTTTCATGGACGTAGGCCACGATGCGTGGCGAATCAAAATTCACATTGGTCAGGGTGGAGAAAAAGGCGCGCGGCGCGAAGCTGTCGATACGATGGTCGCTAATCCCAAGCGTACGGGCTTTTACCGCCCAGGCCGACAGTCCCTGCAATACCGCCACCAGCAGATCCTGCAGATCCGAGGTTTCCGCCGTTTTGCCGCACATGCCCTGGCTGTAGGAGCAGCCGTTACCGGAGGGCGTACGGATGGTTTGTTCACATTGCACACAAAACATAATTGCTTCCTTATAATATTCATTTTAAATGCATGTTTAAGGGTAAACGCGGTCGGCAGGGATTGACAGGGCTTTTGGCGATATTCGCCGCTTGTTTGATTTAGCGCAATTTCCGGGATATCAGGAGGGTGGGAATAGCGTGCGAAAATGATGTAACTTATTATTTAATAATGGAATAACTACCGGCAGCAGAACTTCAGCCCTCGATTTCGATAAAGGTAAACAGTTGTTCGATTTGATCGCGCCGGCCTAATAAATCCGCCAGGGTGTAACCGTCCAGCACGGCAAAAAAGGCATTGGTCGCCTTGGCCAGCACGCCCGGCAGGCCGCAGGCCGGCGCGATAACACAATTGGCGCAGTCGATAAGCGTGTCGCCTTTTTCGGTGTGGCGGATCAGGGCGCCAATATTGATGTCCCGCGGCGCGCGGCCTAATTTGATGCCGCCGTTGCGCCCGCGCAGGGTATCGATATAGCCCAGCCGCGCCAAATCCTGCACCACTTTCATCAGGTTATTATGCGAAATATCATATTGGCGCGAGATTTCCGCAATCGACGAAAGCCGATCTTGATGGGCGCCGAGATAAATAATCACCCTGACGGCATAGTCGGTATAACGCGTGAGCTTCATAAAGGTACCTGCTGTGTATTGTGTAAAAGGGTATCACAATATCCTGCCGGCTATCGCCTTCTTTTACCGCCAGCCGCCGTTACCGACCGGGAACATGGGCGCCACAACCGTCGATCTCATGTTAAAGTTAAATTATGCGAAACATGGGTAAAAAAGGAGCTTATATGGCCGAATTTCCCCGCAAAAGCGATTTACCGGTCAGCCTGGCGCGCCGTTATCTTGAACCCGGCCCCATCGTCCTGATCTCATCGGCCTGGCAAGGTAAAGCCAATATCATGACCCTGGGCTGGCATGTGATGCTGGAGTTTTCGCCCTCGCTCGTCGGCTGCATGATTTCCGGCGGCAATCACAGTTTTGAGATGATTCGCCAAAGCGGCGAGTGCGTGATCAACCTGCCCACCACGCTACTGACCGATACCCTGGTGGGCATCGGCAATACCAGCGGGGCGGAGGTGGATAAATTCAGCCGCTTCGGCCTGACGGCGGCGCCCGCGCGCCGGGTAAAGGCGCCGCTGATCCGCGAGTGCCACGCGCATTTTGAATGCCGCCTGTATGATGACGCCATGGTGGACCGGTATAATTTCTTTATTTTCGAGATCGTCAAAGCCCAGGCGGCCGCTACGCCGAAGCACCCGGAAACCCTGCATTACACCGGTGACGGCGTGTTTATGGTGGCCGGCAAGATCGTCAGCCGGCGCGGCCTGTTCCGCCCGGAAATGCTATACCCATAATCGCCGCCGGCATGCCATGGACCCAAAAAAGCCCGGTTTCCCGGGCGTGATGTTGTGTGCCGGCCGCTAAATTACAGACCGGTTTGCCGCCAGGCCTGGTAGAGCAGCGAGTCATCCTCCGGCAGCGCGGACAGCGGGATCAGCTCTCCCTGGGCCACATCCGCCGTCAGGGTCTTGTTGGCCAGCAGGTAGAACGGAGCAACCCCTTTGGCATCGGCCCGGGCCAGCAGGCGGGCGCTGACATGCTCGATGGAGTGGTGGTGGCCGCCCATGGCGAGCGTCTCGCCTTTTTTCAGCGGACGATCGGCGTAACCCGCCATCACCGCATGCACCTGCTGGTCTACGGCGCCGGACGCCCTGCGGTGCAGCACGGCGGAAAACAGGCTGTGCGGCGACTCCAGCCCCATAATATGGTATGGCAGGTAGATACAGGCGTACTTGAGGTTTTTGCTGACCACATGGCCTTTATCGGCCAGCATGCGCCAGGTTTCCTGGTCCTGGCAGCGCACGACGATAAACACCCCGCCGCCAAAGCTGACCTCGTCATCCCGTCGCAGGCAGTTGAACACGTCCACCACGCCGGTCCGGGTCAAAATGCCGCCGTCTTCCTCGGGGATAAAGATGTCGGCCAGTTCGCCGATATGGCACAGGGGGTAATTCAGCGCCGGCGTGGCGGGCGCGAACCCGGTGGAGTTGGCTACCACGTTCATCTCGCAATAATCCGGGGTGGCGCTTTGCGGCAGCATCGACAACGCCTCGGCCCGCCGGCGCAGCGTGCCTTTGATGTCCTTGTCATCCAGCGCCCACAGGTCCGCCAAGGCGGGCGCGTCCACCTGGGTGCTGGTGTAATCCAGCCTGCCGGTGGCCGGGTGGAAGATATAATCGTATTCGCTGGACTTGCCGGCGGCGATAATCTCAAAACCCAGTACCTTGGCCCAGGTGACCAGGCCAATCAGGTTGCTGGGCTGATCGCCGTCCACCGTGGTATAGACCGCGTGGTGCTTAAGCGCCAGCTGGTTGAGCCAGGGGCCGGCGACCGAATCGGTTTCCTTGCTGACCATGCCGACGTGGACACCGCGTGTTAACGCGTTCACGGCGATGCTGACGCTGATATCCGGTTTGCCGGTCGATTCGACCACCATATCCAGGTCCAGGGCGTCCAGCAGCGCGAAGTCGCTGATAATGGCGGTTTCCCCGGCGGCCTGTGCCGCCGCTGCTTCGGCCGGGGTACCGCACAGCCGGTTCTTATCATGGCGGTAGCGCAGATCGGCGAGCAGATCCTGCGTGCCCCGGGTATTGATATCGCACAGCGCCACGATCTCGATGGCCGGAATGTTACGGCACTGGACCAGCAGCGAGCGGCCGAAACCGCCGCAGGCGCCGGTAATGGCCACCCGGATGCGGCGACCCTTCAGTTCGTCAAACAACAGTTCGTAGTTCATTACTCTTACCTCGGATTAAATGTAGGGTGACTCAGCCGACAACCAGGTTAAGCAGCAGGACAAAAACCAGCCCCAGCGCCGACTGGAATGAAACCAGCAGCGTCCAGCTTTTCAGGGTCTCGCCCACGGTGAGATGAAAATATTCTTTAAACAGCCAGAAGCCGGAATCGTTAACATGCGACAGCATCAGGCCGCCGGTGCTGGTGGCCAGGACCAGCAGTTCCAGGTTGACGCCGCTGTTGGCGGCCAGCGGGGCGATAATCCCGGCGGTGGTGACCACCGCAACCGTCGCGGAGCCGATGGCGATGCGGATCAACGCCGCCACCAGCCAGGCCAGGATCAGCGGCGAAATATTCCAGTGCACCGCCCAATCGGCGATCAGGGTGCTGACATGGGTGGCCAGCAGCATCTCTTTCAGGCCGCCGCCGGCGCCCAGGATCAGGATAATCACCGCGCAGGGGCCAAGGCATTTGCCAAGTATCTTCTGCAGTTGCGCCATGGTGAACCCGCTGCGTATGCCCAGGGCGTAGATAGCGAACAGCACGGCGATCAACAGCGAAACGATCGGATCGCCGATGGCGTTAACCGCTTCATACAGCGGGTTTTCCTTGCTGATAAAACCAATGCATAACGAGCGCGTCATCATCAACAGCGGCGGCAGTAAAATGGTCAGCATCGCCAGCCAGAACGACGGGCTGCGGGTGGTTTTGCCGGCCGGCTGTTCTTCCTGCGCATCGCCGGCGCCAAAGCTCTGGCGTCCCAGTTCCGGAAAATATTTCATGGCGAAATGGGTGAACACCGGACCGGACAATATCGCCATCGGCACGGCGATAAGCAGGCCGAAAAACATCGCCATGCCCGCATCGGCATGATAGGTGGTCATGGCCAGGGTCGGCGCCGGATGCGGCAGCAGCAGGCCGTGCGCCACATACAGGCCGGCGGCCATGGGAATGCCGATGCGCAGCAGTTGGCTATGGGTGCGGCGGGCAATGGCGTAGACCAGCGGCACCAGCATCACAAAACTAACGTCGAAAAGGTGGGGCAAACCGATGATCAACGCCGCGACGCAGATGGTGGCCGGTATGGCGCGCACCGGCCCCAGGCGGATAAAGGTATTGGCGATTTTGTCCGCCCCGCCCGATTCCAGCAACAATCCGCCCAGCATGGTGCCCAATCCGACCACCAGCCCGGTGGATCCCAATACGCCGCCGAAGCCTTTTTCAAAGCTTTTAATCGTGGCCGTCGGGCTGAGGCCCGCCGCCAGTCCCAAAAACCCGGCGGTGATAATCAGGGCCAAAAAAGGATGAAATTTAAAATAGGTAATGAGTACAATTAACAAGGCAATGGCGCTGATTAAAGCAAAAAATTGCGAAATATCGAATTGCATATCCCCTCCGGACAGATAGAGTACAGATCATTATTATTTTTAACCGCCCAAGCGTAATTGAGGCGGTGTGTTAGACATTATCGGCGTAAAACTGTCTCAGATTTTCCCATAGGCTTCCCGGCATATTATTGACTAATGGCTTTATGTAACCGGATCGGCAATAGCCGTAATCGGTTTTCAATTTCATCGGACAGCCGATCGTCATAAATAATATCGGTCAGCTGCGCCAGGGGACAAATATGGAACATGCCATACTTGCCGTATTTACTGCTGTCGGTCACCAGGATATTGCGCCGGGCGGAGGCCAGCACCGCCTGCTTGACCTGCGCCTTGCCTTCGTCGGGCGTGGACAGGCCGTGCTCGATATCCCATGAGCTGGTGCTGATAAACGCAATGTCGATATTCAGGCCGCGAATAAACTGCGCGGCGCTATTGCCGACACAGGAACGATTGCGCATATCCACCTGGCCGCCGGTATGAAATAAATTAACGTGCGGCATTTTCATTAAAAAATCACTAATTGTGAAATCATTAGTAATAATTGTTATCTTTTTTAATTTCGCCGCGATACAGCGGGCAATTTCATAGGTGGTGGTGCCCGCATCCAGGTATATTACCTGCCCCGACTCGACCAACATTTCCGCCACCGCGCCAATATGCCGTTTGCTGCGATGATGCAATAACGCTTTTTCAACATAGGGCAATTCCTGTTTCACCGCCTCGTTGAGTTTTACCCCACCGCTTATCACCGTGACCTTGCCCTCGTTCTCCATAAACTGCACATCGCGGCGGATGGTCATATGGGACACGTCCAGCAGTTTGGCCAGGTCGCCGATGGTCACCCGGGCATATTGATGCAGGTGGCTGTAGATGAAATTGCGTCGTTCATCGGGCAACATAAGCACATCCCGCATCAGGTTTTTTTAAAGGTCCGTTCCAGTTCTGCAACTTGTTCACCCGTTAATGTCACCATGCCATGGGGTAGCAGTGTAATATACAGACGCGCCGTATCCTCAAGTTCTTCCGCATTAAACACCGCCTCCAGCAGGCCGCCGCCGCCGATCACCGGCCCGTGGTTGGCCAGCAGCATGGCATTGTGCGTCGTGGCCAGGGCGCCAATCGCCTCGGCAAGTCCGGGATGACCGGGGCGGAAATACGGCACCAGCGGCAGCTTGCCGACGCGCATGACGTAATAGGGCGTTATCGGCGGCAGGCAGTTTTCGGCGTTCAGGCCGGGCATGCAGGATAGCGCGGTCAGCGCGGGCGAATGCAAATGCACCACCCCGCCGATATCGGGCCGTTGCCGGTAAAAATTCAGGTGCATTACCGACTCCTTGGAGGGCCTGGCGCCCGCGATATGCTCTCCCGCGGCGTTGAGCTTGCTGAGCGTCGCCGGGTCCAGGGTACCGAAGCTGGAGTTGGTGGGCGTCACCAGGAAACCGCCGTCGGGCAGGCGACAGCTGATATTTCCGGCCCCGCCGCTGCTATAGCCACGCATAAACATGGAATGGGCCAACGTCGCCATCTGTTCGCGTAATTCGGCTTCCGTCATTGATAAAGCTCCTGTGCCTGGTTAAAAAAATCTTTATCACCAAAATTGCCGGACTTCAGCGCCAGCCAGAGGGGCCGCCCGATATCCCTGACCCAGGGCACGCCGGGGGCGATGGTTTGCCCGATGGCAAAGCCGCCCACGCCGAGCCGCTGCGTGATAAGGCTGGACGTCTCGCCGCCGGCAATAATAAATTTACTGAAACCCTGCCCGAAAAGGGACAGCGCGATATCGGCAAACAACCCTTCTATGGCGGCGCCGGTGGCGGCTGCGCCATAGCGGGCCTGCACCGCCCTGACCACGTCGACGGCCTGGGTGGCGAACAGCATCGGCGCCGGCCGATGGGGTTGCTCCACTACCCACTGCGCCAGTTCCCGCGCATACAGCGCGCCGTTCTCCAGGCAGCGGGTGACGTCAATCGCCCGGGCGGGCGCCTGCCGGCGATACTGCTCGACCTGCATATTGGTCATGCGCGAGCAGCTACCCGACAGCACCACGGCGCGTCCCGTGGACGGCGGCACGGCCGGCGTCGCCGACCTTTCGGCATCGCGGGGCGCGAGCGCCGCCAACGCGCCGGCCAGGCCGGAACCGCCGGTCAACAGCACATCGTCCGGCAGGCTTTGCGCCAGGAGCGTTAAATCGGCATCGTCAAGCGCGTCGGCCACGGCATAGCGTATCCCCTGCCGCCTTAGCGCCTCCAGGTGCTCACGCACGGCCCCGGCGCCCCGGCGCAGCGTCGCAAGCGGGATAAGCCCGGTGTTGCCCGCGGCCTGGGCGTCCATCACCCTTAACAGGTTGGCGTCGGTCATCGGCGTGAGGGGATGGTTTTGCATGCCGGATTCGTTCAGCAGTTGGCCGTTGACGAACAGATAGCCGTTGACCAGGGTGCGGCCGTTGACCGGTAATGCCGGGCACAGGATGGCAAGCGCAGACCCGGTCTCGGCCAGCAGGCGGTCGGTCACCGGACCGATGTTGCCTTGCGGCGTCGAATCAAAGGTCGAGCAATATTTGAAATAGATCCTATGGCAGTCCCGATCCCGCAGCCACCGGCACGCCGCCAGCGACTGGCTTATGGCTTCCGGCGCCGGACAGGAGCGGGTCTTCAGGGAAATCACCACCGCGTCGACGCCGTCCAGCGGCAGCGGCTGCCGGGGAATACCGTTAAGCTGGACCACGCGCCAGCCCGCCCTGGCGATAAAACTCGCAATGTCGGTGGCGCCGGTAAAATCATCAGCAATAACGCCTAACGATAACGTCATTTCCTGTCATCCGGGTTGTTGTGAACATGTGTGAAATTTTGTACGCATTGGCTTCACATTGAGATGATGGATATCACAAAACCAATACAGGTTTTTATGGAGTAAATACACTTAATTTTATGATAAATAAACATTTTATAAAATATCATACCTTCACAACTTCTTGTGAACAGGTTAACAGGGCCGCACGCTCAGGATTTAACGCGCGCACCGGACGCAAAACCCGGCATGATTAACCGGCGCGGCGCAGGGTCAATGGTCAGGGGTCGGTTAAGTATAGCCGCCGATGCCAAAAAGCCCGCCCCGTTTCCCGGGCGGGCTTGATGTCATCGCAGCGGCGGTCTTGGCGGCCCGCCTGTTGTCACCTGGGGTTTATGCGCGGTTTTCCTGGAGGCGATAAGCCGGCGCATCGGCCAGGCGCGCGACGCGCGCGACCACGACCAGATGATGATTTTGGATTATCAGTTCCACCAGCTGCCGGCGCGTATCGCGGGCAACGCCATGCCGATGGATATCCTGAGCGTGCCGCATGCCAAGGCGCAACGTTTCTGGGCCAGCTCCTGTCGAAGGAGGGCCATATGCGGCAGATCATCGCCGAACACCAGGCGATTATCGCCGCCCTGGCCGGGCAGGATGGCGGCGGCGCCGCGACGCAGGCGCATATCCTCTCGTTCCGCAATGCCCTGCTGCGGGGATAACCCGCCCGGGCGGCCCCTGCCGGTTTATTCAAATGCGGCGAAGGCGTCCCTGATTTCCTGTTCCGGCAGCGATACGCCGATAAACACCAGCACGCTGGCGCGCGGCTCGCCGTCGCGCCAGTCCCGGTCCCAATCGGCGTTGTACAGGCGCTGCACGCCCTGGAACAGCAGGCGTCTGGAGTCGCCGTCTATCGCCAGGATGCCTTTATAGCGCAATAAATTATCGGCATAGGTCGCCAGCAGGCGTTCCATCACGTCCGATACGGTCTGGAGCTCCAGCGGCTTGGCCAGGTTCACCACGATGGAGCGGATGGTATTTTGCGGCTCGATAAGCGGCCGGAAACGCGGCCGGGCCACGGTGAGCCGGTCGTTGAGGATAAAACCCTCGACGTTGAACAGCAGGCTGATATCAACCTCGCCGTTGACCACCCGGTACACCGGCGCGCGGGCGTTGATATGCTGCAGGCGCTCCACCAGCGCCCCGCTCTCGCCGGCGATATCGGTTTTGGTAAGCAGGATGCGATCGGCAAACCCCACCTGGGCCTGGGCCAGGGCGAATTCATTGAGCTGCCCGTCGGCGTGCACCGCGTCCACCAGGGTAATCACGCCGTCAAGCAGGAAGCGTTCGCTGATGGCGGGATGGGAAAAAAAGGTTTGGATCACCGGCCCCGGGTCGGCCATGCCGGTGCATTCAATCACCAGACGGGTGAAATCCAGGTCGCCGCGATCGATTCCCTCAAGCAAATCCAACAGGGCATCCGCCAGTTCGTTGGCGCTGCTGCAGCAAATGCAGCCGTTGCTGAGGGTGGTAATACGGGTGGCCCGGTCGCCCAGCAGGCTGTTGTCGATGGGCACTTCGCCGAATTCGTTTTCTATCACGGCTATCTTTTCACCGTGTTCGGCTTGCAGGATATGGCGCAGCAGGGTGGTTTTCCCCGCGCCGAAAAAGCCGGTCAAAATCGTCGCCGGCAGGGGCTTATCCATGCTGATGTCCTCTGGTTCTAGCAGCAGCGAAAACCGCCTTTGCCGCTGCCGCCGTACCTGGCTTCCTGACGATCGCGGAAAAACGCTTCATAGTCCATCACCGGCAGATCGGGATGATTGGTCTTCATATGCTGAACATAATAGTCATAGTCCGGAATACCGACCAACATCCGGGCAGCCTGGCCCAAATACTTACCTGCCTGACCCAAATTTCCAAACATGCGGTGTCTCCGGAAAACGCCCGCATAACCGATCAGGTTATGCGGGACGGTGAATGTGAGGCCGTATTAATGGCTGGTCGAGGTGATGATCCCCCCTTCC
The DNA here is from genome assembly GCF_010131535.1 of Acerihabitans arboris. GTDB lineage: Bacteria > Pseudomonadota > Gammaproteobacteria > Enterobacterales > Enterobacteriaceae > Acerihabitans > Acerihabitans arboris. The sequence continues at coordinate 234,992 of NZ_WUBS01000002.1, forward strand.
GGCACGGCGACATAAGGTGTTTCCTTATCCGTGCGCCCGGCGTTGTTACGGGCGTTCAGCGCGGTTTTAATACCATAGAAGATTATGCTGTAGACGACAATCAGGAACAGGACGCTTAACCCGGCATTGGTGTAGTTATTGACAACAATGTGATGCATGTTGCTAATTTGTTGTTCGGTCAGATCGGCGCCCTGCTCGGCGATGCGGCGCTTATACAGGCTGGCCTGGTACAGGAAGCCTTCGAGCTGCGGATTCTGGCTGAACAATTTCAGGCCCAGCGCCCAGGTGGTGCAGATCAGCAGCCAGACCGCCGGCACCACGGTCACCCAGATATATTTGGTGCGTTTCATTTTAATCAGCACTACCGTGCCCAGCACCAGCGCGACGGCGGCCAGCATCTGGTTGGAGATGCCGAACAGCGGCCACAGGCTTTTCACCCCGCCCAGCGGGTCGACCACGCCCTGGTAAAGCAGATAGCCCCACAGGCCGACGCAGCCCGCGGTGCCCACCATGCCGGCCACCAGCGAATCGGTTTTTTTCAGGAACGGCACGAAGTTGCCCAGCAGGTCCTGCAGCATAAAGCGGCCGGAGCGGGTGCCGGCGTCCAGCGCCGTCAGGATAAACAGGGCCTCGAACAGGATGCCGAAATGATACCAGAAGCCCATGTCGGCGCCGGGGATAATCTTATGGAATACGTGGGCGATGCCCACCGCCAGGGTCGGCGCGCCGCCGGCGCGGTTGAGCACCGAAGGCTCGCCGATATCCCTGGCGGTCTGCATGATCTGATCGGGGGAGATCACAAAACCCCAGGAGCTGACGGTGGCGGCCGCATGGGCGGAGACATCGCGCAGCGAGGCCAGGATCATCGGCGCATCCCCGGTGCCGAGGCGGTGCAGATCGGGCATGGTGATGCCGAGCGCCGCCGGCGGGGTGTTCATGGCGAAATACAGTCCCGGCTCGATAATCGACGCGGCCACCAGGGCCATGATGGCGACAAAGGATTCCATTAACATCGCGCCGTAACCGATAAACCGGGTATCATTTTCACTGGCCAGCAGTTTAGGCGTGGTGCCGGAGGCGATCAGGGCGTGGAAACCGGATACGGCGCCGCAGGCGATGGTAATAAACAGGAAGGGGAACAGCGCGCCTTTCCATACCGGGCCGGTGCCGTCGACAAATTGGGTCATCGCCGGCATTTTCAGGTCGGGGTTGATAATGACGATACCCACCGCCAGGCCGATAATCACGCCGATTTTCAGGAACGTGGCCAGATAGTCGCGCGGGGCCAGGATCAGCCATACCGGCAACAGCGCCGAGACAAAGGCGTAGCCAATCAGGGTGTAGGTGATGGTGGTGTCTTTAAAGGTCAGCGCCGGTCCCCAGTAGGGGTCGTGGGCAATCACGCCGCCGAACCAGATGGCCAGCAGCAGCAACACCACGCCGATAACCGACACCTCGCCCACCTTGCCCGGACGCAGAAAGCGCATATAGATGCCCATGAACAGGGCGATGGGCACGGTCGAGCAGACGGTAAACACGCCCCACGGGCTTTCGGCCAGCGCCTTGACCACGATCAGGGCCAGCACCGCCAGGATGATAATCATAATCAGGAAACAGCCGAACAGGGCGATGGTGCCGGGGACGGGACCCATTTCCTCCTTGATCATCTCCCCCAGCGACACCCCGTTGCGGCGCGAGGACATAAACAGCACCATAAAGTCCTGCACCGCGCCGGCGATGACCACCCCGGCCAGCAGCCACAGGGTGCCCGGCAGGTAGCCTACCTGAGCGGCCAGTACCGGGCCGACCAGCGGGCCGGCCCCGGCAATGGCGGCAAAATGGTGGCCGAACAGCACATTCCTGTTGGTCGGCACGTAGTTAAGGCCGTCGTTATTCACCACCGCCGGCGTTGAACGGGAGGGATCCAGTCCCATGACCCGGGTGGCGATATACAGGCTGTAGTAACGGTAGGCGACCAGGTAAACGGCCACGGACGAGACGACAATCCACAGGGCGCTGACATGCTCGCCCCGGCGCAATGCCACGACGCCAAGGCAGCATGCGCCGATAATGCCGATGATAAGCCAGGGGATATGCTTGAGGATCTTATTTTTCATCTTGATGCGGTCTTCTGTTGTAGGGTACATGTGCGCGTACTCTAGGCCAGAACCGATGAAAAAAGAGGCAAATTATTATTAAGCGGTCAAATAGGCGGACGAACGGTCAAATACGTGGGCGAACGGTTGGGGTCTTTACGCCCGGCGCGGCGGTTAGGCCCCGCGCCGCTCTGTTGTCACCCCGCGCGCCTCAGGGCGGCGGAGCCCAGCGTGTGGTCAAGCAGGCCGACGGCATGCCCGATCGAAGGCGCCGATATCGAAAACAGCAGACGATACACCACCGGCGCCACTACCAGGTCGATCAGGGTGTCGCTGTCCACCACCGGTTCGCCGCGCGCCCGGGCGCGGTCGCGGATGACATCAAGCTGCCGGCGGATAAACTCCGCGCATTTCCCGGCGTTGCCCGGCGCGGGACAGGCGAGGATATCGCGCACGATGGCCCGGCCCGGCTCTGAGGCCAGTTCATCGATATATTGTTCCAGCCACGCGCGCAGGTCCTCGCGATACGACCCCGTATCGCGCGGCTCGCCATCCGGACGCACCCGCTCCAGCGCGACGTCGGACAATAACTGCGCCAGATCGCCCCAGCGCCGGTAGATGGTGGACGGCGTAACGCCCGCGCAGGCCGCGACTGCCGGCACCGTGAGCTCGCCTTGCCCTTCCTGTTGCTGCAACTGACGCACCGCCTGGTGCACCGCCGCCTGTATGCGGGCGCTGCGACCGCCCGGCCGGACACCGTTTTTTTCAACCATTACCCTTCCCTCCTTTTTTTGCGGATGTCCACCGCCGGCGCGACCGAGTCGTCTGTCGGCCTGGTACCGGCGCTGCTCATCGACACTGTGCATCGACACTGCGCGTCAACACTCTTGACCAGCGCGTTTCATCCGCACTAAAGCAAATTATTTGCGTTAGCGCCCAGCATCCGCTAGGATGCTTAAAGCAAAATATTTGCGTTTATTATACGAGCATCGCCATGTCCAAATCAAATATTCCCGCGCCGGCACGCCATTCCAAGAGCGGCTTGCGGCCCCATTTGGCCGCGGCGGTACATACCGCCACGCTGATGACCTTTTTCGCCGCGTCCAGCGCCCCTACCCCGCTCTACCGGCTGTATCAGGCCTCGTGGTCGTTCTCGCCCATGCTGCTGACCACTATTTTCAGCGCCTATGCCCTGGCGTTGCTGACATCACTGCTAAGCGCCGGCGCCCTGTCCGATTATATCGGCCGGCGCCCGGTCATCAGCCTGGCGCTGCTGCTGGAGCTGCTGGCGATGGGGGTGTTCCTCGGCGCCACCGGCCCCGTATGGCTTATCGCCGCGCGGGCGCTGCAGGGGTTGGCCACCGGCTTGGCGGCGGCGGCCATAGGCGCGGCGCTGCTGGACCTGCATCATGAACGCGGCGCGTTAGCCAACAGCATAACGCCGATGGTCGGCATGGCGCTGGGCGCGCTGGGCGCCAGCGCGCTGCTGCGGTTCGCGCCCGCGCCGCTGCATCTGGTGTATGTCCTGCTGCTGCTGGCCTTTTTGCTTGCAACGGGGCTGACCTGGTGTACGCCTGAAACCGCCGCGGGGCGTCCGGGCGCGTGGGCCTCGCTGCGCCCGAGCGTCGTTGTTCCCCCGCAGGCGCGGGCCGCCCTGCTGGCGGTGACGCCGGTCAACGTCGCCATCTGGATGTTGGGTGGATTTTATCTGTCGTTAATGCCGTCGCTGATTGCCAAGGTGACCCACTCCTCCTCCGTCTGGCTGGGCGGCCTGGCGGTAGCGGCGCTGACGCTCAGCGGGGCCGCGGCGATTATGGTGGCGCGGGGCCGCCCCCCGTTCACCGCGCTGCTGGCGGGCGCCGTTATGCTGGCGCTGGGTATGCTGGCGATCCTGCTGGGGGTCGATAGCGGATTGGCGCCGGTGCTGCTGGCCGGCTCGGTGATTGCCGGGGTGGGTTTCGGCGCGGGTTTCCTGGGCGCGCTGCGCACGGTTATGGCGCTGGCGGCGCCCGCGGAGCGGGCCGGCCTGATGGCCGCTTTTTATATTGAATGTTATCTCGCCAACAGCCTGCCGGCCATCGCCGCCGGCTACCTGGTCCGGCGCGCCGGCCTGCTGGCGACGGCCGCGAGTTACGGCGTGGTGATCATCGCATTGGCGTTGCTGGCGATAGCCCTGGCGCTGGCCAACCGGCGCCGGGACCGCCTGAGGGCGCTCACGTCATGCGCCCCACGCGGCCAGACGGCGCGCTGAGGTCGGCCAATCGGCAACGGGACCGGCTAAGCGCGCCACATCGCGCGCTTGCCTGCCGGGTTATCGTTTCCCGCGGCGGGATGCCGGCCGGATTGCGCCAGGAGATTACTTTTTCGCGCCGAGATAACGGTACACCACCGAGATATCCTGTTCGCCGAGGCCCGCGTCCACCGCGTCGCGCCACAGGCCGGCGATGGCGCGCAGGCCGGGCATGGGACGATCCCCGGCGGCGGCCAGGGCCAGGTTGGCGTCCTTCAGCGCCAGCGTCAGCTGCATTTGCGGCGTATAGTCGTCGGCCTTGATCATCGCCAGCTTGTTTTTCACGTACGGCGCCGCCAGCGGGCCGCCTTCCAGCACGCCCCAGAAATCATCCGGCGAAAAGCCCAGTTCCCGCGCCAGATCGACGCTTTCCGCCATCCCCTGCACCATCGAGATAAGCCAGGCGTTGACCACCAGCTTCATCCGCGATCCGGCCCCGACGTCGCCCAGCCATTGGGTGCCCTTGGCGATGGCGCCGAATACCGGCTCGACGGCCGCCGCCCGGGCGCGGTCGCCGCCGGCCAGCACGGTTATCAACGCGTTTTCGGCCGGGGCCTTGGTGCCGGACACCGGGGCGTCGATAAACACCACGTCGGGACGCGCGGCGCTGATGGCGCGATACAGTTTATCGGTGGATTCGACGCCGATGGTGCCCATCTGCGCAATAATCGCCCCCGGCTTCAGGCCGGCGAGGATGCCGCCGGCACCGGTTATCACCGCTTCGGTGGCCGCCGCGTCGGGCAGCATGACGATAACCACATCGGCCCCGCCGGCCGCTTCCCGCGGCGCATCGCACAACGTCATGCCCGCCGCCGCCAGATCCTCGCCGCGCCGGCGGGTGCGGTTCCAGCCGCGGACGTTAAAGTTTTTCTTAACCAGGTTTGCCGCAAAAGCGTGGCCCATGGCCCCCAGGCCAAGCACGGCGACAACGGGAAGACTGTTCATGATAAAAATCCTTATGGCTTGCAACGTAAAAAAGGACGAACGCGTTGATGACGCAGCGGCACCCTTACGCCGGTACGGTGCCGATGCCTGATAAATTTACCCTACCTTATAAGCTATGACCCGCCGGCGTCCAGCAATGCCCGGAGACCCGGCGCCAGCCCCAGATGTGGTTTCGCCGGGGGTGGCGCAAAGCTCCCCCGCAGCGCGGCGCCCGCCCGGAGACAGAATAAGGCCTCGGCCTGGCAAACGCCGCTGGACACCCCGTCCACCACCGGCACCTTAAGCTGCCCCTTCAGGCCGCGCGCAAGCCCCGCCAGCGGCGCGCCGGCGAGGATAAGCACATCCGCGCCGTCGCGCTCCACCGCCAGGCGGCTTAGCGCCAGCAGCCGGGCGGCATGATCCTGCTGCACCGTGCCCGGGTCCCCTAAAGGATGGTCCAGGTAACGGATGGCCGCCAGCCGGCCGAGCAATCCGCAGCGGTCGACGCATTCCCGATACCAGGCGGTAATGCGCCGGGAAATCGCGATAATGGCGATACGTTGTCCCAGTTGGGCGGCGGTCATCAGCGCCGCTTCCGTCATGCCGACCACCGGCACGTCCAGGACCTCTTTCAGCGCCGCCAGGCCGGGATCGCCAAATGCCGCAATCAGCAGGGCGTCATAATGGCCAAGGCGTTCGCCGGCCAGCGTCGCCACGGCGTGCGCTCCCAGCAAGGCCTCGAACCGGGTTTCGATATAGGCCACGCCGCTGCGGGCGGTGGCCATTTCGATACGGGTGTCGGGGGCGGACACGCGGCGGGCTTCCGCTTCGATGAGATCGGTAACGCCGCGCGAGATATTGGGGTTGATAATCAGCAGTTTCATTCAGGCTCCGTTTGGGGCGGGCAAGATATCGGGCCGGCGTTCACGGCGGTCCCTCAGCCAAAGATGGCGTCCAGATCGACGTCGGTATTTTCCGGCAGCGACAGGTCAAGGGTCGCCTCGATATGATCGAGATGACCGAGCATGATGGCGCTGGCCGCGTCAATCTCGCCCCGCTCCATGGCCATGATGATATCGGTATGCTCATGGTTCGGACAGGCCGGGACGTTGGGGGAATCATAGAGCAGGATGATCAGGCAGGTAATCGAGGCCAGCTCCCGCATCAGCTTAATCAGCGGCGGGCTGGCCACCATTTCGGCTATCAGCAAATGAAATTCGCCCGACAGGCGGATCACCGCGCGTTTATCGCCGCTCTCGCGGGCTGCCCGCTCCCTGGCGACATGGGCATGCAGGCGCTTGAGGTCTTTTTTGTCCCCCCGCGCGGCCAGGCTGCGGATCAGCGCCGGCTCCAGAATACGCCGCGCCTGGAACACATGCCGCGCCTCCTCCACCGACGGACTGGCGACAAAGGCGCCGCGATGGGGGATGGTGGCGACGATGCCTTCATAGGCCAGACGCGCCAGGACCTCGCGGATCCGCGTGCGGTTGACCTTGAATACGCCGGCGAGCTTTTCCTCCACCAGCCGGGTGCCGGGTATCAGCCGGTGCTCCATGACGGCGGTAAAGATGCGTTCGTAAATCGCATCCAGCTTATCCGCCGTGCCCAATATTTGTCCGGTGCTCCGTACCTTACGGGCGCCCGAAGGATCTTTTTCAATAAACACGTCAGGTTGTCCAGCAGGTTAAAAACGCTTTGGTAGCAGTATCCCTCAAAATTGTCACAAAACAAAGAGGGATTGTAAAAGAAGGCCGCAACGATCCATGATGGAACATTGCACCAACCTGTTGCACCAACGGCACCTGTAAACAGGCGATATAAGCCCAAAAGGATCGCTTAACACCGGGTATTTGCTGATTTTTTAGCCCGGCCGGCCGGATATGAAACGCGCGCCAACGCGCTTCGTCTTACTTCACCGGCAGATGAGGGTGAAAAAGTGTCACAAAATTGGCATATGTATTGCAGATGCTTTGTCACAATATTTTGTTTAATAGTGACAATTGGAGATCGATATGCTATTTCCCCACCTCCTGATGGGCGTCATTAAACGCGGGGCGGCGCTGATGCTGGCGCCGCTGCTCCTTTCCGCCGCCCTCGCCGGCCCGAGCCGGGCCGATGAGGCGCCGCCGGTCAAGCTGGGTTATTCGAAATGCGCCCATTGTACCCCGCTGTCGCTGACGCCCCGGTACGCCACCGGCGTCAAAATCGACGCCATTTCCTTTAATACCGGCAACGACGTGCTGACCGCGCTGCTGTCGAAAAGCATCGATGTCGCCCAGGTCACCTATCTTCATTACGCCACGGCGCTGGATAAAGGTTTTGCCATCGTCGGTATTTCCGGGCAGATCAACGGCGGTTCGCAAATCCTGATCGGCAATAGCCTGCCGGTGGCCGCCGGTGACTGGGCAGGTCTGAAAAACCTGATTGAAGAGTATAAAAAGCAGGGCAAGCCCTTTCGCGTGGCGGCATCGCGCGGCAACGCCCAGGACCTGCATATGCGCGGCGCATTCGCCGCACACGGCATCGACGTGAACAAAGATGTCCGGTTCATTAATATTCCCAACCCTTCCGACCACGTGCAGGCGTTGCGGCGCGGCGAAGTGGAGCTGATTTGCTCCGTCGATCCGTTCGCCACGCAGATCCGCGAGGTGAAGGCGGCCAAATTCTTTGCTTTTCCTTATGATCAGGCGGCCGGCAAGCTCACCAACCTGATCGTCACCCGTCCGGACGTCATCGCGTCCAATCGCCGGGGCGTGCTGGAAACGGTGCGCGCCATCGTCAAGGTAAACGACCTGATGGCCGCGGACCAGCCGCTGTTTATCGACACCATCCAGAAAGTGACCGGACTGGATAAAACCATTGCCGCCGGCGCGGTGCAGAATCTTTATCCGGATTACAAAATGTACCGCGCCTCGGCGGCGGCCATCGCCGCCATGATGCGACAGCTGAAATACATTAACGGCGATGTCACGGCGGCGGTGGAAAAAAACCTGGACTACAGCTTCCTGGAAGAGGTCACCGGCAAACCCAAAACTGAACTTGGCTATTGAGGTGATGACCGCATGCGCACTTCCTTCTTGACGCGTGTTTATCAGCGCATAGAACGCGGCATCGTGCCGGTGCTGGCGATAGGCGGATGGGAGCTGTTCTCCCGTTCGGGTATTCTCCCCGCCGCCCTGCTGCCGGCGCCGTCGCAGGTGATGGTCGCCTGGCTGGACTGGATTTTTCATACCGACGGCAATACCCAGAGCTATTGAGGCCATTGGGTTTGGGATATCGCCGCCAGCGCGCTGCGGGTGTTTTCCGGTTTTCTGCTGGCAACATGGCTTGGCGTGGCGATCGGCATGGCCATCGGCTGGTCCCGGCGCGCGGAAAACCTGTTCGAGCCGCTGTTGCAGATGCTGCGGCCGATACCGCCGGTATCCTGGATCCCGCTGGCGATTATCTGGTTCGGCATTGCCGACAAGCCCGCCATTTTCCTGGTGTTCATGGGCGCGTTTTTCCCCGTGCTGCTCAGCACCATCCACGGCGTAAAATCCTGCGACCGCAATCTGCTGCGGGCCGGCGCCATGACCGGCGGCACACCGGCCAAGCTGCTGCGGCATATCCTGTTCCCGGCGGCGCTGCCGAGTATTTTTTCCGGCCTGCGCATCGCCATCGGCTCGGCCTGGATGCTGACCGTGACCGCCGAGATGGTGGCGGTAAAAAGCGGGGTCGGCTATGTGCTGTGGGATTCTTATTATTTCCTGCGCTACGACATCGTCATTGCCGCGATGGTCAGCATCGGGCTGCTGGGATTTTTAAGCGATATGCTGATCAAAACCATCGCCGCGCGCGTCCTGCGCTGGCAAAACGGCTCCATCCTGCGGACAAGGGAGGGTTAACCATGGCGCTTATCAGTATCAACGGCGTTTCCAGGGTGTTCGACGATCCAAAACGCAAAACCGGCGTGATCGCGCTCGACGATATCAACCTGGAGGTACAGCGTAACGATTTCCTTTGCCTGCTCGGTCCCAGCGGCTGCGGCAAATCCACGCTGCTTAACATGATTGCCGGGTTTGATCTTCCCTCCGCCGGCACGGTCAGCGTCGGCGGGCAGGTTATCGGCCGGCCCGGCGCGGATCGCGGCGTGGTGTTCCAGCAGGCCAACCTGATGCCCTGGCTGCCGGTGTGGGAGAACGTCGCGTTCCATTTGAAGATGAGCGGCGCCGGCAAGGCAACCCGACGTGAAAAGTCACAGAAATTTATCGATATGGTGGGATTGACCGGTTTTGAAAACTACTTTCCCAGCGAGCTGTCCGGCGGCATGAACCAGCGCGTCGGCATTGCCCGCGCCCTGCTGATGAACCCGGAGGTTATCCTGATGGACGAACCGTTCGGCGCCCTGGATGAGCAAACCAGGATGGATATGCACGGCGAACTTATCCGCATCTGGCGCGAAAGCAAAAGCACTATTGTTTTTGTCACCCACGGCATTGACGAATCGCTGGCGCTGGGTACGCACGTCGCCGTGATGACCGCGCGCCCGGGCAGGATACGCGAACTGATGCCCATTGACCTGGCGCGTCCGCGCGACCCGACCAGCCCGGCGTTTAACGACTATAAACGCCATATCCTCTCTCTGCTGCGCCCTGAAAACGTGATCGCGCCGGTGTGAGGCTATGGCCTGTCGCGCCCGGGTTTGTCCCGTGGCCCGCCCATTTTTGTCAATTTATTGGAATGGTTATGATAGATAAACGGATCCGCCTGGGGATATTGACGCCCTCGTCCAATACGGCGCTGGAACCCCTGACCCAGGCGCTGGTGGCCGGGTTGCCGGGCGTCAGCGTTCATTTCGCCCGTTTTCCGGTCACGCGGATCGCCCTCGGCGCCGACGCGCTGGCCCAGTTCCGGCACGGGCCGATTATCGCGGCGGCGCGGCTGCTGGCCGACGCCCATGTCGACGCCATCGGCTGGAGCGGCACGTCCGCCGGCTGGCTGGGTTTCGCCTCAGACGAGACGCTGTGCCGGGAAATTACCGCCGCCACCGGCGTGCCCGCCGCCACTTCGGTGCTGGCGCTGAACAAGGCGCTGGCCGCCTTCGGCATCCGGCGTCTGGCGCTGGTTTCGCCTTATCTGCCCGACGTGCAGGATAACATTATCGCCAACTATGCCGCCGCCGGTATTGCACTGGGTCCCGAGAGCCATCTGTCGTTGAGCGAAAATTTCGCCTTCGGCCTGGTGGATGAAGCCACCCTGGATCGTCAGGTGGCCGAAGTGGCGACCGGCGGCGCGCAGGGGATCGCCACCTTTTGCACCAACCTGCGCGCGGCGCAGCGCGTGGCATATTGGGAACAGCGCCACCGGCTGCCGGTGTTCGATACCGTGATAACCGTCGTGTGGGACATGCTGCGCCGGTGCGGCGTGGATACCCGCCCCATTGCCGGCTGGGGCCGGTTATTCCAGGAGGCTTGACATGCAGTCGTTCGATACGGTAATCCGTAATGCGCGGGTGGCCACCGCCGCCGACGAATTCCACAGCGATATCGGTATTCTGGACGGGCGCATCGCCGCCCTCGCCGTCGGCCTGCCCGCGGGCCAACGTGAAATCGACGCCGCCGGCCGTTATGTCACCCCCGGCGGCATCGACAGCCATGTGCATTTTGATCAGCCCACCGGCGACGGCTCGGTGATGGCGGATGATTTTTTCAGCGGCACCACCTCCGCCGCCTGCGGGGGAACGACCACCGTTATCCCCTTTGCCTGCCAGCAGAAAGGCCAGACGCTGCGCGCGGCGGTGGAAGACTATCATCGCCGCGCCGACGGCAAGCCGGTTATCGATTACGCGTTTCACCTGATCGTCACCGATCCCACCCCGCGGGTGCTGCGTGACGAACTGCCCGCGCTGATCAATGAAGGTTATACCTCGTTTAAAATCTATATGACCTATGACGCGCTGAAGCTCAGCGATCGCGACATCCTGGAAACCCTGTCGGTCGCCCGGCGCGAAGGGGCCATGGTCATGGTGCATGCCGAAAACAGCGACTGTATCGCCTGGCTGACCGAACGCCTGCTGGCGGCGGGGCACACCCAGCCGCGCTATCACGCCGCCTCCCGGCCGATGCTGGTGGAGCGGGAAGCCACCCATCGCGCCATCGCCCTGGCGGAGCTGGTGGATGTGCCCATTCTGGTGGTGCATGTCTCGGGGCGCGAATCGGTGGATCAGATCCGGCAGGCGCAAAACCTGGGCTTGAAAGTCTATGCCGAAACCTGCCCGCAATATCTGTTCCTCACCGCCGACGCCTTAGGCTGCGACGACGGCTTCGAGGGCGCCCAATGCATCTGCAGCCCGCCGCCGCGCGACGCGGCCAATCAGCAGGTAATTTGGGACGGACTGGAAAACGGCTCGTTTGCCGTGTTCTCCTCCGATCATGCGCCGTTTCGCTATCACGGCCCGGACGGCAAGCGCGCCCACGGCGACAACGCCGCGTTCAATCAGGTCGCCAACGGCATACCCGGCGTGGAAACCCGCATGGCCCTGCTGTGGTCGGAAGGCGTGCGGCGGGGGCGCATTACGCCGCAAGACTTCGTGGCGCTCACCGCCACCAACGCCGCCAGGCTCTACGGCCTCTATCCGCGCAAAGGCAGTATCGCCATCGGCGCCGACGCCGATCTGGTGATATGGGACGAGGGCGGACACATTCATCTGGATAACGCCATGCTGCACCACAACGTTGATTACACCCCCTATGCGGGCATGTGCCTGAGCGCCTGGCCCGCGATAACGTTATCGCGCGGCGAGGTGGTATGGGACGGCCAGCCGCGCGGCGCGGCGGGACGCGGACAATTCCTGCCCTGCCTGCGCCCGGATCCCGCCAGGCCGCGCCGCCGCGCCGCCGAACTGCCCTGACGGCGCGTTATCCCGGGCCAGCGCGGCGGCGGGATATGCTATTATGCCGGCCTCACACTGCCTGTTAATGAGGCCGACCATGCCCGAACTGCCGCTGCCCTTTATCAATACCCTGCTGCTTGCGCTGCTGGGGCTGCGGGTGTTCAGCCGGCGACGGGAACCCGACGCCCGCGGCGCGCTGGTGTTTATCGCCGCCTGCGCCGTTGCCACGCTGCTGGTGGGGCTGCGCTGGCAGGGCAGCCTGCCGTGGGTCGCCGTGATCCAACCCCTGGCCGCGGCCGCCCTGCCGATTATCTGCTGGCACTGTTTACGGCCCCATGGCCCCACGACCAACGGGCATACCGTCCCAACCCTCGCCCTGCTGTGGCTGCCGGTCGTTATCACCGGCATGGCGATTATCCTGCGCCGCGCGCTGCCCCTGCCGCTTATCGATATGACGTTGATCCTTACCTACCTGGGTTACGGCGCGGCGTTGCTGCGGGCGGCGGCTAAGCCGGCAATCATGCCGGCAACCCGGCCCGCGGCGCGGACTCTAATACCGCGCCTGCTGCGTATGCCGCGCCTGCCGGACGGCGCTCACCGGCGCCGGGGCGCCGCGGGCGCAATGCTTATCCTGTCGGGGCTGCTGGACGTTGGGGTCGCGCTGGATTTCGGCCTGGATCAGGGTAAAAACGCGGTGCATATCGTCGCCTGCGCCAACCTGCTGGCGCTGCTGACGCTGGCCGCCATAATAGCCCGCGGCGACGGCGCGGCGGCGGCGTCCGCCGCCCCTTCCCCGGCCCCGGCGCCGACCGAACAGGACCGTCAGCGGGTCATGGCGCTGGACGCGCTGATGCGGCGCGAGCGATATTTTACCGACCCCGGCCTGACCATGGTCCGGCTGGCAAAACGCCTCGGCCTGCCCGGTCGGCAGCTTTCCGAGGCGGTTAACCGGGTATGCGGCCGCAACATCTCCCAGGTGATCAATGAATACCGTATCAGAGAGGCCGAGCGGCTGCTTACCGAAACCGATGACAATATTACCGGCATCATGCTGGCCTGCGGCTTCCAGACCAAATCCAATTTTAACCGCGAGTTCCGCCGTGTCGCCGGCGTTAGCCCCAGCGAGTTTCGACTATCCGCCGGCGGGCAGGCCTCCCTCCGCCGGGACTTATCGTCCCGGTAATGAGCGGGCCAGAAATTGCGTGATAAACGCCGCCGCTTGCTGCTGGATTTGTGCGCGCGTGCGGCGGGTATCGCCGTCCTGGCAGATAATACCGTCCCCCGGTGAATCCTGATCGATTAGCGCCGCCGCGCCGGGTTTGCATATCGCCATAAAGCTAAAATGGGTGGCATCGCCGATTTCATGATAGGTGATGACTTCCGGTGGCAACAGGCCCGCCAGATAATGGGATTCCAGGCTCGCAGGCAGTGTTTCCGACGGCGTGCCGGCGGCGATGATCAGCACCGGTACCCGCAGTCCGGACAGGCTGGCGCCGGTAAACCCCCTGGCTAAGCCCGTATCCAGCGTAATCACCGCGCCGACCCGCCGGTCGCGCCAATCACGGGCCAACTGCATTTGCAGGGCCGGGGTACCGCCCGCGTTCATCTGCCAGTAAGCCTGGCAAGAGGCCAACCGTTGGCGCGCGGCGCAGTCGCGGGCAAACAGCTCCGGGTCAAATCGCGCCCCCGCGATTTCCATCGCGGTCCAGCCGCCCAGGGAGTGGCCGACCACCGCAATGCGTCCAGTCGCCACCGCGCCGTAGCGTTGCGGCTGCGCGCTGACCCTGTCGATCGCCCGGCTGATATCGCCGGGCCGTTGCCATAACCGGGCGGCTAGAGCCGGATCCCGGTTATCGGTGGTGGTGCCCGGGTGATTGGGCGCGGCAACGATATATCCCTGCCCCACCAGCACCCCGGCCAGCCAGAGCTGGTTTTTCCAGTTGCCGCCGTACCCATGGGAAATCACCACCAAGGGATGCGGGCCGGCGAGGGGCGCGGCATCTTCGGCCACGGTTAAGCCGATAAAGGCCGCATTGTCCCCTACCAATCGGGTCTTGCCGCCGCCGGCGGCGGGATACCAGACCGCCATTTCCATCCGCCTGCCGCCGGCATCGCCTACCAGCGACTGATGAAAGCCGATATCGGCCTGCGCGCGCATCGTCGCGGCCAACAGGGACAACAGGATAACCACGGCATACAAACTCTTCATTTTCACCACTCCATTAGGGTAACTATCTGCGCATTTATATACGCGGCAAAGGCGGCGCGCGACCTGGATCGCGATTGAGGTCTTGATTTTAATGATTTGTATTTCATCGGGCGACAAATTGCGCTGCATGCATAACGTCGCCGCCTTCCCTCGGGTCCCCGCATCCGACTATACTGGGCGACAATCCACATACGTCCCCGATGACCGTGCTTCCTGAGGGAAAAATGACCGACAAGCCGTTAACCCAACGCCAGAAAAACCGCAACGACACCAAACATAAACTCTCCGCCAGCGCGCTGAAGTTAATGAAACAACGTAGCCTGGGCGATATCACCATCGAGGATATCTGTTCGGACGCCGGGTTTTCGGTCGGGTCTTTTTATAACCACTTCCATACCAAAAACGATATATTTATCGAGCTGTATGTCCAGGCCGACAGTTTTTTCGCCGAGAGCTTTGAGCAGGATACGTCGGCGGGCAATAGCGGCGAACGGATCCTGCGCTACTTTGATTTTTATGCCGGCTATAACCAGTCGACCGGGCTGGAGACGGTAAAACAACTCTATGTCGGAGATAACAAGCTGTTCATTGAAAAGGGCCGCTACATGCAGCGCAAGCTGGAGTCCTATATCAGCCAGGGGCAGGACCAACAGGAAATTACCCGCCGGTTTTCCGCCGCCTATATCGCGGAGGACCTGTTTATCGCCGCGCGGGGCATGATCTACCACTGGTGCCTGCACGAGGGGGATTTTGATTTGGCCGGCAGGATGCGCGATCACCTGGGACGCCTGCTGCAAAGCTATTGCCCGCCATAAACGAGATCGTCAGCGCCGGGATTAAGCCCGGCGCGTGTTAAAGGGAGAGCGTGCCGGTCAATCAGATATTGCGCGCCACTTCGTAGGCATCCCATACGGCATACATAATATTCTGCACATTTTTGGCATCGCCCAGCAGGTAGCTTTCCGGCACTTCGTCGCGCAGCTCATCGTATAAACGTTGCTCCGGCGCATAGCCGATGGCCAGGATAACCGAATCAGCCGCGATCGCCACCCCGGCGCCCTGCCCGGTCTTTAACATCAGCCGCCCGTTTTCGGCGGGTTCCAGCCGGGTGTCGGCCAGCACCCTGATCCCTTTGAACGCCACCAGATCGCGCAGCATATCCTCATTGGCATGACATAACGGGCCGCCCACCTGCAGGATGTCCTGCCGGACTTCCACCAGGGTAACGGTTTTCCCTTGATTCGCCAGCCACAGCGCCGTTTCGCAGCCCACCAGCCCCCCGCCGATAATAATTACGTTGTCGCCCGGATCTTGCTGTCCCAACAGCACCTCCTCGGCGGTATACACTCCGGTGGCCGACGCCAGTTCCAGCGTTCGGGGCCGCGAGCCGGTGGCGAACACCACCGCGTCGGCCGCCGCGTCGCGCAGCTCCCGGCGGGTGGCCCGGCTGTTAAGTTTGACCGTCACGCCAAGCCCGGCCAGTTCGCGCTCATACCAGGCGGCCAGCAGATGATCGTCCTGTTTAAAGTCAGGTATGCCGCCGGGGATCAGATTGCCGCCCAGCCGATCGCGCTGTTCCATTAACGTCACGCTATGGCCGCGCAGCGCCGCCACCCGGGCGGCCTCGCATCCGGCCGGTCCGCCGCCGATCACCAGCAACCGTTTCGGCCGCACGGCCGTGCCGGTGCCGTACTCCCGCTCGCGGCCGCAGGCGGGATTGACCGCGCAGGAAATCGCGGCGAACTGCGCCAGCCGCCCCATGCACCCCTCCTGGCATGACAGGCAAGGGCGGATACGTTCCGGGTGGCCCGCCCGGATTTTATTCGGGATATCCGCGTCGGCCAGCAGCGGGCGGCCGAGGGCAATCATGTCGGTCTGGCCGTCCCGGATCGCCTGCGAGGCCAGATCGGGATCGTCCAGGCGCCCGGCGGTGATCACCGGCACGCGCAAAATGCGCTTCAGAATCTGGTTATAAGGCAAATACAGTCCTTTAACCTGATACATCGGCGGATGCGCCCAGTACCAGGAGTCATAGGAGCCGACGTCGCCGTTAAAGGCGTCGTAACCTGCGGCCTCCAGCATTTTTGCCGCCTCGATCCCCTCCTCGATATCCCGCCCCCGTTCGGCGAAAGTTTCGTTCGGCAGCCCGCCCCGCCGCCAGTCCTTGATAAAACTTTTAATGCTGTAGCGCAGCGACACCGGAAAATCCTCGCCGCAGGCCGCTTTGATCGCCTGGACAATCTCGATGGCGAAACGCAGGCGATTCTCCAGGCTGCCGCCGTACTGGTCGGTACGGGAATTAAAAAAAGCGATGGCGAACTGATCGAGCAAATAGCCCTCATGCACCGCGTGCACCTCGATACCGTCAAACCCGGCCCGTTTGGCAATCAGCGCCGACTCGGCAAATTTGCGCACATAGGTGTGGATCTCCCCGACGCTGAGCGCGCGGCAGGTCACATCCGGCAGCCACCGGTGGGGAATGGGCGACGGGGCGACGGCGGTATTGCCGACAATCGCAGGGATACTCACCCGGCCGAAACCGGCGGACAGCTGGAGGAAAATCTTTGCTCCCCAGGCATGGATGCGTTCGGTCATCATCTTGCCGGTCTTGACAAAATGAGTCGGGTTTAGCGTGGGGCAAGGCATTGACGGCAGCGCGCAGCGTTCAATCTCGTTTTCCACCATGGTGACGCCGGTAATAAGCAGGCCGGTGCCGCCCTTGGCGCGCTCCACATAATAATCAACGCCGCGCTGGTTAAAGGTGCCGTCCGCATCGCACAGGCCGCCGGGTCCCATCGGCGCCATCACAAAACGGTTTTTCAGCGTCAGTTTGCCTATGGTAAACGGCTCGAAAAGGATGTTATGGGATTCTTTCATGCTCACGTTCCCCACGCATTATTATTAATGAATAAATTCAGTGAATGCATTCATTTTACGTGTATGGCATTGGCCCATGATGATATAAATCAAACTGAGGCGGTGTTAGCAGAGATCGGCAGCATCCGCGGATCTTAGCGGCAGGCCGGGATTCACCAGGTAATAGGGGATTCCGCGAGGTTAATCACATCTTTTTTGTCAGTTTTATGCCGACGGCTATCTTTAGTGATAAAGCCTGTTTTTTGCCACTATAACAATTTGATTATTTTATTAACAACCGTGAAAAAGATTTGCAACCTGTAAAAATTAATCGATAATAACCATATAAAATATAAGGTATTGGCCGGGCTAAAATATGAATAATTCCCGCGCGGCCCCGGCGCAATAAATAATGCCCTTGTTTGATTCCCTTATTATGTGACTAATGTCGTATTCAGGAGCGTCCATGCAATTCAGCAGACGGCAATTCTTTAAAATCTGCGCGGGCGGAATGGCGGGCACGAGCGCGGCCGCGCTCGGGTTTGCGCCGGATATCGCGCTGGCGGAAACCCGCCAGTACAAATTACTGCGTTCGCACGAAACCCGTAATAACTGCACCTACTGTTCGGTGGGCTGCGGCATTTTGATGTACAGCCTGGGCGACGGCGCCAAAAACGCCAAATCCTCGATCTATCATATCGAGGGCGACCCGGATCATCCGGTCAGCCGGGGCTCGTTATGTCCCAAAGGCGCCGGACTGGTGGATTTTATCCACAGCGACCAGCGGCTAAAGTATCCCGAATATCGCGCTCCCGGCGCGGATACATGGCGGCGCATCAGTTGGGAGGACGCCTACGAGCGCATCGCCCGCCTGATGAAGGCCGATCGGGACGCCAATTTTGTCGAAAAGAACGCGGACGGGGTCACGGTTAACCGCTGGGTCACCACCGGCATGCTGTGCTCCTCCGCCGCCAGCAATGAAACCGGCATGCTCGACCAGCGCGTCACCCGCGCGCTCGGCATGCTGGCCATCGATACCCAGGCCCGGCTGTGCCATGCCCCTACCGTTTCCGCCCTGTCGCCGACCTTCGGCCGCGGCGCCATGACCAATAACTGGGTGGATATCAAAAACGCCAACGTGGTGCTGGTGATGGGAGGTAATCCGGCGGAGGCCCATCCGGTGGGTTTTAAATGGGTGATGGAAGCCAAAATCAGCAACGGCGCCCAGGTGATCGTGGTCGATCCGCGCTTTAACCGCACCGCCTCGGTGGCCGATTTTTACGCGCCCATCCGCGCCGGCGCCGATATCGCCTTCCTGCTGGGCGTGATTAACTATCTGCTGGCCAACGATAAAGTGCAAATGGACTATGTCAAGGCCTACACCAACGCCAGCCTGCTGGTGGGCGAAGCGTACCGCTTCGACGAGGGATTGTTCAGCGGTTATGACGCGGCAAAACATCGCTATGATAAATCCGCCTGGCAGTACCAGCTTGATGAAAACGGCTTCGCCCGGCGCGACCCGACCCTGGGCGACCCGCGCTGCGTCTGGAATATGCTCCGGCAGCACGTCAGCCGCTATACGCCCGAAATGGTCTCGCGCATCTGCGGCACCCCGCAGGCGGACTTTTTGAAGATTTGCCGCATCCTGGGCGAAACCAGCGCGCCGGACAAAACCGCCACCATCCTGTATGCGCTGGGCTGGACCCAGCACACCACCGGCGCGCAGATTATCCGCGCCGCCGGCATGATCCAGCTGCTGCTGGGCAATATCGGCATGGCCGGCGGCGGCGTCAATGCGCTGCGCGGCCACTCCAATATCCAGGGTTATACCGACCTGGGCCTGTTGTCGCTGCGCCTGCCCGGTTATATGGATTTGCCCTCGGAAAAGCAAACCACGCTGGCCGACTATCTGGCGCAGATAACGCCCAAGGCCCTGCTGCCGGATCAGGTCAACTATTGGAAAAACACGCCGAAATTTTTCGTCAGCCTGATGAAAAGCTTTTACGGCGACAACGCCACCAAAGAGAATGACTGGGGATTCGACTGGCTGCCGAAATGGGACCAAAGCTATGACGCGCTCAACTTTACCCAGATGATGAGCGAGGGCAAGGTTAACGGGTATATCGCCCAGGGGTTTAATCCGGTGGCGGCGTTCGCTGATAAAAACAAGGCTTCCGGCGCGCTGTCAAAGCTGAAATACCTGGTGATTATCGATCCGCTGGCCACCGAAACCTCCAGTTTCTGGCAGCATCACGGCGAATTCAACGATGTCGATCCGGCGGCCATCCAGACCGAGGTGTTCCGGCTGCCCTCCAGCTGCTTTGCCGAGGAAAACGGCACCATCGTCAACTCCGGGCGCTGGCTGCAATGGCATTTCAAAGGCGCCGAGCCGCCCGGGGAAGCCCGTAACGACGGGGTGATCCTGGCGGGCATTTTCCTGCGCCTGCGCGAGATGTACGCCCGCGAGGGCGGGGCCAACCCGGCGCCGCTGATGAACATGGCCTGGGACTATCGCGATGCCGAAGACCCTACGCCGGAGGAGCTGGCCCGCGAGAGCAACGGGCGGGCGCTGGCGGACATAAAAGACGATCGGGGCGCGGTTATCCTGAAACAAGGCCAGCAGTTGGCCGATTTTTCCCAGCTGCGCGACGACGGCACCACCGCCAGCTTCTGCTGGATTTTCGCCGGCAGCTGGACCGAGCAGGGTAACCAGATGGCCCGGCGCGATAACAGCGATCCGTCGGGGCTGGGCTGCACGCCCGGCTGGGCCTGGGCCTGGCCGCAAAACCGCCGAATTTTATATAATCGCGCCTCGGCCGACGCCCAGGGCAAACCCTGGGATGCGAAACGAGAGCTGATCCACTGGGACGGCGCGCGCTGGACGGGGATTGATATTCCCGACTACGGCAACGCCGCGCCGGACAGCGGCGTCGGCCCGTTTATCATGCAGGCCGAAGGCATGGGCCGGCTGTACGCCATCGACAAGCTGGTGGACGGCCCCTTCCCCGAGCACTACGAACCGGCGGAATCGCCCATCGGCACCAATCCACTGCACGGGGCGATAATTATGAACCCGGCGGCGCGCCTGTTTGACGCCGACAGGCTGCGTCTTGGCGTGGCCGCTGATTTTCCGTATGTCGCCACCACCTATTCCATTACCGAGCTGTTCCGCCACTGGACCAAACACGCGCGGCTGAACGCCATCGCCCAGCCTGAACAGTTTATCGAGCTTGGCGAAAGGCTGGCGGCCAGCAAAGGCATCAAGGCCGGCGATAGCGTCAAGATCAGTTGCAAGCGTGGTTATATCAAGGCCAAGGCGGTGGTGACCAAACGTATCCGCACCCTGCTGGTGGACGGCCGCGAAATCGATACCATCGGCATCCCCTGCCACTGGGGGTACGAGGGCACCACCAAAAAAGGGTTCCTTGCCAACACCCTGACGCCCCACGTCGGCGAAGCCAATTCGCAGACGCCGGAATACAAGGCCTTTCTGGTCAACGTGGAAAAGGTATAGGGGGCTGACCTATGGCAATGCAATCACAGGATATTATCCGCAAATCCGCCACCAATGGGTTAACGCCGGCGCCGCGCGCCCGGGATTTCCAGGATCCGGTGGCCAAGCTTATCGACGTGACCACCTGCATCGGCTGCAAGGCCTGCCAGGTGGCCTGTTCGGAATGGAACGATCTGCGCGACGAGGTGGGCATCAACGTCGGCGTGTATGACAATCCTCTCGACCTGAGCGCCAAGTCCTGGACGGTGATGCGCTTTTCAGAAGTGGAGCAGGACGACCGGCTGGAGTGGCTGATCCGCAAGGACGGCTGCATGCACTGCGCCGATCCGGGCTGCCTGAAGGCCTGCCCGGCGGAAGGGGCCATTATCCAGTACGCCAACGGCATCGTCGATTTCCAGTCCGAGCACTGCATCGGCTGCGGCTACTGTATCGCCGGTTGCCCGTTTAACGTGCCGCGCATCAATAAACAGGACAACCGCGCCTATAAATGCACGCTGTGCGTTGACCGCGTGGCGGTGGGCCAGGAGCCGGCCTGCGTGAAGACCTGCCCCACCGGCGCCATTCATTTCGGCAGTAAAGAGGATATGACCACCCTGGCGGCGGTACGGGTGGCCGAACTTAATACCCGGGGCTTTCATAACGCCGGCCTGTACGATCCGGCCGGGGTCGGCGGCACCCACGTAATGTATGTGCTGCATCACGCGGACCGGCCGCAGCTGTACCACGGCCTGCCGGACAATCCCACCATCAGCCCGGCGATTACCTTCTGGAAAGGGGTATGGAAACCGCTGGCGGCCGTCGGCTTCGCCGCCATTTTCGCCGCCACGGTATTCCATTACGTGGGCGTAGGCCCCAACCGCGCCGAAGACGACGATAACAATGAACATCAAGAACCTGATGACGAACGGGAGACCCGTAAATGAAACCTCAGCAGCGGATTGTGCGTTACAGCGCGCCGGAACGCATCAACCATTGGATTGTGGCGTTTTGTTTTATCCTGGTATCGCTCAGCGGCCTGGGCTTTTTTTTTCCGTCGTTCAACTGGCTGCTGAATATCTTCGGCACCCCGCAACTGGCCAGGATCCTGCACCCCTTTGCCGGGGTGATTATGTTTTGCGCCTTTATGCTGATGTTCCTGCGCTACTGGCGACATAACCTGATCACCCGCGACGATCTGTATTGGGCAAAAAACATTCATAAAATCGCCCTTAACCAGGAAGTGGGCGATACCGGCCGGTATAACTTCGGCCAGAAATGCGTGTTTTGGGCGGCGATTGCGTGCCTGCTGCTGCTGGTGGCCAGCGGCGTGATGATCTGGCGCCCCTGGTTTGCCGGGTATTTCCCCATCCCCTTGATCCGCGCCGCCCTGCTGGTACATTCGCTGGCGGCGGTGGGACTGATCATGGTCATCATGGTGCATATCTATGCGGCCCTGTGGGTCAAGGGCACCATCACCGCCATGGTGGAGGGCTGGGTGCCCGCCGCCTGGGCGAAAAAACACCATCCCCGCTGGTATCGCGAGCTGCAGGAAAAAAATGCGCTGCCGGCGGAAAACCGCAAGGACCGGACCTGATGGCGATACATATCGTGGCCGAACAAGACTTAACCGAGCGGCAGGTATCCTCCTCCACGGCTATCCCGCCGCTGCTGATCGCCGACCTGCCGCGTCTCTATCAACAGCGCGCCGATCGGCTGCTGCGTCTGTCCGCCGATCATCCGTTCGGCGATTACCTGCGTTTCGCCGCCGGCGTGGTGCAGGCGCAGCGCCGGGTGCTCGAGGCCCTGCCGCTGGACGCCGGCGCGCCCCTTCCCGCGCCGGATAACGGCGCGCCCCCGCTGGACGCGGCGGTGTTCCCGCGCTCGCCGCGGTGGCGCGACATGCTGCGGGCGTTGATCCTGCAACTGCTGCCGGCCGCCGCCCCCACCGTGCGCCGGGCGCTGGAGACCCTGTCCTCGCTGCCGGACAGCGTGGCGGACGCCGAGGCGCAGGCGCTGCTGAACGGGGATTTTGCCCGGGCGGACAGCGCCCGCGCGCCGTTCCTGTGGGCGGCCCTGTCGCTATACTGGGCGCAGCTGGCCGGCCGCATCCAGGGGCACGCCCTGGCGGACGGCGGACGGCGGCAATACTGCCCGGTCTGCGGCGGCGCGCCGGTGGCAAGCGTCATCCAGGCGAAAGGCGCCGTCCCCGGCCTGCGTTACCTGCACTGCGCATTATGCGAAAGCGAATGGCATCTGGTGCGGGCGGTGTGCAGCAGCTGCGAGCAAACCGACGATCTGGTTTACTGGTCGCTGGACGACCGGCGGGCGGCGGTCACGGCGGAAAGCTGCGGTCATTGCCACAGCTACCTGAAGGTGGTCAGGCAGGATAAAGACGCCGCCGCCGAAAGCGTGGCGGACGATCTGGCCTCGATTATGCTGGATGCCAAACTGGAAGAAAAAGGCTTTAGCCGCAGCGGCATCAATCCCTTTCTGTTTCCCGCCGGATAAATCCTTCGCCGCGTGCGCGCAGGATTTATCCGCCCCGGCGGTACGTGGCGATAGCGGCTTAACGCCCGCAAAAACGCGGGGTGATCAACTCGACCTTGCCGATCGGATACCCCATTCTGCTATAGTTGATCTATTCTGCGATGACCGCCGCCCAACGTGAGAACCCGTTATGCCACACAACTTCCATTCCCTTTATCAGCACGGTTTTGCCCGCGTGGCGGCCTGCACCCTGCCCTGCGCGCTGACCGAGCCGTCGGTCAACGCGCGCGCCATCGCTGAAGCGGCCGGGGCGCTTGACGCCCGCGGCGTCGCGCTGGCCATCTTCCCGGAATTATCGCTGTGCGGGTATTCCATCGAAGACCTGCTGTTGCAGGACGTGCTGCTGGACGCGGTGGAGCGCGCCGCCGGGGAACTGCTCGCCGCCACCGCCGAACTTACGCCGGTGCTGGTGGTGGGAGCGCCGCTGCGCCACGCGGGCCGGATCTATAACACGGCGCTGGTGCTGCACCGGGGCCGGCTGCTGGGCGTGGTGCCGAAATCCTACCTGCCGACCTACCGGGAATTTTACGAACGCCGCCAGTGCGCTCCGGGCGATACGGCGCGGGGCGGCGTCATCCGGCTGGCCGGGCAGGAGGCGCCTTTTGGTCCCGATCTGCTGTTCAGCGCGCGCGATGTGCCTGGGTTGGTGCTGCACGTGGAGATTTGCGAGGATTTATGGGTGCCGATCCCGCCGAGCGCCGAAGCCGCGCTGGCCGGCGCCACCGTGCTGGCCAATCTGTCCGGCAGCCCCATCACCATCGGTCGCGCGGATACGCGCCGTCAGCTGTGCCGTTCGCAATCCATGCGCTGCCTGGCGGCCTATCTTTACGCCGCGGCGGGCATGGGCGAATCGACCACCGAGGTGGCGTGGGACGGCCAGTGCGTGATCTACGAGAACGGCAGCCTGCTGGCGGAAACCGAGCGCTT
Organism: Acerihabitans arboris; assembly: GCF_010131535.1. Classification (GTDB taxonomy): domain Bacteria; phylum Pseudomonadota; class Gammaproteobacteria; order Enterobacterales; family Enterobacteriaceae; genus Acerihabitans; species Acerihabitans arboris. Next base: position 259,205 of record NZ_WUBS01000002.1, read on the forward strand.
CGCCACCCAGGGCCAAAGCGCGGTGGCCGATATCGACCTCGATCTGCTGCGCCAGGAACGGATGCGCATGGGCACCTTTGACGATAACCGGCGCACCCATGAAGCGCGGGTCGGCGCGTTTCGCCATGTCGCCTTCGAGCTGGCGCCGCCGCCGGGCGATATCGGCTTTGAGCGCCGGGTGGCGCGTTTTCCCTTTGTGCCCGCCGACCGCGATCTCCTGGCCCAGGACTGTTATGAAGCCTACAACATCCAGGTTAACGCCCTGGCGCAGCGCATCGCCGCCACCGGCATTAAGCGCCTGGTGATCGGCGTCTCCGGCGGGCTGGATTCCACCCAGGCGCTGATCGTTATCGCCAAGGCGGCGGACCGGCTGCACCTGCCGCGCGAAAATATCATCGCCTGCGCCCTGCCCGGCTTCGGCACCAGCGCCGGCACGCATAACAACGCGGCAAGCCTGATAAAAGCGCTCGGCGTCACCCACCGTGAAATTGATATCCGCCCGGCCGCGACGCGCATGCTCGAGGATATCGGCCATCCCTATGCCCGGGGCGAGAAGGTCTACGACGTAACCTTTGAGAATGTGCAGGCGGGGCTGCGCACCGATTACCTGTTTCGCCTGGCCAATCATGAAAACGGCATGGTGGTGGGCACCGGCGACCTGTCCGAAATGGCGCTCGGCTGGTGCACCTACGGCGTGGGCGACCAGATGTCCCATTATCACGTTAACGCCGGCGTGCCCAAGACCCTGATCCAGCACCTGATCCGCTGGGCGATCGCCTCCGGCCAGTTCGCGCCGCCGGTCATGGCCACCCTTGAGGCCATCCTGGCGACGGAAATCTCGCCGGAGCTGGTGCCCGCCGACGATGCCGGCGAGCTGCAAAGCACCGAATCCATTATCGGTCCCTACGACCTGCAGGATTTCAGCCTGTTCTATACCCTGCGCTACGGTTTCCGGCCGTCAAAAATTGCCTTTATGGCGCTGCATGCCTGGGGAGATGCCGCCGCCGGCGACTGGCCACCGGGCTTTCCGCAGGAAAAACGCCGCGCCTATCCGCTGGTGGAAATACGCCGCTGGCTGAAGGTATTCCTGTGCCGCTTTTTCACCCTGAGCCAGTTTAAGCGCTCAGCCTCGCCAAACGGTCCGAAGGTGACCGCCGGGGGCAGCCTGTCCCCGCGCGGCGACTGGCGCGCGCCGTCGGACGGCAACGCCCGCATCTGGATCGAAGAGCTGGAAGCGCGGGTGCCGGAGCGCTGAACCGGCGGAACGGCCGCGCCGCGGGGGATGGGCTAAATCGTTAGCGATCGGTTGCCGCAGCCCGGGTTATCCAGGCGGATAGATTGGCGATCAACCCGCCGCCCGGGTTAGCGATACTTTAGCGGTCAACCCCGCCGGTCAGGTTAACCTTGCTGATAAACGAGCCGCCGAACAACCGGCGCAGGGCGCTGTCCTGCGCCAGCGTCACCGCCCCCTCCGCCGTGGCGCTTTCGCCATACAGCGAGGCGACCACCTCGGTATGGGCGGACAGGCGCTGGACGATTTTGCGCACCGTGGCGCACACCAGCCGATGGCCGCCCACCGGGCCGCCCAGGATCAGCATCGCCGGATCGAGGGTAGCCACCAGCCCGGTGGCCAGGTAACCCACCTGGGTAGCATATTCCTGTACCCCTTTGACGGCGGCGGGCTCGCCGGCGTCGGCCCGCGTCAGCAATTCGGGCAACCGGCGCGCGTTGCTGGGCGGTGAAACCGGCCTGGTGCGGCTAAGGTAATCGGGATAACCGAGGTGTTGCTCGAGCATCAGTTCCACCGGGTGCTCGGTGGCGCTCCATGGAAAAGGGATATCCGCCACTTCGCCGGCGCAGCCCCGTACGCCCCGGATCAGCTGTCCGCCGGCGATGATGCCCGCGCCGATATGGGTGCCGACCTGCAAAAAAATCACGTCGCGCAAGCCCTTTGCCACCCCGTTGACCGCCTCGGCCGCCACCGCGCAGTTGACATTGTTTTCCAGCGCCAGCCTGGCCGGCGAGGCCAGCCGCAGGCGCGACAGGATTTCATCGGGTGTCAACCCGGACTGTGACGGTCCCTCGCGACCGGACAGCACGATATCCTGGCGTATCGCCTGCGACAGGGCCAGCGTCACGGCGCACAGCGGCCCGTATTCGCGCAGTCCCTGCCGCAGTGCTTCCAGCAACGACGCCGCCCCGCCGATCAGCTGGTTAAACGGGGTATTGGTAATGCGCCGCTGCGCCAGTACTTTCCCCTCCAGGCTGCGGGCGATAAACAACGCCTGGTAGTTGCCGATATCGGCGCCCAGCACCCAGCCCGCGGTCTTGGCGATACCATAAACCTTGGCCGCCCGGCCTTTGGGCTGCGTCTGCATAAACAGCGGCCGCACCAGCCGCAGCTTTTGCAGCTCATCGATGCCCGCGGAGACGGTCGGTTTGGACAACCCGGCCCCCAGCGCCAGTTCCGGCCGCGTGGCCGGGCCCTGCGTCAGCAAGGTCATGCCCAGCAATTTGGCGATACCGCCCAATACCGGCATCGATGAACCGTCCTGCTCGTCGGGCTGCTGTTCCGCCTGATAAGCCAGGTGATGGCTAATAAAGGACAGCGCTTCCGGCAAGGCTTTTTCCCTGCCTGTCGCCGCCGCGGTCTTGCGTAGCCGGGCCGACAGCTGCCTTAACGTACCCAGCGACATCAGCTGCCGCTGGCGCAGGAACCAGTCGGCAAACAGCGCCTCCGGCCGCCGTTCGGGCGGCAAGGCAAAATAATCCAGCGCCACCCGGGCGGGCGAACTCATCCAGACGTCAGGGCCGATCCGGCTGTCGCCCGCCAGGCCTGCGACGCCCGGCCGGGGAATTATGGTGATGCCGGGCAGCGCCAGCTCGCGCCGGCGGGAATGGACGATAAACAGCGTCCGCCCGCTCACGGGATCGGCGAGCATGGCGGATTCTCCCACCACCAGGCAACCGGGAAAGGCCTGGCCGATAATATGCCAGATAAAACGACGGACAATCCGCTCGCCGTCTTCGTTGACCGCACCGCTGTACACACCGCGCGCCAGGCGTTTAAGCGTGCCCCGCCGGGTGGCGCGGCTGATAACCGCGGCATCGTGTTCATGGGCAAAGACCAGATCCGGCCAGGGCGCTCGCGACAATTTTTATCTCCAAAAACTTGACCGGAAAAGCAAAAATGCCGTTTAACGGTCAATAAAATGGCATATCGGTCAGTTTTTATAGGCAATTATTATTAAATGGTCAAGTTATAAGCTCAGATAATCCGCTATCGGCACCCATCGCCGGCCATCTACCGTCATCAAAAAGCAGCCATTAAGCGCTAACCAATTAATATTTAATCATTTCATACCATAGTTTTATACTATTGGCGGGCGACGGTTTTCACATCGTAAAATCATTTTACATTAAGCAATCAGAGCCGGAACCATGCTTCAACCACAGGAAATTCTGATCCCCTTTGCCGCGGGCATCGACGCGCAGCCGGACGCCGTGGCGACCACCTGTACCGCTACGCTGCGCTGGCTGGACACCCTGGATATCGAGGCGCTGCGCCATGCCCGCCTGCTGTTTATCGGCATCGGCGCCTCCCACGCCCTGCTGGCGACCACCGTCGATACCTTGCGCGGCGCGGGCGTCTACGCGTTGCGCAGCGACGGCGACGATCTTCCTCCCGCCTGCCCGGTACTGGCCGACTGGTACATCTGCGTATCCCAAAGCGGCCGCAGCCCCGAGGTGGTACAGGCGGCCCGGCACCAGCCCGACCCGCGCCGGCGCTTGTCCATCGTCAACCAGCCGGACTCGCCGCTGGAGCGGGAGTGCGGCGTCGCCTTGTGCCTGGGCGGCCTGGTTGACTCGGGCATGTCGTCGGTGGCGCTGATGGCCACCGCGCTGGCGCTCGGCATGCTTGGCGATTACATCACCGGCGACCACCGACTGGCCGACTGGCGGCAACTGCCGCAACGGCTGGTCGCCTTGAGAGCCGCCGCCCAGCCGGTGGTGGCACGCTTCGCCGAGCAATCAGCCGGTATCGGGTGCGTGGATTTCGCCGCCCGCGCCAGCAGCCTGACCGCCGCCGAGCAAGGGGCCCTGTTCCTGCGCGAGGGGCCGAAGGTTCCCGCCATGGCCTCGGGCACGCGTAATTACCTGCACGGCATGACCGACTCGGTGGGCAATACCGCGCATGTCATTATCGGCGGCGCGCGCGAAGCGCTGCTGGCGCGGCAGCTGACCGAGTTCAACGTGCCCATCCTGCTGGTGACCGATGAGAAGGATGTGGTTATCCCGGGTGTGGAAATCCTGTATATCCCGCCCCTGGCGGCCGGTCCGCGCGTCCTGCTGGAGATCCTGGTCATGGAACTGCTGGCCTTGTCGCTTGCCGGGGTGTGGGGCGGCGATATCGACGCCGGGGTGGTGAAACGCCTTGATACCAAGCTTGACCAACAGGGCGCGCCGGCGGGGAACGGACCATTATGACCGACATCCTGGCCGGTATCGACGTCGGCGGCACCAAAACCCGCCTGATGCTACAAGACGCGTCGGGCGCGATCCTGCTGGATCACACCAGCCCTACCCGGCGCTGGCGCGGTGAATCCTTTGCCGCCAAGGCGGCTCTGCTGGCGCGCTCGCTGGAGCAGGCCCTGACGTGCCAGGGCGGCAACCGCCGGCTGCGCGCCCTAGCCGTCGGCGCACATGGCTGCGATCTGGCCGAAGAGTGCCTGGCGCTGGCAAGCCTGCTGCAACCCTGTTTTCCGGCCGCGCGCTGCCGGGTGGTCAGCGATGTCGCCCTGGTGGCGCCGGCCGCCGGCCAACCCCATGCCATCGGCCTTATCGCCGGCACCGGTTCGGTCGCCATCGCCCTTGACGCGCGTGGCGAATATGTGTCGGCGGGCGGCTGGGGCTGGATGCTGGGCGATGAAGGCGGCGCCAGCGGCCTGGTGCGGGAAGCGATCCGGGCGCTGCTGGAAGATTACGATCGGGGCAACCTGGATGACCCGTTAACCCACGCGCTGCTCGCCGCATTTGGCGCCGGGCACGTCATTGATTTGCCGTCGCAGCTGCTGAAGGGCGACGTCGCCCAGTGGAGCCGCCATGCGGCCCTTGTTTTCGCCTGCGAACGCGAGGGGTCGTTATTGGCCGCCGCGGTGATAAACCGGGCGGTGGAGGCATTGGCCGGGTTGGTGGATCGCCTGCACCGCCGCGGCGTCGCCAGCCGCCGGGTGATTGCCGCCGGCGGGGTGATTTCACACCAGCCGCGGATGTTTGCCGCGCTGGCCGCGGCGTTAAGCGCCCGCCAGCCGCCGGCCTCCCTGGAACTGCTCGGGGTCGCGCCGGTAAACGGCGCCCTGTCGCTGGCCCGTTCGCTGCTGTAGCCGGACGCGGACGCGACCGCGCGGTTGCAGTCGCTTTTATACGGCCTTGTCGCCAAGGCACCCTGTTACGTAGCGCGGTTACGCAGCGCGACTTTTTGCGAAGGTATGATATGTCCACATCTGAAAAACACTTGCCGGGCCAGGCAACCACCGCGCAAAGCGCGGCGGTTGCCGCGCCCAAAACCGTACGATTCCCCAGCACCTACGCCGTGCTGCTGGCCATCACCCTGGTGGTCTGGGCGCTGACGTTTGTCATTCCCAGCGGCAAATATCAACTGGCCGACGGCAAACCCGTCGCCGGTTCCTATCAGCATATCGACAACCTGCGCTCCTTTGGCGCCAAACTGCTGGATTTGTTCCTGGCGCCGGTCAACGGCCTGTACGGCATGGTCAATGCCGAGAGCGGCCACGTCGGCCCGTATGAAAGCGGCGGCATGTTCGGCGCTATCGGGGTGTTCTTTTTTGTCCTGGCCATCGGCGCCTTCGTCAATACCACCCTGCGCACCGGCGCGATAGACGCCGGCATCGGCCGGGTGGCCGCCCGCTTTAAACAGCGCGGCGCGCTGCTGATAAGCATAGTGATGTTGCTGATTGCCATCGGCGGGTCGACCTTCGGCATGGGCGAGGAGACGCTCGGGTTCTATGCCATCCTGATCCCGCTGCTGCTGAGCCTGGGCTATGACCGGCTCACCGCCGTGGGCGTAATCCTGGTGGGATCGGTGGTCGGCAATATGAATTCGACGGTGAATCCCTTTATGACCGGCGCCGCCTCGGCCGGGGCCAATATCCCGCTCGGCCAGGGGATTGGCCTGCGGGCGGTGATGTTTATCGTGCTCACCGCCGTCGCCGTCGGGTATGTGCTGCGTTACGCCCGCCGGGTAAAACGCGATCCGTCGCGCTCTCCGGTCGGCATCAGCGCCGGGGACGCGCTGCTGGCGGCGGCCTGCGATCAAAACCTCGCGCCGATGACCGGCGCGCAAAAAGCGGTCATGGCCTGCTTTGCCGGCACCTTCGTATTTATGATTTTCGCCCTGGTGCCCTGGGCGCAGGTGATAGTGGCGCCGGATGCCGCCTCCTATCCCTGGCAGCTCGACTGGTACTTTCCGGAACTGACCGCCCTGTTTTTCCTGATGGCGCTGGCGATCGGCCTGGTGGGGGGGCTGTACGGCGAGACGTTGGTGGCCGCGATGATCGGCGGCATCGCCGATTTCATGGGCGCCGCGCTGGTGATCCTCCTGGCGCGCGGCATCACGGTTATCATGCACAACGCGTTTATCACCGATACGGTGCTGCACTCGGTGGAAAGCCTGATCGGCGGCACCGCGTCGTCGGTCTTCTCGGTGGTGATGATGCTGGTGATCATGCCGCTCTCGTTCCTGGTGCCGAGCTCTTCGGGTCTGGCCACGCTTGCCATGCCGGTGCTGGCGCCGATGGCGGATTTCGCCGGGGTCGGCCGCGAGGTGGTGGTGACGGCGTTCCAATGCGCGGTGGGCATTGTCGCCCTGGTCACCCCGACGTCGGCCATCGTGATGAGCGGCCTGGCCCTGGCCAAGGTCAGCTACAGCAAATACCTGCTATGGGTGCTGCCGCTGCTGGCCGTGCTGCTGGTGATTGCCGCGCTGTTCCTCGCCCTTGCCGCCTCGTTGCCTTAAGGCGACCCGGCCCGCGCGCGTCGCAGGCGTTGTGACCCGCGCCTTGCGCGGGTCCGTTAGCACATTATGCTGTCATAACCGGGTCGAGGATTGCGGTGATGGATGATAAAGACTGGCTGATTATTCGTACCCTTTATGAATTAAAAAACGTCACCCGCGCGGCGGAGGCGCTCCATACCTCGCAGCCGGCGCTCAGCTACCGGCTGCGGCAGATCGAGAAAAAGCTCGATGTCCAGCTGTTCGACATGAGTCATAAAATCCTCACGTTTACCCTGCAGGGCGAACAGATTGCCTACTATGCCGTCAAGGTGCTGCGGGACTACCAGAAAATGAAGGACGACCTGCAGCATGCCGGCGACAGGCTACGCGGCGAAATCCGCATCAGCGCCGCCAGCAATTACGCCGCCTACCGGCTGCCGAAAATATTGCAGCGGTTTAACCAGCAGTACCCGCAGGTGGCGGTCAACGTCACCAGCGGCCTTAGCCAGGAGGTCTTCGCCCAGCTACAGCACAATGAGGTGCACCTGGCGCTGGTCAAGGACGACCTGAACTGGAAAGAAGGCAAACATCTGGTGGACCGGAACCGCTTCTATATCGTCAGCCGCCGGCCGCTTCAGCTGGCGGACCTGCCCCATTGGCCGCAGATCCGCATCAGCCACGGCCCGCATATCAGCACCCTGCTCGACCGCTGGTGGAACGCCAACTTTTCCCGCCCGCCGCGCATCGCCATGACCGTGGATAAGATGGAAATTTGCCTGGAAATGGTCAAGCACGGCCTGGGCTACGCCATTTTGTCGGATTACCTGCCGTTTGACGCCGACCTGCACCCCTGCCCGCTGCTCGACGAACGCCATCAGCCGATCGTCAATCATACCTGGCTGCTTTATCGCCATAATGTCGCCCAGACGCCGCGTCTGGCGCGCTTTATCCAGCTGCTGGCGCCGGCCCATCGGGCGACAGAGCCGCAGGAAACCTAGCTTGACCGGCAGGATCCCCACCGGCCCAGGCGACAGATAGGGTTGACAGGGCAGGGTAATGCTTCTAAAGTTTATCTACCAAGTGACAGGTAGATAGGTTTGCAATGAACTCAGACATCAATAATTTTGACACCGCCAAACCGGCGATGATGAAGATCCACGATTGGCACACCGGCCCTTATCCGGCCCGCGTCCGCATCGCTTTGGCCGAGAAGAACCTGCAATCGCGCGCCCGTTTTGTGTCGGTCAATCTGTGGAAAGGCGAGCACAAGCAGGCCGGGTTCCTCGCCAAGAATTTTTCAGGCACGCTACCGGTGCTCGAACTCGACGACGGGACCTTTATCGCCGAGTGCACGGCCATTACCGAATACCTTGACGCGCTTGACGGCGCCCCTATACTCACCGGCGTGACACCGCGCGAAAAGGGCGTGATCCATATGATGAGCAAGCGCGCCGAGCTGGAGCTGCTCGACGCCATAAGCGTGTATTTCCACCACGCGACGCCGGGGCTCGGACCCGCCGTGGAGAGTTACCAGAACGCCGAGTGGGGGTTCCGTCAGCGCGACAAGGCCCTGCGCGGGATGCACTACTTCAATGCCGTTCTGAAAAACCAGCCGTTCGTCGCCGGCGAGGTTTTCTCGATGGCCGACATCACGGTGATCGGCGGCCTGATCTTTGCGCAGCTGGTGGAGCTGCCGGTGCCTGAGGAGTGCGGGGCGCTGCAAGCCTGGTACGCCAGGATGCAGGAGCGTCCCAGCGTAAAGAACCGGGTGGCGATGTCGGTACCGACCGGAGCGAACATTTAACATGGCAGAAAAGGCGGTGAAATGAATTCCAACTCTCGGGAAGCCATCCTGGCGGCCGCCAAAAGGGCCGCGCAGGCGCATGGCTACAGCGGCCTGAATTTTCGGGAACTCGCGCAAACCGTGGGCATAAAAAGCGCGAGCATCTACTATCACTTCCCGAGCAAGGCCGATCTGGGCGCCGCGGTGGCCAAACGCTATTGGGAGGATACAGCGGCAGTCCTGCAGGACATGCTGGCCGAAACCCCGGATCCGCTCCGTTGCCTGCGCCAATATCCCGATATATTCCGCCGGTCGCTCGAGAGTGAAAACCGCCTGTGCCTCTGCAGCTTTATGTCCGCCGAATATCAAGACCTGCCGGAAACGGTAAAAAAAGAGGTGCAAACCTTTGCCGACGTCAATGTGGCATGGTTGAGCCGCGTACTCGCCGCCGCGGCGACCATCGGTGCCGGCGAAAGCGAGAAACGGGCGCGCGCCATCTTTGCCGCCGTCGCCGGCGCGCAGCTTATTGCGAGGAGCCGCGCTGATATCGCGCTCTATGACGAAATAATAGACAGCTATCGCGTGGCCGGCCTCCTGACGGCCTAAAGCACGACACATCGCGCAACGCCGCTTGCCCGGGGCCGTCTGGCGACGCCTGGCGCCTTCCGGCATCACCCGCGCCGCCCGGCTGATATCGCCGGGTAAAACTTGCCGGACATCCTCTTACCGCGCCAGGGTTGGCTGCGCGGCGCGGTTGGCCACAAAACCCCAAACAGATCCCAAGTGTCATGCCGCCGTTATAAAAACGTCATTTTACCGCCCTATCCTGATGTCTGCTTATCGCCGGATTAAAACAATGACCTATTTAGCGCTGCGGGAAATTCGTAAATCCTGGGGAAATAACCAGGCGCTGGACGCCGTCAGCTTCGAGGCGGCCGCCGGGGATTTTGTCGCGTTATTAGGGCCGTCCGGCTGCGGCAAAACCACCTTGCTGCGCATTATCGCCGGCCTGGAACTGGCCGACAGCGGCACGGTTCATATTCGCCAGGCGGACGTCACCGCCCTGCCGCCTTCGCAGCGCCGGTTATCCATGGTATTCCAATCCTATGCCCTGTTCCCGCACCTGAACGTCAGGGAAAACCTGCTGTTCGGCCTGCGGGCCAGGGGCGAGGATAAACGCGCCTTCGCCGCGCGCCTGGCCGACGTGGCCGGGCTGATGGAACTGGGTCCGCTGCTGGATCGCCTGCCCGCCCAGCTTTCCGGCGGCCAGCAGCAACGGGTAGCCTTGGGCCGGGCGGTCATCGCCAATCACCAGCTCTGCCTGATGGATGAGCCGTTGTCCAACCTGGACGCCAAACTGCGCCAGAGCATGCGCCGGGAGATCCGCGCCCTGCAACGCCAGCTCGGCCTGACCATGGTATACGTTACCCATGACCAAACCGAAGCCATGAGCATGGCGGATAAAATCATTTTGCTAAATCACGGCCGCGTGGTGCAGCACGGCGCGCCGGGCGAACTCTATAACCATCCGGCCGATATCTTTACCGCGCAATTTATCGGTTCGCCGTCGATGAATATCATTCCGCATCCGGAAAACAACGCGGCGGGAATAAGCCTGGGCGTCAGGGCAGAGGAAATAGCCGTTACCCCCGCGGGCACCGGTAACATCGCCTGCCGGGTCGCGCATTATGAATATATGGGCGCCTATACGCTGCTGATCGGCGCCCTGCCGGGGACGGCGGAAAGCATCACCATAAAAGTGGCGGGCATGCGGCATTTTTGCCCCGGCGACATCGTCGGGCTGAGCTGGCCCGCCGCGGCGGAATACCGTTTTTCAACCCTGACCGGGAAAAGACTGCCGGATCAGGCGTCCCACGGCCGGCCGGGCTGTGGCCGCAGGTCGCGGCGCGGTAATGGCCGGTCGCCGGGTCCCGGCCGAGGCGCGGCGCTGATTAACCCTGACCTTTAACGCAGAGGAAAAAAATGTCTCTATTCACCCGCAAATCCAGACGCGACGGCGCGACGGCGCTGGTTTGGCTACTCCTTTCCCTGCCGCCTGCGGCCATGGCGGCGGATCCCGTGCAGTTGCAAATGTATTACCCCATCGCGGTCGGGGGCAAGGTGAGCCACACCGTGGAGGAATTAGTGAATGATTTTGAAAAAACCCGTCCCGATATCCATATCCAGCCGGTGTATACCGGGGATTACGCCACCACGGTGACCAAGGCGTTAACCGCCTTTCGCGGCGGCAACGCCCCGCAGATGGCGGTCATCGGCGATATCGAGGTCTATTCGCTGATGGATGCCGGCGCCATTACCCCGGTCAGCGACTTGGTCGATGACGAGGCCGGCAAGGCGTGGCTCGACGGCTTCTACCCGGCGTTTATACGTAAAATCGATAATAAAATCTGGAGCATTCCGTTCCAGCGGTCAACCGTGGTGCTGTACTGGAACAAGCAGGCTTTCCAGGCCGCCGGGCTGGATGGCGATACGCCGCCGGCCGACTGGCGGGAGGTAGTGGACTTCGGCCGAAAGCTGGTGATTCGCAACGGCGGCGAGGTCAGGCAATGGGGAATTGAAATACCCTCCACGCCAAACGGCTACTGGACGTTCCAGGGCATAGCGGCCACCAACGGCAGCCGGCTGGACAACGGTAAAGGCACCGCGGTGAACTTCAATACCCCGGCCAATGTTGAGGCGCTGACCTGGCTGAGCGATTTGGCCTGGAAACATGAAATTTCGCCTAAAGGCGCCATCGCCTGGAGTACCACGCCGCAAGACTTTATCGATGGAAAAACCGCGATGATGGTGACCACCACCGGTAACCTGGCGACGGTGCGCGATAATGCCAAATTCCCGTTCGGCATCGCGATGCTGCCGCAGAAGACCCAGCGCGGCAGCCCGACCGGCGGCGGCAACCTCTATTTATTCAGCAGCGCCACGCCGCCGCAGCAGCAGGCGGCGCTGGCCTTTATGCGCTGGGTATCCGCGCCGGAACAGGCGGCAAGATGGAGCATTGCCACCGGCTATGTCGCCACCTCGCCCGCCGCGTGGCAAACCCCGGCCATGAAAGAGTATGCCGTCAAGGTACCGCAGGCGCTGGTGGCGCGCGAACAGCTGCAGTTTTCGCAGCCCGAGCTGTCCACCTATAACAGCGTGCAAATCCAGGACCTGATGAACCGGGCGGTGGAAGCGGCCGTGACCCACGGCAAAACGCCCGGGCTTGGACTGGCCGCCGCGCAACAGCAGGCCGATCGCCTGTTGAAACGTTATCAGTAAGCGCCGATACCTATGACCCCGCTAGCGTTCAGGATCCGTTATGCCGGCCTTGCCGGCCAGGCATACGGTTATCTGCTGCTGCTGCCGGCGATGGCGTTCCTGGTCGCTTTTACCCACTACCCGGCCCTGGCGACCCTGTGGGAAAGCGCCTTCGGCGCGGCGCGCAACGGCAAACCGGCGCCGTTTGTCGGGCTGGCGAACTACCGGGCGCTGCTTAACGACGAGACCTTTATGCTGGCGCTGCGTAATAATATTCTCTACGCGGCGATTACCATTCCGGTGTCGGTCGGCCTGGCGCTGCTGATGGCCCTGGCGGTCAACCGCCGGATGCGCGGCGGCGCCATGGCGCGCGCCGTCTTTTTTATTCCATCGCTGTTGCCAATGGTGGCGATTGCCAATCTGTGGCTGTTTTTCTATAGTCCGCAAATAGGCCTGCTTAACCGATTTCTCGCCTGGTTCGGTCTGCCGGCGATTAACTGGCTGGGGGATCCCGATTACGCGCTCTACTGCCTGATGGCGGTATCGGTATGGCGGGAAGCCGGCTTTTTTATGATTTTTTATTTGGCGGCGCTGCAGCAAATAGCCCCCCGGCTGGCGGAAGCCGCCGGGATCGAAGGCGCGTCGCGCGGCTATTTTTTCCGGCGCGTCCAGTGGCCGCTGCTGATGCCGACCACCCTGTTCATTTTGATCAATGCGTCCATGAACGCCTTTCGCATTGTCGATCAGGTGATCACCATGACCAACGGCGGGCCGGACAACAGCACCCATCTGCTGCTGTTTTATATCTACCGTACCGCGTTCGGTTATTGGGACCTGCCCTACGCCGCCGCCATGACCACCGTACTGCTGGCGATCCTGGCCGCCATCGCGCTGCTGAAATTTACCCTGCTGGATAAACGGATCCATTATCAATGAGCCGCCCGCCGCCCGCCGCCGCAAAAACAGCTCCGCCGCCCGGCCTCCATGGTCAACCGGCCCGGGCAGCCGGCCTTCGGCGCCGATGCGGCACCCTCATTATCTGGGCGGGAGCGCTGCTGTGGATGCTGCCGATAATGGTTTCCGTTTGGGTCGCGATCCATCCCGCCTCGCAGCAGGGCGGCTTTACACCGTTGTCCATGCCGACGCTTGAGAATTTTATCCACGCCTGGCAGGCGGCGCCGTTTGGCCGCTACTTTATCAACACTCTCTTATTAGTGCTGATCATCGTGGCGAGCCAGCTAATCCTGGCGACCCTGGCCGCCTATGCGCTGGTGCGTTTCCGTCTTAAAGGCGCGGGGATTATCTTTTCGCTGATACTGCTGCAACTGATGATAAGCCCGGACGTGCTGATCCTGACTAATTATCACACTATCGGCGCGCTGGGGCTGCGCGATACTCTCTGGGGCATTGCCCTGCCCTATTTTGCCTCCGCGTTTGCCATATTCCTGCTGCGCCAGACCTTTAAAAGTATTCCGCTGGTGCTGGAAGAGGCGGCGATAATCGAGGGCGCCGGCCGGTTAACTATCCTGCGGCGCATTTATATACCGCTGGCAAAACCGGTTTATATTGCCTTTACGCTGGTGTCCATCAGCTTTCACTGGAACGACTTCCTCTGGCCGCTGGTGATTACCGACTCGGTGCGGGTGCGGCCGCTGACCGTGGGCCTGCAGCTGTTCTCCGCGCCGGAACAGGGCGTGCAGTGGGCGTTGATCGGCGCCGCCACGCTGATGACATCGCTTCCCCTTTTGATCTTGTTCCTGGTGTTTCAGCGCCAGTTCGTGCAATCCTTTATGCGCGCCGGCATTCGTTAATGCTGGTTGCCTCATCTCTTCTCTGGTCAAGTCCGCGCCACGCGAGTAATGTTAAATAATTAGACCCAGGTGGTATTCAGGCGGTCGAGACATTCTTATTGCTATTTTACAGCCAGGCTGGAGACCTACACATGACCGAGAAAAAAGCGACCCTAGCGCTCAACGATCAACGATCCGTCGAGCTGGATTTTAATGCCGGCTCATTCGGCCCCGCGGCCCTGGACATTCGCCCTTTCCTTGGGGAAGACCTCTATACCTACGACCCCGGTTTCGTCAATACCGCCGGCTGTGAATCGGCCATCACCTATATTGACGCGCGCAACAGCGTGCTGCTGCACCGCGGTTTTCCGGTCGACCAGTTGGCGGAGCACTGCTCCTTTCCCGAAGTCTGCTATATCCTGCTGCACGGCCAGGCGCCGTCCAGGGAAGAGTACGACCGGTTTACCGAGTCCATTACCCGGCATACGCTGATCCATGAGCAGATGACCCGCATGCTGAGCGGCTTTCGCCGCGACTCCCACCCCATGGCGCTGATGTGCGCGGTAGTGGGCGCGCTGGCCGCGTTCTACCACGACGTGCTGGACGTCGACAATGCCGGGGACCGGGAGCTGGCGGCGCTGCGGCTGCTGGCGAAAATGCCCACGGTGGCGGCCATGTGTTATAAATATTCCATCGAGCAGCCCTCGGCCTATCCACGCAATTCGCTCTCGTACACCGGCAATTTCCTGCATATGCTGTTTGCCATCCCGGCGGAAAAATATGAGGTCGATCCCATCCTTGAGCGGGCCATGAACCGCATTTTGATTTTGCATGCCGACCACGGCCAGTGCCCGTCCACCACCACCGTCAGGACGGCGGGATCGTCCGGGGCCAACCCGTTTGCCTGCATCGCCGCGGGGCTGGCCTCCATGTGGGGGCCGTTGCACGGCGGGGCAAATGAAGCCTGCATGCGCATGCTGGAAGAGATCAGCACCGTCGATCGCATCCCGGCGTTTGTCAACCGGGCCAAAGATCGCCATGACTCCTTCCGGCTGATGGGTTTCGGCAACTCCATCTATCATCATTTCGATCCCAGGGCCGCCATCCTGCGCAAGACCTGCCATGAAGTGCTCAGCGCGCTGGGCATGGAGGACAACCTGCTGCAGGTGGCCATGGAGCTGGAGCATATCGCGATGACCGACGCCTTCTTCCTGGAAAACAAGCTTTATCCCAGCGCGGATTTTTATACCGCGCTGATCCTCAAGGCGATGGGGCTGCCGTCCTCCATGTTTACGGTGATAACCGCCGTCGGGCGCACCACCGGCTGGATTGCCCATTGGAATGAAATGCACAGCCGGCCGCTGAAAGCCTGCCGGCCGCGCCAGGTCTATACCGGCGAGGAGCGCCGTGATTTTGTCTCCAGGCTCTGATAACGCAAATCAACGGCCGGTGGTTGACCCTATCGATAGCATGAACGCCGGGCAGCGGCAGGCGGTGGTGACCACCGAAGGCGCGCTGCGGGTAATCGCCGGCGCCGGCACCGGTAAAACGCGCACCCTGACCGAGCGTTATTGCTATCTGGTGTCAAGGCTCGGCATCGCGCCGAAAAATATCCTGTGCGTCACCTTCACCAACCGGGCGGCCAACGAAATGAAGCGCCGGGTACGGGCGGTGCTGGGCGATCGGGATCTCGGCACCATCTGCACCTTCCACGCCTTCTGCGTGCAGCTGTTGAAAGAAGATATCCATCTGCTCAACTACCCGCGCAATTTTATTATTCTCGACATGGAGGATCTTAAGCAGATCCTGCTGAAAATTTTTGCCGATATGGGGCTGACGCTGCGCGACACCACCGTGAAACGCACCCTGGACGACGTGCTGGAGGCCAGGAAACTGTACGCCACCACCTATATCGACGATATCTACCAGCTAAACAACGAGCAGCTTAAGGCCCGGTTCGCCGACGCCCGGGATCGCGACGAGGAAATCTTCCTGCGCTACCTGTATGAGCAGAAAAAATGCTTTGGCTGCGATTTCAACGATCTGATTAACTTCGCCACCTGGATCCTGGAAAAATTCCCCGCCGTGCGGCAAAAATGGCAGGACCGGATGCAGTATGTGATGGTGGACGAGTTCCAGGATGTCAGCAAACGGCGGTACAGGCTGGCCCAACTGCTGGCGGGCAAGCACGGCAATCTGTTTATCGTCGGCGATCCCGATCAGACCATCTACTCCTGGCGCGGGTCCCATCTGCGGCTGTTCCTGGATTTTGACCAGGTCTATCCGGGGGCTGAAACCATCGCGCTCGGCACCAACTACCGCTCGACGCCGGAAATCCTGGCCGCCTCCAACTGCCTGATTGAAAAAAACCAGGTCAGGTTTCCCAAAACCCTGCACGCCGTAAAAGCCGGCGGCTGGCGGCCGCGTTATTTCCATGCCAAAAGCGATAAGCTGGAAGCGCAATGGATCGTCGGCGAAATCACCCGATTGCGCAATACCGGCGTCCCGCCGGACCATATCGCCGTACTCTACCGCGCCCATTACCTGACCCGCGCCCTGGAGGAAAGGTTTATCGAGCGCGGCGTGCCCTACCAGATCTTCAGCGGTATCGAATTTTACGGCCGGCGGGAAATCAAGGATGTGATCTGTTATCTGCGCATGGTCACCGCCGGCGACGACGTAGCCTTCCTGCGCACCCTGAACGTGCCGGCGCGCAAGTTTGGCAAAAAGCGGCTGGAGACCCTGGCCGCCTATGCCGAGGCGCGCAACCTGTCACTGTACCGGGCGCTGAAGGAAAACCTGGATACGGATCTGCTGAAGGGCACCCAGGCCAGACGCTACGTGGACGCTATCGAACAGGTGCGGGCGCAGCGCTCTGGATGGTCGCTCGGCAATACGCTGCAAGCCCTGCTGGATTTAAGCGGTTACGAAGCCTTCCTGCGCCTGCAGGGCGACCAGGAGCGGCTGGATAACGTGGCGGAGCTCAAGCGCGCGGTACAAAACGAAGGCGAGGATGAAGAGGCCACGCTCGAGGACTTCCTGGCGCGGATAGCGCTGTTCACCACCCTGGATAACGAAGGCAAAAACGACCGGGTGAAGCTGATGACCATCCATGGCGCCAAGGGCATGGAGTTTCCCTACGTGTTTATCTGCGGCATGAACGAAGGGGTGTTCCCCGGCCGCAAGATAAGCTCCGCCGAGGAGATGGAGGAGGAGCGGCGGCTGGCCTATGTCGCCATGACCCGGGCCATGGACGGGCTGTTTTTAAGCGATTCGGCAGGGGTGGCCAATGACGGTATCTTTAAGTATCCGTCGCGCTTTATCTTTGACGCCGGCAGCGAGAATGTGGCGTTCGATGTCCCACTGGATCAGGCGCTGCTGGGCGGCATGCAAAACGTGGCCCGGCCCGGCCCGCCGCCGCCCGCCGCCGGCGCGTCCCGCTTCCGGGTGGGCGATCGGGTGGCGCACGGCGTGTTCGGCGGCGGCACCGTTATCGCGGTGAACGGATATGAAAGCGCCTATTCCATAAAATTCGACGGGCTGCCGACCGAGCGCAGCATCCAGTTCAGCGCGCCGCTGGCCAAAATGACCTGAACCGACGTGTCTCGCAGCCGAACGGCGCCGGTGCCCGTCGGCCGGCGGACCGGCGCGGGAATGCGGCTCAATAGGTATTGTCGTCCCCGCCGCGCCGCCACCCGCCACATGATCTAGGCTACACTATGTATAAGTAACACATTTATTACAGAGAGGAATGCGTTGTTGGATTATGCCGGGGAACTTTTCCCCACCAGACAAACCCAGCCGTCAGCCAGCGATCAACAGGTCTGGAACTGGGCGCAAAACGCGACGCTGGGTTCACGCGCCAGTATCCGCAGGCCGGGCAATGAAGACCAGCTGCGGGAACTGGTCGCCGGGCAGCGCGGAAAAATCAGGGTCATGGGCAGCCGGCTCTCCACGGGCAGCCTGCTGCGCGCCGACGGACCGCAGGATATCCTGCTGGATACCGGCCGGATGGAGGGATTGATCTCAGCCACCGACGACTCGGCCACCTTCGCCGCGGCCACCCCGCTGGATCAGGTTTACCGCACGCTGACGGCCATGGGCCGCATGTTGCCCTCCTCACCCGGCGTGATAGCCCTGCAAACCCTGGCCGGCGCCATCGCCACCGGCACCCATGGCCAGGGACTGCGGCAAAGCTCCATTGCCGATGAGGTACTGCGTATCCGCATGATCCTGGCCGACGGCGGCATTGCGGTTTTCGATCGCGACCACGCCTGGTTCGGCGCCGCGCAGCTGGCGCTGGGCGCCTTGGGCGTGGTCACCGAGGTGACGCTCAGGACGGTGCCGACGACGCTGTTTACCTGTTTCAAAAGCGCCTGCGCCGCCGGTGAGCTGGAATCCCTGTTGTATGACTGGAACGAAGGATATCCGCTCAGCAAGGCCTGGTGGTTTCCCGAGGAGGATAAAGTCCACGTCTGGTCCGCCCGGCAGGCCAATGAGGCCGAGGAAAAATCATACCGGGATAACGGCGGCCGGACCGTCGCGTTGTCCACCGGCGACGAATCCATGAACGCCACGGTTGAACGCACGCTGGGCCATATGCGTGCCGACACTAAAATCCTGGGCAAAGACGGCACGCCGTTTAAAACCGTCGCGCGCTTCAAGGACTTTTCCGACATCACCGGCGATGTCTACCAGGTGTTTTGCCGGGGCATCGCCACGCCGCAGATCAATATCGAAATCGGCATTCCCTTCAGCCGCGCCGGCGAGGTGATCCAGAAAATAAAACGCTGGTATGCGCAGACGCACCCCCATATGCACTATCCGGTGATCCTGCGCTGCACCGGCCCTTCGTCAGCCTGGCTCAGCCCCGCCTATGGGGAAGCCACCTGCTTTTTCGGCTTTGTGGTGTATTACGCCGAGGACGGCACCCTGTCGCGTGACGGCGTGCATTTTCTCGGCGAGGTCGAGAAATTGCTGGCCCGGGAGGGCGGACGACCGCATTGGGGAAAATATTATAACCGCCATCTTTACCCGTGGCGCGAAATGTATCCCCGGTGGGAACACTTTCGCCAGGCGAAAGCCGATCTCGACCCCAAAGGAAAATTCGCCAACGCGTTTATCGCGGATATCTTCAAGTCCTGATGAGCGTGCTTTGACCGGGAGAGTGACTGATGAAGGCCTGGATTACGTTACTGACCGATCCTGCTTATCTGGCAGGGGTCAGGACGCTGCATCAATCATTAAAAAATACGCAAACCCGTTATCCGCTGGTGGTAATGGTTACCGCTGATATCAGTCAGAAAACCCGGGATAGCCTGGCGGCCGGGGGGTGCGACGTACGCGCCATTACGCCGCTTAGCCCCAGGGACGGGGTAGCCGGCAACTATGCCTACGCCCGTTTCGCCGAGGTATGGAGCAAGCTGTGCGCCTGGCATCTTACCGACTTCACCCGGCTGGTGCTGCTCGACGCCGATATGCTGGCGCTGAAAAACATGGATGAGCTGTTTGACTTGGCCCTGCCCGCCGGCGGCATAGCCGCCTGCCACGCCTGCCGATGCAATCCCAACCATATCGCCACCTACCCGGCAAGCTGGGTGCCGGAAAACTGTTATTACACCTATTGCCACGGCCAGAACGCCGCGCCGCTGCCCGGGGAATTTTCGCCCTATTTTAACTCCGGCACTATCGTGTTATCACCGGATGAAAAAACCTATAGCGAACTGGCCGGGCAGTTGGCGCAGATTGACGATCTGGCCGGGTTCCCATTCCCGGAGCAGGATTTGCTCAACCGCTATTTCCAGGGACGCTGGCTGGCGCTGCCGTATGGCTATAATGCGTTGAAGACGCTGTCGGTACAGCATGAGGAAATATGGGATATCAATAAAATCAAAAACCTGCACTATATCCTTACCAAGCCATGGAAATACGCCCCCGACCGGCTCAGCACCCGGCGGGATCCCTATTTTCCCCTGATCGCGCTCTGGTGGAATACCTATCGCGCGCTGACGGTGAAATAGCGTTTGGGTTGGCTATCGGCGCACATCTGATCAACGGGAAACGGCCGCGCCAAACAGCCGCTGGTAATTGGCGCTCTCCAGCGTCATTTCGGCGATGCCTTTCAGATAGTCGTCTTCCATGCCTTCACGGTAGATGATTTCCGGCAGGTGTTCCCTGGGGATGGCCGCCTGGCACAGCCGCGCGGCGGTGGCCATCGTCTCCGGCCCGATACGCGCGCCGGTTATGGCGATGATGCCCGGATTGATAATCGAAATCAGCGAGATGGCGATATCGGCCACGGTGCGCGCCAGCCCGTCGGCGGGCCCGCCGTATCGCGCCCCATCGGCGGCAACCTCGCCGACGCCGACATGCCAAGGTAAATGGGCAACCTCGCCGGCAAACTGCGTGGCGCCCTCCAGCGCTTTACCCCCCACGATAATACCGCAGCCGGGACAGTGTTTTTCCGGAAACATCAGGTAAGCGAGCGGCTGGTCTTTGCCCAGGCCCCGGTTTTTATAAAAACCGTAGGCGGTGTAGTTCATATCGTTGCCGACCTTGGTAAACAGGCCAAACCGGTCCGTGAGGATCCGCTGCAGCGCCACGCCCTCGAAGGCGGGAATATCGCAGGTCAATACTTTACCGCCGACAATCACGCCGGGCAGGCCGATGCCGACGGCCTGGATATTGTAGCGGCCGGCGTGTTCGGCGATACAGGCGATAATGCCGCCGGTGTCCGCGACCGCGCCCGGTTCCTTGCCGGCGCAGACGATATTGCCCCCGGCCGACGTCACCCTATAAGAAATGACGTGGTCGCTGTACACATCGGCGACAAACAGGCTGAGCACATAAAAAAAGTGTTCGTTATAGACGAAGCGCTGCGCCGGCCGCCCCCCGCTTGACTCTTCCAGCGCCTGCTGCAGCACTTCTCCCGTTGCGCACAGGCCGTTAAGGATGGTGCCGCAGGTGGCGACGCTTAATCCCGTCGCCTGCGCCACGGCTGATTTGGTGGCCCCGTTCAGCGCCTTTAGCGCTTCAATCACGTGGGCAACATTGATCAGCTTGAGCTGCTGAGTGTTGCTGGTAAGGGGATAATCCATAAGGCCTCATCGCTATCAATCCCAAGATCCCGGCGGGCATACCCTTCCCGGACGGCGCCGCGCCCATTGGCCTCCGGATGGAGAACAAGCGCGGTACACCACCATGTTACCGTTATTTGCGCGGTATTAGGGCGGGCAGTTGTTAAAAAAATCCATCCTTTCAACGCTGCCGGTGGCCAGGAGCACCGGTTTCGGGTTCATCAGGCTGCAGCGGACGTTTAAGCCAGGGAGCCAGAAACGTTTTCAGGCGACCGCTCGCCGGACGGCGAAACAGCCTCAGGGGCGCCCCTTGTTCCACTATGGCGCCGTCGGCCATAAACACCACGTGGGTGGAAATATGGGCGGCAAAGGACATTTCATGGGTGGCCATCACCATGGTAATCCCCTTTTGCGCCAGCGCCCTGATCACCTCCAGCACCTCCTCAACCCGTTCGGGATCGAGGGCGGACGTGGGTTCATCCAGTAGCAACAGCTCCGGCTCCAGCGCCAGCGCGCGGGCGATGCCGACGCGCTGCTGCTGCCCGCCAGACAGCCTGCCCGGCCAGGCGCCGGCCTTCCCGCCCATGCCCACCTGCGCCAGGGCGGCGGCGGCGCGGCGGCGGGCCTCCTGGCGCGGCAGCCGTTTGCCCAGGATCAACGGCGCGGCCACGTTCTCCAGTACCGTCATATGCGGCCACAGGTTAAATTGCTGGAACACCATGGCCAACGGGCGCCGCACCCGGGCGATAAGCGCGGCGCTGTCCCGGTCCCCTGCCCCCCGGCCCGGCCCGCTGTAGCCCAGCAGGCGCCCCTTGATCAGGATCTCGCCACGATCATAGGCTTCCAGGAAATTCATGCAGCGCAGCGCGGTGGTTTTACCCGACCCCGACGGCCCGATCAGGGTCACCACTTCCCCGGCATGTACCGCCAGATTGATATCATGCAGTACCGCGTGGCCGCCAAAAGTCTTGCCGACGCCGCGCAATTCAAGGATCGGTTGCCCGCCCATACTAGTGTCCTCCGGATAACCAATTGCGGCCGAGCCAACCAATGCACAGGCTGATCGCCTGCGCCAGCAGCCAGTAGCTGGCAATAAGCAGCGCATAAGGCAGGATATAGCCATAGGTGCTGGCGACGATCCGCCCGGTGGTCATGGTCAGTTCGGGCACCGTGATAATCGACGCCGCCGCGCTTTCCTTCAGGGTTAAAATCGCCTGGTTGCCCAATAGCGGCAGGCTAAAGCGTAACGCCTGGGGGGTCTGGATATGCCAGAAGCTTTGCCAGGCGGAGATGGCGTGCGCCTGCGCGGCCTCTTTCTGCCCGCGCCCGATGCACAACCACGCGCCGCGGAATATTTCGCCGAAGTAGGCCGCGCTGTAGAGCGCGAGCGACAGGATGGCGGCCTGCACGGCGCTCAGCGTCAGCCCCAGCGCCGGCAGGCCGAAGTAGATTACCGACAGCTGCGCCAGGTAAGGCGTGCCGCGTACCAGCCACACATAAGCGCGCCACGGCCAGTACACCAGGGGGCTGCGGCAGCATAGCGCCTGGAACATAAAGCCGCCCACGGCGCCGGCCGCGGCCGCGCACAGGCTGACGGCCAGGGTCATCCCCATGGCGCGGGCAAAATCAGGCAGGTAAAGCAGCATATCGCTCACAATGCCTCCTTGCGCCAGCGTTGTTCGATATGGCGTCCCGCCAGGGCCAGCAGGCTGGTCAGGGCCAGATAGGCCAGGGCGACGGCGAGATAGGCCGACAGCATGTGATAGCTGGAGGACGCCAACTGTTGCCCGACCCGCATCAGGTCGGTGATGGCGATCGCCGATACCACCGCAGACGCCTTGATCACATCAATCAGCTCGGAGATCGTCGCCGGCAGCGTCAGCCTGAGCACCTGCGGGAGACGGATATGCCGGAGCGCCTGCCACGGGCCCAGCCCGCAGGCAACGGCGGCTTCCAGCTGTCCGGCGGGGATGGCCGCCAGGCCGCCGCGCAGGATCTGCGATTGATAGGCGGCGCTGTTCAGCGCCAGCGCCAGCGCGGCCGCGGCATAAGCGCCGATATCCACGCCCAGCTCGCAGGGCAGGTAATAGCAAAGCAGCACCTGCGCCAGCACCGGCGTGCCGCGAAACAGGCTGATATAGACGCGGGCAAAGATCCGGCAGGCATACGGGCGGGCGTCCTGCAGCAGGTGGATGCCGACGCCGGCAAAAAAGCCGCCCGTCATGGCGACCGCGCAGAGCGAGGCGGTGGTCGCCGCCCCCTGGGCCAGCATCGGCAGCCAGGACACAAACAGTGGCAAAAAGTCGTCCATGTCGGTTTTCCGTTACAGCGCCGGCGCCGGCATGGCGTCGTGCGGCAGCGCCGTCTCGGCCCCAAACCATGTTAACTGCAGCCGTTTCAGGGTGCCGTCGCGGTTAGCCTCGGCGATGCCGTCGCTGAATAGCTGCACCAGGGCGGCGCTGTCCGCGTCCTGGCGCCCCGCCCAGCCAAAATACGCGGTGGGCCCGAGCATCGGTTGCAGCACGGCAAACACGCCGGGACGGCTTTTGATCAGCGGCCCGAGATTGGCCAGGGACTGGGCCACGCCGTCAAGACGCTTATTGGCCAGGTCGGCATAGGCCTCGTCGAAGGCGATATACTGCCGGATCTCCTTGATACCGGGCCTGCCGCCATCCAGCAGCCGCTGGTTGAACGCCTGCAGCACCCGCAGGTGGGCCGAGCCTGCCAGGGAGCCCACCACCTTGCCGTCCAAATCCTCCAGGGTGGCGAGGGACGTGTCGTTCTCACGTTTCAGCAGCGCCACCGTGGCTTCAGCCACCGGAACGGTAAACGCGAAGCGCGCCATGCGCTGCCGGTCCACCATCACCGCGGTGATCACCAAATCGAATTTCCTGGCGTCCAGTCCCGCCAGGATCCCCTGGAAGGGCAAGTCCAGCTGTTTAACGCGCACCCCCGGCAGGTGTTTATGGAGGATATGGTTCATCAGATCCACATCATAACCGATAATGTTTCCGTCCCGGACCGTCTCGAAGGGCGCATAACGGGCTTCCGTCGCCACGGTCAGGGTTTTGTCCGCCCTGATGCGCGCCAGCAGGTCCGCGCCCGGGGCCGGGAGGCTAAATACGCCCGCGGTCAAGAGCGCGGCGGCGCATAAGGTCATGAGGTGTGTTCGCAAGATTATCTCCGCTCCAAAAACGTTAACGGGCGCGGCGCAGCCCGTGCCAGAAAAATATATTAACTTCCTGTAATTGAATGGTTAATGAATTGGGGGCGTAAAAAAGACTTTTTTGGCAGATCGACAACTAATGTTAGGCGTTTATCGGCTGTTCATTTTATTATCATTACCGCGCCAGCACGTCGTCTTGCAGAAAGGACTGTCGGATTTTTGTGTAACCTTGATTGCACGTTCAACCAATCGATCGTAAATAATAGCCTGCTAATTTCAATGAATAATTCTGATGTCTCACGTTCGACCGCCTGGCTGAGGGTCATAACCCTCGCGTTTGCCGCCTTTATCTTCAATACGTCCGAGTTCGTGCCCGTCGGCCTGCTGACCGACATCGGCCAAAGCTTTTCCATGGAAACCGCGCAGGTCGGGTTGATGCTGACCATCTACGCCTGGGTGGTGGCCTTGATGTCGCTGCCGTTTATGTTGCTGACCAGTAATCTTGAACGGCGCGGCCTGCTGGTGAAAATTTTCATCCTGTTTATCGCCAGCCACTTGCTGTCGTTTATGGCCTGGAATTTCTGGGTGCTGGTCATCTCCCGTATCGGTATTGCCTTGTCCCATGCGGTATTCTGGTCAATAACCGCGTCGCTGGCGATCCGGGTGGCGCCGATGGGCAAAAAAACGCAGGCGCTAAGCATGCTGTCCACCGGCACCGCCCTGGCCATGGTGCTGGGTTTACCGCTGGGCCGCATCGTCGGCCAGCTGTTGGGCTGGCGGATTACCTTCCTGCTGATTGGCGTTTGCGCCCTGGCAACGCTGGTGTTTATCATTAAGCTGCTGCCGAAGTTGCCCAGCGAGCACTCGGGTTCGCTTAAAAGCGTGCCCATGCTGCTCAAGCGCCCGGCGCTGATGTCGCTTTATCTGCTGGCGGTGCTGATTGTCACATCGCACTACACCGTCTACAGCTATATTGAGCCGTTTATCCGCCATGCCGCGGCGCTGGGAGACGATGACACCACCCTGCTGCTGCTGATTTTCGGCGGATCGGGCATCATCGGCAGCGTGGTGTTCGGCGTATGCAGCAACAGATACCCGACCGCCCTGCTGGTGGGTGCAATCGTCCTGGTGGCGCTGTGCCTGATGATTTTGCACCCCGCCGCCGGCCAACTGATGAGCTTTGCCGCCCTCAGCGTGATTTGGGGTATGGCGTTCATGGCCATCGGGCTGAGCATGCAGGTCAAGGTCCTGGCCCTGGCGCCGGACGCCACCGACGTCGCCATGTCGCTGTTCTCGGGCATCTTCAATTTGGGCATCGGCGCCGGCGCGCTGCTGGGTAATCAGTTTATCCTGCGCGCGGATATCGGCAATATCGGTTACCTGGGCGCCCTGCTCGCCTGCATCTCCCTGGCATGGTGTCTGTTTATCTTCCGTCGCTACAGGCTTGAGCTGCGGCGGGCCTAAACCCGCGGTCCCGCCCGCGGCATCGCGGTTTGCCGCCGACGGGGCCGCCGGCGATAGCAAAAAATCGTCAAGCCCGGCGTTGTGTGATGGGTTTCTCGTTTCCTCCCCTGGGATTTTGTTAATTCTACCTACGGCAATGGCGTGGTAGCCGTTTTGTCGTGGGCTTTTTTTGGCAATGCCCCGGCGGCGCGGCGGGCGGAAGAGACGTGTCGGCAGCAGGGCGTAAACAGCGATTATGAGTATTTTTGTTTCCAAGAAACTGGTTAACTTTATCGTATTGGCCCAAACCAATAATATCGCCAAGGCCGCCGAAAAACTGCATATGACCGCCTCGCCTTTCGGTAAGAGCATTGCCGCGCTGGAAGAGATGGTCGGTTATGAACTGTTCTCGCGCACCGATAACAGCATCAGCCTGAACAAGGCCGGGCAGGAGCTGTACCAGATGCTCTACCCCATTTACCAGCGCCTGGCGGGTATCGACGCCGATATCATGCTGGCGGCCAGCCACCATCAGAAAAACTGCGTGATCGGCATCGACACCGCTTACCCGACGATGATTTTTGACCAGCTGATTAGCCTGGGCGACAAGTTCGACGGCTTCACCACCAAACCGTTCGAGTTTAATGAAAACGATCTGGTCTCCGGTCTGCTTGACCATGACGTGGACATGGTGATCTCGCCGCAGCAGGCGTCAAAACGCACCGCTGAAATGTCCAGTATGCTGATCACCCGGCTCGAACCGCTCAGGCTCGGTTTCCTGGTGTCGCGCATCCATGACAATGTGCAGGCCAGCGTGCTGCTGCATACCCTGCCCTGGCTGCAGATGCGCTTCCAGCACCGGGCCAATTTCGAGTCGCTTATCGACTCGCATTTCCGTTTTGCCGGCATTACGCCGACCATTATCTACCGTCCCTACAGCTTCCTGGCCAAGATCAGCGCCGTCAGCCGGGGGCAATTCCTGACGGTGGTGCCCCATTTCGCCTATCGGTTTGTCAACCCGGCCAGCCTGAAATACTTCGACGCCCCCAACCAGCCGATGTACATGCCGGAATATCTTTATTCGCTGCGCGGCTGCAAGACCATCGGCCGGCTGGCGGAGGCCATCGAGCACGACCGCAACGGCACCACCCCCGCGGCCCCGCCGCCGTCATACTAGCATGCTGCCGTGCTGTTCCAGGTTCTGGTACAGGTCGAAGGCGTGGGCCAGGTCATGGTGGATATGGCCGCTCTTGCCCCGGGCCAGGTAACCATAGAGGTAGTCCCGGTACAGCGGATGGGCGCAGTTGCCGATAATGGCCTCGGCGCGCTGGATCGGCGAAAGCCCGCGCAGGTCGGCCACGCCGTGTTCGGTGATGATCACCTTTACGCTGTGTTCGCTGTGATCCACATGGGAACACATCGGCACGATGGTGGAAATCTTGCCGCCCTTGGCAATGGACGGCGCCATAAAAATCGACAGATAGGCATTGCGTTCAAAATCCCCGCTGCCGCCGATGCCGTTCATTAAATTCACGCCGGCCACGTGGGTGGAGTTGGCGTGGCCGTAGATATCAAATTCCAGCCCGACGTTCAGGGCAATCACGCCCAGGCGGCGGATAATCTCCGGGTTATTGGAAATTTCCTGCGGCCGCAGCACGACGCGTTCGCTGAAAAAATCCATATTTTGATAAATATGCTCCAATACCGACGGCGGCACGGTCAGGCTCGAGGCGCTGGCGCCAATAATCCTCTCCTGCTCGAGCAGTTCGATAACCGAGGTTTGCAGTACCTCGGAATACATCATAAACGGCGGAATATCCGGATTCCTGCCCAGCACCTTCAGCACCGCGTTGTTGATATTGCCGACGCCGCTTTGCAACGGCAGGAAACCCGCGGGAATACGTTTGGCATGCAGTTCCTTCAGCAAGAACCGTTCGACGTTGCGGGCAATTTGCAGGCACAGCGGGTTCTCGTTACCAAATTCGGTAATCTGATCCGGCAGATGGGTATGCACCACCGCGACGATTTTTTTCGGGTCGATTTGCACATAGCCTTCGCCGACCCGGTCGAGGGTATGGAAAATCGGCACCATGGTGCGCAGCGGCGGCGCGCCGAGGGAGACGATATCGCTCATTTCCCGGATGCGCGGGGAGTGATAAGCGTTAAGCTCGATAATCACCCGCCGCGCCTGCTGCAGGTAAACCGGCGCGTTGCCGATGCCGCTGGTCAGGTAGACCCGCCCCTCAGGGGTCACGGCCGAGGCTTCGATGACCGCGATATCGATCGGGCCGAAAAAGCCATAATTGACCATTTGCGCCACTTCGCTCAGGTGCAGGTCGACAAAATTGACCTCGCCCCGGTTGATTTTATCGCGCAACGCCGGCGCCGTCTGGTACGGCGCGCGCCACTCCACGGCATCGGCCTCCGCCAGTTGGTTATCCGCCAGCGCGCCGATGGATGCGCCGGTGAGCAGTTTTATCCGGAAGGGCTGTTCCCGGCGATGCAGCGCAACCGCCCGCCGGGCCAGGGCTTCCGGCAGGGCTTTAGGCGCGCCGGCCGGGGTAAAGCCGCTAAAGGCCACCATATTGCCATGGGAGATTAACCGTGCGGCTTCATCCGCCGTCATTACCGTAAAATCCTGGTTCATACTCGTCACTCCTTGCGCCGGCTGGCGGCGCGGCCTAATGGCCGAGAAAATTCGCCTTGCGTTTTTCCAAAAAGGCCGACATCCCCTCCTGGTAATCCTGGCTGTCGTACACCACCCGCCGCAGCCCCTGGATACGTTCAAACTCATCGGAATTGAGGGTGTGGGCCTCTCCGAGCACCCGTAGCTCCTCCTTGATGACCGCCACCGCCAGCGGCGCCTTTTCAGCAATGGTGCTGGCCATCCTCATGGTGAACGCCTCGAGTTCCTGCGGGTCGATGATATGGTTAAGAATGCCGACGTTCAGCGCGCGTTCGGCGGTGATCGGCGCGGCGGTAAAGATGAGCTCCTTGACGATATGGAACCCGGCGTCGCGGATCAGGTTATGGATGCCCACCAGGTTGTAGGGCACGCCGAGGTTAACCGGCGTCATGGAGAAGGTGGACTGGTTACTGGCAATAATGATGTCGGAGCTCATAATAAGTTCGAACGCCCCGCCCCAGACGCTGCCTTCCACCATGGAAATAATCGGCTTGGGGAATTTCTGGATGGCGCGGGTAATCTGGCGCAGCGGGTCGTCGTAGGCCAGCGGGTCGCGCCGGGTTTTCGGCAACTCATGGATATCGTGTCCGGCGGAAAATACCTTGGTGCCCCGCGGCGCGCGTAAAATAACGCAGCGTATGTCGATATTATTCAGATCTTCCAGCGCCTGCAGGATATCGCGGATAAACACCGCGCTCAGCGCGTTAAGTTTTTTGGCATAATTGAATTCAATAATACCCACGCGATTTTCTATCAGCACTTTGACAAATTCATACGCCATAATTCTTCTTCCTTAATGGTTTAACATTTCGACGATATATTGGGTGACGCTGTTGACGCCCGCGCGCGGCGATACGCGGTGGTTTTCCACCTGCTCCAGCGCCTGCCGGTACCGGTCCTGGATATCATGGCGGGCAAACAGCGCCTCGAGGGTGTTCTCCTCGATTTGTTTACGCATGGCGTCCAGTTGCTGGCGTTGGCGCAATAACCCAAGGCCCCGGTCAACCGCCATCAGATCATAAAAGGCGCCGACGGCGCGCCAGATTTCGGCGACGCCCCGGCCCTCAAGGGCGCTGCAGGCCAGCACCGGCGGGGTCCAGGCCGGATATTTGCGCCGGGTAATGGCAAGCGAGGCGCGATACATCTGCTGGGTCAGCATTACCCGGGCGCGGTTATCGCCGTCATCCTTGTTGATGACGATAATATCGGCCATTTCCATAATGCCTTTTTTGATGCCCTGTAATTCGTCGCCGGCGCCGGCCAACTGCAGCGACAGGAAACAGTCCACCAGTTGGGCGATATCCACCTCGCTTTGTCCGACGCCCACCGTTTCCACAATTACCAGGTCATACCCCCCCGCCTCGCACAGCAGCATCAGTTCCCGGGTGCGGCGGCTGGCGCCGCCCAGGTAGCCGCCGGTGGGCACCGGCCGGATAAACGCCCGCTGCGCGCGGGAAAGCATCGACATGCGCGTCTTATCGCCGAGAATGCTGCCGCCGCTGAGCGGGCTGCTGGGGTCGATGGCGATCACCGCCACCTTCAGGTCCAGCGTCAGCACGTAGCTTCCCAGGGCCTCGAGGAAGGTGCTTTTGCCCGCGCCCGGCACGCCGGTAATACCCAGCCGTTTCGCCCGGCCGGTATGGGGCATGATCCGATCCAGCAGCTGGGTGGCCAGCGCCTGGTGCGCGGGATGGACGCTCTCGATAAGCGTCATGCCCTGCGCCAGCGCCACCCGATCGCCCGCCAGCAGTTGCCCGACGATATGGTCAAGCTGGCCGGCGCTAAGCATGGCACAGCCCGATTTTGTCCAGCACATCGCGCACGCTGGCCAGCATCGGCGTGCCCGGCCCATAGATCGCCGTCACGCCCCGGCTGAACAGGAAGTCGTAATCCTGCGGCGGGATCACCCCGCCCGCCACCACCTTGATGTCCTGCCGCCCGTACCCCGCCAGCGCGTCCAGCAGCGCCGGGATCAGCGTTTTATGTCCCGCGGCCAGGGAGGAGGCGCCGATCACGTGCACGTCGTTTTCCACCGCCAGCTTGGCGATTTCCCCGGGCGTGGAGAACATCGGGCTGAGATCGACATCAAACCCGAGATCGGAATAGGCGCTGGCAATCACCTTGGCCCCGCGATCGTGGCCGTCCTGGCCCATTTTTGCCACCAGGATGCGCGGCCGCCGGCCCTGTTCGGCCAGAAAACGGTCGGTGGCGGCCTTGATCTGATCGAACTCCTCCGCCCCTTCCGCGCTCTGGTGGTAACTGTTGGCGATCACGCCGGTCACGCAGTTGGTCTGGACCAGATAGCGGCCAAAGGCGTCCTCGATGGCCGAGGAAATTTCGCCAAGGGTGGCGCGCTGGCGGGCGGCGTGGATGGCCGCTTCCAGCAGGTTGCCCCCGTCGCGGGCGGCGCGCTTAATCATGCCGAGCGCGTCGGCCACGCCGGCCTGGTCGCGGTCGGCGCGGATTTGCCGCAGGCGCTCGACCTGTTCCTGGCGCACCTTGACGTTATCGATTTCCAGCACCGAGGTGGCGTCTTCGCGCGCCAGCTTATATTTGTTGACCCCGACGATGACCCGTTTGCCCTGATCGATCAGCGACTGCTGGCGGGCGGACGCCTCCTCGATCATGCGTTTCGGCAGGCCCGCCTCGATGGCCTTGGCCATGCCGCCCACCTCGCCTATCTGGTGGATAATCTCGCGCGCCGCCTTGACGACCTGGTCGGTAAGGTTTTCCACATAATAGGAGCCGGCCAGGGGATCCACGGTACGGCATACCGCCGACTCTTCCTGCAGGATGATCTGCGTATTGCGGGCGATGCGGGCGGAGAAATCCGTGGGCAGCCCCAGGGCCTCGTCAAAGGCATTGGTATGCAGCGACTGGGTGCCGCCCAGTACGGCCGCCAACGCCTCGACGGTGGTGCGGATGACATTGTTGTAGGGGTCCTGTTCCGTCAGGCTCCAGCCCGAGGTCTGGCAATGGGTGCGCAGCGCCTGGGATTTTGGATTGGTGGACCCGAAACCGCTTACCGCCTCGCTCCATAAATAGCGGGCGGCGCGCAGCATGGCGACATTCATGAACAGATCCATGCCGATGCCGAAGAAAAATGACAGGCGGGGGGCAAAATCATCGATATCCAGTCCGGCGGCCAGCGCCGCCTGGATATATTCTATGCCGTCGGCGATGGTGAACGCCACCTGTTGTACGCAGTTGGCGCCCGCTTCCCCCATATGGTAGCCGCTGATGCTGATGGTATTGAATTTCGGCATATTGCCGGAGCAGTAGGCAATAATATCGGAAATAATGCGCATCGAGGGTTTGGGCGGATATATATAGGTATTACGGCAGAGGTATTCCTTCAGGATATCATTTTGGATGGTGCCGGTGAGCTGCGCCGGCGGCACGCCCTGTTCCTCGGCGGCCACGATATAAAACGCCATGATGGGGATGACCGCGCCGTTCATGGTCATGGAGACCGACATTTTGTCCAGCGGGATCCGGTCGAACAATATTTTCATATCCTCGACGCTGTCGATGGCGACGCCGGCTTTGCCGACATCGCCGGCCACGCGTTCGTTATCCGAGTCATAGCCGCGGTGGGTGGGCAAATCAAAGGCCACTGACAGCCCTTTTTGGCCCGCCGCCAGGTTGCGGCGGTAAAAGGCATTGGATTCGGTGGCGGTGGAAAAGCCGGCGTACTGGCGGATGGTCCAGGGCTGGGCGGCATACATCGTCGCCCGGGGTCCGCGCACAAAGGGCGCCATGCCCGGCAGCGAGCCGGTGACTTCAAGATCGGACAGGTCTTCGGCGGTATAAAGCGGCTTGATGGTGATTTCTTCCGCGGTAAGGGTATTTAAATCGGCAACGTTTTTACCCAATCGCCCCAATTCTTTATTGGCAAGTGTTTCCCATGCCCCTGACTGAGCCATTATATTTCTCCAAATGGAATTAAATAATGTTTATTTCATCTTCTTGTCAATGCGGGACAATGGGCTGCCTTGCCGGACGGGTAATAATGATTCGGCGCGGAAGTTAACAATAAAATAAGGCGTATTCATCTCTTTTAGTTGAAGAGAATTCTCGTTGAATAGAGCCTTTGGTTAATGGGTCATGATTGCCTGCATTACACTGAATGAAATACCTGAGGTTATTGATACCACCGCCGGGTTATTTTTACAGCCTCAAAAAATGCATGCTGAGCAATCATTATTTGCCGCATGGGCAAGGAGATGTAACACGCAGGATTGACGTTAAGCGTGGGCCGGCATACCGCGCCATGGGGCCGCCCGGTCGGGCGGAAGAACCCTGCCCGGGCCGGCCTCACTGGCGCGCTCTTCCTTTAACCGGCCGGCTTTGAGACCGGCGTTAGAAATATATTACGGTGCGGATGGATTTGCCTTCGTGCATCAAATCAAACGCGTCGTTAATCTGCTCCAGCGGCAGGGTGTGGGTAATAAAGGGATCGAGATTGATAACGCCCGCCATCGCCTGCTCCACCATGCCCGGCAGTTGGGTGCGCCCTTTCACGCCGCCGAAGGCGGATCCGCGCCATACCCGGCCGGTGACCAGTTGGAACGGGCGGGTACGGATCTCCTTGCCGGCGCCGGCCACGCCGATAATGATGCTTTCGCCCCAGCCTTTATGACAGCACTCGAGCGCCGCGCGCATGACATCGACGTTGCCGATGCATTCGAAACTGAAATCCACCCCACCGTCCGTCAGTTCGACGATCACATCCTGATGGGACGCGCGTGATCCTGGGGATTAATGCAGTCGGTGGCGCCCATGGAGCGGGCCAGATCGAATTTTGTCGGGTTGGTATCGATGGCGATAATGCGCCCGGCCTTGGCCTGCGACGCGCCCTGGATGGCGGCCAGGCCGATGCCGCCGAGGCCGAAGATGGCCACGGTGTCGCCCGCCTTGACCTTGGCGGTATTATGCACCGCGCCGATGCCGGTGGTGACGCCGCAGCCCAGCAGGCAGACTTTTTCCAGCGGCGCCTTGGGGTTGACTACCGCCAGGGAAATTTCAGCCACCACGGTATATTCGCTAAAGGTGCTGGTGCCCATATAGTGGTAGATCGGCTGGCCGTTATAGGAGAAACGGGTGGTGCCGTCCGGCATCAGTCCCTTGCCCTGCGTGGCCCGCACCGCCTGGCAAAGATTGGTTTTGCCGGAGGTGCAGAATTTACATACGCCGCACTCGGCGGTGTAGAGCGGGATCACATGGTCGCCGACGTTGACGCTGGTCACTCCCTCGCCCAAGGCCACCACGATGCCGCCGCCCTCATGGCCCAGCACGGCGGGAAACAGTCCCTCGGGATCGTCTCCCGACAGGGTGAAGGCATCGGTATGGCAGACACCGGTATGGGTAATCTTAACCAGCACCTCGCCCTTTTGCGGCGGCGCAACGTCAATCTCAACGATTTTAAGGGGCTGGCCCGGCCCAAAGGCAACGGCTGCACGAGATTTCATAGGGTTTCTCCAATCATAAACGACACCGGCCAACATCTTACCGTTGACGGCATTATTACTTCAAATAGGAACGCACCAGGCTGGCGACATCATTGAGCCGGGTGATTTTTTGCGCTTCCGTCAGGCCGTCCTCGCCCAGTTCGTCGCGAATATGTATTTCCATTATTTCCGACATCAGGCCGTGCGAAGCGCCGCGGATGGCGGCAATCTGCTGCAACAAGGCGCCGCAGTCCACGCCCGATGCCACCCCGCGTTCCAGCGCCTCCACCTGCCCTTTGATGCGTTTGACCCGCAACAGGGCGCGTTTTTTATCTTCTGCTGAACGTGGCATAACCGGTCCCGCCGCTGATGTAATATAGTATAGGGGGGTATGGTATAGCGAGGGCAAAGAAAGATCAACCTCCAGCGTCCGCCCGGGCGGTCAGGAGTCAGGGCGCGGCCGGCGCCGCGCCCGCATGGCGTCAGTCGCCGTAGATATTGTAGTTAAAGTATTTGGCGGACAATTTGTCGTAGGTGCCGTCGCTTCTGATTTTAGCGATCGCCCGGTTAAGGGAGGCCTGCAATTCGCCATCCTCTTTGCGCAATCCGATACCGGTACCGGGGCCGAAGATTTCCCGGTCATTGACGCGCGGCTGGATCAGTCCGAACTTCTGGCCCTGCGGTTTGCTGAGCAGGGACTCGGTAACCACGGTGGCATCGTCAAGGGTGGCGTCAAGCCGTCCGACCACTAAATCGGCGTAGACCGCGTCGGCGCTGGGATAAGGGATGACTTCCACGCCTGCCGGCGCCCAGAATTTTTTCGCATAGGCTTCAAATACCGAACCTTGCTGCACGCCGACGCGCTTGCCTTTCAGCGATTCCGCCGTCGGCTTCAGGCCGCCGCTTTTGTCGGCCACCAGGAACGCCGGGGTGTTGAACAGCTTATCGCTGAAATTAATCGCCTTGGCGCGCTCTTCGGTAATACTCAGCGACGAGAGGATGCCGTCGAATTTCTTGGCCTTCAGCGCCGGGATCAGGCCGTCAAAACCGTTTTCCACCCAGCGGCATTTGGCCTGCAGCTCGTGGCAAATGGCGTTGCCGAGATCAATATCAAAACCGGCCAGTTCGCCGTTTTGGGTCTTAAATTCGAACGGGGGGAACGTGGGGTCCACGCCAAAGCGAATTTCCTGCGCCTGCGCGCTTAAGGCAAACAGGGCAAGCGCGGCGGGTAACCAATGTCTTATTTTACGCATAGGCATCATTAGAGCGGCTCCAAAATTATATGACCCTCAGGCGCGACCATTTAAAACCACAATGGCGCTGTGTGCTGGCAAAAACATACCAAAAAATAGACCAACATCTACTGGTATAACCGATTGGGCCGGCGCTGGCAACAGCCGCCGGAAAAATTTAATCCGCGCCGCGGCCCGCGATGCCGTGGCTCCGACGTTACCGGCGGCAGTAGCCTGCGCTCTGGCGGCGTCTGGCGGCGGGTGGTATGATTAGGTCATGTTGGCATGCTTGCCGCCCGGGCTATGGTCCGGGAATATACGCGTGTTCCCGCGCATCAACAGCGTTACTGCGCCAAGGTAAAATAGACCATGGACACACAAAGTCATTTCCCGGCCGCCAGGCGGCCACGCAAGGCCTACCTGGCCGCCCGGCGGGCTCTGCTGATGCTGCTGGAAACGCCGGAATACAATCCCGGCGATCAGATCCCCGCCGAGCGCGAACTGGCGCAGACGCTGGACATCAGCCGCATGACGCTGCGCAAAATCCTCGATGAACTGATAGGTTCGGGCATTTTGGCGCGCAAAGGCAATCGCGGCACGTATCTCGCCGGAATGGCCATCGAGCGACCGCTGAACGAGCCGCTCGAGCATGGCATCAGCAAAATTGTCGAACTTAACGGCGCGGTGCCCAGCAGCAGGCTGATCTTTTTTCACCAGACCACGGCCAGCGCGCGCATCGCCCGGCTGTTGGCGATCGAGACCGGCATGCCGGTCATTATCATCAAACGCCTGCGGTTGGCCGATACCCGGCCGTTTTGCCTGGAAACCAGCTACCTGCCCCGGGAACGGGTGCCGGGTTTATGCGCCGAGGATATGCGCCAGGACGCCTCGCTCAATCTCCTGCTGGCGCAACGCTACCAAATTGTCGGCACCTCGGATCGGGGCACCATCCGCGTGGGAGTGATGACCGAGGAGGAGCAGGCGTTACTGCAGGCCGAGGCCGGCACCCCGGCGCTGACCTATCGCGGCGTGATCTTCGACCAGCATAACCGGCCGAACGAATACCTGGTATCGATTAACCATCCGGGCCGCGTGGCGTTCAAAATCGCCACCCGCCATCCGCTCTCCATGGCGCTGGAGCGTCAGGAATACGACGCCGAACCGGAATAATAAAAAACATCCGGGTTGTTCATATGACCAATGGCTTTGATAGTTCAAGACGATGAGGAATAACCTCGGCGTGGACTATACTGCCAGGACAGGATCCAACGTCAGCTCCTTCCCTTTATCGGTAGTTTCATAAGGACATTGCTATCATGAGCGTCAAGACACCAACAACATCCTCGATCAAAACGGTTAATCCCGCCACCAACCAAGTTGAAAAACAATTTGATGTGATGTCCGAAGAACACATCGAACATATCCTGGCCTCGGCCCACGGCGCATTTCAACAATGGAAAAAAACGCCGTTCGGGCGGCGCGCCACGCTATTGCACAACGTGGCCGCCATCATGCGCGACCGCCGGGACGAACTGGGCAAGCTGTGCACCCTGGAGATGGGCAAACTGCATGCCGAAGGCGTGGGCGAGGTGCAGCTGTGCGCCGATATCTTTGATTATTACGCCGACCACGGCGAACAGTTCCTGGCCGACAAGCCTCTGGAAACCGCGATTGGCAGCGCGTTTCTCAGCTACCAGCCTATCGGCGTGCTGCTAAGCGTACAGCCCTGGAACTTCCCGTTCTACCAGATCACCCGTTCGGCGGCGCCGAATATCATGGCCGGCAATACCATGGTGTTGAAACATGCCTCCAACGTACCGCAGTGCGCGGCTATTATGGAGCAGATCTTTATTGACGCCGGCGCGCCCATCGGCATTTACACCAACCTGTTCGTCCCCGGCGCCAAAGTATCGCAGCTGATAGGCGATACGCGCATCAAAGGCGTTTCCCTGACCGGTAGCGAAGCGGCGGGCGCCAGTTTTGCCGCCGAGGCGGGAAAACATGTCAAGAAATCGACCCTCGAGCTGGGCGGCAGCGACGCCTTTGTGGTCCTGGCGGACGCCGATCTGGATCTGGCGGTAAAAACCGCCGCGCTCGGCCGTTTATGGAACGCCGGCCAGGTATGCGTATCGCCCAAGCGCATTATCGTATTGGCAGAGGTTGCCGAAGCCTTTATCAGCAAAGCGCGGGCCATTTATGAAAATATCAGGATAGGCGACCCGCTGGATCCGTCTACCCAGCTCGCGCCCTTAAGCAGTGAAAAAGCGGCGCAGGAAATTATCCAGCAGGTGGAAACCGCAGTAAAGCAAGGCGCCAAGCTGGTTTACGGCGGCCACCGCGTCGATCGCCCGGGCGCCTATATGGAACCGACCATCCTGACCGGCATCAAACCCGGCACGGCGGCCTATTCAGAGGAAATCTTCGGGCCGGTGCTGTGCGTTTACGCCGTCAAGGATGAGGCCGAGGCGATAGCGCTGGCCAACGATACGGTCTTCGGGCTAGGCGGCACCGTCTTTGGTACCGACACCGCCAAAGCCGTGGCGGTGGCGCGGCAAATCGATACCGGCATGGTCTATATTAACCATACCACCGGTATTGCGGCGGAATTGCCGTTTGGCGGCACTAAAAACTCCGGCTACGGCCGTGAGCAGTCCCTGGCGGGGATCCATGAATTCGTCAATGAAAAATTGATCCGGATCACCACGCCGGACGCGCCTTACTGATGATGCCCCGGCGTTGGCGTTACCCGAGCCGGTACAGGGCGCGGGCCTGCAACCAATTGGGTTAAACCTGTCCCCCGGCCGACGCGCCGGGGGTCACAAGCCGGCACAATATCCCCGCCGCGCAAATTCAGACGGCGGCATCGGTTATCCCCGCGCTTGCCCGACTTTGATATAAACGCACGACCGTAAATCCAGCTAGCAAGCTGATTAATGATAAAATCAAACCGGCGTTTCATTTTTATTAACTTTTACTCGATACATGACCCGCTGCACTGGCCGTCCGAAATAGACCAGAAAAAGAACGGCGTATATTAAACTTATTCCGCCAGGCGGCGTCGGCATCAAAATATAAATTTATTTTAAATTATCAACAAATAATACAATACTTGTGAGAACGCAAAACGTGACCTTAAGTTAGGGCAAAAACGTCTACTTAAGTGAAATTTAATCTTTTAATTGTGCATATGCACATATTAAAGTGATCAACATCTAATAATTGATATTTAAAATCGCTAAAACATATAACTATGATCCACAGCACAGACACTCCATTATTACAAACATAGCCTCATTTTACCGCCAAATATTGGTCATTTGCATAATGACTTCCCCTGACGCCATTTTTATACTGCCAGCTCAAATTTCGAATGGCGATTGATACTTTTACTATTTTTGTATCGCGCCGACACCTATTAAAAACATACCCGGACCCCTACCGACAAACAGAATTTTAATAATGAGGCCTATGGCGGAGGCGGGCTGTTTTTGCCCGTGCATTCATGCCGCAGGCTCGAAGCGTTGACGCGGAGAAATACAATGGCAATCGAGTCCACCTTGGACGGCAAAGGCAGAACCCATGTTCGTTATGTGGTGCTGTTATTTATTTTTATTATTACAGCGGTTAACTATGCCGACAGGGTCACCCTGTCGATAGCCGGCACCGCGGTTTCCCATGATTTGGGATTGGACGTGGTCAACCTGGGCATGATTTTTTCATCGTTCGGCATTGCCTATCTGCTGATGCAAATCCCCGGCGGATGGTTGCTGGACCGGTTCGGGTCGATCAAGGTCTACAGCTATAGCCTGTTCTTCTGGTCGCTGTTCACCCTGCTGCAGGGCTTTGTCGGCGCGCTGTCGGTGCCGATGGCGGTATTTTCGCTGTTCATGCTGCAGTTCCTGCTGGGTTTTGCCGAGGCGCCCGCCTTTCCGGCCAATGCCCGCATTGTCGCCGCCTGGTTCCCCGCCAGGGAGCGCGCCACGGCATCCTCGATTTTTAACGCGGCGCAGTATTTCTCGCTGGCGATCTTTTCCCCCTTCCTGGGATGGCTGGTCTATGCCTGGAGCTGGAAACACGTCTTTACCGTAATGGGTATCATCGGATTTATCCTGACGTTCCTGTGGATAAAGTTCGTGCATAACCCGTTTGAATCTCCCTACGCGTCACGTTCCGAGCTGGATTACATCGAGCAAGGCGGTGGCGTGGTCAATATGGATAGCAAGAAAGCGGCCGATACCGGTCCTAAATGGAATTACGTTAAGCAGCTGCTCACCAGCCGCATGATGCTGGGCATCTTTTTCGGCCAGTATTTCCTCAACACCATTACCTGGTTCTTCCTGACCTGGTTCCCTATCTACCTGGTGCAGGAAAAAGGCATGAGCATCCTGAAGGTGGGCATTATCGCCTCCATCCCGGCGTTATGCGGCTTCGTGGGCGGGATATCGGGCGGCGTGGTGTCGGATTTCCTGCTTAAGCGCGGCTGTTCGCTGACCTTCGCCCGTAAGGCGCCGATTGTCTTCGGCATGCTGCTCGCGTCCAGCATGATTTTATGCAACTACACCGATAATACGGTGCTGGTGGTGGCGCTGATGGCGCTGGCCTTCTTTGGCAAAGGCTTCGGCGCGCTGGGCTGGCCGGTGATTGCGGATACCGCGCCGAAAGAAGTGATTGGGCTGTGCGGCGCCATCTTCAACGTGTTCGGTAATATCGCGTCCATCGTTACGCCGCTGCTGATTGGTTTCCTGGTGAAAAACCTGCACTCCTTTAATAGCGCGCTGATTTTTGTCGGCTGTTCGGCCATCATGTCGATGCTGTGCTATTTGCTGGTAGTGGGTAAAATCCAGCGGCTGGAACTGAAAAAAGTTCCGGCATAGGCCGGCGACCGCCTGCCCAGGACTTGAAGCGGGTATGGCGGGCAAGAAGAGTAAGGCGCGGCGTCCCTGGGACGGATCTACGGCGTATTTACCATCTTGCCCATCATGACCGCACATCCCGGTTTGTCCCTGGCATGAGGCCATCTTTCGATGGCCTTTTCTTGTTCAGAAATCGTAGCCCAGGGTTGCCACCAGCGAGCGTTCAGCCCCCCAATAGCAGTAGCCGGTGCCATAACAGGCGGCCACGTATTTCCTGTCGGTGAGGTTATTGGCGTTCAGCTGCGCATAGGCGCCTTTCCACCGCGGGTTCCAGGCGGCCAGGTCGGCGCGCACCGACAGATCCAGCAGGGTCGCCGAAGGCACGCGGCGCGTATTTTCATTGTCCGCCCATTGCCGGCCGATATAACGCACCCCGCCCCCCAGGTTAATGCCGTAATCCGCCCGGTACTGCGCCCAGAGCGACGCCATCTGATCCGGCGTCACATACGGCGTATTGCCGTCGTTGCCGTCCACCGCGTCCTTGAATCTCACCCGGTTATAGGTATACCCGGCAATGCCGCTCAGGCGCTCCGTAAGCTGCGTACGGGCCTCCAGTTCGATACCCCGGGAACGCACCTTGCCCGCCGGCACATAATAACTGCCCTGTACTATCCGGTTGGCCACGTCCTTTTGCGTCAGGTCGTACAAGGCCACCGTATAGAGCGAGGACGTGCCCGGCGGCTGGTATTTTACCCCGGCCTCATACTGCTCGCTGGTGGTGGGCTTGAGCAAATTGCCGTCGGCGCCCGACAGGGCCTGGGGAGTGATGGCCTGGCTATAGCTGACATAAGGCGAGACGCCGCTGTCAAAGGCATAGAGCAGCGAACCGCGGCCGCTAACGTGGTCATCCTGGCGCCGGTAGGTGGTGTCGGTGTTAAGGGTGGTATTATTGGCCACGATACGATCGTAGCGGCCCGACACATCCAGATGCCATTTATCCAATACCATCTCATCTTGCAAATACACCCCGCTCTGGGAGTAGCGGCGTTTGGCGTCGACGCGCGTCGCTCCCGGCACGGTCAGGCCATAGTCGGTAAACAGCCCCGGGCCGCCGCTGGCGCCGGTCGCCGGATCCAGCTGGGTGGCATAGGCGCCGTCGTCCCACAGATCATTGGTATATTCATGGTATTCACCGCCCAGCACGACTTTATGGCGGATGCCGCCGGTAGTGAAGTCGGCCGCCAGTTGGTTATCGACGGCATAGGCGGAAAGCGAGGATGATTCGCCGGAATAATAGCGGTTCAGGGCCGAGCGGTCGGTATTCCAGCCAATCTGGTACACCTGCTGCTGGTCGACGTTGGCATGGGTGTAACTGCCGTTGGAGCGAAACGACCACACGTCGTCAAAGACATGGTCGAATTCATACCCGTAGATTTGCTGGCGCCGCTTGAATTCATTCAGGCTGCTTTCGCCGTCGAAAAATCCCCGGCCCAGCTTCGAGCCGCCGCTGGCATAGAGGCTGCCGTCCGCCGGCACCGCGCTGTGATAGCCGCCCGAGGGATCTTTTTGCAAATAGGCTTTTAACAGCAGCGAGGTATTGTCATCCGGCTGCCATAACAGCGACGGCGCGATGGCATAGCGCTCCTCGCGCTGGCGATCGTACTGGGTATCGCTATTACGCGTAATGCCGGTCAGGCGGAAGGCCCATTGATCGTTGATGGCGTCGGTATAGTCGAACGCCGCGCCGGTGGTGGCGTTATTGCCGGCCATAAGCTTGAAATGCCCTTCGCTGGTGAACCGGGGCCGCCTGGAGGTCATCATCACCAGTCCGCCGGGAATGGTTTGGCCGTACAGCGCCGACGACGGACCGCGTATCACATCGACCCGTTCCAGGAACCACGGATCGATCTGCAGGTTGTTATAACTGCCGCCGTCGCTCATCAGCCGCAGGCCGTCCAGGAAGGTATTATTGGTGTCGCCGCCGTGGAACCCGCGTAGGGAAACGGTCTCATAACGCGTTGCGCCGCCGGCGAAGTTGGTAAATACCCCCGGCGTATAGTTCAGGGCGCTGTTGACCGTCAGGGCGCCCTGATCGTCCATTTGCCGGCGGGTAATCACCGATACCGACTGGCCGGTGGTGATCAGCGGTTTATCGGTCTTGGTGGCGCCACGGCTGGTTTTGGCGGTATAGCCCTGGGTCGGCGAATCGGCGGTATCGGCGGGTTGGGCGGCGGTGACCACCAGGGTATCCCCGGCATAGGAGAACAACGGCGCCGTAAACGCGAGTGTGCAAAGCAGAGTGAAGCGCTGTAAGCTAAAAACCCTTCTCATTATATCTTTCCATTGACAGGTGAGTGACGCAATAACCCCGGCGGGTAACAAAACCTCGCGATGAGGGCGGGGTGTGGGTAAAGGTCAGGCACGCGTTAGTAAAACGCAATGAGAATTAT
This sequence comes from Acerihabitans arboris, assembly GCF_010131535.1. Lineage (GTDB taxonomy): Bacteria > Pseudomonadota > Gammaproteobacteria > Enterobacterales > Enterobacteriaceae > Acerihabitans > Acerihabitans arboris. The sequence continues at coordinate 301,407 of NZ_WUBS01000002.1, forward strand.
TATCTTTATTAATTAATGTTTCAATAAGTAATTAATAGATAACATTTGGCGGGCAAAAACACATCGGATAATGGATCATGAACGGCCAAGACTTGCGCCTTTGGATGATGGGTCAATAAAAGGAGGGTATCGCCGCCGCAGCGGCGCGAGCAACCCGGGCAACGGCCACGCGCGCCTTCGCCGGCAGGTGGTGGATTACCGTCCCCGATGGCGCCCTGTTATAGGGACCGGGGGGCTCGCCGCGCAGGCTTATCCCCGTTTCTGCATATCGGACGCGTCTTCTTCCCCTTCATTCGACGCCTCGTGGGAACGATTCGATGCCGAATGGGAGGTGTAAAGCACCATCAACGCGGCGGCAAACTCATCATCCACCGTATAGAAATAGCACTCCGGCACGTCGAGGATTCGGGCAAACGCGCAGCAGGTCTCAAAGTTGGGACGGTAGATCCCATTTTCATACTGACTGATCCTGGAACGGGCGGTGGACTCATCGATACCTGCCATGACCGCCAATTTTTCCTGTGTCAGCTTGGCCCGATGCCGGGCTTCTCTCAGGCGTTTTGGAATCATCTTAATACATTAATAATGTTAACTTGATAATCTGTTTAGCATCACTTAACATCACAGTTGTTTAGAATTACTAAACACCTAATAAGAATAGAACAAACATCAGGGTTAGGGCCGGCATTTGCCGGCCTGATTTGGTGTTTTTGCTAACGCCATAATTCCACAGCATTAAATCCTGTTGCTCTCCTGAAAATCCCGTGTTTTTAAGAATTTCCTCGGTGTCTAGCCCTGCGGAATCGCGTCTGTTAACACCCGAAAATCGCCTGCCGCCTTAGGCGGAAGCGATCTGGACATCCGGCGGCGAAAAATTTTGCTCAATACGCGGTTTTGTACACTTGATCACAGAGGCCCGGACAAAATATCGCCATGCTGAAGACGTCAGAAAAAAGAGGTGGCTATGTATATCGAAGACATCGAAGTGGTCACGGCGATAGCCGTTATCATGATCATCCTGATCTGGAACCTGGCTGCGTAACGACGCTCCCGCATCCCTGCGCACTAGTCTGCGCCATAGCGATCCCCCAGCCGCCGTCGCCACCCCAATCCGCCCCACTGATTGCACCAACCGTGCTTTTCCTGCACTAAAACACAACAGCAGTATTTTTATGGTTATTTATAAGTCGTTGTATTTAAACTGAATAAAATACTGGCACAGATTATGCTTTGAAAAATACATAAAACTGGATCCAGTTTTGTTTATTTCAAAAACGGATGCTTCCATAGTAAATACAATATGGCTGAAACCACTGAAGAACAGATGTATAAGCATATTAAAATGCGCATCCGTAAAGGTGTATATCCTTCGGGTATGAGACTGGTCCCGGAATCGCTGGCCGCCGAATTTGGCGTAAGCCGTATGCCGGTACGCCAAGCGCTGAGAAAATTAACCACCGAAGGTTTTGTTTCCTCGCTGCCCAATCGCCGTCTGGTGGTAAGCGAAATAGATTTAGCCTCGATGAAGGAAATATTCGAAATGCGCGCCGTGCTGGAAGGGCTGGCTACCCGGCTGGCTATGGAAAATAAGGATGCCCGGCTTAAACAGCTGCGTGAGGACAATCTGGTCGCCATGGAACAGCTGATCGGTAATATTGACCAGTGGAGCATATTGCATCGCCGTTTTCATGAAGATATCTATCGTGGCTGCGGGCGCCCAATGTTATTGCAGCAAATTTCCAATTTATTGACCATGGTGGAGCCTTATATGAAAGTCTGGATCAGCGACACGACTTTTCAGCAGCATGCCCTGCTGGGGCATCGGGAAATCCTCAACGCTATAAATAACAAAAGCGCCGATGAATGCGAGCAGGTTATGCGGGACCACATCATGAATACCATCCCGGATTTACATGAACTTTATTGCAAGCGATAACGAGTGAATTGAAAAGATGATCCTTTAACAGCGGTATAAATCCAACCTTTTACTCCAGGGGAGAATGTCATGAATAATCTCAAGTTAATTATCTTGAGCGGTTTACTGTTGTCTTCAACTTTTATTTCCTCCACGGTTTTTGCCGCTGGGATAGCCGATTCGGCGGTCTGCAAACAGCTAAAGGCGGATAATCCCGAATTGCAGGGGAAAACGCTCGTTAATGCCATTAATCCCCATACACCGGGCTACGAAGCGCTGGACCCTAACGATCCCAGTAAATACATCGGATTCGATATCGATCTGGGCGAAATGATGGGGGAATGCCTGGGCTTTAAGGTGGAATATAAATCGGTGGCCTTCGCAGCATTGCTGCCCACGCTGCAAAGCGGCCAGGCCGATTTTGTGATATCGGATATTTACGCCACCTCCGATCGCGCTAAAGCCGCTGATTTCATTACCTATTCTAAAGTCTTTGACGGAGTGCTGGTCGCCAAGGGCAACCCGAAAAAAATCACCGGCATCAACACGTCGTTATGCGCGGCCACCGCGGCGGAAAATACCGGTTTTGTCGAAGTACCGCTGATCCAGGCCCTGGCAAGCGAGTGCAAGGCCGTCGGCAAGCCGGCGCCGGAAATCCAGCTTTATGATAATAACGCCAGCTGTATCCAGGCGGTGCTGAATGGCCGCGCCGATACCTACATCAATGATATCAACACCGTTGAACAGGCGGTAAAGGCCTATCCGGACAAACTGGAGAAAGCCGTGGCGGTGACATTGCCTTATTCGGTGGGCATCGCGGTGCCTAAAGGCAAGGAAAAATTCAGGACGGCGATGTTGAATGCGCTGGTGGAAATCCAAAACCTGGGCCTCCAGACCGAACTCCTTGATAAATGGGCGCTGGGCGCAAGTAACCTGGAAAAGCCCAGGCTGATACTTAACTGATTTTTTCCATCCTTGGTCTTATATAGCGGCAGACTGCCGCTATAGCCGTTTAGCAAAGGTTAACCATGGAACACTTTTTACATTATTTGACGCTCGGTTATCTCTTGCAGGGTATCCTGTTCACCCTGCAAATCACGGTCTATGGCTTGATTGGCGGGACTATTATCGGCGTGCTGCTGGCTACCATGCAGCTGTCCCGCTTCAGGCTGCTGGCCGGTATTTCGCGGGGTTATGCGGTTATTTTCCGCGGCACGCCGCTGATATTGCAACTGGTATTCGTTTATGACGCCTTGCCTTATATCGGTTTGAAATTCAGCGCCGTTGCCGCCGGCGCTATTGCCTTATCGCTGAATGAAGCCCCGTTTATTTCCGAAATTATTCGCTCGGGCATCCTATCCATTAATCGGGGCCAGATCGTCGCCGGCCAGGCATTGGGCATGATACCCCATGTCATTACCCGTAAAATTGTTTTCCCCCAGGCTATCAGGACCATGATCCCCGCCTTTGGCAGCGAATCGGTATCGGCGTTAAAAAACTCCTCGTTGGCATCGTTTATTTCCGTGCAGGAATTAACACTGCGCAGCACCCAGCTGGCATCATCGACCTTTGATTTTTTTTCCATTTTTATCGCCTCGGGGGTCATGTATTTAGCCCTGACCGGCATTATCACCGCCCTGCAGCTGGTATTTGAGCGTTTCCTCGATTTTGATTTTAAAAATAATCATAAAATTAAAAAGATTGACGCCATCCTCACATCACTGCCCGCCCGGCAAAAAGAAAAAATCAGCGATGCTGATATGGTGTCCACCGAAGCCAGCGACGAGATTTTGATTGATATAAAAGATCTGCATAAATCCTACGGCAAAACGCCGGTGCTCAAAGGATTAAACCTGCGCGTTAAAAAGGGCCAGATCGTAGCCCTGCTGGGACCGAGCGGATCGGGGAAAAGCACCCTGCTGCGCTGTATCAACGGCCTGGATCAGTATGATGGCGGGTCTATTACCATTGGCGGTGATTTGATTGGCAAAACCCTTGCAGGCACGTTTTTATTGGAAAAAGAGGCGGCCCGGCAACGCATTAAAAATAAAATCGGTATGGTCTTCCAAAATTTCAATCTATTCCAGCATATCAACGCCATTGAAAATGTCGCCATGCCGCTCATCTGGACTTACGGCGAAACCACGCCGGCGGCGTATCAGCACGCCTTCGGCCTGCTCAAACGGGTAGGCCTGGAAAACCGCTACGGCGCGCTGCCGGGCCAGATGTCCGGCGGCCAGCAGCAACGGGTGGCCATCGCGCGCACCCTGGCCACCCGCCCGCAGTTGCTGTTGCTCGATGAACCCACCTCGGCGCTGGATCCCGAACTGGTGGGCGAAGTGCTGGAAATCATCCGAGACCTGGCCCAGGTCGACGGCCTCACTATGATTATCTCTACCCACCAAATCCGCTTTGCCGAGCAGGTCGCCGATTATTGCGTGTTCCTGGACGGCGGCGTGGTGGTGGAGGAAGGCGCGGCCAAGGTGGTTATCAACCAACCGCAAAATCCACGCACCCAACGTTTTTTATCCCTTATGGAACAATCGAAATAGCCCGGAGGAACAGGACCATGGAAAAGAAAAGTTTTCAGTTCGCCGCCGATACCGGCGTGCCGCCGCAGGTCGGCCCATTTTCCCATGCAACGCGTTGGGGGGATATGTTGTTTATTACCGGCCAGATGCCCACCTCCCCCAGCAGCGGCAAGATGGTTGACGGCGATGTGACGGCGCAGGCCCGCCAGGTCAGGCGCAACCTGGAGGCGGTGCTTAAACAGTTCAACCTTACCCTAGACGCCTCGCTGATGGTGCGGGTGTACCTCGCCTCCTTCGAGGATTACGATGCCTTTAACCAGGAGTATGCCTCCTGGTTCCAAGGCCCCCTGCCCAGCCGGACCTGCGTGGGCACCACGGGACTGGCGGTCGGCGCCCTGGTTGAAATCGATCTGATTGCCGGTATCAGTTGATTATCGGCCACGCCATGCGGATAAAACACAGGAGAAGCCCATGTCTTTGATCAAACCCGAACACGACAGCCTGCGCCCGGAACATCAGCCGCGCACCCATGTGCTGGAAGCCACCCCCGCCACCGTGCACTGGGGTTATTTTGACGCCGCCCTGCCCCCCGCGCTGACCATTGTCTCCGGGGATATCGTCTGCGCCGAGGCGGTGACCCAACATGCCGGCGACGCGCCGGAACTGATGATGGATGCGGAGATCGACCGCATCTACCGTGAAGTGCCGAAGGCGGATCGCGCCCCCGGCGTCCATATCATGACCGGACCTATTTATATTCAGGATAGCCAGCCCGGCGATATGCTGGAAGTGCGCTATCTGCAAATGAAACCGCGCTTTATGTACGGCTCCAACCTGGCGGCCAGTTGGGGGCATCTGTTTAAGGAAATGGGCGAAAAGGAGCGAGTGACTATTTACAGAATGGATGATTTCAGCCAAACCGCCACCCCGGTGTTCGCCTATGACTTCCCCGGTAAATACGAAATACCTGGCACCATTACCCCGGCCTGCGACTGCTGCCGCGCCGAGATAACGGACGGGATCCGGGTGCCGGTGCGTCCGCATCTGGGCACCGCCGGCGTAGCGCCCAACGCCCAGGGTCGGGTCAGCACCGTTCCGCCGGGGGAGCATGGCGGCAACATCGACAACTGGCGCATCGGCGCCGGGGCCACCATGTATTATCCGGTGCAGGTGCCGGGCGCGCTGTTTTCCATCGGCGATCCGCATATTTCCCAGGGTGACGGTGAAATCAGCGGCACCGCCATCGAAGCCTCGCTCAGCGTTATTATGCAAATCAAGGTACGCAAGGATTTCCATTTTCCATCGCCTTTACTGGAAACGCAGGAGTTTTTCATCACCCATGGTTTTAATGAAGACCTTGATTTAGCCATGCGCCAGGCCAGCATCAATATGCTGACGCTGCTGACCGAGCATTTTGGCTTAAGCCGTGACGACGCGTACTCACTGATGAGCGTCACCGTCGATTTTTCCGTGACCCAGGTGGTGGACGGCAGACAGGGCGTGCACGCCAAAATCGGTCGTCATCTGCTTAAGGAGCGTCACGCTTAGGGCGGGCCGCCGGTGGGTTCTTGCGGCCGATGCGGCGGATGGATCGATAGGGATGCTTTCAAAACAATGTTTTAATAAAATTTTTTGAAATACATTTTTTTTGAAATACATGAACTTGATCACAACTGAAAGCCGATGGAATTGGGTAGTATTGCCGCTCTTTAAGTACTTAACTGGTAAGGAATAACCATGAAAAAAATTGTAGGCGCGGCCCTCTTTTCACTGCTGTTAAGCAGCACCTGTTTTGCCCAAAGCGCCGATACAACGTCGGTGACCAAAGCCGTGGAATCCATGCGCCAGGCCATGGTCAGCGCGAAAAAAGCCGATCTGGAGAAAGTCGGCGCGCCGACGCTGAGCTATGGCCATTCCAGCGGTAAAATCCAGAATAACGCCGAATTTGTCGACGCCATCGTCACCGGCCAATCCAAATTCCTGACGCTGGACCTGAAGAACCAGACCGTACAGGTCGACGGCGATGTGGCCATTGTCAGGCATATCCTGCAGGCCAAGACCGCCGACGCCGGCAAGCAGCCGGGCGAAGTGAAAATCGGCGTCATGCAGGTATGGCAGAAAAATGCGTCCGGCGCGTGGAAACTACTGGCCCGCCAGGCCTATGCGTTGCCTAAATAAGCATTAACCGCAGCGGCTCTCGCCCATGAGGGCCGTTTTGCCTTTCATCCTCTTCCCGGCTCGCCGGCCCTGCGTCCCGGAAAATTATGTAACTTTTTGTCAACAAGAACGCGGTTCAACGCCGCGCATCCACCGCTTAATAAGCGCTTTACATAATTGAAATCAACACATTACAGACACGCTTCTTTTCACCCCGCTGCCGACCCCCTTTTTTTCGCCCGCCGCCGCCCGGCCCGGCCTGTCTACCGCTGTCACATCAGGGTAATAATCTCTCGCGCCGGCGCGGATAAATTGCTATATAGATACAGATAGTCATCACCAAGAGCTTACCGGAAGACTACCTTGAAACGCTGCTGCTTTGGCCGGGGGTTTGTCCCTTATTGTTTGATGGAGGGGGAATAATGCCTACGGAAACATTATCGATAGGATTTTTTTTAGCGGCAATTATTCTCTATTCAGCCAAAGCTAAAAAAAACAAATATGTATTTTTTTTGGTGCTGTTTTTGTTGGGCATCTATATTCTGCTTAATCTGATCCGGGTAGCCAGTAATTATTTTACCGGTGCCGGCATTAACGATTCGGTGTTGTATACCGTCACCAGCAGCTTGACCGGCGCCGGCCTGGGTAAATATATTTTGCCTTTTGCCGGCTTCCTGCTGGCGTCCCTGCTGGTGTTCGCCCTGATGTCATGGCTGTTGTTATTACGTAAATCCGGCGGCGGCCGCAACGCTTACAGCCTGTTGGCCTTGTTACTGGCCGCCGGCGCCGTGATTGCCACCCCGGCCAGCAGGGAAATCGCCGGCCTGGTTAAATCCCAGATGGCAAATGGGGATACGGACTTTCATGTCTATTATAAAACCCCTAACAAACTGTTATCAGGTAACAGCCCTAATCTTATTTACATCTATGCCGAAAGTCTTGAAAGAACCTACTTTGATCAGGATAATTTTGCCGGTTTAACCACCGCGCTCAACAGCCAGAAAGATAATTCGATTGACTTCAGCAATACCGCCCAACTGCCGGGCACCGGTTATACCATTGCCGGGATGGTGGCGTCGCAATGCGGCATTCCCCTATTCGCGCCCTTCGATGGCAATGCGTCAAGTTCATTATCCACCTTTTATCCCCGCGATATTTGTCTTGGCGATATCCTGCGCGCCTCCGGCTATGATAACTATTTTTATCAGGGGGCCGACCTGGCCTTTGCGGGCAAGGGCCTGTTCCTGAAGTCGCATGGTTTTGATCATATCTATGGCTTCCAGGAGCTTAAGGGGCTGGTCAAGGACCCGGACTACCGCAACGAATGGGGCTGGTACGACGATACCTTGCTGGACCTGGTTTATGATAAATTCATTGATTTGTCGCGCAATAAACAACGGTTCGCCTTATTCGCGCTAACGGTTGATACCCATCATCCCGACGGATATATTTCGCAGTCGTGCGTAAACCGGTCTTATCAGTATGACAACGCGGAGAACAGTTCCCTAAGCGCCGTGGCCTGTAGCCAGGAGCATATCGCGCGGTTGATAAAAAGAATCAGGGAATCCGGTTATTTTAAAAATACGGTGATCGTGGTGTCTTCCGACCACCTGGCCATGAATAACACCGCCTATGATATTTTGAACCAGCACGACAGAAAAGACCTGTTTTTTATCATTCGCGGCGATCGGGATGAACGGCAGGTCAGCAACGTCAAAAGGAGCACGCTGGATAACGGCGCTACCGTGTTGGACGTGATGGGGGGTGATAATTATATCGGCTTAGGCAGGAGCAGCTTATCCGGCACCTCGTTATCGACCTATTTTTTAAATATCGATGACAAAATAACCGCCTGGATACCGGATGTTATCCGGCAATGGGATTTCCCGACCAGGATAAAAAAATACAAAATAGATGTTAATGACAAAACCATCGGGTTTTCCGGGGTAAAATTCAAGATCCCGCTGATTTTAAAAATTGACCATAATAATATCGAGCCGATGTTTGATGTGTATTTATCCGCTCCGTTAAAACAGCAGTTGGCCAAGCTCAATGCCAAGGATAAATTCTTGTGGATTGATGACTGCAACAAAATGGCCGACGTGTGGGATGCCTCGCTCAGCCAAGTGTCAAACTATTGCGTTGCCGTCGGGAACCTGAGCACGCGCCCGCAAATTGTTAGAATAGACAGCGACGTCTATCGCGGCAAGGTGTCGTTTAAAAAACTACCCGCCGGGGACGAAGCCCAGTTCCAGCAAACCGTCGGCCGGCTTAATTTAACCGATCCCCCGACCAATTAACACGGGGGACGGGTGGGCGCGTAAGCTGCGCCGCTTTACACATTAACGTTTTATGCAAAACTGCATCATTTCCTGGCAATATAACCGGCCAAAGTGAATAACCATGGTTATTAATTAAACAACATTATTTATCGATGTTATAAATGTCCATTTCCTGGACGGCGATGTTAATAAGCCTGTGCTCCCCGAAGTAATAATTATTCTTATTTGAAACGCCCCTTTTTTGTCTTCATTTCCCGCCGCCCGACGGGAAAGAGCCTTATGAGACGCGGCCCCGCGGGTCATAAGTTATTCTTATGCTTAGCGGTGATAAACATATGCTTTTTTATACGTGGTTAATTATCTTTGCCTATGCAATATTCCTGTGCAGAAAACCATGCTCTTGGGATAACCCCATGAAGTGGTTAAATTATTTAATAATTATATCAAGGAAAAGCAAATGGCTTTATTAATCAATAAACGGCCCGCCGTTTTATCGCTATTGACCTTACTGGCCCTGGGCAGTCTTTCTTCCGTTGCCGTCCATGCCGATCAATTGGCCGATATTAAACAGGCCGGCGTTATTCGCGTCGCCACCTTTGATTCCAACCCGCCGTTCGGGTCCGTGGACGCCAAAACCCATGCCATCGTCGGCTACGACGTGGATTTCGCCAAGGCGCTGGCAACCGCCCTGGGCGTAAAACTGGAGCTGGTGCCCACCAATCCCGCGAATCGCATTCCGCTGCTGCAGTCGGGCAAAGCCGACATTATTGTTGCCGATATCACCATCACGCCGGAGCGGGCCAAGGTGATCGCTTTTTCCATCCCCTATTTTGTCACCGGGCAGCAGTTCCTGGCGCCGGTGAATTCACCGGACAAGCTGGACGGCTATGCCGATGCCCGCATCGGCGCGGTGAAAGGCACCACCGGCGAGCAGGAACTGCATCATCGTTTCCCGAATGCCCGCGTCCTGTCCTATGACGATATCCCGCTGGCGCTGACCGCGCTGCGCAACGGCAATGTGCAGGCCATCACCCAGGACAGCACCATCCTGGCCGGCCTGCTCGACGGCGCGCCGGATAAAGCCAAGTATAAAGTGCTGCCGGAGTTGCTGAGTAAAGAAGAGATCGGCGTCGGCGTTAAAAAAGGCGAAACCGCGTTACTCTCCTTTGTTAATAATGAGCTGCTGAAACTGGAGCAAAACGGCCAGGCCACCTCTATTTATAATATTTGGTTTGGGCCGCAGACTAAGTCGCCTCAACCACGTTTGTTTAAAATAAAAGCGAACTGATCGGGCTGAACTAATGCAATCCAAGTACGACAATATGCAATCATCCGCCGCCCCGGTGGCGGATACCCCTGCCCCACATGCTTCCCCCGCCGTCGAATTCCGCCAGGTAGATAAATTTTTCGGGCCGCACCAGGTGATCAGCCAGGTGGATTTCAGCGTCGGGCGCGGCGAAGTGGTGGCGATTTGCGGCCCCTCGGGATCGGGCAAATCCACCCTGATACGCCTGATTAACCAGCTCGAAAGCGTAAGCGGCGGTGAAATCCTGATCAACGGCCGGCCAACCTCGGCCTTGACAGGCCGGGCGCTGCGCGAGTTACGCACCCATATCGGGTTCGTGTTCCAGCAGTTTAATTTGTATGCCCATCTCAGCGCGCTGGACAATGTCAGCCTGGCGCTGGTCAAGGTGCACGGCTGGACGCGGGCCAAGGCGCATGCCAAGGCGCACACCCTGTTGGAACGGGTGGGCCTGGGCGGCAAGGCGTCCTCTTTTCCGGCGCAATTGTCCGGCGGCCAGCAGCAGCGGGTGGCGATTGCCCGCGCCCTGGCCACCGACCCAAGCCTTATCCTGTTTGACGAACCCACCTCGGCGCTGGACCCGGAAATGATCGGCGAAGTGCTGCAGGTGATGCAGGAACTGGCGCATAGCGGCATCACCATGGTGGTGGTCACCCATGAAATGAGCTTTGCCCGCGAGATCGCCGATCGGGTGGTGTTTATGGACGGCGGAATCATCCTGGAGCAGGCCGACCCGGAAAGCTTTTTCACCGCGCCGGTGCATCCGCGCGCGCGGCGCTTTTTGCAAAAGGTACTGAATCCGCTGCATGCGCGGGTGGAAGACCTCTGATGGCCTGGCATCTGGATTGGGCCGGCGTGCTGACCGGCCAGCCGTGGCAATGGATCCTCTCCGGTCTCGCCGCCACCCTGTACGTCACCCTGCTCGCCAGCCTGCTGGCTACCCTTATCGCCCTGCTGATGTTGGGCCTGCGCCTGGCGCCTGGACGCGCAGGCCACGCCCTGGTGGCGGCCTATGTTGCGGTATTTCGCAACACGCCGCTGCTGGTGCAGCTGTTGTTCTGGTACTTTGCCGCCTGGAGCGCCCTGCCGCAGCGCCTGCGGTTTTACATCGGCGATATGCACCCGTGGTCGGTGCTGCCGGGCAACGTGCCCTGGCTGGCGCCGGAATTTCTTTGCGCCTGCTGGGGACTGGCGCTGTTCTGCGCGGCGTTTTTAATCGAAGAGGTCCAGGCCGGCTTGAACTCCGTGCCGGCGGGGCAAAAGGAAGCCGCGCTGTCACAGGGGTTCAGCCAGGGACAGATGTTACGCCATGTGCTGTTGCCGCAGGGATTGCTTAACGCCTGGCAACCCCTGGTCGGGCAGTACCTGAACCTGATGAAGCTCTCCTCACTGGCCAGCGGCATCAGCTTTGCCGAATTAACCTATCAGGTCGGCCATGTGGAGAGCTACAACGCCCACGCGCTGGAGGGCTTTGCGGTGGGCACCGCGCTTTACCTGCTGCTGGGCGTGGCGATGGGATCGCTACTGATGTTATCCGGGCCGAAACGACGCGGCGGACGGCAGCGCCTGGTGGCGGCCGTCGACGCCGCGACGCAGCCGGCCGTTCGGGGCAAGGGGGTGCGCCATGACCTTTAATATCGACGTGATCCTCAATAACCTGACCTACCTGTTGTGGGGCCGTTTGGCCGACGGCCAGCCGGGCGGCGTGCTGCTGACGATTATCATGGCGCTTTCCGGCGGCGTGCTGGCGCTGGCGGCCGGCGTATTGCTGGCGTGCCTGGCCTGGCGCTACCAGGGCTGGACGCGCCGGGCGCTGTTTATCTGGGCCGAGGTTATCCGCGGCATCCCGCTGATTTTTGTCATCTTCTGGATGTTTTTCCTGTTGCCTGTCCTGTTCGGCGGTTCGATTCCCGGCCCGCTGACGGTGATCCTGGCCCTGGCCTGGTTTACCTCGGCGGCGGTGATGCACACCACGCTGTCCGGTCTGAACGCCCTGCCTGCCGGGCAGGTGGAGGCGGGCATCGCCTCGGGGCTTGGCGAGTGGCAAATCCTGCGCACGATTTTATTGCCGCAGGCGATGCCGAACCTGCTGCCGTCCTATATCGGGCTGATGGTCTCCCTGGTGAAGGACACCTCGCTGGCGTTTATCGTCAACGTGCCGGAGCTGACCACCGTCGCCGGCCAGGTCAATAATCGCGAGCAGATATATCCCACCGAGATTTTTGTCTTTATCGGCCTGATTTATTACCTGCTGTGTTATGGCCTGTCCCTGCTTGCGGCCAAACTGGGCGCGCCGAAGCCGCTGTCACGATAGCGTCCCTCTCTTCCTGCGGGACCGGATGATCGGGTCCCGCTCGGACATCCCAAGGGGTTACAGCATATGGCGCCGGGCTTCGGCCCGCACCCGATGCAGCACCTGTTGTTTGATATGGCTGTAGCCGGGGGCCTGCGCCAGGGTCTCGATATCCCGGTCCCGGCCGAAAGGCAGGACCACCTCTTCGACAATGTTACCCGGCCGCGCCGACATCACCAGTATCCGGTCGGCGAGGAACAGCGCCTCCTCCACGTCGTGGGTGACAAACAAAATCGTCGTGCCGGTCTGCCGCCAGGCGTCACGCAGCAGCTCCTGCATCATCATCCGGGTTTGCGCATCCAGCGCGCCGAAGGGCTCGTCCATCAGCAGCACCTCGGGGTCGGGCAGCCAGGCCCGCGCCAGCGCCACCCGTTGTTTCATGCCGCCGGACAGTTGCCAGGGCGCATGCTGGCCAAACCCGTTCAATCCCACCCGGTCAAGCCAGGCGTTGGCATCGGCGTCGGCCGCGGCTTTTTTCCGGCCCGCCATGCGCGCGCCGAAGGTGACATTATCCAATACCGACAGCCACGGGAATAAGTTGGGCTGCTGGAACACCATGCCCCGGCTCGGGTGCGGTGCTTTGACCGGCCGGCCCGCGCAGAGGATCCGGCCTTGCCGCACCGGGGTGAAGCCGGCAATCAAATTCAGGATGGTGGATTTGCCGCAGCCGGAGGGGCCGAGCAGCACCACGAATTCGCCTTTGGCAAGCGTAAGCGAGACATCGTCCAGCACCGTCAGGGACGCATGTTTACCGGCAAAGGCCAGGGTGATATGTTCAACATCGATATGCGGCGTCATGCGTCCTTCCCCGCCCAGGGCACCAGCCATTTCTGCAAGCCCACGATCGCCAGGTCCAGCATATAGCCGATGGCGCCCAGCAGCAGGATGCCAATCATCACGATATCGGTGCGCAGATAGGCGCTGGCGTTGATCACCATCCACCCCAGGCCCGACGTGGCGGCCACCAGTTCGGCGGCAATCAGCGACGTCCAGCCGACGCCGATGGACAGGCGCACGCTGGTAAACAGCTCTGGCAGGGTCTCCGGCAGCACCACCCGCCAGAAAATCTGCCGGCGCGAGGCGCCCAGGCTCTGCGCCACGCGGATCCGTGCACCGCCGACCCGCTCCACCGCGGCGGCTGCGCCCACCACGACGCTAAGAAAGGTAGCGATAAAAATCAGGAAAAATTTCGACGACTCGCCAATGCCCAGCCACACCACCGCCAGCGGGATCAGGGCAATTTTCGGCAGCGGCCGCAAAAACTGCACAAACGGATTGAGCGCGGCGGCGATCGGCTCCGACAACCCCATCAGCAGCCCCAGCGGGATGCCGCAGGCGATGGCGACGGCGAAAGCGCTCAGCGCCCGCGCCAGGCTGATGGCGATATGTTGCCAGAGCGGCACTTGGCGATAGCCGTCATGGAGCAGCTCAACGGTGGTTTCGGCCAGATCGGATAACGGCGGCAGCAATAAGGGGTCGACCCACTGCCGTTCGCCGGCGATTTGCCACAACAGGAAAAACAGCGTCACCGAAACGACGCTAATGGCGACATGATTAACCGCTTTCATATCAGTATTTATTTACCCGCGGCCTGGCGAATGTAACTGGAATTAATCGCCTCGTTCCAGGTGGCGGGGATATCGCGTTTACGCACCTCGCCGGTGCTTTCCAGGAAATGGGCGGTTTTATTCACCGCCTGGCCGATGCCGCTGCGGTCGGTATCGGCACCGTCGCCCAGCCAGGCGGCGGTGCCCTGCTCGGCGATGGAAGGATACTCCAGGCCGGCCAGGGTGTTGGTGGCGGTGGCCACGGGCGCGCCCACTTCGCGGGCGACGATGGCGGCGGCGGCCTCGGGATCGCGGCGGAACTCATCCACCTTGCGCTGATGCACCTTCAGGAAATCGGTCACCACCTGCGGATATTGCCGGGCAAAGGCTTTGCGGACCACATAGTTGTTATAAATCAGGTAACCGTCTTTTTGCAGATCCTTGGTGGCGAACACCTGATGGCCGCCGGAAGACTCCAACTCCTGGGCAAAGGGCGCCCAGACATAACCGGCGTCGATATCGCCGCGTTTCCATGCGGCCACCATCTCCGCCGGACGCAGCGGAATCAGGGTAATCTTGCCGCGATCGAGTTTATGCACGGCAATGGCCGCTTCCAGCGCGTACTGGGACGTGGAATTGGGCGGGTAGCCGACCCGTTTGCCTTCGATATCCTGCAACCGATCGATACCCTGCTTGCCGATCAGGCGTTCATAGGTGGCAATGACGCCGGAAACGCCGACAATCTCCACCGGCAGCTTGCGCACGATACCGGCGGTGGCCGGACTGGAGCCAAAGTTGGCGATATCAATGGCGTCGCTGGCGAAATAGTTCAGCGCATCGGCGCCCGAGGCGAACTGTACCCATTTTACCTTGGTGCCCAGCGCCTTTTCCAGGCTGCCGTCCGCTTTCGCCAGCATTATCACCTGGGAACCGCCGCTGTAGGCAATGCGCACTTCATCCGGCACCGCCGCAGCAAAGGCCGGGGATAAAGCCATTAACCAGCTGGCCGCGCCAAGCGCGGCCGTCAATATTTTTCGCATACTGTATCCTGTGAAATGATAACGAATAATTTTATCGTTACGGTATTATCAAGGCGCACAGTATAAGGGCAAAACAGCGGGTCTTTTTAGCAAAGATATAGATGTCTAAAGTGAATAAATGGCAATATACGCCCGCGTGGAATAAAAACATTCTTTATGAAGATAAATTCAGCCGCCACGGATGAATAAACAAACAACTAATAACCTGACGTCTTGATGAAAACGTTCATTATTTAACCATTACTTTCCTATTTAATTGATATTAATACTTTTTATTATTATATCTTTTTTATAGCAAAATAATTGAAGCAGCTAAACCCAGGGTGTCGCCGCGCCTGATTTATTTATTAGCGGGTAGTATCGCGGCGGTTCGGGCTGTGCGGAAATTAGCTATGGTTATGCGCTATTCTCATTTTAAGGTCAAATGCAAAGTGGTGTATGGTTTTGACCATGCTCCAGGAATACCTATCTCATCATGAGGTTAAAAATGACCACTGATAACGCCATAAAACGGATAGACGGCGCCATTGACCGTCGGCGGGATTACTATATCGCCGTCAGCAATGATATACACGCGCATCCTGAAACCGGCAATAATGAATGTTATGCCAACCGCGTATTGACCGGCCTGCTGGCCCAGGCGGGATTTGACGTCACCTCGAATGTGGCCGGCCATGAAACCGCGTTCTATGCCGTCAAGGATAGCGGAAAACCCGGCCCGGGCATTGCCTATCTGGCGGAATATGGCGCCCTGATCGCCATCGGCCACGCCTGTTGACACAATATTATCGGCGTCACCAGCATCGCCGCCGCCATCGCGCTGGCGGAAGCCTTGCCGCTGACCGGCGGCGGGACTCAGAGACAAGAAAGAAAATAGTTACCACTGATGACAAACCCGCCTCAAAGGCTGCGCAAGTTTGCCACCCTCACCACAATAATCTTGGCAAGGATGATGTTGATGAACACCACGCGGTTAAATGCGGCCCTGCTTGTTATGTGCTCGGCCCTGCCCTGGTACGCCAATGCGCTGCACGCCGCCCCGGCAACCGGCGGCGGCGCCCTGAATATCGCTTATGGCAACCGGCCCGGCACGCTGGATCCCTATCTCACCACCAATAACGCCACCTCGGACGTCGACCGCCATATATTCGAAGAGCTGTTTGTCATTAACGATAAATTTGAGCCGGTGCCCGAGCTGGTCGATCGGTACCAGCTCAGCGACGATCGGCTGGTCTATACCTTTACCCTGCGCGACCATATCGTTTTCCAGAACGGCCAGCCGCTGACCGCGGATGACGTGGTCGCGTCCATGAACCGCTGGCTGGCGTTGTCCACCCAGGGCAAGGCCAACCTGCCGGGCGCGGCGTTTACCAAGATCGATCCGTTAACCGTGCGATTAACGCTGAAAACGCCGTCGCTGATTACGCTTAATATCCTGGCCGATGTGAAGAATATCGCCGCCATCATGCCCAAAAGCATTATCGACCGGGCCAATGAAACCAAAGGTCCGGTGACCGAGCTGATTGGCACCGGACCCTACCGGCTGGCGGAGTTTAAGCAGGGCGAGTTTCTGCATCTCGCCCGCAATGATGGTTATGTGTCACGCAGCGAACCGGCCAGCGGCCTGTCGGGTAAAAAGAACGCCTACGTGAAAGATATCTATTTCCGTTATGTTACCGATGAATCCACGCGGCTGGCGGGAGCGCTGACCGGTGAATACGATCTGGTGTTCAACCTGCCCAAGGACAATATCGATACCCTGAAACAGGCCCCCGGCGTGACGTTATTTACCCCTGATACCGGCGGTTCGCTTATCACCTATTTATTTAATAAAAAGACCGGGCCCTTTGCCGACGTCAAACTGCGCCAGGCGTTTAATACCGCGCTGGATGTCGATAGCGTCCTGCTGGCCGGATACAGCGATCGCCGTTTTTTTCGCGCCGATTCCTCGCTGGGATTTCCACAGCAGGTGGACTGGTATAGCGGGGTCGGCAAGCCTTTCTATAACGTCAATAAGCTCGACGAGGCCAGGAAGCTGGTCAAGGAATCCGGATACCAGGGGCAAGAGGTGGTGATCATCGCCACCAAGGAATATGCCGAACTTTACAACCTGGCGATAGTCGCCCAACAGGTGCTCAAGCAAATCGGCGTAAAGTCGCGGCTGGATGTATATGACTGGCCGACGGTATTGCAGCGGCGCCAGGATCCCAAAAACTTTGATCTGTGCGCCCTGGAATTTTCCATGCGCCAGGTGCTGCATCAATACCCGTTCCTCGACTCGCGCGCCAACTTCCCCGGCTGGTCGAACAGCCCCGGGATCGACAGCGTCCTCGATCAGATTAAACAGGCGCCCTCGCTCAAGGAGGCCAAACCCCTGGTGGATAAGCTGCACGTCCTGACCTGGCAATATCTGCCGGTGATTGTACTGGGCCATACCCAGCCTGAGCCTATCGCCGTCAAGGACAGCGTGAAAGGTTATACGGATTTAATCGGCCCGGTGTTATGGAATGTCCAGGTTACGGATAAACAATAACCATCGCCCCGCCGACGGCAGGCAAGGATAAACCGATGTTATGGTATGCGATGCACCGCCTTTTGGCGCTGATCCCGGTGTTGCTGGTGGTGGCCGTCGTGGTGTTCTGCCTGGTGCATCTTGCGCCGGGTGACCCGGTGCTGGTGATTCTCGGCAATGATGCCCGGCCAGAGGACATACTGGCGATGCGCGATCGGCTCGGCCTTAACCGGCCGTTAATTGAACAGTTCTGGTTATGG
The DNA here is from genome assembly GCF_010131535.1 of Acerihabitans arboris. Taxonomy (GTDB): domain Bacteria; phylum Pseudomonadota; class Gammaproteobacteria; order Enterobacterales; family Enterobacteriaceae; genus Acerihabitans; species Acerihabitans arboris. Next base: position 319,307 of record NZ_WUBS01000002.1, read on the forward strand.
TTTTCCCGGATCCTGCAAGGCGATCTGGGCCGTTCCCTGTTTATGCAGGAAAGCGTGGCCTCTTTGTTCACGCAACATCTGAAACCCACGCTGTCGCTGGCGTTGCTGGCGCAAAGCATGGCCATGCTGCTCGGTATCCTGGGCGGCATCGCGGCGGCTTACCGGCGCGGACGCTTTACCGATCGCCTGATTATGGGATTGTCGACCTTCGGCCTCTCGATTCCGGGCTTTTTGCTCGGCCTGTTCCTGATCTTCTTTTTTGCCGTCCACCTGCGCTGGTTTCCGGTGATCGGCTATAAATCCGACCACCTGAGCCTGTGGCAAAACCTGTATTACCTGTGCCTGCCGGCGCTGGCGCTGGCCATCCGCATCGCCGCCCTGCTGGCGCGGATGACCCGCGCGGTGATGCTGGACGTGCTTAATGAGAACTATATCAAGACCGCCCGGGCCAAAGGCGTTTCCGAGCGGGCGGTACTGCTGCGCCATGCGTTTAAAAATGCCTGGATCCCGGTGCTTAATATCTGCGGCGAATCCTTCGGATCCCTGGTGACCGGCGCCATCGTGATTGAAAGCGTGTTCGGCATTCCAGGCGTCGGGTCATTGATTATCGACTCTATTGAGCGGCGGGATTTTACCGTTATCCAAGGGTCGGTATTATTGATTACCACCAGCTATGTGCTGATTAACCTGGTAGTCGACCTGTCGTTCGGGTTTATCGATCCGCGTATCAACGTTAAGGCATGAAGTTTTCCAAGGGGTAAATGCCAATGCGCGACGTTAATTCAAACACAAGGAAAACGCAGATGCCATTGTTATACCACAATAAAATGATGCTATCCGGCGGCGCCATACTGCTTTTCATGGTGATACTGTCCCTGGCCGGCGGGTATTTCAGCCCGTACGATCTTTATGCCCTCGATCCGCTCAGCCGCTTAAAAAGCCCGACCCTGCAACACTGGTTCGGCACCGATAACTTCGGCCGCGATCTGTTTGCGCGGGTGGCCTACGCGATTCGCATCTCCCTGTTGGTGGGGCTTTCGGTCGCCGTGGCCGCCGGCGTGTTCGGCATGATAACCGGCCTGCTGTCGGCCTGGTACCGGCAGGTGGACCTTATTGCCATGCGCATCTGTGACGGTTTGTTCGCCTTCCCTTCGCTGCTGTTGGCCATCGCCATCGTCGGCATCCTGGGACCGAACACCCTGAATGTGGTGCTGGCGCTGGCGCTGGTCTATATCCCCTCGGTTGCGCGGGTGGTGCGCTCGGCGGCGCTGGTGATAAAGGAGAAAAATTACATCGAGGGCCTGCGGTCGCAGGGAGCAACCGATGGCCGCATTATCTGGTGCCATATCATGCCGAATGTGATATCGCCTTTTATCGTGCAGATCACCTTTATCTTCTCCGTAGCCATCCTAACCGAGGCGGCGTTGAGTTTTCTCGGCTCCGGCGTTCCGGCGCCCATGCCGAGCCTGGGCAATTTGTTACTGGAAGGCAAAAAGGTCATCTTCACCTCCTGGTGGATGACCTTTTTTCCCGGCATATCGATTATTATCCTGATCTTTGCGCTCAATATCATCGGCGATGGGCTCAGGGATCTCCTTGACCCCAACGTTCGCCCCCTGTCCCGGCGCGTGCTGGGTTTGTTAAGAGCCAGGCCGTAGACCATGATCTCCAGCACCGGCCCGCTGTTGACGGTTAATGACCTGTCGGTAATGATAGCCACCGAAAATGGCGTTGTCAGGCCGGTGCGCGGGGTTTCCTTCGAGGTGCAACAACATGAAACCCTGGGAATCATCGGCGAATCCGGCTGCGGCAAAAGCGTCACCGCCGAATCCATCATGGGATTGCTGGATCCCGGGATCGCCGCCGTGCGGGGCGGCGTGCGGTTCAACGGCCGGGATTTGCTCGGGTTGTCCGCGCGCGCGCGGCGCGCCATACAGGGCAACACGCTGTCGATGATTTTCCAGGATCCGCTTTCCAGTTTAAACCCGCTGATGACCATCGGCCGCCAGATCGACGAAAGCCTGCGGCTTCACGCCGGCCTGCCCCAAGGGCGGCGGAAGGCGCGGATTATCGAGCTGCTGTCCCAGGTGGGCATTAACGATCCGCTGCGCTGCTCCACCGCCTATCCGCATGAAATTTCAGGCGGCATGCGCCAGCGGGTAATGATCGCCATGGCCATTGCCTGTCATCCGGCGCTGCTGATTGCCGATGAGCCGACCACCGCCCTGGATGTGACGATACAGGCGCAGATCCTGGCGCTACTGGAATCCCTGAAAGCGGCCAACGGCATGGGCATCATCCTCATTACCCACGATCTCTCGGTGGTCGCACAAATGTGCCAGCGGGTTATCGTTATGTATTTAGGGGAAGTCGTGGAGGAAGCCGATGTCATGACCTTGTTTGACCGGCCACGTCATCCTTATACCCGTGGTTTGATGGCGGCGATCCCGGGTACGCGCGCCGCGCGTAAGTCGATACTGACGGAAATCAAGGGCAGCGTGCCGCCGCCGAGCGAAAGCCCGGCCGGCTGCGGTTTTGCGCCCCGCTGCCCGTTTGCCGGGGCAATTTGCCGCCGGCATCCGCCGCTTGACATGGTATCGGACGGGGGCGCGACCGGCGGCCCGGACTCCCCCCGCCATGCCGTGCGCTGCTGGAAAGCCGGGGAACTCGACCGGGGGACCGCGTAATGGACCAAAACCACCCTGGTTCGCCTCCCCTGCTGAGCGTCCGGCATCTTACCAAAACCTTTAAGGTCCGGGAGGGATTCCGCCGCCGTAGGGTCAATGCGGTGGATGACGTCAGCTTTCATATCAACGCGGGGGAAACCTACGCCCTGGTGGGCGAATCGGGCAGCGGCAAAAGCACCACCGGCAGGACCTTGCTGCGGCTTATCGACGCCACCTCGGGGCGCGCCGATTTTGCCGGCAGGGATATTTTCAGCCTGTCGGCGGCGGCGCTGCGCGAACTGCGCAAAGATATCCAGATGATATTCCAGGACCCGCTGTCATCCCTGGATCCAAAGCGCACCATCGGTTACAGCGTGGCGGAGCCGTTGCTGATCCATGGCATCGGCGACCGGGCAGAACGCCAGGACCGGGTCGGGCGGCTGCTCACCAGGGTCGGCTTCAGCCCGGCGGACGCCAAACGCTATCCCCATGAATTTTCCGGCGGACAGCGACAGCGGATAGGCATCGCCAAGGCGCTGATCCTTAATCCCCGGCTTATTGTCTGCGACGAACCGGTCTCGGCGCTGGATGTCTCCATTCAATCACAGATCCTTAACCTGCTGCTGCAGCTGCAGCGGGAAAACAACTTTGCTTATCTGTTTATCGCGCACGATCTCGGCGTAGTGCGCCATATCGCCGATCGTATCGGCGTGATGTATCGGGGACGCCTGGTTGAGGAAGCACCGACGGATACGTTGTTTGCCGCCGCCCGGCATCCCTATACCCAGTATTTACTGGCCTCGATTCCGCCGTCCCATCCGGGTTTGAGGATTGCCCCGGCCCGCCCGCCGGCAGCCAACGCCGGCGCGGATCGCACGTCCGGCCGGGGCTGTGTCTTCAGCGGCAAATGCCCGCATGCGGCGGCGCATTGTTTTGAGCAGGTTCCGGTTGAACGCATCCTCGGCGACAGGCATCATGTTGCCTGTCATTTATTCAGCTGACCGGCCCGGGCCGGTTAGGCCAAACGACGCCGCGCATGCGGGTATCCGGCCATGCCCCATCAGGATTTTTATGACGATAGCGAAAGATAACGCCACCGCGCAAACGTTAACGGATGCCCGCGCCGGCCGAAGGGTGTTGAGCGCCACCAGCCTGGCGCATTTATATCATGACGGCGCCACCGACATGCACTACCTGCTGTTTGCCATATGGCAGCAGCAGTTCGGCCTGTCGATGATGCAGATCGGGTTGCTGAAGACGCTTTTTTCGGGATCCCTGGCCGTATGGCAAATCCCGGCGGGCGAATTGGGCAAAAAGTTCGGCGAGCGCAAACTGCTGATAGCCGGCACGCTGTTATTATCCTCGGCGTTATTTTTATATGCTTTCTCCAGCGGCATCATTCAGCTTATGGCGCTGATTATTCTCGGCGGCATGGGGGCCAGCGTGCAGCACCCATTGGCCTCGAGCTATATTTCACACCGTTTCGCCGCCCGGCAAACCCGGCTGGCCCTAAGTACCTATAATTTTTTTGGCGATGTCGGCAAAAGCCTGATTCCCAGCGCCATCTCAGGCTTGTTATTGATCGTCTCCTGGGGCACATCGGTACAGGTTATCGCGGCGCTGGGTTGCGTGACGGCGGCCGGCCTGCGTTTTTTACTGCCCAGAAAAGTCACCGGGCCGCTATCCGCCGCGCCGCGCGCCGCCCCGCCCGCCGGCGCCGCCCCGGAAAACGCCCTACTGCCGGAGGCACGGCGTAAGTTCGCCTTTGCTTGTTTATGTATGATCGGCAGCCTGGATAACGCCACGCGCGCGGGCACCCTGACCTTCCTGCCCTTTTTACTGGCGGCCAAAGGGGCGACGCACGCTGAAGTCGGCTTCGCGTTAACCGCCATTTTTATCGGCGGCGCCTGCGGTAAATTAGCCTGCGGCGCGCTGGCGCCATGGCTGGGAATATTACGCACCGTGGCCGTCAGCGAAGCGCTAACCGCCGGATTGATCATCGCGTTGTTATTTACTCCCTTATCGGTCAGTTATCTGTTATTTATTCCGTTGGGCATTGCGCTGAACGGCACGTCGTCCATATTGTACGGCACCGTGGCGGAGCTCGCCAAACCCGGCCAGCAGACCCGTGCGTTCTCTATTTTCTACACCATTTCACTTGGCTGCGGGGCGATAATGCCCATCGCTTACGGCGCGCTTGGCGATCATATCGGTATTGTCCCCGCGTTAAGCATTGTGGCGCTGATGCTTATCGGCGTGATACCGCTGCTGCTGCCGTTAAGGATCATCGCCAAATAAACCGGCGGCCCGGCGGCCGCGCAGGGAGGTTGCCGATGCGCCATCGCAGGTTTAGGCGGTAATGAATACCCATTTTTATAACTTATGGCTATATTTAGCCAACTAATAACCTGCCGGACAGCTTCTCAACGATAATCGCCCGCTGTCCGTAAAGAGGGGCGTCATGGCAGCAGCCGTAGCAATATTCATCCTCACCATCGTATTGGTTATTTGGCAACCCAAGGGACTGGGCATCGGCTGGAGCGCCATGCTCGGCGCCGTGCTTGCCCTGCTGAGCGGGGTGGTGCACGTGGCGGATATCGCGGTGGTGTGGCAGATTGTCTGGAACGCCACCGCCACCTTTATCGCCATCATTATCATCAGCCTGCTGCTGGATGAATCCGGCTTCTTTACCTGGGCGGCGTTACACGTCGGCCGCTGGGGAAACGGACGGGGCAGGCTGCTGTTTAGCTACACCATCCTGCTGGGCGCCGCGGTGTCCGCCCTGTTTGCCAATGACGGCGCGGCGCTGATCCTCACCCCTATCGTCATGTCCATGCTGCTGGCGCTGGGTTTCAAGCGCAGCTCCACCCTGGCGTTTGTCATGGCGGCGGGCTTTATCGCCGACACCGCCAGCCTGCCGCTGGTGGTGTCGAACCTGGTGAATATCGTTTCGGCGGATTATTTTACCTTGGGGTTCAATGCCTATGCCTCGGTCATGGTGCCGGTAAATTTCGCCGCGGTTGCCGCTACCCTTATCACGCTGCACTTGTTTTTCCGCCGCGAGATACCGGTAAAGTATGATCTAACGCGCCTGCCGGCGCCAAAGGACGCCATTCGCGATAAGGCCACCTTCCGTGCCGGTTGGGTGGTTTTACTGCTGCTGTTGGGGGGATTTTTCGGCCTTGAACCCTTGGGTGTCCCGGTCAGCCTGATTTCCGCCGTAGGGGCGCTGATACTGTTTGCCGTGGCGAAAAAGGGCCATGCCATCGACACCGGCAGGGTATTGCGCGGCGCGCCCTGGCAAATCGTTATTTTTTCGCTGGGAATGTACCTGGTGGTGTATGGGCTGCGCAACGCCGGGCTGACCCACTCGCTGTCCGCGCTGTTAAGCCGGTTCGCCGCCCATGGCCTGTGGGCGGCCACCCTTGGCACGGGATTCGTGACGGCGCTGTTATCCTCCGTCATGAATAACCTGCCCAGCGTGCTGGTCGGGGCGTTGTCCATCGAAGGCAGCACGGCAACCGGGGTCATTAAACAGGCGATGATCTACGCCAATGTCATCGGCTGCGATCTCGGCCCCAAAATCACGCCCATCGGCAGCCTGGCAACACTGCTTTGGCTGCATGTCCTGGCCAAAAAGAACCTGAACATTTCCTGGGGATATTATTTTCGCGTCGGGGTGGTGATGACCTTGCCGGTACTGTTGGTCACGCTGGTGGCGCTGGCGCTGAGATTATCGTGCCATCATTGACCTGAGGCGCGGCCAGGCCATGGCAACCGGACCGCGCCGCCGATATCAGTTTTTCATTACCGCGTATTTACCCGGTCCCACCAGCATGATAATCAGGCCGCCGAAAAAATAGAGTGCTTCCGTTTCCAGCGCCCAGGCGCCAACTTCCGTCAGTTTATAAAAATGTCCCATGCCGACCAATAATGTAGCCACCAGCAGATTAAACGCAAAAATAAATCCCGCTAGGCGGGTCATAAATCCGACAATAATCATAATAGGGGCGATGATTTCGCCGATAAATGCGCCATAGGCAATAAAACCGGGCAGGCCGTGGCTCTGCAATAAATCTGCAATCCAGCCGACGCCGTGCTGGGTTTTGGCATAACCGTGAAACAACATCAATATGCCGAAAGTCAGGCGTAGCAACAGCTTACCCGCATTGGGGCCATCAACGAAACGTGCAAATCCATTATTAATAGCAGTAAACATAAGGGTTATCTTCTATGATATTCGTCACAATGTAGGGCTACGTTACCCGACATTCACTCAGGTATCTAATCAAATAAACTGATAAAGTTAATCAAAAAAGTATGCTGATAATAAATACATTTACCTGACCGGTATAAATATCCTATTTTCCCGGCAATATAAAAATATAATTTACCCCGCGTCCGCGGGTGATAATACCGCGGTTGATTATAGCCGTTCAATGTTTCTGCAACCAAATAATAAAAAGAATGCCGAATTACCGGTTTATGCGTGCGCCTTACATGAAAATATAACCGGCGGTAAAACCCGCTGCCGGCAATGACGTCCGGTCAGCCTATCCCGGCCTGATGCAGATCGTGCAGATTAAGCGCGCCGACCAGCCTCCCCTTAACATCCACCACCGGCGCGGCGGTGATATGTTGCTGATGCAACGCCTCCAGCGCGGCCCCGGCGCGCCATTCCTCGGGCAACAGGTAGCCCGGCCGGGTCATGGCCGGCGCGATGGGTTCATCCAGCCTACGCCCTTTTACCAGCCAGCGGCGCAGATCGCCGTCGGTAAACACGCCCGCCACCCGGTTTTCAGCATCACAGACCGCTACCAGCCCCAGGCCGGTACGGCTCAGTTCCAGCATCGCGGCCATCACGCTATCCTGCCGGTCGATCTTCGGCAATTGCCCGCCGCGACGCATCACATGATGCACCCGGTTCAACAGCCTGGCGCCCAGACTGCCGCCGGGATGCGAGCGGGCAAACTGCTCGGCGTCAAATCCGCGGTAACGCATCAGCGCCATGGCCAGCGCGTCACCGATCATCAGGGTGTTCACCGCGCTCGAGGTCGGCGCCAGCCCCATCGGACAGGCCTCCCGCGCCACCCCGACGTCCAGCACACAGGCGGCGGCCCGGGCCAGCGGCGAATCGGCGTTGCCGGTAACGGCAATCACCGGTATGTCGCTTTCCGCCAGCAGGGGCAAAATCAGGCGCAGCTCTTGGGCGCGGCCGGAGTAGGAGATAAACACCACCACATCCTGCCGGCCTATCATGCCCAGATCCCCATGCAGCGCCTCGGCGGGATGGACAAAAAAGGCCGGCGTGCCGGTGCTGGCCAGCGACGCGGCAATTTTTTTGCCGATATGCCCCGACTTGCCCATACCGGAAATCACCACTTTGCCCCGGCAGTCCAGCAGCAGCCTGCAGGCGCGCGACACGCTGCCGTCCAGGCGATCGCGCATGCGCCGCGCTTCGGTTATTTCGATATCCAGGGTTTCCCGCGCATATTCCAATAATATGTCATTCATCATCTTCTCCCACCAACATCACCTCGATGCCCATTTCCCGCAGCGCGGCAAGGTAAACGGGGTTGATATCGCGGTCGGTGATCAGCAGATGCACGGCACTCAGCTCACAGACGACATTCGGGCTTTTACGGCCGAATTTCGATGAATCCACCAGCAGGATCAGCTGCTGCGCCGCCCGGCACATGGCCTGGCTAACCGTATGGACTTCGTTGAAGGTGGTGACCCCGGCGTTCAAATCCACCCCGTCGGCGCCGATAAACAGCTTATCGAAACTAAAATGGGAAAACGCCGCCTCGGCCAGGCTACCGTGAAACGATGCGGAGTTTTTACGATAGGTGCCCCCGGGCATCAGAATGGTTTGATCGTTATCCAATTCCACCAGTTCATTGACAATCGTCAGGCTGTTGGTCATCACGGTAATATTGTTGAACTGCGCGAGGTACGGCACCATTTGCAGCACGGTGCTGCCGGCGTCGAAGATCAGGGAATCGCCGTCATTGATCAGGCCGGCCGCCCGGCGGGCAATCTGTTTTTTCTTGGCGGTGTTGATATGGGTTTTCCGGTCGATGGGCTGATCGCCCTCTTCCCGGCTCAGGACTACCCCGCCATAGGTACGGATAACCGCCCCTTCCTCTTCCAATAAGGTCAAGTCCTTGCGAATGGTGGTACCAGTGGTGGCAAAACGGCTGGCAAGTTCCTCCACCGCCGTTTTACCGTACGTTTGCAAGTGTTCCAGAATTGCTGCGTGGCGTTGCTTTGGTTTCATAACGATTTCCGAACCGACAGGTAAAATAACGTTCCGGGGGATATTATACCCTGAACATCATTCCAAATAAAAGGTGTTACCTTTTAAAATGAAAATATCACAATTTCGGTTTAATCGCCAACGACAGCGCGGTTTGCAATGCCGGATCTTTTGGGAACAGCGCATAAGGGATAAGCTGCTCTTTTGACAGGCCGATAAGCGCCGTCAACCGCCGCGGGCGCGCAAATACCGTGATGCCGCGCAGGATAAAGCCGTCGCATACCCGGTGCTCGCCGTCAAAGGCCAGCGCCAGCACCACCCTGGCCTTAAAACGGCCCGCGGAGCGGCCCACGCCCACCGCGCCCTGGCGGCACAGGGCGTCAAAGGCGCGGTTAAAGCTGCGGATTTGCCATCCGCCCAGGATAATCTGGCCCATCCAGGCCAGTACCGCAATCAACACCAGCAGCGAGGTTGCGCCCATCCGTCGTTCTCCTTGGGGGGAAATTGCCCGCCGGAGGCTTCCGGCGGGGCCGCGCCGGTCAGAACATCACCTGCCCGCCGGTAATATTGATCGATTGACCGGTACAGTAGGACGCTTTGTCACTGGCATAAAACAGCAGCATATTCAGCACATCCTGATATTCGCAGCCGCGTTTCAACGGGACCTTGTCGATATAATATTGTTCGACCTGATCCGCGCGCAGCCCGAGCTTTTGCGCATACTGCGGCAACAGCGACTGGAACATGGGCGATTTAAGCAAATTGCCCAGCATCAGCGAATGGACGGTGATGCCGTACTCCGCCAGATCCAGCGCCAGTGATTGGGTCAGCCCCACGCCGCCGAACTTGGCGGCGCTATAACCCGAGTTATGCTTACTGCCCACTTTACCTGATTTGGAGTTTATCTGGATAATCCGCCCGGCGACGCCGTCACGGATCATCAATTTGGTAAACTCGCGCGCGCACAGGAAATACCCCACCAGATTAACCTGTAACGACAGATCGAAATCCACCAGGTTAAACTGGGTAATGGGCGCCGCCTTGGCAAGGCCCGCGCTGTAGACCAGCAGGTTCACCTGACCGAACTGCCCGTCCACCGCCTTGGACAAGCGTATCACGCTCTCTTCATTCGTCGCGTCGACGCCAAAACCAAATGCCGTATCCTCACCCAGACGTGCGTTGATATCGGACGCGACCTGCCAGGCATGCTGCGCATTTAAATCGGCCACCGCTACTCTATAACCGGCCTCTGCCACGCCCGCGCATAAAAAGGCCCCAAGGGTTTGGCCACCACCAATGACTACCGCAACCTGCTTCATATACTGCTCCTACATGATAATAAATTAAGCCTGAATGGTTAACGCGCTGCCAACCGGAACATCAACCGGGGTCGCACCGGCGACATGGATGGTGCCGGGATATTCGGCCTGCGCCGCGCCATCAAACCTTATGGTGATATGGCCCAGCTCGCGCAGGTTGTTATCCGCCACCTCACCCACCGCCGTAATGGGGAACACCTCGTTGGCCAGGGTCAAGGTGGCGCCGGCTTCCAACTCTCCTTGCATATCGCCGGGACGGTGAATAAAACAGTAGGCCTCGATATCTTCCGGCGCGCCTTCCCGAAAGGTAATGAGCATATTGTCGGCCAGCGATTCGCGCGCATAATCACCGACACGCGTAAAGGTGGTCTGGTAAATCGTCTGCATACATACTCCAAAATCCGTTGATATTAATGGTAAATAAACCCGGACACCGCCCAGGCCAGCAAGACGGTGGGCGCGCCGGTCAAAAAACGGCCGACCAGCACCGAAGGCACGCCAACCCGGACCGTATCCTGCTTGGCTTCGGCCAATGACAACCCGACCGGGATAAAATCGGCGGCCGCCTGGGCATTAATGGCAAACAGCGCCGGCAGCGCCAGATGGGGAGGAATATGGCCCTGGCCAATCTGCACGCCGACCAGAACACCGATAACCTGCGCTATTACCGCGCCGGGGCCGAGAAACGGCGACAGCAGCGGAAAGGAGCAGATCAGCGCCAGCGTCACCAGGCCAATGGGACTATTGGCCAGCGGCGTCAGGCCGTGGGCGATAAAGTCACCCAGGCCCGAGGCGATGATGATGCCGATAAGCGCCGACACGAAGGCCATAAAAGGCAGGATGGTTTTCAGCACGGTATCGATGGTTTCACGTCCGGCCTGGAAGAACACCGCCACCACCGATCCCATGCCCATGCCGACTTTCGCCAGCAGTCCGTCGCTTTGTTCGGTAATTTTTTTACTGGTGTCGTAATCGCGGCCCGGGGCCTTGGCCGGCGGGCTTTCGTCCCGGGTGGGCTGATGGGCGCCCGGCTGCGGCGATGGCGCGGCGTCAAGGTCGGATTCGTCATCCGCCACCCGTTGAATATTCTGTTCACGCACGCCGGAGACGTAAATGTCCTCCAGGATAAATTGCGCCAATGGTCCGGAGCGGCCGGTGGCATGGATATTGACGGTGGGAATGCGGCGCTTGGGGTAGATGCCGCAGCGCAGCGTGCCGCCGCAATCAATCACCACCACGCCAATCTCGTCCGCCGGCGGCTCGCCTTCCCTGAAACCATCCACCGCCGGCCAGCCGGTGAGCCGGCTCAGGCGATCGACAATCGCCGGACGCGTGCCCGCCGTGATATACACCACTTTTTTGCCCGGCACGGCCTCGATCAGTAGGGGACCGCCCCAACCGCTTTCGCCTTTTTCAATACGAATAAACGTGTTCATCGCCTTCTCCTGGGGTTACAAGCGGACATGCTGATCAAGTTGGATACGCATTTTGCGTTCAAAAATCGAGGTGGTCAGATCGGTTATCCACCCGCGGAAAAAGTTGGTGAACATCCCCACCAGCAGGTAACTCACCGCCAGCGGCCCCAGCGGCAGGTTTAGCGTAGTCAACCCGTTGGCGATACCGAGATAGACAAATAACTCACCCGGATTGATATGGGGAAACAGGCCGTTCATGGAATGGCAACTGTACGAGGCGGCGGCGTAATAGCTGGGTTTGTATTTTTCCGGCATAAAACGCCCCAGGCTCAAGGTCATGGGATTACAAAAAACAAAGGTGCCAATCACCGGCAGCAGCAGATAACGCGATACCGGATTACCCGCGCAGCGTTGGGCCAGGCGTTCGATCCTGCCCTGGCCGACAAAGACGATCAGGGCGTTCATGATAACCAATAAACTGATAAGCAGCGGGAGGATGCCGGTCACCATACCGACAAACACCGACCCGCCTTTTTGAAACAGGCCGATAAACCACTCGGCGCCGTGGGCGATCACCTCAATCATATTTTTCTCCATTCGTGGTAAATAGGCGGAAAAGCACCTTTGCCGATGGGGGGCATCGACGTATTGCGCTGCTTAAGATATCCGTCTTAGCTTATGTTTTGTTAGATATGCATCACATTATGAAAGTTATTTCTTTTGAAATGAAATATTATTAATTGATTTTTACTTCTCAATAAAAGATTAGCTTTCAGGATTTGTAGATAAACGGACCCATACGGGTCCTGTGCTCAGCAGGGGGGATGGCGAAAGCCGGCTTCAGCGTTAAGGTGATAATTCGGTATCAGCGCCGCCCTTCGGCCGCCATGCGCAGGGCAAGCCCCGCCAATACGCTGGCCATTATCCAGCGCTGCAGGGTAAGCCATAACGGCCGGGCGCCGAAGAAGGCGGCGATGCTGGCCGCCGACCACGCAATCAGCGCATTAACGCTGACGCTGATGATAATTTGCGTCAATCCGAGCATCAGCGACTGGCTGAATATATGGCCGTGAGCCGGAATGATAAACTGCGGCAGCAGCGACAGATACAGTATCGCCACCTTGGGATTCAATATACTGGTGAGCAGTCCCATGGCGAAGAGCCTTGGCGTGCTGTCTCGCGACAGCCGCCTGACCTGGAAGGGGGAAGACCCATCACGCCTTACCGCCTGCCATGCCAGATAAAGCAGGTATAACGCCCCGGCAAAGCGCAATGAGTCATAGGCAAAAGGAATGGCCATTAATAACGCCGTGATGCCCAACGCGGCAAAGAGCATATAAAATACAAACCCCAGCGCCACGCCGCCCAGCGAAATCATTCCGGCTTTTGGCCCCTGGCATACCGAACGGGAAACCAGATAAATCATATTCGGCCCCGGCGTCAGCACCAGACCCAGCGCAATGGCGGCAAAAGGAAGGAATTGAGAGGTTTCCAGCATAAGGATATCCCTAGCAAGTTGATGCAGGTCACCGCCATGATACCCAAGAATAAAGGGCAAGAATATGTTTTTACCGCCGCCCGCCCGCCGCATTTGCGCGGGTGCGCTAATAAACTAACGCGATATCCTCCATGGCCGGGAAAAATCAATCATCAATAAATTTAATGGTTATTCGGCAGGCATGTTGATTATTAAAACGCTGGGCCACGCCATGCTAAAACTTTATATACGGCGGTAACATCAACATCCAGCCGCATTTTTCGCCCGGCCGGCCAGCCGCCCGCGAGAATCACTATTTATAACGTCTTTTACAGGTAAAGATAACGAAAATATTGCTAACCCGGCGTTGACCAGATCTTCACAATGGGTCCATTACATGTAAAACTAAATTCACCGATTTCATCAAGATAAATAATCAAATAGCCCCTGGCCCGTGGACAGTATTCACAGGTTAGGGCCATAGATAATCCCTATTGGACTTATTGATTTAATTCCAATCCTTTGGCGTAATCATGAATACTTCCAGCATCACGGTTTTACTGGTTGAAGACGATGAACCCATGCGCATGGAGTTCGAGTCCATGGTATTAAGCCATCCCCGCTTGACGCTGGCGGGCAGCGTCTCTACCTTAAGCGATGCATGGACGCTGCTGCGGCATACCGTTCCGGATGTCGCCATTATCGATCTGGGCCTGCACGACGGCGACGGGATTGAACTGATCAAATCGTTGCAGCAGCAGGCGTCCCGGACGGCGGTGCTGGTGGCCACCATCTTCGGCGACGAGGCCCATGTGATCCGCGCCATCGAAGCCGGCGCGCGCGGATATCTGCTCAAAGATACATCCCTTGATGAATTCGCCAGGGCGGTGGAGCTGGTGCATGCCGGCGGCGCGCCGTTATCGCCGCAAATCGCCCGTCATCTGCTAAAACGATTTGAACCGGTGGAAAAATCCAGCGCGACGGCGCGGCCGGATGCCCTGACCGCGCGCGAAGTCGATATCCTCCGGCATATTTCACAGGGATTTACCGTGGCGGAATCCGCGCGCATGCTTAATATATCGACGCATACCGTCGCTACCCATATCAAAAATATCTACAGTAAACTGGCCGTTCACAACCGGGTAGAAGCCATTATCCAGGCACGGAACCAGGGCCTGATTTAATGCGCGCGACACGCAGGCGATGGATGTGGTCGTGGTGTGCAACGGCGCTCCTGCTGCCGCTGCTGTCAAGCCTGGCGCTGCTTGCCGACGCCGCGGCGCCGCTGGACATCGATCCCGACGAACCGCATAACACGGTACTGCTGGATCGCGCCGAATTTATCATCAACAGCGACTGCACGCCGCCGGCGCGGCATGGCGCCACGGTGACGTTGCCGGATAACTGGCGTTTGCGCGCGCCGACGCTAAACGGTATCGCCTGGTATCGGCTGGCCTTTCATCTCGACTCGCTGCCGGAGCAGCCGCTGGCCTTATACCTGCCGCATCTTTCGGTGGCGGGGGAAATCTGGCTTAACGGATCGCTGCTTAATCCGGGGGTACGGTTCAACGACATCGCCGGGCGGCATGTGGTGCCGATGAATGAGTCGCCGTTATATATAGTATTACCAGCCGGTTTATTCCGTAACGGCGATAACCAGCTGGCCGTCAGGCTGGAGGGGGACAGCGCGCTGCGCAGCGGTCTTTCCGCCATCCGCCTGGGGCCGGCATTGTCGCTGCGCGCCGTGTGGTTCGAGCGGTATCTGCTGCAGGTCATTGTGCCTTATGTGCTCCTGGTGCTCATTGCCGGCTCCCTGTGTTTCCTGGTGGCCTATACCTGGCGGCAAAGGCGCCTGTTTATTATCCAATTCGCCCTGCTGGCCTCACTGGCCACGCTGCTCGCCTACCTGGCCGACCTGGCTATTCCCCTGGGCGCCCAGGAGGCCCTGCGGGTCATTATTACCACCATCATGTACTGGGCGCTGTGCGTGGCGGGTTATCGTCTTTCCGGCGCGCGGCTGCGCTGGTTCCCGCCATTGCTGCACGGGCTTACCCTGCTGACGATCATTATCGTCATCGCCACGATGATCGTGGGCGAGGCGACGGATCGCACCTGGCTTATCACCTGGCCCCATGTGGCGTTTCGCCTGGTGCCCATCGGCCTGTTGCTGGCCCGTGGCTTGAAAACGCGCTCGGTTAAGCTCATTGCCTTATCCTCGACCGGGCTGCTATGGACGCTCACCGTCGCGCAGTCCTATTTAATCATCATGGAATGGCTGCCCTGGGATAGCTTCCGCTGGAGTTTTGTCGGCGCCCTGCCGTTTTGTATTGTCATGATCTACTTCTTTGCCGAGCGGTTTATTATCGATCGCGAAGGCAGCCAGATTGAAAAGCGCGCGGCCATTGTCGCCGAACGGGCGCGCATCCTGCAGGATATGCACGACGGCATGGGCGCGCAGCTGATTACCGCCCTGCGCCTGGCGCGCCGTCATGACAGCGACCCGGAGGAACTGGCCCGCCATATCGAGGAGTCATTGCAGGATTTACGCCTGATTATCGACTCGCTGGATCTGACCGAGCACGACCTGCTGCCGCTGCTGGGAAACCTGCGCTTTCGCCTGCAGCCGCGCCTGAGCGCGCTGGGCATCAACCTGGAGTGGGATGTGTCGCCGATCCCTTCCCTGAACTACCTGACGCCGGAATCCGCGCTGTCCATACTGAGGATAGTGCAGGAAGCCATTAATAATGCGTTGCAGCACGCGCAGCCGTCCCGTATCCGCATCGAGATCAAACCGGTGGGTGAGGAAGTGGTCATCCGGGTGTCCGACGACGGCCACGGCATGTTGCCCGAGATTGTCCGCCCCGGCTCCCACGGGCTGGCCGGCATGCATTCGCGGGCCAATAAGCTTGGCGCGCGCCTGACGATACAGGGCGGGCCGGCGGGCACGGAAATAGTGCTTTATCTCCCACTTTTCGGATAGGGATGATATTATTTCACGATAATACCCTAAACAGGGTATGCGTCCCGCCCGCGTAATCCGTACACTTCATTCCAGTAGAGTGCTGACCGCCGGACTTTTTGGCGGGTAGCAAAAGCACCCTGCCAGCGTCCGCTCGTTAAAGTATAAGGCACACAGCATAGTTATATTACGTTATTATTGCACTAGGTGATAAAATGCAAATCATGCTACCTGTAATAGGTTTATTCTTGTTGATTGCGTTAATGGTATTCTCCCTGTTAATGCATCAAAAAAATAAAGATAAAACAAGATTACCGAACAGATATACAGAAATCAGATCCAAGAAAAGACTTAAATTGTTCCATTAAAAATAGGATTATCCTTATTATCATGTCTACTATTCCACCCGACAAGCCCATTGGGTGGAATAGCTTTTTTATTATCCACCACCGCTATTTTCCTTTAATTATTTTCCCCGAACGGCTTTATCGCGGGCATTATTTCGCCGTAATCAGACCAAGGTCCATACCCGCGTTTTGCAACGCCCGGCATGGCCGCCCGCTCCTGGCAACCGGGACTAAAATCCGGATAGCCGCCCCCTACGCAACATACGGCGCATTGCAGGGTGGCGTTTGGGCTCCAGTTTCCTTAATATGAAGATATCATCTGATTGCAAAAGGTTTGGCTCGCATTGGCGATCAGAGGTATCGCGATGACGGGTGACGGCACATTTTGCTGTATATTTTCTTATAGGGTTCATATTCATGGAAACGATTCTCAGGCACCTTCCGGTCAACCAACGTGTAGGTATCGCCTTCTCCGGGGGCCTGGATACCAGCGCCGCACTGCTTTGGATGCGTCAGAAAGGGGCGGTGCCTTATGCCTATACCGCCAACCTGGGCCAGCCGGATGAAGAAGATTACGACGCCATCCCGCGCAAGGCGCTGGCCTACGGCGCGGAAAAAGCCCGGCTCATCGACTGTCGCCGGCAACTGGTGGCGGAAGGCATTGCCGCGCTGCAATGCGGCGCATTCCACAATAGCACCGCCGGGGTAACTTATTTTAACACCACGCCGCTGGGCCGCGCGGTAACCGGCACCATGCTGGTGGCCGCGATGAAAGAGGACGGGGTGAACATCTGGGGCGACGGCAGCACCTATAAAGGGAACGATATCGAACGTTTCTATCGTTATGGTTTGTTGACCAATGCCGACCTGAAAATCTATAAACCCTGGCTGGACACCGACTTTATCGATGAACTGGGCGGACGCCATGAAATGTCGGAATTCATGACCCAGGCCGGGTTCGATTATAAAATGTCGGCTGAAAAAGCCTACTCCACCGATTCCAATATCCTCGGCGCCACCCATGAAGCCAAGGAACTGGAGTTCCTTAACTCCAGCGTAAAAATCGTTAACCCGATCATGGGCGTCAAATTCTGGGACGAGAACGTGCGGGTGGCGGCGGAAGAAGTTACGCTCCGCTTCGAGCGCGGCCTGCCGGTGGCGATTAACGGCGCCACCTTCGGCAGCCAGGTTGAACTGATGCTGGAAGCCAACCGGATCGGCGGCCGCCATGGGCTCGGCATGAGCGATCAGATTGAAAACCGCATTATCGAAGCCAAGAGCCGCGGCATCTACGAAGCCCCCGGCATGGCGCTGCTGCATATAGCCTATGAGCGCCTGGTCACCGGTATCCATAATGAGGATACCATTGCCCAATACCACGCTAACGGACGTCAGCTGGGCCGCCTGCTCTACCAGGGCCGCTGGTTCGATTCGCAGGCGCTGATGCTGCGCGACTCGTCGCAGCGCTGGATTGCCAGCGAGATCACCGGCGAGGTGACCCTGGAGCTGCGGCGCGGCAATGATTATTCCATTCTCAATACCGTTTCGGATAACCTGACCTATATGCCGGAACGCCTGACCATGGAAAAAGGCGATTCCGTCTTCTCGCCTGAAGACCGGATCGGCCAGTTGACCATGCGCAACCTGGATATCGCCGATACCCGGGAAAAGCTGATCAACTACATGAGCACCGGCCTGCTGTCCGCCACGGACAACAGCGGCCTGCCGCAGCTGCAAGATAAAACCGGCAAATAATTTTATGATTTTTACTGATAAACGGCGCTGAATTATCAGCGCTGTTTATCAGCCGTTGTGTTATTTGCCGTTAGAATAAGGTGCCTGGATCGTTTTCTTTTCACGCTACAGACGTATTATCTTCGTCAAAATATTTTCAGTAAACTTATTTTACTGGAAACAAAATTTATTTCACTTACCATTATTTTTATAGCATTAAATTCGTGAAATCATTTATTAGGAAAAATAGCTTTGTATGACTGATGTATATAATAATGCACCTGTAAATTTTTTTTTATCGAACGACAATGTCATCCTCGACGGCGCCAGCGAGAACACTGCCAATGCGTTAACGGGGCGGTGTAACAATATACGCAACGACCAAACCGATTCTCGTCGTAGCGCAGCAGCGGCTGATGACACCTCGGTTATGATAATTAACCCGCTGGAAAACGCCGTACAGCCGATCGCTATACCAACGGCTAAAAACCTGCAGCAAAAGATATGGGATAAGTTTTTTGTCCTGTTCACCGGGATTCGCGCCGATGACCGCTTGCCTCAAGGCCGGTTGGTGGCCGGCAACCGGCACGCGGCCGGCGCAATGGCAGCGGCGAATCACGCCGGCTCGCGCCCTGTCCCCGATGATGATGAAGACTGGACGAGCGTCGCAGATTCATTGCGCGCTGCCGTCGACAGCCTTCCCGTTAAAACCGCCTATCGCAATCCGGCGCAGCCGAAGTGTGCCCGTCCGCCCCGTTATCCCGCCTTACCGGGTGAAAATACCGTCTACGCCATCAGGCTGAAAACCTATATCCGGGAAACCGTGCTCAATGAGGTCAACCCCGACGGCAGGCCACCCCTATGGTTAAGGCCGCTGGCGGCCGTCGCCTCCTGGCTGGGTATTCACGGCGTAGGGCAAACCAACTGCCTGTCATGCGCCACGGCGGTGGCCGATACCCTCAGGCAGGGCGTATTGCACCGTGCCGATCCGCATCTGCGCGGCGGCAGTCCCGATGAGTTTGCCACCTTCGGCAACGTATCCAGGACGCTGTTCGACTCCACCGGTGAATTAGCCGGCAGGCTCGGTCAGGGCGGAGATATCAACGCGGTATTGACCCTGGTGCGGCCACGCTGGCGCCGGCTGTTCAGCCCGGTGGCCGGACATGCCTGCAATATTATCAAGACCGGCGATATCATCCATCTGGTTGACGCGCAGAAAAAAAGCTACGTCACCGTCGATCAAACCCATGGCCAGGCCGCCATCCATAAGGCGCTGCTGCGTTTCCTCGGTCCGCTGTCGGCCGACAGGGGCGCGATCAGCCTGGGCAATATCGGCTTTTACCCGCCCCCGGCGGGGTGATGCCGCGTCCTGGCGCCAATCCGCTCAGCGCCTGATTCGCTTGCAAGATGATAATTGATACGTATTATCAATTATCATCTATTCATCGCCGCGGCACTCCCTTATGGCTGTTTATCCGTCCCGTCCCGACCTCTCCCCGCCCGCCATGCTCCTGCCGGACGTTCACACCGGCTGCTGCATCGTCGGCGGCGGTCCCGCGGGCCTGATGCTGGGCTACCTGCTGGCCAGGGCCGGCGTCGCCGTCACGGTACTGGAAAAACATGCGGATTTCCTGCGTGATTTCCGTGGCGATACCATTCATCCATCGACGCTTGAGATAATGCATCATCTCGGTTTACTGACGGAGTTCCTGGCCCTGCCGCACCAGCGGGTGGAAAAACTGCGCGGTGAATTTCACGGCGAAACCGTCACCCTGGCGGATTTCTCCCACCTGCCCACCCGGTGTAAATTCATGGCGTTTATGCCGCAGTGGGAGTTCCTGAATTTCCTGGCGAACCACGCCGAGGCTCTGCCGGGCTTCACGCTGCTGCGCTCCACCACGGCGCGGGAACTGCTCAACGCCGACGGGCGGGTATGCGGCGTCGTGGCCGCCGGCACGGACGGGACGCCGCTGCGCATCCACGCCGCCCTGGTGGTCGGGACCGACGGCCGGCAGTCCATGGTGCGCGCCGCCGCGAGCCTGCCGGTGCGTGAATTCGGCGCGCCCCGCGACGTGGTATGGATCAAGCTGCCCAAGCAATCCGGCGATGCGAACCAGGCCAGCGGCCACGGCGGCCCCAAAAATAATTTTATCATGCTGGATCGCGGCGACTACTGGCAGTGCGGCTATAGCATCGAAAAAGGCAGTTTTGACAGCCTGCGCCGGCAGGGGCTGGCGGCTTTTTTGCGGCAGGTGGCCGATGTTGCGCCGTTCAGTTATGACCGTTTTGCCGACGCGATCGGCGATTGGCCGCAGGCTAAACTGCTGGTGATTCGCATCGATCGTTTGCAACAATGGGCCGCGCCCGGCGTATTATGTATCGGTGACGCCGCCCATGCCATGTCGCCCATCGGCGGCATCGGGGTCAACCTGGCGATCCAGGATGCGGTGGCGACGGCCAATCTGCTGGCCGCCCCCCTGTTAAAAGGCCGCGTCAGCCTGAGGCAGTTAAACCGGGTGCAGCGGCGCAGGCGCTTTCCCACCTGGGCCTTGCAATCGTTGCAAATCATGATGACCGGTAAAAACAACCGGCCGCAAAAAAAGACGCGCGGGGCGTCCGCCTTCGGCGGCTGGATGCGGCGACAGCCCTGGGTGCCGTTGATCACCGGCCGTATTATCGGCCTGGGTTTTCGCGCTGAAACGCCAAGGCCCTTGCCGCCGGAAACGCCAAAATCGCCCCGCTAGGCCCTGGCAGAGAGCGGCCATGGGGATGACTTGATCAAGGAGACGACGTTGATTTTGTCCGAATATACTATTCCAGGGATGTTGATACGCGATCGCCTGGTCACCGTGCCGCTGGACTGGACCCGTCCCGAAGACGGCCGCACCATCAAGATCTTCGCGCGGGAAGTGGTTGATCCGTTGCTGCGCGACGCCGATTTACCCAAGCTGGCCTATGTCCAGGGCGGCCCCGGCGGCAAAGGGCCGCGCCCCGGCGGCGGCGGTCCGGCGTGGCTGGCGGAAGCGCTGAAAACCCACCGGGTGATCCTGGTCGATCAGCGCGGCACCGGGCGCAGCACCCGCGTGGAATCCGCCACCCTGTCCGCGTTCGGGCATGCCGACGCGGCCGCCGATTATCTCTGGCTGTTTCGCGCCGACAGTATCGTGCATGACTATGAATACCTGCGCACCAGCGTATTCGGCGGCGGGCGATGGGAAATTCTGGGCCAGAGCTACGGGGGATTCATCTCGCTGAGCTATCTGTCAATGGCGCCGCAGGGCCTGGCGGCCTGTTATATCACCGGCGGCCTGGCCGGGCTTGACGCCGATGCGGACGATGTCTATCGCCGCACCTACCCGCGGGTTGCCGCGAAAAATGACATCTATTACCGGCGCTACCCGGATGACGACTCCCGTATCGCCCGGGTGGCGGAAGCGATCGCCGCCCATGACGTGCGCCTGCCGGACGGCGATCGCCTGAGCGTACGGCGCCTGCAAACCCTGGGCAACGATTTTGGCATGGCGCCGGGGTTCGAAAATATCCACTGGCTGATGGACGAAGCCTTTAGCGACCAGGAAGAAACACGGTTATCCGACCATTTCCTCGCGTCGGTCATGGCGCTGACCTCGTATGACGGCAACCCGCTTTACGCCGTGCTGCAGGAAATCATTTACGGCCATGACGACCGTGCCGGCCGGTGGAGCGCGGAGCGCATGCGCACGCAGTTCCCTGAGTTTGCCCCGGAGCGCCGGCCGCTGTTGTTTACCGGCGAGATGATGTATCCCTGGATGTTCGAGGAAATCCGTTCGCTGCGGCCCTTCCGGGAGGTGGCCGGGGTGCTGGCCGGACGCGGCGGCTATCCGCCGCTGTATGACCATACTCGGCTGGCGGCCAACGAGGTGCCGGTGGCGGCGGCGGTGTATCATGACGATATGTTCGTCGACGCCGGCCTGTCGCTCGATACCGCCGGCCGGGTCGGCAATCTGCAGGCCTGGGTGACCAATGAATACCAGCATGACGGCCTGCGGCAATCGGCCTCGGTACTGCGCCGCCTGCTGGAGGATATCCGCCTGCGCGGCGGGCCGATCCGCTAGGCCTGGCGTTTTTTATACTGGCGGCAATAGACGTTATGATCCACATAACGATCGCCGATCTTTTCCGCCCGCACCTGGCAATAGTCGAACACAAACCCCAGCCGCTGGGCCAGCCGGTTGCTGGGACGGTTGGCCACCCCGCAGCGAATGATAAACTGGTCCAGTTTGCCCGTATCGCCATACCACGCCATCAGCGCCGTCACCGCCCGGGACATCACGCCCCGGCCTTCAAACCGCGCGGCCAGCCAGTAGCCGATTTCCGCCTGCTTGTCGTTGATGGTGTTAAAGGAGAGGATGCCCGCGATCGCGTCATCCCAGCGCACCACGTATACCGCCGATCGCCCTTCGGCAAAATCGGCCCGGTTATGACGTATATTGGCCAGGGTATCACCGACCTCATTGATCAGCGGCGGCCAGGACAGATGCCTGCCCAGCCGCTCGCGTTCTTCGCGCACCAGGTTAAATATGGCCGGCGCATCGCTTTCCAGCTGTAACGAGAGTTTTAGCGAGGGGGGACTTATGAGTTCACGGTAATCCGTCATGCCTGTTCCTTACTATGACTGTGAAGCATCGTACTGTTTGACTAAGCTGCTGTTGATGATGCCATGCCCGGTACCGGCGCCGGCACCGGCCTGCCGGAGAAATAGCAGGTCAGGCTATCCAACACCCGCGCGAACATCGCTTCCAGCGCCTCGGGTGAACGCGCGGCCACGTGCGGCGTCAGGATAATATTATCAAGCGCCGTCAGCGCGGCGGGAACCTCTGGTTCGCCCTCCACCACATCCAGCGCGGCGCCGGCAATGGCGCGGCGCCGCAGGCAATCGATCAGCGCGCCGGTATCCACCACGCTGCCGCGGGATACATTAATCAAAAAGCCGTCGGCGCCCAGCGCCTCAAGCGTGCGGGCATTAACCAGATGCCGGGTGCCCGCGCCGCCAGGAGTGCACACCACCAGGAAATCAGCCCAATGCGCCAGCGCATCCACCGTGTCGCAATAGCGCAGTTCGCTGTCGGCGCGCGGCTGCCGGTTATGGTAAGCCACCTCCATATCAAACCCCTGGGCGCATCGTTTGGCGATTTTCAGGCCGATATTGCCCAAGCCCAGGATCCCCACGCGCCTGCCCGTCAACTGTGGCCGGGTCTGGCGCGCCTGCTGCCATTCCCCGCGGCGGACTGCCCGATCGAGACCGGGAATATCGCGCACCATGGCGGCCAGCAGCGCCAGCGCGTGATCGGCGACGGCGGTATCGTTGGTGCCCGCGCCGTTGGCCACCATAATGCCCCGCGCCCGCGCGGCATCCAGATCCACTTTTTCATACCCCACGCCCTGGCAGCAGATCAGGCGCAGGTTGGGCAGCGCGGCCATGTGCGCCTCGCTCAGGCCGATGGAACCGATGGTCAGCACCGCGTTTATGGAGGAAGGGTCAAAGGCGCCGTCGGCGGGCAGGATCGGGCTATGCTCGTTTTCCCGCAGCGCGGGGCAAAGGCGAAAACCGGCCTGCTCGAAGGCGGGCCGGAGCGCGGCGGGAATATCGACATGCAACAATAGCGAAATAGGCATAGGTCAGATAAAAAAAGGGAACGTATTTATAACCATACATGAGATATATGACGCGTAAAAGTATATACATCCTAATTAGCGTAAGATCACCGGCCCCGCCCGATGTCGCCCCGCCGCGGCGTGGAGCCGGCGCTTATTTGCCGGCCTGCTCTTGTTGCGCCTTGAACTGCGGATTGACCAGCATAAAACCGCCGTCGACGATCAGCGACTGCCCGGTGGTATAGGCGGCGCCGTCGGAGCCGAGCCAGGCAACCAGCGCGGCAATCTCAAGGACATGGCCGGGGCGCCCCAATGGAATGCCCGGCTCCTTGATCGTCCAGGCGTCATCCTCGCGCATATTGTTGATGGGGGTGGCCACCATGCCGGGCGCCACCGAGTTGACCAAAATGCCATAAGGGGATAATTCCAGCGCCATGGATTTGGTCAGGCCGCCAAGCCCATGTTTCGCCGCCGTATAGGCGCTGGCCTCCGGCAAGGGGGTATGTTCATGGACCGAGGTGATGTTGACTATCCGCCCGCCCCGCCCCTGGTTGACCATTTGCCTGGCGGCGCGCTGCGCGCAAAGGAAGGCGCCGTCCAGCACGATGGAAAACGTCGAGCGCCAATCCGCGAAGGACAAATCCAGAAAAGGACCGGCGGCGCTGGCGCCGGCATTGTTCACCAGCATATCAAGACGCCCGAAAGACCGGCTGAATTGATCGATGACCTCCGCCGCCGCCGGTAGTTGGGTCAGGTCCAATTGCAGCACCTGCGCCTTACGGCCGAGTTTTTCGACTTCGCCGGCGGTTTCTTCGGCCCCTTCCCGGTCTGAATGCCAGGTAACGCCGATATCATAACCCTGCTTTGCCAGCGCGACGGCGCTGGCTTTGCCAATCCCCGAATCGGATGCCGTGACCACGGCGACTTTTGCTGCGGGCTGAGTCATGCTTCTCTCCTCAAATATCATCAACGCCAACATGTAGCGGCTTGTCTCAGGAGTATAGCGTTTCCAGCCCAAGTTACCGGCGGGGCAAAGCCCCCCGCCCGGCACGCATGGCGCGACCGCCAGCCTCAGCGCAGGTAGCGTTGTTCCAGGACACGCATGGCCGCATCGCCCTGCAGCTCAATAATGTCCTTTACCGTCGGCAACGTCCGATCGACCTGATTAATGCCGCCGTCCCGCCGAATCTGGGCAAAAACCTCCCGCATCGCCCCCACCGCCGCGCGGATGGCGTGATTGCCGTAAATCACCAGCCCAACCTTGCCCAGGCTGCGGATGTCCCGTTCGGTCAGCTGCGGGTAGGCGGTGGGCACCAGCACCAGCGGCGCTTCCCCTTGCCAGGCGGCGATAAAGGCCAGGATTTCATCCGGCGCGGGCTGTTTTGAGTGGATCAGGATGGCGTCCGCTCCCGCCTCAACGTAAGCGCGCGCCCGCATCAGCGCCTCCTGCTGCCCGAGTCCCGCAATCAGCGCCTCGGTGCGGGCGATAATCATCAACCCCACGTCGCGGCGACTGGCGCAGGCCGCCGCTATCTTACCCTGGAACTCCGCCACCCTGACCAGCTCCTGGCGGCCGTCGGCGCGCAGGCTGGTATCCTTGGGGAAGGTCTTATCCTCCATGACGATGGCGCTGACCCCGGCGGCCTCATACTGCGGCACCACGAAGGCGACGTTGACCGCGTTGCCAAAGCCGGTGTCGATATCGGCGATTACCGGTATCTCAACCGTGGCGGCGATGGCGCGCATCATCTCCAGGTGGGTGGACATGGACAGGATGCTGGCGTCCGGCACCGCATAACTTGCCGAGAGCTCGAAGCCGCTGCCCCAAACGGCATCAAAGCCCGCCTGCCCGGCAAGCTTCGCCGACAGGGGATTATGCGCTGCCATGGCATGGGCCAGCGCGCCGGGACACGCCATCTTGTCGCGCAGCGCCTGATAAGGCGGGCGGGCGCGGGGTTGGTTGACATTCATTTTTTTCTCCTCTTTGACTATCCTTGGACTACATCCATGAAAATATATCACGCCATGCGAGCATTCAATTACCAGCAGGATTTTGACAATACGGATTTTCGGCAACATCCCGAGCTATACCAGGTAGGGCGCGGCGAACAGGGCGTGCTGTTGGTACAGCCTTATAAAAGCGAGATACTGCCCCACTGGCGGTTCAAAAACGCCGACATCGCCAGGGCATCCGCCGAAAAAATTCATGCCATGTTCGAGCATTATCGTCGGCAGGACGATTTTGTCGGCATGGATATGGCGCGCAAATTTATCCAGATGGGGTATACCCGCGCCCGGCGTTATGCCAACCACCAGGGCGGTAGAAAATATGCCGCCGACGGCACGGTGCTGCCCTATGGCCTTGACCGGCAAAAGGCCGACGCCGCCGCGGTATTTAAGCTCTATTGGGACCGGCTGCGCGCGGACGACGATTACCTGCGGCGCAAGAAGTCCCATCAGCAGCGTTATGGCTGACGGCGATCCCTGCGCGGGCCGCATTTGCCGCATCGACGATCATGTGCCACTTTGTAATCATCATAATTTTTATAATAAGTATTTTTTTTAATTTTTTCGCTTGGGAGAGTCCGTATGGAGATGTTAAGGAACCTCAATTTTTTCCGGCTTATCACCTCCGGCGATTTTTGGCTGAATATCGCCATTATTATCGCCGCCACCCTCATCATCCATTGGGTTATCTCCAGGGCTATCCAATTGGTGGGCCGCAGGGTAAAGCAATGGAGCACCGGCAGGCACAGCGCTCTCTACCAGATAGCGGTTGAAATGCTGGACAATACCAAACGGGTGCTGATCCTGTTCACCGCCTTTTTGATCAGCATGCGGTTTATTGAGCTGCCCGGGACCTGGCACAGCGCCCTGGCCCACGGCTGGTTCCTGGTCTTCGCCATCCAGATAGCGTTGTGGCTGGACAGCGCCACCCATGTCTGGTCGCAAAACGTGGTCAACCAACCCGGCGCGGTGCGCAACACGGTGACCATGGTGATCCTGGGCGTGATGATCCGCCTGTTGATTTGGGCGCTGATGCTGCTGTCGATCCTGGGCAACGTGGGGGTAAATATAACCGCGCTGGTGGCCAGCCTGGGCGTCGGCGGCATCGCCATCGCGCTGGCGATCCAAACCGTGCTGAGCGACGTGTTCGCCTCGCTGGCCATTGGTTTCGACAAGCCTTTTGTTATCGGCGACTTCGTGGTGTTTAACGATATCGCCGGCACCATCGAGCATATCGGGCTGAAAACCACCCGCATCCGCAGCCTGAGCGGCGAGCAGATCGTATGCGCCAACGCCATATTGCTGCAGCAGACGATCCACAACTATAAACGCATGCAGACCCGCCGCATCGTATTTACCTTCGGCCTGGCCTATTCAACGCCGCCGGATCGGCTGCGCCTGGTGGGGCCGATGATCAAGCGCATCATTGAAGAGATTGAGGAAACCCGTTTCGACCGCGCGCATTTCCTCTCCTTTGATAATTTTCGCCTGACCTATGAAGTAGTGCATATCGTCGCCAGCGCCGATTACAATAAATACATGGATATCCAGCAGGAAATCAATATCCGCCTGATGGAGGAGCTGGCAAAAATGGACATCAAACTGGCCATTCCCACGCAAAATATTTTGTTTACCGAACGTGAGTTCCCGCAAATCAAGGTGTTGGAACCCGGTCCGCCGGATAAGACGGCGATGCCGGCGGCAAAGGCGGCTGAATGACGATGCGCGCTCCCGCATCGACGGGAGTCACGTCATCGCGCAAGACAAGTGTTAACGGTAGAGTTCGGCGTCGCCCGACCAGTCGCTGGAATCGCCCGAATTTTCGACCCCGACGATGCGGTAATACGGCGCATTTTCCTGTTTGGCTTTTTGTCGCAGGGCATTAATCGCGTCATCGGTGGAACCCGCCAGGCCGGATATCGATACCGTGCCGATGCTTTGGTGGCCCGCCGCCTGCGCCTGGTTAATTTCCTGCGTCGCCTGGCTTGGGAATGATATGCCGGCGACTATCGATGCAAATATATAGGGTAATATTTTCATAGCAAGATCCTCGATTTGACAAGATCACACGCCCGGCGCGCCAATAATTATTGCTGGATAGGCGCATTCCTCACAGCATGGTAATAATGTCATTACGCCCGGGGAACGTAACGATTAAAATAACCTTAGGCTCTTATAATGGCGCCTGACACCCGGCCAATGTAACATAATTTAACGGCAGCCATATATTAGTGGGATTAATGTATATCATACCCACTATCAAGCCGGCCGCTGCCATTTTCTTTTTATTGATAATTATCATATTTTAAACTAAAGCCCGTTTTTTCTGATATTTAAATAGGCCGACAACAAAAAAGATGACAAATATTTACTATGGTAAGACACATTATCTCACAGATGGAATAAGCATCACGATGTTCAATATAGGCGACATAACCCGGCCCGCGGACCGGCCCAGTCTGGGCCGGTAACAATTAACTACACATTCAGTGATTGAAGAATGGGTTCCGCAATCCGATACTTAGCCTGTATCAGGGCGGGAAATTGCCCCGGAATCAATACCCACAGCTAAGGAGGCAACATGGATACCGAGCTATTGCTGCGCATTGCCCTTGCCGGCGGATTAGGCGCGCTGATTGGGCTGGAGCGACAGCTGAGGGCCAAGGAGGCCGGTTTACGCACCCATATCCTGGTGTGTATCGGCAGCGCGATGTTTATGATTGTCTCAAAATACGGCTTTGCCGACCTGCTGGCCAACGGACATAATATTGCCCTCGACCCCAGCCGCATCTCCGCCCAGGTGGTCAGCGGCATCGGCTTCCTCGGCGCGGGCACTATTATGCTTAATAAACAAATGGTCCGCGGCCTGACGACGGCGGCCGGGCTGTGGGTCACCGCCGCCATAGGACTGATCGTCGGCAGCGGCATGTATGCCATCGGTATTTTCGGCACCCTGATGACGCTGGTGGTGCTTGAAGGCATCCGGCAACTGAGCAACCGGCTTATCGGCCAGCGTTATATGATCATGCTGTCGCTGGCCCCCGCCGGGATCGATTTGGTGATGCAGACATTAAGAAAACGCCATATCCGGGTAATACGATCCTCGGTGGCGCGTAATGATGATGAGAATAAAGACTGTAAAATGACGCTGGAAGTCATGATGCATGCCCGCTATAAACCGGCGGAAATCTATAGCCAGCTGCTGGCCATCGAGGGCATGCACAAAATTGATATCCGTTAGCCTTATTTATGCAGGCATTGACCCGGCGTGACCTTTACCACGCCGATAAGTTTTGCGTCATTACCGTAGTAATTATAATTCGACGCCACACCCATTTTCGCCAACGAACTCTTAGCGGTGCAGTATTTATTTAATATATTAGCAAATAAAAAATCATTAATGTCTTTGCCGGTAATCTGGCCGCTATTATAATGAATCAACGTGTAGTTATAAACAAAAGTTTCATCCAGCGCCAGGGTATTATCCAGCCGGGTTTGCTCGTCGACCATCATCGGCAAGGTCGAGTTCATTTCCGAGGCGGTTTGCAGCAGCGATTGAGAGAGGGAAGAACGTTTGGGATAGACAATTTTTCCCGATTCAAATCCCACGAATTTACTGATAAACGCGCCAGCCAAGACCGCGGCCAGCGCCATGAGCCAACCGGCCCGTTTTTTAGATAAATTCATCCTGAATACCTTCCACAAAAAGCCAACGCCAATCAAAACCGATTTGCAGTATAATACCTACAATAACCACCACCGCACAGACCATGACGAGCCTCCTATTAAAAATAACAGCCTTTCCCGATTCAGTCCGCGCCGTCCCCCCGCCCCGATGCGGGGGCCCCGGCGCGTCATTTTATTCAACAAGCCTTATGATGTCCTGCCGCAGTTTACCGACGACGCCGGACGCCTGACGCTGAAACACTATATCCCGATACCGGATATCTATGCCGCCGGCCGTTTGGATCGCGACAGCGAGGGATTGATGATCCTGACCAATGACGCCAAATTAAAGACCCGATTAACGCAGCCCGCCGAAAAAGCGGCTAAGATTTATTATGTTCAGGTGGAAGGCGAGCCTGAAGACGCCGCGTTAAAGCTTTTGCGCACCGGCGTCACCTTAAGCGACGGGCCGACCCTGCCCGCCGGCGCGCAGCGCGTCAAGGAGCCCGTCTGGTTATGGGCGCGCACCCCGCCCATCAGGGAGCGTAAAGCCATCCCCACCTGCTGGCTTAAAATCACCTTATATGAGGGCCGTAACCGGCAGGTCAGGCGCATGACCGCCCATATCGGCCACCCTACCCTGAGGCTTATCCGTTATCAAATGGCGGATCAGACCCTGTTGGATCTGGCGCCGGGGGAATGGCGCGAAGTCCAGTTATGACACCCGTAGTCATTACGGATGCCCGCCCCGGGCATCCCGGTATCCGCAAGCGTTAAGGAGCGCGCATGTTCAAGCCGCATGTCACCGTTGCCTGTGTTGTCCAGGCGGAGGATTCCTTTTTGATTGTCGAGGAAACCATTCACGGCAATCCCCGCTGGAACCAGCCGGCGGGGCATTTGGAAGCCGATGAGACCATTGTCCAGGCCGCCCGGCGCGAGCTATGGGAGGAGGCGGGCATCCACGCCCAGCCCCAGGCGCTGCTGCGTCTTCACCAATGGATCGCGCCCGACAAAACGCCTTTCCTGCGCTTTTTGTTCGCCATTGATTTGCCCAAACGCGTTACCGCCATTCCCCAGGACGATGATATCGATCGCTGCCTGTGGCTACCGGCGGACGAGATCCTGGCGTCGGGCCAACTGCGTTCGCCGCTGGTGGCGGAGAGTATCCTGTGCTATCAACAGGATAAACGCTATCCGGTGGATATACTTAACTCGTTCCAGTGGCCCTTCGCGCTGTAATCGCTCTTTCTGTCACCCGTGGACGGTGGCGCGCGGGGTGCCTGCCGTGGTAAAATCCGCCGCCTCGTATCACCAGCGCGCGGCGTAAAGGCGCGCTACCCCGTTTGTGAGAATCCCATGTCAGAAAACAGTCAGCTTAAAGCGATCGTCGGTATGTCCGGCGGTGTTGATTCATCCGTCTCCGCCTACCTGTTGCAACAGCAGGGTTATCAGGTGGAGGGACTGTTTATGAAGAATTGGGAGGAGGACGACAACGAGGAGTATTGCACCGCAGCGAGCGATCTGGCCGACGCGCAGGCGGTCTGCGATAAACTGTCGATCCCCTTGCATACGGTCAACTTCGCCGCCGAGTACTGGGATAACGTGTTTGAACTGTTCCTGGCGGAATACAAAGCCGGGCGCACGCCCAACCCCGACGTGCTGTGCAATAAAGAGATCAAGTTCAAGGCCTTCCTGGAATTTGCCGCCGAAGATCTGGGCGCCGATTTTATCGCCACCGGCCATTACGTGCGCCGCCGTGACGTGGCGGGCAAAAGCCAGCTGCTGCGCGGTCTCGACGATAATAAAGACCAGAGCTATTTTTTATATACCCTCAGCCATGGCCAGCTGGCGCAGTGCCTGTTCCCGGTGGGCGAGCTGGCCAAGCCGGAAGTGCGGCGCATTGCCGCCGAACTGGGGCTGGTGACCGCCGGCAAGAAAGACTCCACCGGCATCTGCTTTATCGGCGAACGCCGGTTTCGCGAGTTCCTCGGCCGTTACCTGCCGGCCCGGCCCGGCCCGATACTGACGGTTGAAGGGCAGCGGGTCGGCGAACACCAGGGGCTGATGTACCACACGCTGGGGCAGCGTAAGGGGCTGGGCATCGGCGGCACGCGCGAAGGCAACGATGAACCCTGGTACGTGGTGGACAAGCTGATGGACGATAACATCCTGGTGGTGGCCCAGGGCCATGGGCACCCGCGCCTGATGTCGGTCGGCCTGGTCGCCGGGCAGCTGAACTGGGTGGATCGGCTGTCCCTGGCCGGGCCGTTGCGCTGCGTGGTGAAAACCCGCTATCGCCAGCAGGATGTCCCCTGCCTGGTCGAGCCGCTGGCGGACGGGCAGATCCGGGTGCTGTTCGACGCGCCGGTAGCGGCGGTGACGCCCGGGCAATCGGCGGTATTTTATCTTGATGAACTGTGCCTGGGCGGCGGCGTCATCGAGTCCCGGCTGCCGCTGCAGGATTAGTCCGCGCGGCGCGGGCATCCCGCGCCGAAGCCCGCGCCTTTCCCCGCCCGCCGCGTAAACCTGATCTGGGTTTACCCCGCGTTTTGTGGCATGATCGACGGCAATGACCTAAACGACTTATCGCCGGGCTGTCCCCGGCAGGCGGTTAAACGCCGCCCGCGCGAGATAAAACGCCATCGCATAATCAGGGAAGTGTACAGGAGTGACCTTGGCTAAGAATTATTATGATATTACGCTGGCATTGGCGGGGATCTGCCAAAGCGCGTTGTTGGTCCAGCAATTGGCCCATAAGGGAATGTGCGACGACGCGGCGCTCGAAGTGTCGCTGCGCAGCCTGCTTGACCTCAATCCGCCCGCGACGCTGGCCGTTTACGGCAATCAGGCGGCCAATATCAAGCCCGGCCTGGAAGCGATGATGGGCATGCTTAACGCATCGCGCGAGGGCGTGGGGGCGGAACAAACGCGTTATACCCTGAGCCTGATGGTGCTGGAGCGTAAACTGCACGCCAATAAAAGCGCCCTGGACGAACTGGCGAAGCGCATCGGGCAGCTCGATCGCCAGCTGTCTCATTTTGATTTAATGTCCGACACCGTGATAAGCGCCATGGCGTCGATTTACGTGGACGTCATCAGCCCGCTGGGTCCGCGCATACAGGTTACCGGCACGCCGGCGATGCTACAGAACCTACAGGTACAGGCCAAGGTACGCGCCGCGTTATTGGCCGGTATTCGTTCCGCAGTGCTTTGGCAACAGGTGGGCGGCGGCCGTTTGCAACTGATGTTCGGCCGTAACCGTCTGTTCAGGCAGGCCCGGCAAATTCTTGCACAATGTTGAAATCTATCCCAGGAGTTGCTATCGATGGAATTATCCTCACTGACCGCCGTTTCCCCCGTTGACGGCCGCTACGGCGATAAAGTCAGCGCCTTGCGCGCTATCTTCAGTGAATACGGCTTACTGAAATACCGCGTCCAGGTGGAAGTGCGCTGGCTGCAAAAACTGGCCGCGTGCGCCGACGTCAGCGAAGTTCCGGCTTTCGACGACCGCGCAATCGCTTACCTTGATGAATTGGTCGCCAACTTCAGCGAGCAGGATGCGGCCCGCATCAAAACCATCGAACGCACCACCAATCACGACGTGAAGGCGGTGGAGTATTTTCTCAAGGAGAAAGTGGCCCCGGTGCCGGCCCTGCACGCCGTAAGCGAGTTTATCCATTTCGCCTGCACGTCGGAGGACATCAACAACCTGTCCCATGCCCTGATGCTGCAAACCGCCCGACAGGATGTGATCCTGCCCTACTGGCGGAAAATCATCGACGGCATCAAGGCGCTGGCGCGGCTGTACCGGGATATTCCGTTATTGTCCAGGACCCACGGGCAGCCCGCCACCCCTTCCACCGTCGGCAAGGAAATGGCTAACGTGGCCTACCGTATGGAACGCCAGTACCGGCAGCTCTCGCAGGTGGAGATCCTCGGCAAGATCAACGGCGCGGTGGGCAATTACAACGCGCATATCGTGGCGTATCCGCAGGTGGACTGGCACCGGTTCAGCGAAGAATTCGTAACGTCGCTGGGCATTAACTGGAATCCCTATACCACGCAGATTGAGCCCCACGACTACATTGCCGAACTGTTCGATTGCATGGCGCGCTTTAATACCATCCTGATCGACTTCGACCGCGATGTTTGGGGCTATATTGCCCTGAACCATTTCAAACAGCGCACCGTGGCCGGTGAAATCGGCTCGTCCACCATGCCGCACAAGGTCAACCCGATTGATTTTGAAAACTCGGAAGGCAACCTGGGCATGGCCAACGCCATCATGGGCCATCTGGCCGGCAAACTGCCGATCTCGCGCTGGCAGCGCGACCTTACCGACTCCACCGTGCTGCGTAATCTGGGGGTCGGCATCGGTTATGCGCTCATCGCCTACCAGTCGACCCTGAAGGGCGTCGGTAAACTGGAAGTCAACGGCGATCGTTTATTGGCGGAGCTGGATCAAAATTGGGAAGTGCTGGCGGAGCCGATCCAAACGGTAATGCGCCGCTACGGCATCGAAAAACCCTATGAAAAGCTGAAGGAATTAACCCGCGGCAAACGCGTCGACGCCGCCGGCATCCAGGCCTTTATCGATGGCCTGCCGCTCCCGGAAGACGAAAAGACCCGGCTGAAGGCCCTGACGCCGGCGAACTACATCGGCCGGGCGGTTACCATGGTCAATGAATTGAAATAACGCTTCCGTGGCGGGAAATGCGCGCATTGAACGCTCCGGTTAAAGCTCTGTTGAAGATAAGTTTAGCCATCCTCTGGGATACTCTCCCAAAAGACGTCCACCAGCCCAGGGGATTGTTTTTACAAGTTTGCAGATACGGGTGATTAAGGCTCGTTACTGGTGCTTTAACTTAGGAGTTGCGATGCGAGTTCTGGTTATAGAAGATAATTCTCTTCTTCGTCATCACCTGACAGTACAAATGCGTGAAATGGGTCATCAGGTTGATGCCGCCGCCGATGCCAGAGAGGCGGATTACTTTTTGCATGAACATCCACCTGATATCGCCATTGTCGACCTCGGACTACCCGACGAAGACGGTTTGAGCCTGATACGCCGCTGGCGTACGCACCAGGTAAAAATTCCTATTCTGGTGCTCACCGCGCGCGAGGGCTGGCAGGATAAGGTCACCGTGCTGGAAGCCGGCGCGGATGACTATGTGACCAAGCCTTTCCATCTTGAGGAAGTGGTGGCGCGCATGCAGGCCCTGATGCGCCGCAACAGCGGGCTGGCCTCGCAGGTCATTACCCTGCCGCCGTTCCAAATCGATCTCTCGCGCCGCGAATTGATGATCAACAATGAGCATATCAAGCTGACGGCATTTGAATATACGATTATCGAAACGCTGATCCGCAACGCCGGTAAGGTCGTCAGCAAGGACTCCCTGATGCTGCAACTTTATCCCGACGCTGAACTGCGCGAGAGTCATACCATTGATGTTCTCATGGGGCGATTGCGAAAAAAAATGCAGGCCGATTATCCGTACGAAGTGATCACGACGGTTCGTGGGCAGGGCTATCGTTTTGATGTTAATTAAGCTCTATGGCCCATTTCCCATATCCACATAAGAAGCCCTTCTCGCTTCGCGTCAGATTCCTGCTGGCCACCGCCTGCGTGGTTCTGGCGCTTTCCCTTTGCTATGGCATGGTTGCGGTCATCGGCTATAGCGTCAGCTTCGATAAAACCTCGTTTCGCCTGCTGCGCGGCGAAAGCAATCTGTTTTTCAGCCTGGCGCAGTGGAAGGACAATCGGCTGACTATCGCCGTCCCGCCGAATATCGACATCAATTTTGCCGCGCTGGTGCTTATCTATGACGATAAGGGCCAAATCCTCTGGCGTCAGCGCTATGTGCCGGCGCTGGAAACGCGGCTAAAGCCGGAATGGCTGGCTAAAACCGGCTATTTCGAGCTGGATACCGACACCCGCACCAGCAGCGCGGTGCTGGGCGACAATCCCACCGCCCAGGACAAATTAAAGGATTTCGACAGCAGCGACAGCAACGCGCTGACCCACTCCGTGGCGGTGAATCGTTATCCGGCCACCGGGCGGCTGCCGCCGTTGACCATCGTGGTGGTGGACACCATTCCCCATGAGCTGCAGCGTACCGACCTGGTCTGGGAATGGTTCAGCTATGTATTGCTGGCCAATCTGCTCTTGGTGGTGCCGCTGCTGTGGCTGGCGGCGCACTGGAGCCTGCGGCCGATCAAGGATCTGGTGCGGCAGGTGCGCGAGCTGGAAGGAGGCGAGCGGGACCTGCTGGACGAAAACCCGCCGCGCGAGCTGGGCATCCTGGTGCGTAACCTGAATATCCTGCTGAATAACGAACGCCAGCGTTACCAGAAGTATCGCTCCACCCTGTCCGATCTCACCCACAGCCTGAAAACCCCGTTGGCGGTGCTGCAGACCACCCTGCGCTCCCTGCGCACCGGCCGCGAAACCAATATCGAGCTGGTTGAGCCGATTATGCTTGAGCAGATCAGCCGTATTTCCCAACAAATCGGCTATTATCTGCACCGCGCCAGCGTGCACTCCGACTATAACGTTCTGAGCCGCGAACTGCATTCGGTGCCGGCGTTGCTGGATAGCCTATGCTCGGCGCTTAATAAAGTGTATAAGCGCAAAGGGGTATCCATTTCAGTGAATGTCACGCCCGAGCTCACCTTTATCGGCGATCAAAACGACTTTATGGAAGTGATGGGCAATATCCTCGATAACGCCTGCAAATACTGTCTGGAGTTTGTTGAAGTCAGCGCCAGGGCCAGCGTAAAAGAACTGCACCTGCTTGTCGAGGACGACGGCCCGGGCATTCCCGCCTCCGAACGTACGCTGATTTTCAAGCGCGGGCAGCGCGCGGATACCCTGCGGCCCGGGCAAGGCCTGGGCCTGTCGCTCGCGGCGGAAATACTGGAACAATACGAGGGCGACATCATTGTCGGGGAAAGCGAAAGCGAAAACGGCGAGCGCCGCACGTTGGTGGAAGTGATCTTTAAACGCCAGCAGGATTACCAGGACGACGATTAACCGACAGCGGCATGGCTTATGTTTTGATGAAAAATAGCGTCATTGACCTATTTAATATCGATCTTTTGCGGCATGTCGGATAATTTAACCCCCGCCTCCCAGCGGCTTCCGTTATAATCCAGTCAGGGTCCCTTACGGTGGAATAAGCTATGGATTATCAACTCGATCTTGACTGGAATGACTTTTTACAGCGCTACTGGCAAAAACGGCCGGTGATTATCAAACGCGCTTTTAAGGATTTTAAGGACCCATTGACGCCGGATGAACTGGCGGGCCTGGCGATGGAAACCGAGGTTGACAGCCGCCTGGTCAGCCATGAAGACGGGCGCTGGCAGGTCAGCCATGGGCCTTTCGAGAGTTTTGATAAGCTCAGCGAGAACAACTGGTCGCTGCTGGTACAGGCCGTTGACCACTGGCATGAGCCTTCCGCCGCGCTGATGCGCCCCTTCCGGCAGCTTCCCGACTGGCGCATCGACGATCTGATGATCTCTTTTGCCGTGCCCGGCGGCGGCGTCGGCCCTCATCTTGATCAATACGACGTGTTTATCATCCAGGGACAGGGTCGCCGCCATTGGCGGGTCGGCGAAAAAAAGGCGCTGAAACAACATTGTCCCCATCCGGATCTGCTGCAGGTTGAGCCTTTCGACGCCATTATCGATGAAGAAATGGAGCCGGGGGACGTGCTGTATATTCCGCCCGGATATCCCCACGAAGGCTATTCGCTGGAAAACGCGCTTAACTATTCCGTGGGCTTCCGGGCCCCCAGCGGGCGTGAACTGGTCAGCGGGTTTGCCGATTACGTCCTGGCGCAGGAATTAGGCAGCCAGCGCTATGGCGACCCGTCGCTGGCCCTGCGTCCCGACCCGGCCGCCGTGCTGCCGGAAGAGATCGATGCGCTGCGCGCCATGATGATGGATCTGGTCCAGCAGCCGGAACAATTTAACCACTGGTTCGGCGAGTTTATTTCCCAATCGCGCCATGAGCTGGATATTGCCCCGCCGGAGCCGCCTTACCAGGCCGGTGAAATCTACGATTTGCTGCGCCAGGGCGACCAATTGCATCGTCTCGGCGGCCTGCGCGTGCTGAAAGTGGGCGAAGAATGTTATGTTAACGGTGAGCAAATTGTCACCCAGCATAAGCAGGCGGTGGCGGTGTTGGCCAGCGCTTACGCTATTGGCGGCGCGCAGTTTGGCGAGGCGTTGGACGATCCCTCGTTCCTGGCGTTGTTGACGGCGCTTATCAATAGCGGGTACTGGTACTTTAAGAACTGAGGCGCGCCTGCATCGGCAGGGCGTGCCGCGCTGGCTGTAGCGGTTGGCGTTGGCACCCCTGGCCCACCCACCGCCCGTGCGTTGACGCGTATTAAATGCGAACGGCCATTACAACTTACGCGGCATGCCTTTCGCGCGCAACGCGCTCAGCTCGGCGATACGCATAATCACCCGGACCGCTTTTTCCATGCCGTCTTGCGAGGCGAATTCATGTTTACCGTGGTAGTTATAACCGCCGGTAAATAAATTCGGGCACGGCAAACCGCGAAACGACAGCTGTGCGCCGTCGGTGCCGCCGCGAATCGGTTTCATCACCGGCTCAAGACCGCAGTCACGCAGCGCCTGCTGCGCCAGTTCGATAATATGCGGATGCCGGGCCACCTGCTCATGCATATTGTAGTAGCTGTCTTCAATAGTCAGTTCAATATAACAATCCGGGTGCAGGCCCTTGCCCAGCGTTTCGGCGGTGGTGATCATAAACTGCTTACGGGCCTCAAAGCGCTGGCGGTTAAAATCACGCACGATGTAATGCATCTCAGCCCGGTCAACGCTGCCTTTCATGCTATTGAGGTGATAAAACCCCTCGTAGCCTTCTGTGGTCTCGGGCGTTTCGTCGGCCGGCATCTGCTGGTGAAAACGCGCGGCCAGCGTCAGGGCATTGACCATCACCCCTTTGGCGGTGCCGGGATGAACATTGTTACCGACAATTTTCACCAGCACCGACGCGGCGTTGAAGTTTTCGTATTCCAGTTCGCCGATACCGCCGCCGTCCATGGTATAAGCCCACTCCGCGCCAAAACGCTCGACATCAAAAAACTGTGCGCCCTTGCCGACTTCTTCATCGGGGGTAAACGCGATACGAATATCGCCATGGGGGATCTGTTTCGCCTTAATGCGCACCATGGCGGTAATAATCTCCGCAATGCCGGCTTTATCATCAGCCCCGAGCAACGTTTTGCCATCGGTGGTGATCAGGGTATGGCCCATCAGCTGATGCAATACCGGGAACATCACCGGCGAAAGGATCTCATCACCGTTGCCCAAGGCGATATCGCCGCCGCGATAATTTTCGACAATCTGCGGATTGACGTGTTTGCCGGTAAAGTCCGGAGCGGTATCCATATGGGAAATAAAGCCGATAACCGGCACCGGCCAAGCGACATTGGAGGGTAAGGTTGCCATCAGGCACCCGTGATCGCTTAACGTCACCTGCTCAAACCCCAGTGAAGAAAGTTCTTCCTGCAGCGCATGAGCCAGTTTCCATTGCCCTTCGGTGCTGGGTACTTGTTTAACCCCCGGTTTGGACTGGGTATCAAAGGAAACATAATGTAGAAAACGATCGAGTAATTTGTCCATTTTTTCCGCCTGTCGCATCACTGGCTCCTATTATGGGTAGCGATGATTTTTCAAATATTGTGTCAGGTCAGTTTTCATTGTTTTGACCTGCAAAAAAGCGTAATTGGCTTAGCATAGCCTAATACTATTGAGGATTGTTTAAGTTTTACTTGTGATGCGGGGGTTAGCTATCTTCGCATGTGCGGGATGGGCGACGTTTCGCTTGCCGCCAGCGGGAGGTTTATGTTGCCCCCGTGCGGCCAATCGACGAAGGGCCGGCAGGTCCTTCGCCCCTGCCGGAACGTGGTTTTAAGCCAAATAGCGGTTAATTAAGGCTCCAGTAGTCCACGATATTATTATTATCAAAAGTGACATAAAAACGGTCGCCATGAATTTCAGTGTTGCCACTCATTTTTCCGGATACCTTATTAGCTTGTGAAGATGCTGAATTTGCCGCCCCAGCCAACCCTAACGCGCTGGAAATCGCCCCGGTACCAGGGATATAACCTGTCAAACTGGATGCATCGCTTAAATTACCGCTTTTACGATAAACCCAAGTGACGCCATTGGATGATTTCTCATTCGTATCGGGTACGCCATACAAACGCTGCACTTCCTGTTGCGTAGTTTTGCCCTTCACAATATGAGACTCGACATAAGACGTGCTGAATTTATCTTCTCCACCCATCATTCCACCTGAGCAAGCTGAGAGCACGAGAACCATCAGTAAGCCAAAAAAAACCTTTTTCATTTTTATCTCCTGATATTTCCATAGTAAGCAAGAAAAACAAATACGCTAAACCAATCATAAATTTTTGTAACATAAATTTAATTAACAGCCAACAATTTATCTCCAATATTCCTAGGGTCACGTGCTATTCATTGATTTATAATAATTAAAATTTTCCACCTTTGTAAAAAAAGTGTGAGGAATGTCAATAAATGGTAAGCCACGCTCGATAGCGTGAAAAGAAGGACGCGAGAATTTGTCTGGATAACGACGTATTTACGGACGTGTAAAGTCACCGGTGCGCGTTACAACGAAGCACTAAATCTTAAATAACGGGATTTAAGCAATTTTTTCCCTCAAGCCGGGAATTTTCGCATATTAATATATCGCTTCTGTGTAAATAAAAAGCGTTTAATACCGCCATTATCGACAACTGAAATAGCCGGTCCCATGTCACCCAGCTCTTATGATCCAATGACCATTCAATAATGTGAAGCAGGATTTAACTCTGGGGTTGGCTTTAACCCAGGATCAGATGTTGACCCTGATGCAGGTTTAACCCTGATATTGGCTTTAACCTAGGAGTAGATTTTGACCTTGAAGTAGATTTTGACCTTGGGCGGCATATGGCTCCGCCGCTCACGGCAAGCTAAACCCTCACCGTCCCACCAAACACCGCCCCGCCCACGGCAAACATTCCCCGCCGCAGGCCAATCCCCCTTTATCCCCGTTGCCCCACAAACCCTGCGATAAATTTATCCACATACGCCGGGACACATTCGCTCGCCGGGCCGTAGATCCGCTCCTCAAACTGGCTCTCCACCTGGCTGGGCTCAAGGTTGAGCTCCACCGTGCGGGCGCCGCCTAACCGCGCCTCATGGACAAAACCCGCCGCCGGGTAGACATGGCCGGAGGTGCCGATAGCCAGAAAATAATCCGCCTTGCCGATTGCGTCATAAATTGCATCCATGCCCAGCGGCATCTCGCCAAACCAGACCACATGCGGGCGCAGCACCGCCGGAAACTGGCAGCAATGGCAACGATCGGCTTCCGTGACGTCTTCCGTCCAGTCCAGGATCTGGCCGCTGCTGACGCAGCGCACCTTCAGCAGCTCGCCATGCATATGGATAATGCGCCGGCTGCCGGCCCGTTCGTGCAGGTTATCGATATTCTGCGTCACCAGCAGGAAATTATCGCCCAACGTTTGCTCAAGCTCCGCCAGCGCCAGATGGGCGGCGTTCGGTTTGATCTCCGGCTGCTGCAGTTGGCGGCGGCGGGCATTATAGAAGGCCTGCACCAGCTGCGGGTCGCGCTGGAAACCTTCCGGGGTGGCGACGTCCTCGACCCGATGCTCTTCCCACAGGCCGTCGGCGGCGCGGAATGTACGGATACCCGATTCAGCAGAGATCCCGGCGCCGGTAAGCACCACTACAAAAGGTTTTTTCATCTTGGTTATCGCCATGATGTCACGGTGAAAAATACGTGAGCGCAATCGTTGCTGCCTGAGCCGTTTACTTTTACGAAACCGGATTAACCGGCGATGTATTCGCATGCTGCTAATTCCTTAATGCATGGCTCTGATTGGCCGCTAGGCACTTATAAACCGCTGAGTACTCTTGCCGGATCGATACGGCTCGCCCGCCGGGCCGGATACCAGCTGGCCAGCAGGCTGAGCAACAGCGCCGTGCCCAACACGCTAGCCACGTCCAGCCAGTGCAGCTCGGTAGGCAGAAAATCGATATAATAAATATCACCGGACAATAAATTATGCCCCAGCAAACGCTCGATTCCCTTGATCATATCCGTCAGGTTAAGCGCCACCAGCACGCCCACCACCACGCCGCTGAGGCTGCCCGTCAGTCCGGCAAGCAGGCCATACCAAATAAAAATAGCACGTGTTAGCCGGTCTTTGGCGCCGAGGGTACGCAATATCGCAATATCGGTGCTTTTATCCTTGACCGCCATCACCAGGGTGGAGACGATGTTAAAACACGCCACGCCGATCACCAGCACCATGGCCAGGTACATAATGGCGCGGATCATCTGGATATCCCGGTACATATAGCCGTAAGTGCCCATCCAGCTGCGGATATACACGTAGGTTTGCGTCACCTCGCCGGCGTCCCGCACCAGCTTGTTGGCGATAAACGGATTATCCACCTTGATGGCGATGCCGCTGACGTCCTGCCCTTTATCCAGATATTGCTGGGCATCCGCCAGCGGCACCATGGCAAAGCTGTGATCCAGCTGGCCGCTCAGGGCCAGGATGCCGCTCACCTGCAAACGGATGCGTTTGGGCTCCAGCAGTTTCATCTGCGGATCGCTGTTGGGGATCATCACGGTCAGCCAGTCGCCCTGTTTAACATCAAGGGACTGCGCCACGCCCTGGCCGATAATAATTTGCTGCCTGCCGGCGCTGAAATCCTGCCAGGCATTACCCTGGACATAACGCGGCAACGCGCTCAAACGGGATTCCTGGCGCGGATCGACACCTTTGACCTGGATCGCCTTAAGCTTGACGCCCCGTTCCACCAGGCCGGTGAAATTGACGTAAGGCGCCGCCGCGACGATGCCCGGCACTTTTTCAATGCGGGTTAATATCGCCGGCCAGTCGGTAAACGGCGCATTGACCGGCTCTATTTCGCCGTGCGGCACCACCGCCAGGATACGGTTATCCAGCTCGCGCTCAAAACCATTCATGGCGCTCAGGCCAATAATCAGCACCGCCACGCCGAGCGCGATGCCGACGGTGGAGATAATTGAAATCAGCGATACCATGCCGCCGCGGCGCCGGCCGCGGCTGAAACGCAGGGCAATTTGCAACGAAAGCGGGAAACCTCTCATCCGCGCGCTCCCAGCAGGTCGCCGTCCGGCTGCAGCTGACCGTCACGCATTTCCAGCTGGCGATTCAGGCGCCGCGCCAGGTTCAGATCGTGGGTAACCACTAAAAACGCGGTGCCCTGGCGCATGTTCAGCTCGCCAAGCAGTTCAAAAATACTGTCGGCGGTGCGTTGATCCAGGTTGCCGGTAGGTTCGTCGGCCAGCACCAGCGCCGGATGGTTGACCAGGGCGCGCGCTATCGCCACCCGCTGCCGCTCGCCGCCGGATAACTCGGAGGGACGATGGTGGCCGCGTTTCTCAAGCCCGACCGAGGCCAGCATTTCCCGCGCAGTGGCCTTTGCCTGCTGCGGCGCGGTGCCGCCGATAAGCAACGGCATGGCGACATTTTCCAGCGCGGTAAAATCCGGCAGCAAATGATGGAACTGATAGATAAAACCCAGCCGGCGGTTACGGATCTCAGCGCGCGCCTGGGAGGATAAGGCGGTGAGCTGATGGCCTTCAAAAATAACCTCGCCGGAGGTCGGCTCGTCCAGGCCGCCCAGTAAATGCAGCAGCGTACTTTTACCCGATCCAGAGCTACCGACAATGGCCATCATCTCGCCGGGCAGCATCGAAAAAGTCACATCACGCAGCACTTCGGTAAACAACTTGCCTTCCTGATAACGCTTACTCAGATTGTTACACTGCAACAAAGGAGCATTATTCATAACGTAAAGCCTCAGCGGGATGAACGGCGGCCGCGCGCCAGGAAGGGTAAAGCGTGGAGAGTAACGCCACGACCATTGCCAGCACGGCAATGGTCGTTACCTGTAGGGTATCGATATCGACCGGCAACTGGGCGCCGTCAAGGAAGGCGCCAATCACCGGCATCAAATTATTCAGCTGGCTGGCGAGCAGCACGCCCAGGCCGGTGCCCAGCAGCGCGCCGATAATGCCCGCGCCGGCCCCTTGCACCATGAACACCAGCATCACCTGGCGACGGGTCAGGCCGAGGGTCTGCAAAATCGCCACCTCGCCCTGTTTTTCCATCACCAGCAGGCCGAGCGAGGTGATGATGTTAAACGCCGCCACCGCCACAATCAGGCTCAAGAGCAGGCCCATCATGTTTTTTTCCATGCGCACCGCCTGGAACAGCTCGCCCTTGCGCTCGCGCCAATCTTTCCATTGGGTGCCTTCCGGAAGTCGCTGGCGGCTGACCGCCTCGACGTCCAGCGGCTTTTGCAGCCACAGGCGCCAGCCGGTGATATTGCCGGCCGGGTAACGCATCAGGCGCGAGGCGTCCTGCTGGTTGGCCAGCAACTGATATTGGTCCACCTCGCTGTTGGCGGCGAAAGTGCCGGCCACGGTAAACAGGCGCTGGCTGGGAATACGCCCCATCGGCGTGAACTGGCTGGCGCCGGGCACCATCAACCGCAGCTGGTCGCCGCGTTTAACGCTCAGTTGCCCCGCCAGTTGCTCGCCGAGGATGACCTTATAGCCGCCGGGCTGGAGCGCGTCCATCCGGATATTGACCAGGTAGCGGGCCAGCGGTTCGGGATCCTGCGGATTGACGCCCAGCATAACCCCGACGGCGACGCTGCGCGCGCTTTGCAGCACCACATCGCCGGTGGTCAGCGGCACGATGCGGCTGATGCCCTGAAGTCCCGCTAGCGCCGAGGGCGGAATGCGTTTAGGATCTAGCGATCCG
Source organism: Acerihabitans arboris (assembly GCF_010131535.1). GTDB lineage: Bacteria > Pseudomonadota > Gammaproteobacteria > Enterobacterales > Enterobacteriaceae > Acerihabitans > Acerihabitans arboris. The sequence continues at coordinate 363,687 of NZ_WUBS01000002.1, forward strand.
CCGGGTGTGGTGATCAATGCCTGGGGCATGACACCAAGAATGTTGCCTTCCAGCTCACGCTCGAATCCGTTCATCACCGATAGCACGGTGACCAGCGCCATGACGCCGAGAGTGATGCCGATGGTGGATAACCAGGAGACAAAGCGCCCGAAGCGGTCTGATGCCCGCCCGCGCATGTAGCGCAGGCCAATATATAATGCGACAGGTTGATACATTGAATTCCGTTTTGATGCCGGTTGCCAAAGCAAAGTGATCAAGGATAATAAAGGGTCGTACCCTATTATGGAACTACTAACCGCCGCTACAACCTGCTTTTATTCTTGTTAGGCTGCCAAACATAAGCCATCATGCTCAATGCATGCACGTTTCGCCACAGTCCATATCGCATTGGTCCCCGGCGCAAGAGAAGAGATCTGACCACAGTTTATGTCCGAACAATATCGTTATACCTTACCTACCAAGCCCGGTGAACAACGTTTATTGGGTCAACTCACCGGCGCCGCCTGCGCCGTAGAATGCGCCGCCATTGTCGATCGCTACCACGGCCCCGTGATGCTGGTGGCGCCGGATATGCAAAACGCCCTGCGGCTACATGACGAAATCCGGCAGTTCACCCGCCACCCGGTGATTACCCTGCCCGACTGGGAAACGCTGCCCTACGACAATTTTTCCCCGCACCAGGAAATCATATCCGATCGTTTGTCGACATTGTATCAACTGCCGACGATGGAGCGCGGGGTCATCATCCTGCCGATCAATACCCTGATGCAACGGATATGCCCGCATTCCTTCCTGCATGGCCACGCGCTGGTGATGAAAAAGGGCCAGCGCCTCTCGAGGGATAAACTGCGCGCACAGCTGGAACAGGCCGGCTACCGCAGCGTCGACCAGGTGATGGAGCACGGTGAGTTCGCCACCCGCGGCGCCCTGCTCGATCTTTATCCCATGGGCAGCGAGGAACCCTATCGCATCGATTTTTTCGATGATGAAATCGATAGCCTGCGCATCTTTGATGTCGACAGCCAGCGCACATTGCAGGAGGTCGATCATATCAACCTGCTGCCGGCCCATGAATTCCCCACCGATAAGGCGGCCATCGAATTATTCCGCAGCCGGTGGCGCGAGCAGTTCGAAGTCAGGCGCGACGCCGAACATATCTACCAGCAGGTGAGCAAAGGCACCCTGCCGCCCGGCATCGAATATTGGCAACCGCTGTTTTTCAGCGAACCGCTGCCGGCGTTGTTCAGCTATCTGCCGGCCAGTACCCTACTGGTCAACACCGGCGATCTGGCGGCCGGTGCCGAACGTTTCTGGCTGGATGCCCTTGCGCGTTATGAAAATCGCCGGGTAGACCCCATGCGGCCGCTGGTGGCGCCCGAAACGCTATGGCTGCGGGTCGACGGACTGTTCAATGAACTGAAAAACTGGCCGCGCGTGCAGCTGACGGGCGTTCGGCTGGACGCGAAAGCCGCCAATATCAATATGGAATACCAGGCGTTGCCGGACCTGGCGGTGGAAGCGCAAAACAAGGCGCCGATGGATAAATTGCGTCAGTTCTGCGAGCAGTTCGACGGCCGCGTGATTTTCTCGGTGGAAAGCGAGGGTCGGCGGGAAACCCTGCAGGAATTGCTGGCGCGCATCAAGATCATCCCGAAATTAATTGCCCGGCTCGACGATGCCGCCGGTCCCGGCAACTACCTGATTATCGGCGCCAGCGAACGTGGTTTCATCGATTATTTCCGCGGGCGCGCCCTGATTTGCGAAGGGGACCTGCTGGGGGAACGGGTAAGCCGCCGGCGCCAGGACAACCGCCGCACAATTAATGCCGATACCCTGATCCGCAACCTGGCGGAACTGCGCCCGGGCCAGCCGGTGGTGCATCTGGAGCATGGCGTGGGCCGCTACGGCGGCATGACCACCCTGGAGGCCGGCGGCATCAAGGCGGAATACCTGATCCTGACCTACGCCGGTCACGACAAACTGTATGTGCCGGTGTCATCGCTGCATCTGATCAGCCGCTATTCCGGCGGCGCGCAGGAAAATGCGCCCTTGCATAAGCTGGGCGGCGACGTCTGGTCCCGCGCCCGGCAAAAAGCGGCGGAGCGGGTACGCGACGTGGCGGCCGAGCTATTGGATATCTACGCCCAGCGGGCGGCGAAGGTGGGCTTCGCCTTCCGGCAAAACCGCGAAAACTACCAGCTGTTCTGCGAGGGTTTCCCCTTTGAGCCCACGCCGGACCAGGCGCAGGCCATTAACGCGGTGCTGAGCGATATGTGCCAGCCGCTGGCCATGGACCGCCTGGTGTGCGGCGACGTGGGTTTTGGCAAAACCGAGGTGGCGATGCGCGCCGCTTTCCTGGCCATTGAAAATCACAAGCAGGTCGCGGTGCTGGTGCCGACCACCCTGCTCGCCCAGCAGCATTTTGATAATTTCCGCGACCGTTTTGCCAATTGGCCGGTGCGCATCGAGATGATTTCGCGCTTTCGCAGCGCCAAAGATCAGGCGCAGGTGCTGGAACAGACGGTGGAAGGCAAGGTGGATATCCTGATCGGTACCCATAAGCTGCTGCAAAGCGAAATTAAATGGCGCGATCTGGGCCTGCTGATTGTCGACGAGGAACATCGCTTCGGGGTACGCCACAAAGAGCGCATCAAGGCGATGCGCGCCGACGTCGACATCCTGACCCTGACCGCCACGCCCATACCGCGCACCCTGAACATGGCCATGAGCGGTATGCGCGATTTGTCCATCATCGCCACGCCGCCCGCACGCCGCCTGGCGGTAAAAACCTTTGTGCGCGAATACGACAGCCTGGTGGTGCGCGAAGCCATCCTGCGCGAAGTACTGCGCGGCGGCCAGGTCTATTATCTCTATAACGATGTGGAGAATATCGAAAAAGCCACCCACCGCCTGCAGGAGCTGGTGCCGGAAGCGCGTATCGCCATCGGCCACGGCCAGATGCGCGAGCGTGACCTGGAGCGGGTGATGAACGATTTCCACCATCAGCGCTTTAATGTCCTGGTCTGCACCACCATTATTGAAACCGGCATCGATATCGCCAATGCCAATACCATCATTATCGAGCGCGCCGACCATTTCGGGCTGGCGCAATTGCACCAGCTGCGCGGTCGCGTGGGCCGGTCCCATCACCAAGCCTATGCCTACCTGCTGACTCCGCCGCCAAAAGCCCTAAGCCAGGACGCGCTAAAACGCCTGGAGGCCATAGCGTCGCTGGAGGACTTGGGCGCCGGATTTGCCCTGGCAACCCACGATCTGGAAATCCGCGGCGCCGGCGAGCTGCTGGGCGAGGACCAGAGCGGCCAGTTGCAGACCATCGGGTTCTCCTTGTATATGGAACTGCTGGAAAGCGCGGTCGAAGCGCTCAAGGCCGGACGGGAGCCTTCGCTGGAAGATTTAACCAGCCAACTGACCGACGTTGAGTTGCGGATGCCCGCCCTGCTGCCGGAAGAGTATATTCCCGACGTCAATACCCGTTTATCCTTCTATAAACGCATCGCCAGCGCCCCCGACAGCCGGGAAATAGAAGAGCTGAAGGTGGAATTGATCGACCGTTTCGGCCGGTTGCCCGACCCGGCGCGCCACCTGCTGGACATCACCGCCCTGCGGCAGCGGGCGCGCAAACTCGGCATCAAGCGCATTGAAGGCAACGAAAAAGGCGGGTTTATTGAGTTCAGCGAAAAAAACCGCGTGGATCCGGTCTATCTCATCGGCCTGCTGCAGCGCGACCCCAAGACCTTCCGGCTGGACGGTCCGACGCGGCTGAAGTTTATCAAGGCCCTGCCCGAACGGCTGGAACGGTTGCAATATGTGGAGCAACTGCTGGCGGGATTGGATCAGCATCAGGTTCCCGCCTGATCACCATCGTGCCCGTCTGTGGCTACCCCGCCGGGTCCGGCTCCGGGCCGGAGATCCCGGCATCGAGGGGATAATCAACAGGCCTGTTTTACAGGCCTGTGTAATGTTATTCAGGACGTTGTCGCGGCTGCCCGCTAGGCCTGTTTATTCAGCTCAAGGCGGCCTTTGCCATCCAGCGGGATCTGGGTACCCGGGTCGTGATCCATACGGATTTTGCCCTGTTCGTCGCCGATTTTGTAGGTAACATCGTAACCCATCAGCTTCTGCGACTTGTCATAAACCGTTTGGCACCGCTGATGGGTGCTGGAGTAGGTATCCCGATCCTGCAGGTTACCCTGCACCTGGTTGCCGGTATAACCGCCCGCCAACGCCCCGGCGACCGTCGCCACGTCCCTGCCGCGCCCGCCGCCGAACTGATGCCCTATTACGCCGCCCGCGACCGCGCCGAGCAGCGAGCCGGCAATTTTATTTTCGTCCTGCACCGGCCTGCGGCGGCTAACGGTGACGTTGCGGCATTCCTGGCGTGGGGTCTTGATGGTTTCATTAATGGGCGTCGCCGTGACCACCTGGGCATATTTGGGACCAGAGGAGAACATATCCAGTCCGGCAACCGCCGCGATGCCTGATGCCGCGGCAATCCCAATGCCAACGCCGGCTAACATTGATTTATTCATGGGGAATCCTCCTGAAGTATTAACCCACGCATTCACTGGCAGCTACCGGTTCCCAGAGGCAGGCCATCTTGGGCATGTCCTCTCCGGACGCTGGCGGAAAACAGAGCAGATATATTCATTCGGCGCGGCGTGCGTGAATCGCCGGCCGGATACAGCGCAGTCTGCACAAACGCAGCGATAGCGGCAATAAGACTAATAGCTAAAAGGAAGGTTTTTGCTACAGTTAAATGCCGGTTTGGGAGCATTCCTAGAGGATTAGGCAAGATTACCGGCATTTAAAGCTAAGGATAAGCGTCGCTAATACAGAGCGTCAGGCGGCGCTTCGTCAGACAGGATGGCTATTACCGCACCCGCGTCAGCCGTGTTGAAACGGGACGCGCCATGGGGGGGAAGCGGCCCGCTTCCGGCCGCCCCATGGCGCGCACATGACATCAATGGAGTTTCAGGTGCGGCCTTATTACGCGGTTAATCCGCCCCACCAGCACGATAAGGCCGGTCTTGAACAGGCCGTGCAGGGCAACTTGATGCATGCGGTAAAGCGAAATATACACTGCGCGCGCAATACGGCCTTCTATCATCATGGAGCCGCGCATCAGGTTGCCCATCAGGCTGCCCACGGTGCTGAACCTGGACAACGAGACCAGGGAGCCATGATCTTTATAGACGTACGCTTTCAGTTCCCGGCCTTTTAACAGCGCCAGGATATTGCCGCACGCCAGGCTGGCCATCTGGTGCGCCGCCTGGGCGCGCGGCGGCACAAAACCGCCGGACGCCTGCGGACAGGACGCGCAGTCGCCGATGGCGAAAATGGACGCATCGCGGGTGGTCTGCAATGTCGGCTCAACCAGCAGCTGATTGGTCCGGTTGGTGTCCAGCCCGGCGATATCCTTAAGGAAATCCGGCGCCTTGATGCCCGCCGCCCAGACCATCAGCTCCGCCTGGATAAATTCACCGTCCTTGGTGGACAGGCCGTCGGGTCCGGCGCTGGTCACCAGCGTTTTCGTCAGGACCCGCACGCCCATTTTGCCCAGCTCATGGTGCGCCGACGCGGAAATGCGCGCGGGCAACGCCGGCAGGATACGCTCGCCCGCCTCGACCAGGGTCACGTTCAGCGCCTGGTTGTCGAGACCTTTGAAACCGTAGCTGTGCAGTTCCTGTACCGCGTTGTGCAGTTCGGCCGACAGTTCCACACCGGTGGCGCCGCCGCCGACGATGGCGATGTTAACCCGCGCTTCCGCGCCGTGCGGCTGGGTGGAAAACCTGAGGAAAAGGTTAAGCATTTCATTATGGAAACGCTGTGCCTGGGCCGGGCTGTCCAGGAAAATGCAGTTTTCCTTTACCCCGGCGGTGCCGAAGTCGTTGGACACGCTGCCCAGCGCCATGACCAGGATGTCGTAATGCAGCTGGCGCACCGGCACCAGCAGATCGCCCTGGGCGTCGCGGATTTCGTCCAGCTGCAGCGTTTTCTCTTCACGATTGATATTGCTCAGGCTGCCCATTTGGAAAAAAAAGTGATGATTACGGGCATGGGCCAGATAACTGATGGCATCCACGCCTTCGTCCAGGGATCCGGTGGCCACTTCATGCAGCAGGGGTTTCCAAAGATGGCTGTGATTGCGGTCCACCAGGGTAATGTCCGCTTTTTTGCCGCGTCCCAGGGCTGAACCCAGACGGGTGGCCAATTCCAGGCCGCCGGCGCCGCCGCCAACGATGACAATTTGCTTTAGGGGTGATGACAAAATAACCTCCAAATGTAAACCAACCGTTAACTAAGGGTAAATGCAAATACCCTTACAAAACACATGGTTACGTTAAAAATAAACTATTGCTTCCGCAAGATTATCATGTTGGGTCATTTGGTCATACCAAAATTGATATAAATCAATTTTGCAGCATCAGTAATATTATCAATCTAAAGCACGCTGGTTTTTAACTATTGGGAACACAAGGAGAAAATGCAGCGAATCGACGCGCTGCCGCAGGGAGGATAGTGATAAAACGTTGCCGGGCACCCATGGCGGGCGGGTACCCTGGCGCTGGCACGGATGGCGTCGGGCGCTTAGCCCAGCGCCTTGAACCCCTGGATGCGCAACAGATGCGGGGAGATATTCTTGAATTTATGCTGTTGATCATCGTCCCAGATAATCTCATAAAAAGGTCCCAGCAGGTCCGCGCTGCGACGGCTGTCCAGCGCCTCGTCATTGCGCGATAGCAATACCAGGCAACGATCGCGATTTTTTTCGCGGAAATTGCCCACGCATTTGGTGGCGATATCCACGTATTCTTCCGGACGATCGATTTTGCCCGGCATATTTTCTTCGGGAAATAAATTCGGATTGACGATCGCCTGGCGCATATCGCACAGGAACCCGATGCGCTCCGCCCAGAAGCCCCCCAGCCCGACGCCGCAGATAAGCGGGCGTTCGTCATCGGTCAACTGCTGCATTTTGTTCACTTCTTTCAACAGATGCTGCATATCGTGGCGCGGGTGACGGGTGCTGTAGCTTATCAGCCGGACATCGGGATCGATAAACTGGAGCTGCAGCACTTTTTCATGATTACCGGGACTATTGGAATCAAAACCGTGCAAATAGATGATCATCACTATCCTCGTCGCTAAATAAGTCAGGACGCTGAACGTCAGCGGTCTGGTGATTCTTCCCGTCGCTGTTTCTCCTCGGTCCACTGTCCGGACAGCAACGTAAGCTGTTGATGGATTTGCCGCCAGCGCGGGGAACCGAGCAGCTCTTTACGGGAACAGACTCCACGATGGTATAACGTCTCGACGGCGCCGACTTTGATCGGCGACAGATTATCCAGCACCTTGACCGCGCCGGCGCGGTTATTGCACACCAGGATCATATCGCAGCCGGCATCCAGCGACGCCTGCGCGCGCTCGGCGTAACCGCCCATCACCGCCGCGCCTTCCATGGATAAATCATCGGAAAAAATGATGCCGCCGAAACCCAGCTCGCGGCGCAGGATCTGTTGCAGCCAAAAGGCCGAACCGCTGGCCGGCAGCGGGTCCGCCTCGGTATAGATCACATGGGCGGGCATGATGGCATCCAGCGCGCCGCGCTCGATAAGCGTGCCAAACACCTGCATATCATGGGCGCGAATCTCGGCAAGCGGACGTCCGTCGACCGGCGTTTCCTTATGGGAGTCGGCGGTGACCGCGCCGTGGCCGGGAAAATGCTTACCGGTGGCCTTCATGCCGGCCAGATGCATGCCGCTGATAAAACTTTCGGCCAGCTCGATGGCGGGTGCCGCCTGGTGGTGGAAGGCGCGTTCGCCGATGGCCAGGCTGCCATGACCGATATCCAGCACCGGCGCAAAGCTGATATCGATATCCATGGCAATCATTTCCGACGCCATCAGCCAACCGGCGTCCTGGGCCAGCGCAATGGCCTCTGGCATGGGACGCAGGGCCGCGTAAGCCTGCGCGGCGGGCAAGCGGGTAAAGCCTGCGCCAAAACGCTGCACCCGGCCCCCTTCCTGATCCACCGCCACCACCAGCCGCCGGCGGGAGGCCCGGCGGATTTGCCGTACCAGCGCCGCCAGCTGATCGGGATCGTGATAGTTACGGGTAAATATAATGACGCCGCCCACCGTGGGGTGCCGCAGTATTTCTCGCTCTTCATTATCCAGCTCATAGCTGGCGACATCTAACATCAATGGACCCACGACGACCTCATTCAGAACGGTAAACCCAAATTGCGACGCAGCGGCGCAGCATACTGTAAAAACTGCCGTTGACGGGTTTGCCGCCAGCGGACTTCGTACCACATCAACATCAGGTAATCGACCCAGGGCGCCCAGGCGGCAATCCGCCGGCGGAGAACGTCCTGGGCATAACCGGGCGAGCGGGCCTGGTAGGCGAGCAGAAAGCCGGCCTGCCGGCGTCCGTCCAGTCCGTTGCCGCGAAACAGCGCCGCCAGCTCCAGGGCTATATCGCCGTCGCCGGCGTATTCCCAGTCAATCAGCCGCAACCCGCCGTCCCGCCCGCGCAGCACGTTGCCGGGATGGATATCCATATGCAGCGGCGCGAGGCTAAGCGTCGAGGGCATTTTGGCGCGCATGAAACGCTGCTGCAGCCGCAGCCACGCCGGACAGCGGCGTGACGGATCGCTGGCCTGCCAATAGGCGGCATAACGGGCGCGCAGGGCAATAGGATAACCGTAGCGCGGCCCGCGATGCAATTGCGCCAGTAGTGCCGCGAGTGCCCCGCCGGCCATCTCCGCCTGCCAGCCCGCCTCGGGCAGGGTTTCACCGGGCAGCCAATCCACCAGCAACCACTGTGCCCGGTTGGTACGCGGCGCCGGCGCCGGGGTGCCGGCGGGCAAGCGCCGCAGCAGGCGAAACTCCCGGCGCCGATCCACGCCCAGCAGTTGTTTAGACGGCGAGGCTTCACGCGCCAGCCAGTCCACGCCCGCGGCGCGGATGCGCCAACTGGCGCCGGTCAGGCCATCAACCGGCTCCACCAGACACCCGGCGGCATCCGCCTGCGGTAATACCTGCGTCAACAGCTCGTCAAGGGAAAGCCTACTCTTGCGCAAGCCCTTTACCCGACCAGACGATCTCGCCTGACTGAACCAGCATCAACTGCATCTCGATTTCCGGCTGTTTGGCATCGCCATTGGCATCGCTGTAGAGCACATACTGCGCGTTAACATAACGCGCCAGCCCCACCGCCTTGCTGCGCGACTCCAGGCTATCGTCCACCGACAGTCCCAGCGTCTGCTTGGCAGACGCCATCTGTTCCTGGCTGATGACGGTGAAGGTGCTATTCGACGCCAGGGCGCTGTACAACGCGGCGGTGGCTTTACCGGTCTGGACGCTGCCGTTGGTATTGTTTTTCATGCTATTTATTAACAATACGCTGCCCGGCGCAATCCCCTGGGCGCCAAGCATTTGCTTGACCAGCGGATCGACGCTGGCCTGCCAATCAAGGGTCCTGATTTTTGGCGGGGTCGGTACCGGCTGCGGCTGCGGCACCGGCTGCGGAGTGGGTACCGGCTGCGCCGGTTCGATGGTAGCGGGCGGCTGCTCCGGTTCCGGCGCCCGCGTCGGACACCCGGTCAGCACCAGTGCGGCTAACACGACAAAAAGATACTTTTTCATCATCCATTACTCAAACTCAGGTTACAAAAAAAGATAGAGGCGAACGCGCCTGGCCTCAAGATTACCGCTGATGGATTCAACGGTGACATCGGTTCCCGGCGGGATGACCAACGTACGGGTATCGGGGAAAGGTAAAATATCCAGCCCCTGTGGATCATACCAATAAAACCGGTAATTAACGGTGACGGCGTGGTCTTGTCCGTTGTTGATGGTGGCATGGGCACGCCGGCGGCCCCGATCGTCACCGATGGCGGGCGCCTCGGCGGTGATGCCCGCCGTCAGTACCGACGGGTCCATGACCAGCGTTTGCCGATCGTTAATCATCAGCGTCTTATTATTACTGGCGGTACATCCCGTGATAAGCAACAGCATGGCTAAATACGGTGGCGCAAAACGCATGGAATTCCCCTAACGCTCGTATGTCCGATCGCTCTTTTGCCGTTTAATAACTGACCAGCGGCCCGAGCGTCCTGCCGCCAAGAAGATGCATATGCAGATGATAGACTTCCTGTCCGCCGTGGCGGTTGCAGTTGACTATCAGGCGAAAGCCGTTCTCGGCGATACCTTCCTGCTCGGCAATTTTGGCGGCGGCGGTAAACATGCGGCCCAGCGCCGCTTCATGCTCGGCCGTGACGTCGTTGACGGTTGGGATCAGGATATTGGGCACGATCAGGATATGGCTTGGCGCCTTAGGGGTAATGTCGCGAAAGGCGGTGACCAGTTCGTCTTGATAAACGATATCCGCGGGTATTTCCCGGCGGATGATTTTACTAAAAATGGTTTCTTCAGCCATGACGTCTTTCCTTGTATCAAAACAGGTTAGTGCATGGAGTATGAGCGACTTACACCCATTCTTTCAACCTCGGGATGGTTTTATTACATCGGCGGGCGGCAAAACAAAGGGAGGCTTTCACCTCCCTTCGGTCACACCGGTTGGTTAAGGCGCAATCATCACGCCATATGGCGCATATATTCATCCATATCGGTTTTCAGGTTATCCGACTTGGTGCCGAAGATGGCCTGCACACCGGAACCCGCCACCACGACGCCGGCCGCGCCCAGCAGTTTCAGTCCCGGCTGATCGACCTTGGAGATATCCGCCACGCTGATACGCAAACGGGTAATGCAGGCATCCAGATTGGTGATATTGTCCCGGCCGCCGAAGGCCTTGACCAGCGCGCCGGCCATTTCAGTGCCGCCCTGGGCAACCTGCTGGCCGCCGGTGGTTTCGCGCCCTGGGGTTTTCAGGTCCAGCTTGACAATCAACACCCGGAACAGGGTGTAGTAAACCAGGCCGTAGATAATGCCCACTACCGGGAACAGCCAGATGCGGCTGCTGTTGCCGCTCAGCACGATGAAGTCGATCAGGCCGTGGGAGAAGCTGGTGCCGTCGCGCATCCCAAGCAGGATACAAAGAGGGAACGCCAGGCCGGCCAAGATGGCATGGATCACGTACAGGATCGGGGCCACGAACATAAAGGCAAATTCAATGGGTTCTGTAATGCCGGTCAGGAACGCGGTCAGCGCGCCCGAAATCATGATGCCGCCCACTTTGGCGCGATTCTCCGGTTTCGCCGAATGCCAAATGGCAATCGCGGCGGCCGGCAACCCGTACATTTTGAACAGAAAACCACCGGACAGCTTGCCCGCGGTAGGGTCACCCGCCATATAGCGTGGAATATCGCCATGGAACACCTGGCCCGCGGCATTGGTGAACTCGCCGACCTGCATCTGGAAAGGCACGTTCCAGATATGGTGCAGGCCGAAGGGCACCAGCGCGCGCTCCACCAGGCCGTAGATACCAAAAGCCACCACCGGATTCTGGTAGGCCGCCCATTGGGAGAATTCCTGGATAGCCGACCCGATGGGGGGCCAGATAAAGGACAAAACCACGCCGAGCAGGATGGCGACCAGGCCGGAAATAATCGGCACGAACCTTTTACCGGCAAAAAAGCCCAGGTATTCGGGCAGCCTGATGCGATAAAAGCGATTGAACATATAGGCGGCAATGGCGCCGGAGATAATACCGCCCAGCACGCCGGTATCGGCAAGGTGCTTGGCGGCGATTTCCGCCGCCGGCAGGCCCAGCACCAAAGGCGCCACCACGGCCATGGTTTTGACCATGATGCCGTAAGCCACGACCGCGGCCAGGGCGGAGACGCCGTCATTGTTGGTGAACCCCAGCGCCACGCCGATGGCGAAAATCAGCGGCATATTGGCAAAGACCGAACCGCCGGCCTCGGCCATGACATGGGAAATAACGGCAGGTATCCAGCTGAATTCAGCGGAACCGACGCCCAGGAGGATCCCCGCGATCGGTAACACGGATACCGGTAGCATCAGCGATTTACCTACTTTTTGCAGGTTGGCAAATGCGTTCTTAAACATAATGATCAGTGCTCCTATTAATGCCGAATCCGCCCGCGCCATGGCGCGGACAAAAGCCACGCGGGCTTTTATCTTGTGGGCCGGCGACGGCCCTTTATTTATTACGCAGTGTAAAATAAATCGATGGGCGGGTGTTTGATAACAATCACGTTTCGCTGAAAAGACCGCCCGCCTCAGCCACGGACGGCGAGGCGTTCGGCATCCACATGGAACAGCCGGCCGAAATTAGCGGTGGTCGCCTGCGCCAGCGCCTCCACCGTCACGCCTTTCAGGCCGGCCATAAAATCGGCCACATCGCGGACATAGGCCGGCTGGTTCTCCTTGCCGCGGTAAGGCACCGGCGCCAGGTACGGGGAGTCGGTCTCGACCAGCAGCCGGTCGAGCGGGACATAACGCGCCGCTTCGCGCAGCGCCTCGGCGTTGCGAAAGGTCACGATGCCCGAGAAGGAGATATAGAAGCCCAGATCCAGCAGGATCCTGGCGGTAGCGGTATCCTCGGTAAAACAGTGCAGGACGCCGCCGCACTCCCCCGCCTGCTCTTCATGCAGGATAGCCAGGGTATCGTCACGGGCCGAGCGGGTATGCACGATAACCGGCTTGTTCAACGCCCGGCCGATGCGGATATGCTCGCGCAGCGCCGTCTGCTGCTCGGCTTTATTATCCTGCTGGTAAAAATAATCCAATCCCGTCTCGCCCAGGGCGACCACGTTATCGCCGGCGGCCAGGCTTCGCAGCTCGGCAAAATCATAGGGTTCGTCCAGGTTCAGCGGATGCACGCCGCACGACATGAGCACCTCGCCGCGCCGGCCAATCAGTTCGGTCATCTTGCGAAAACCCGCCAGGGTGGTGGCGACGGCCAGCATCAGATGGACATCCCGCGCCTTGGCCTTGGCCACCACGTCGGCGACGTCGCGGTGCAGGGTATCGTAATTCAACCCATCCAGATGACAGTGGGAATCGACTAAAAACATGGCATTACCTTTTATAAAGTCCAGGGATGGGTACGCCCGTCCGGCGCGTCATTTTCCCAGTTAAGTAATTGATTGGTCAACAGCAGCTCGCGGTTGACGCCGGCAATCTCCTGCCACTGCCGGCGGCACTCCAGCCATTGATGCAATTGATGATGCAGGGTGCCCGCCTGGAACCGGCCGGCAAGCTCGCCCACCAGCGGCAGCCGATCCTGGTTGAGCATAAAATCGGCGGCGCCCTGCTGCCATTTCAGGGCATCGGTGAGCAGGCTGAGCAACCAATATAACGGCTCGTCGTCCTTGTCCTTGTTCAGCAGCGGCAGCAGCGGCAGGAAATCGCCGGCGTCGAGGGCGCGCTTAAGGCCGTCGCACAGCGCTGAACGTTCCGCCCACCGGGCCGGCTGCAGCAAATCAAGGGCGGCGACCGGCGCGCCGCTGGCAAGCCGCAGCGCCGTGCGCGCCTGTTCCGGCGACGCGTTGCCCTGCTGCTGCAGCCACCGCAGCCCAACCGGCTCTTCCGGCGGCGGCAGATGCCAGTACAGGCAGCGGCTGCGCAGGGTCGGCAGCAAATGCGACGGCTCGCGGCAGCCGAGCAGGAAGAAGGTGCGCTCGGGCGGCTCTTCCAAGGTCTTGAGCAGCGCATTGGCCGCCTGTTCGGTTAAGATTTCGCTGTGCGGCAGCCAGACCACCTTGGCTCCGCCCTGCTGCGCATGATTGTATAGCGGGTCGATAATCTGGCGGATATTGTCCACGCCCAGGCTTAATCGCCCTTTCTCCGGCTCCGGCTGGTAAAAGTCGGGATGCGTGCCGGCCAGCATCAGCCGGCAGCTGTGGCAGCGGCCGCAGCTTTTGATGCCCTCCGGCTGCTGGCAGATGAGCCAGCGGCCCAGGGCGTAGAACAGCGAGGACTCGCCGCTGCCCTTCGGCGCATGGATTAGCAGGGCATGGTGGCCTTTGCCCTCCTGGTAACGGGCGAGAATTTGCCGGTAGGGCGTATTCAGCCACGGATACCATTTCACAGCTGTGGCTCCAGCGCGTCAAGCCAGCCGTCCAAACGGGCGCGCAGCGCTTCACTGACCTGCGCCAACGGGCGGCCGGCATCAACGGTCATGATACTGTCATCCGCCGCGGCCAGCGCCTGGTAGCGTGCCCGGGTGCGTTCAAAAAAGGCCAGCGACTCCTGCTCGATGCGATCGAGCTCGCCGCGCGCCCTTGCCCGCCGCAGGCCAATAACCGGCGGCAGGTCCAGGTAAAGGGTTAAATCAGGACGAAAATCCCCCAGCACCAAATCGCGCAGCGCCGTTAGCAGATCGGGGTCGATCCCGCGGCCGCCGCCCTGGTAAGCCTGGGATGAAAGATCGTGGCGATCGCCAATCACCCAGGCGCCGCGCGCCAGCGCGGGCTTGATGACATTCTCGACCAGCTGCGCCCGCGCCGCGTACAGCATCAACAGCTCCGCCTTATCGGTCACCACCTCGTTATCGATGCCGTCCTTGATTAACCGGCGCAGCGCCTCCGCCAGCGGCGTGCCGCCCGGCTCGCGGGTAAAAACCACATCGGTGATGCCACGGCGGCGAAGCGTCTCCACCAGCACGGCTATGGCGCTGGTTTTCCCCGCCCCCTCGAGCCCTTCGATCACGATGAATTTACTGTGCATGGTTTTCCTTTACGCTTTCACGATATTGCTGTACGGCTTGATTATGGCTCGCCAGGTTGGTGCTGAAAGTATGCCCGCCCTTGCCGTCGGCGACAAAATAAAGATACGACGTCCTGGCCGGGTGCGCGGCCGCCGCAAGCGAAGCCTGCCCGGGCATCGCGATGGGCGCGGGAGGCAGCCCGGTAATCAGGTAGGTATTATACGGCGTTGGCGTCGCCAGGTCTTGTTTGGTGATGGCGCCCTTATAGCTCTCCCCCATGCCGTAAATTACCGTGGGGTCGGTTTGCAGGCGCATGCTCAGGCGCAGGCGGTTAATAAATACCGAGGCCACCTTGGGACGTTCATCCGGCAATCCGGTCTCTTTTTCCACGATCGAGGCCATGGTCAGTAAATCCACCGGCGTTTTATACGGCAGCCCCGGCGCCTTGCCCTGCCAGGTTTCATCCAGCGTTTTATCCATCCGCAGCCCGGCGCGCTTGAGCAGCGCGACGTCGGTAGTTTGCGCGGTGTACAGATAGGTATCGGGATAAAAGCGCCCTTCCAGCGGGGATAACGGATCCCTCCCCAATCGCTGGGCAATGTCTTCCGGCGCAACGCCGTCCAGGGTATGTTTCAGGTAAGGCGCCTTGCCCAGGATCGCCAGCCATTCCTTAAACGTGGACCCTTCGACAAAACGTATCGAAAACTGGGCTTCCCGTCCGCTGGCTAATAACGCCAGCATCTGGCGCACCGTCATGCCGGGCATCAACCTATAGGTCCCGGCCTTGAAGCTGGCCAGCTCCGGCTCCAGCTGCCACAGGGCGGGCAGCCAGCGGGTGCGCTTGATGATATGCTGCTGGCGCAGCGCGGCTTTCAGCCCCTCGCGTCCGGTGCCGGCGGGTAAGGTAAAGATGGTCTCTTGCTTGATAACCAGCGGCGAGGCGGCGAAATGCTTGATCTGGTACAGGCAAAACGCCAAGCCCGCGGCAAGAATTAACACTATGATAAAAAACGTTTTCTTCATTCTATAGCTCGGTTAACAGTTCGGGCTGACACATTCAAACAAGGTCCTGGCATGATAACGTCGCTGACCAATATGATTCACCGGCAATACCGGCATCAGCGCATTGCAGATTATCACCTCATCGGCCGTGTCGAGATCGGCGGGCGGTGCCTCCACGAGCTCGAGGCTGAACGGCGAAGACGCCAGCAATTGCATGATGTGCCGGCGCATGACCCCGGCCACGCCGGCCTGCGCCAGGGCGGGCGTATACACCGCATTCCCGGCGCGCCAGAAGATATTCGCCGCGCAGCATTCCACGACATGCCCTTCGGTGTCGAGCACCAGCGCTTCCGCGGCATTGGCATCCCGGTCCAGATGGGCGCGTATCAACACCTGTTCCAGGCGGTTGAGATGTTTTATGCCCGCCAACAGCGGGCTGCGCGCCAGCCTGACGGGGCTTAGGGCAAGGCTGACGCCGCTTTCGCGCCATGCGGCATAATGCGCCGGCGCGGCCGTATGGGAAATAATGCGCAGCGGCGCGTCGCACCCGGCCGCGCTGTACCCCCTGCCGCCGCTGCCACGGCTGACGATCACTTTGAGCACGCCCTGCCGGCGGAGTTCCGCCACCTGCCGCATTTCTTGGGCCAAGACCCGCCGGTCCAACGGTGGAAACAGCAGCCGCTCGCCGGCCTCGGCCAGGCGATCCAGATGATAGGGCAGGAGATCAATTTGCCCCGCGCGGATCCGGGCGGTGGTAAAAAAGCCGTCGCCAAACTGGGTGGCGCGATCGCCCACGGGCAATTGCCGCCGGGGTTGTCCGTTGATCCAATGCATATATCACCTGGTAAGCGTCGCCAATGCGGCAATGATAAAAAAATGGCCCGATAAACGGGCCATTAGGCATCACTTTACGATTAAATCCTGCGGAATACCAGCGAGCCGTTGGTACCGCCGAAACCGAATGAGTTGCACAATGCGTATTCCATGCCGGGCACCTGGCGCGCTTCATTGGGCACAAAATCCAAATCGCACTCTTCGTCAGGGTGGTCCAGGTTAATCGTCGGCGGGATAGCCTGGTCACGCAGGGCCAGGATGCTGAAAATAGACTCTATCGCCCCGGCGGCGCCCAGCAGATGACCGGTCATTGATTTAGTGGAGCTGATCATGACCTTATGGGCATCCCGGGCGAACACGGATTTCACCGCATAGGTTTCGGCTTTATCACCGACCGGCGTGGAAGTGCCGTGGGCGTTGATATAACCGACCTGTGACGGGGTTATCCCCGCGTCACGCAGCGCATTGACCATGGCCAACGCCGCGCCCGCGCCGTTTTCCGGCGGCGAGGTCATATGGTAGGCATCGCTGCTCATCCCAAAACCCACCACTTCGGCGTAGATTTTCGCGCCGCGTTTTTTGGCGTGCTCGTATTCTTCCAGCACCATGACGCCGGCGCCGTCGCCCAGCACAAAACCATCCCGGTCACGATCCCACGGACGGCTGGCCGCCTGGGGGTTATCGTTGCGGGTAGAAAGGGCGCGCGCGGCGCCAAAGCCGCCAACGCCCAGGGGCGTGCTGCCCTTTTCAGCGCCACCGGCCAACATCACATCCGCATCGTTATAAGCGATTATCCTAGCGGCATGGCCGATATTGTGCACACCCGTGGTACAGGCCGTCGCCACGCAGATACTTGGTCCGCGCAGTCCGCACATGATGGTCAGGTGACCGGCTATCATGTTGACGATGGTGGACGGCACAAAAAAGGGACTGATTTTGCGCGGTCCGCCGTTTACCAGGGCGGTATGATTTTCTTCAATCAAGCCCAGGCCGCCGATACCCGATCCTATTGCCGCTCCGATGCGCGGCGCATTTTCTTCGGTGACAACCAATCCGGAGTCTTGCATTGCCTGGATACCAGCGGCAATGCCGTATTGTATGAAAATATCCATCTTGCGCGCATCTTTGCGTGAGAGATAATCTTCACAATTAAAATTTTTCACTAAGCCAGCAAAACGTGTTGCATAGGCAGTAGTATCAAAATGGTCGATCGGGCCGATGCCACTCTGTCCGGCTAGGAGCGCGCTCCACGTAGATTCTACGGTATTGCCGACAGGAGACAACATGCCAAGTCCGGTCACAACTACTCGACGCTTAGACACGCTTGTCCTCCAAGGAGGGAAAAAATGACGCTGTGTGGGACAAAAAACTTAGGCGGTCGAGTGACCGCCTAGGGATGTTCGCTTACTGCTGGCTTGCCTGAATGAAATCAATAGCTGCCTGGACAGTAGTGATTTTCTCAGCTTCTTCGTCCGGAATTTCTGTATCAAATTCTTCTTCCAGCGCCATTACCAGCTCAACGGTGTCGAGAGAATCAGCGCCGAGGTCATCGACAAAAGAAGCATTATTTACGACTTCTTCTTTCTTAACACCCAGTTGCTCAGCGATGATTGCCTTAACGCTTTCTTCGATAGTGCTCATACTCTTAAATTTCCTATCAAAACTCGCTTTCGCGATGGTTTTCGTAGTGTATAAAATGTTGAAAAAGATGCAACTAAATCCCGGCTGGTCAAACCACGATTTTATGCTATTTTGCGGTGTTTACCACAAATAACGCAAATGATTTTCGTGCTTTTTACAGCATATACATGCCGCCGTTGACATGTATCGTTTCACCGGTAATGTATGCCGCCTCGTCAGAGGCGAAAAAAGCAACAGCACTGGCAATTTCTTTCGGCTCGCCGAGACGATTTGCCGGAATCCGGGACAAAATGTCCGCACGGTGGTCATCTGTCAACGCTTCAGTCATATCAGTCGCAATAAATCCGGGCGCTACCACGTTGACCGTAATGCCGCGCGAGGCGACTTCACGGGCCAACGATTTGCTAAAGCCGATCAAGCCGGCTTTAGCGGCGGCATAATTCGCTTGCCCGGCGTTACCCATGGAGCCTACAACAGAACCGATGGTAATGATTCTGCCGTAACGCTTTTTCATCATCGCGCGCATTACCGCCTTGGACATGCGGAATACGGACGTCAGGTTAGTATCTAGGATAGACTGCCATTCGTCTTCTTTCATCCGCATCAGCAGATTATCACGCGTGATACCGGCATTATTCACTAAAATATCAGCTTCGCCAAATTCTGCGCGCATTTTCTCTAAAAGAGAATCAACAGATGCGGTGTCGGAGACATTCAATTGCAGCCCTTTGCCCTGGCTGCCCAGGTAGGCGCTGATGGCATCGGCGCCCTGTTCGCTGGTGGCGGTGCCGATTACCGTTGCGCCGCGTTCGGCCAGTAATTCAGCGATAGCGCGACCGATACCGCGGCTTGCGCCGGTGACCAGGGCGATTTTACCTTCAAAGCTCATTGGATTCCCCATAATTATTGCCCAAGCGCCGCTGCCAGCGACGCGGGATCGTTAACCGCCGCGCCGGAAAGGTTGTCGACGATACGTTTGGTCAAGCCGGTGAGGACTTTACCCGGCCCGACTTCCAGCATCACCTCAACCCCTTGCGCGGCAAGGTATTGAACCGTTTCCGTCCAGCGTACGGGATTATATAGCTGACGCACCAGCGCCAGGCGAATCGCGTCCGGATCCGTCTCGGGCCGCACGTCGACGTTATTCACCACCGGCACCGTGGGCGCGGAAAATGTAATATTCTCCAGCGCCTGCGCCAGCTTATCCGCGGCGGGTTTCATTAATGCGCAATGCGACGGTACGCTGACCGGCAACGGCAGCGCGCGTTTCGCGCCGGCCGCCTTGCATGCCGCGCCGGCGCGCTCGACCGCTTCTTTATGCCCGGCGATAACCACCTGGCCGGGCGAATTGAAATTCACCGGCGAAACCACCTGCCCCTGCGCCGACTCCAGACATGCCTGCTCAATCGCCGCGTTGTCCAGGCCGATAATCGCCGACATGGCGCCCACGCCCGCGGGCACGGCTTCCTGCATCAGCCTGCCGCGCAGCTCCACCAGCCGGGCCGACTGGGCGAAATCCAGCACGCCCGCGCAGACCAGCGCCGAGTATTCGCCCAGGCTGTGGCCGGCCAGCCATGACGGCTGTTGGCCGCCCTGCTGTTGCCAGACGCGCCAGAGGGCCACCGAGGCCGTCAGCAGCGCCGGCTGGGTTTGCCAGGTTTTATTCAGCTCTTCCGCGGGGCCTTGCTGCGCCAACTGCCAAAGATCATAGCCCAGCGCCTCGGAAGCTTCTGCGAAGGTGGCCTCAATCAACGGAAATTGCGCCGCCAGCTCTGCCAACATACCGACGGTCTGGGATCCCTGGCCCGGGAATACCATTGCCAATACTGTCATTTTTATGTTCCTGTTAATTCAAAACCGAATCAATGCCGAACCCCAGGTAAAGCCGCCGCCGAATGCTTCGAGCATGACCAGTTGGCCGCGCTTAATCCGGCCGTCGCGCACCGCTTCGTCCAACGCCAGCGGCACGGAAGCGGCGGAGGTATTGCCGTGGCGATCCAGGGTCACCACCACCTTATCCATGCTCATGCTCAGGCGTTTTGCCGTGGCGGTGATGATGCGCAGGTTGGCCTGGTGCGGTACCAGCCAGTCCAGCGCCGAATGATCCAACCGGTTGGCGTCCAGGGTCTCGTCGACGATATGCGCCAGCTCGGTGACCGCCACCTTAAAGACTTCATTGCCCGACATGGTCAGGAACGCCGGCGCCGTCGGGTCAATACGGTTGTGGTACGGCAGGGTCAATAAATTGCCGTAGCGCCCGTCCGCGTGTAAATGGGTCGAAAGAATACCCGGTTCCTCGGAGCGCCCCAGCAGCACGGCGCCCGCGCCATCGCCGAACAGGATAAGCGTACCGCGATCGGTGGGATCCAACGTGCGGCTCAACGTATCGGAGCCGATCACCAGGGCATAGTCCACCGCGCCGTGTTTAACATACTGATCCGCCACGCTCAGGGCGTAGGCAAAACCGGCGCAGGCCGCCGCCATGTCAAAGGAGATGGCGTCCCGGATGCCCAAATGCTGCTGGATTTCGCACGCCGAGCTGGGAAAGGCGTTGCTTGAGGAGGTGGTGGCGACAATAATAAGGCCAATCTTATCCCCCTCGACGCCGGCCATTTCCAGCGCGCGCTGCGCGGCGGCGAAACCCATGGTGGAGACGGTCTCGTCCGCGCCGGCGATACGACGCTCACGAATGCCGGTGCGCGTCACGATCCATTCGTCGGAGGTGTCCACCATTTTTTCCAGGTCAGCATTCGACCTTACTTGTGCCGGCAGGAAACTGCCGGTACCGAGAATCTTTGTATACATGTACGCTTAATCACTCTTGGGTAATACCGCATCAAGGCGAGCGGCGATCCGCTCGGGAATCTGCCGCTCCACCGCTTGCATTGCCTGTTCGATAGCGACGGCAAACGCGCGCTGATTCGCCGCCCCGTGGCTTTTGACAACCGTGCCACGCAAACCTAACAGACAAGCGCCATTATACTGGTCGGGATTGAGATGGCCGAATTGGCGTGCGAGGCGTTTTTTCACCCAGCGCTTAATTAATTTCATCAGCCAACCCTGCCTGCCGCCGTCCCCTGAGGATTTAAGCAAAGACAGAAAAAGTCTTATCACCCCTTCCATGGTCTTTAATGTGACGTTGCCGACAAACCCATCACAGACCAGCACATCGGTCTTCCCTGTCAGCAACTCGTTGGCTTCAAGATAACCTATATAGTTGATTGACGGAATACTTCTGAGCAACGCCGCGGCCTGGTGGATATTATCCAGACCCTTGGTCTCTTCCTCGCCGATATTAAGCAGCGCCACCCGCGGGTTATTCACACCCACTATTTCTTCCGCCATGACCGCGCCCATAATGGCGAACTGGGCCAGCATCGCGCCGTCGCATTCCACGTTGGCGCCCAGGTCGAGCACCACGGTCTTGCCCTGCTGCCGGTGCGGCAACACGGTCATCAACGCCGGACGCTCAATCCCGTTCAGCGGCTTTATCAACATTTTCGCCAATCCCATCAGCGCGCCGGTATTGCCGGCGCTGACACAGGCCTGGGCCTTCCCGTCCTTGATCAGCTCAAGCATGATACGCATCGAGGTACCACGGCTGGCCCTGATGGCCTGGGAAGGTTTGGCGTCACTGGCAATAACAGATTCGGCGGGGACAACCGTCAATCGCTCAAGCAGAACGGAATCAGTTTTTACCAGTAAAGGATTTATCGCAGCGGGGCTGCCGACAAGCAGCAATTCTAATTGCGGATGATAAGCCAGTGCCTGCAATGCAGCAGGCACTGTCACGGCGGGACCGAAATCTCCGCCCATAGCATCTAACGCCAGGGTCAGACGTATCAATGTATCGCCTTAAAATTACTTGGCGATAACTTTGCGACCGCGGTAGAAACCGTCGGCAGTGATGTGGTGACGCAGGTGGGTTTCACCGGAGACTTTGTCCACTGATACGGTAGAGGTGGTCAGCGCGTCATGAGAACGGCGCATACCACGGGTAGAACGGGTGGGTTTATTCTGTTGTACGGCCATGGACCTTACTCCTTAATTACTTTCGCTTTAAACTGGCTAATACGGAAAACGGGTTAGGTTTTTCAACCTCGGACGGCAATTTGCCGAATACCTGTTCCGCTTCGGACACTTCACAGTGTTCAGTATCATGAACCGGGGCGATTGGCAGCGAAAGAATAACTTCATCTTCAATCATTGCCAACAGGTCTATCTCGCCGAACCCATCGACATAAACCGCTTCGTACGCTTCCGGCAATGCCTCAGCCTGTTCGTCGGTGACGACCGGGCTGAAACAAAATGTCGTGTGTACCTGATGCGCGAACGGCTGGCTGCAGCGCTGGCACATCAGCGTCACCGCTACGTCCGCGCTACCGTCGATCACCGCCAGGCGTTGATTATCAATATTAAATGACAACGACGCCTGAACATCACTATCCACACTTACCACGGATTCGGCAATACGCTTTACCTGCTCAGGGGCATAGACACCAGCATAGTCCAGGCGTTTCTGTGCAGTACGGGCCGCATCAATGGTCAGGGGTAATTTTACCTTTTGCATAGGGCGCGCATATTAACTTTGTAACGACATAGAGTCAAAGAAAAAGGCCACATTTACCCGCCTTTCATCAATATTCGCTTCCGAAGCGGCGAACAGTTTAAAATGACGCACGGAAATACGCCATCGTTGGATGAAAAAATATGTGCAAAATTGTTTTGGCCTCCTCGTCGCCCTTTCGGCGGACTTTAATGGAAAAATTAACCCTGCCCTTTATTGCCGTCGCGCCGGATATAGACGAAACGCCCCTGGCGAACGAATCCGCCGACGCCATGGTGCTGCGCCTGGCCGAGGGCAAGGCCCGCGCGTTGGCCGGCCGTTACCCCGACCATCTGATTATCGGTTCCGATCAGTGTTGCGTGTTGGCGGGCCGCATCACCGGCAAACCGCATACGCGGGAAAACGCCGTCGGCCAGTTGCGGCAAGCCAGCGGCCGGCGCGTGACGTTTTATACCGGACTGGTGCTGCTTAACAGCCTGACGGGCGCGACCCAGCGGACGGTAGAGCCGTTTTACGTCACTTTTCGCACGCTGACCGACCGGGAAATAGCGGGCTACGTGGCGCTGGACCAGCCGCTGGGCAGCGCGGGCAGCTTCAAGAGCGAAGGCCTGGGCATCAGCTTGTTCGACGCCCTTGAGGGGCGCGACCCCAATGCGTTAATCGGCCTGCCCCTGATGGCGCTGGGCGCGATGCTGCGCAACGAGGGGGTTAACCCCCTGCTGCGCAACCCATAGCGCTATTCTGATAATGCGGCCCGAATATAGCCTGACATCACTGCTTGGCAATGCGGCCCCGTGCGCCCGGCTTTATTTATCGTTGGCGCGCAGATACGCCAGGCAGTGGCGCAACGCCTTGTCCAGCGGCGCTTCGATCCGCATGGTCTCGCCGGTGTCCGGATGCTCGAAACGCAAGGCGGCGGCGTGCAAAAACAACCGGTGCAGGCCCGACCCCTTGAGCTGCTGATCAAACTGTGCGTCGCCGTAGCGATCGTCAAAGGCAATCGGATGACCGGCATACTGGGCATGGACGCGTATCTGGTGGGTACGGCCGGTGACCGGGCTGGCTTTCACCAGCGTGGCATGGACAAAACGCTCTTCCACCTTAAAGCGCGTTTCCGAAGGTTTGCCGTCGTTGCCCACGCGCACGATCCGCTCGCCGCTGGCGAGGATATTCTTCAGTAACGGCGCGCTGACCGACTTGGTCTGCGACGGCCATTCGCCGGCAACCAGCGCCAGGTAATCCTTTTGCATGCCTTTCATGCGCAGCTGCTCGTGCAGCAAACGCAGGGCCGAGCGTTTCTTGGCCACCAGCAGCACCCCGGAGGTATCCCGATCCAGCCGGTGGACCAACTCCAGGAAACGGGCATCGGGACGCAGGGCGCGCAGCCCTTCGATGACGCCGAAGCTTAAGCCGCTGCCGCCATGCACCGCCGTCCCCGACGGTTTGTTTAAAATCAGCAGATGATCGTCTTCATACAATACCGCATCCGCCAGCGCCGCCACTTTATCCAGCAGCGGCGACACGGCGGCCTGATCCGGCGCCGATTGGCGTACCGGCGGGATCCTCAACTCATCGCCGTCCAGCAGTTTGTATTCCGGCTTGACCCGTTTTTTATTGACCCGCACTTCCCCTTTTCGCACGATGCGATAAATCATGCTCTTCGGTACGCCTTTTAACCGGGTACGCAAAAAGTTGTCGATCCGCTGGCCGGCTTCATCCGCGGAAACGGTTATAAACTGTACTGCCGCATTATTTTCATTCATGGGACGCGATTCTAAATATACCGCCAGCATAGCGCCACTCCTTTTTCTGTGCTTAACTGTGCTTTAATTGGTAAGAAAGTTTTTCGGGTGGATTTCGGCTGCGCAGCGGGCAGGCCTGGCAGGAATGTAACCATAAGTCGAATTCTTGTTGCCAAGAGGTAATGTCGCCTTGCTATATGAGTGTCAGCGGTGGAATAATGTATTAACTTTCCGCTCTGCTCGCGTTAAAGGCGAGAAATCGTGGAATTTTCAAATTTGCCGGATTAAACATACACGCAGCAATGGCGTAAGACGTATTGATTAATCAGGCAGTTAGCGGGCTGCGGATTGCAGCTTGGCCGGCAAAAGGAATTCGTTCTGGCGACAGTTATCAGACGTGATTCCCGCTGTAAATGCGCTGTCTTTCTCTCTGAAAACAGGCTACCGAAATAATGCGCCCCTCTGCGAGCGACAACCGTGAGGTTGACGGTTTTGCGACAAGTCACGGGGCCGTCGGTTATCACCCGGTCATGCGTTTTTTTGCCCGCAGCTCTGATGCCAATGCATAAAAAAGAGTAAGTTAAGATGAAGAGAATGTTAATCAACGCAACTCAGCAAGAAGAGTTGCGGGTTGCTCTGGTAGATGGCCAGAAGCTGTACGATCTGGATATTGAAAGCCCGGGTCATGAACAGAAAAAAGCCAATATTTACAAGGGCAAAATCACCCGAATTGAACCCAGCCTTGAAGCGGCGTTTGTAGATTACGGCGCCGAGCGTCACGGATTTCTTCCCCTGAAAGAAATTGCCCGCGAGTATTTCCCTGCCCAGTATTCTTCCCATGGCCGCCCGAATATCAAGGACGTGCTGCGGGAAGGCCAGGAAGTGATTGTTCAGGTCGATAAGGAAGAGCGCGGCAATAAAGGCGCGGCGCTCACCACCTTTATCAGCCTGGCCGGCAGTTATCTGGTCCTGATGCCGAACAATCCCCGCGCCGGCGGGATCTCCCGTCGTATCGAGGGCGACGATCGCACCGAGCTGAAGGAAGCGCTGTCTTCGCTGGAATTACCTGACGGCATGGGCCTTATCGTCCGTACCGCCGGCGTGGGTAAATCCGCCGATGCGCTGCAGTGGGATCTGGCTTTTCGCATTAAACATTGGGAAGCGATTAAAAAAGCCGCCGAAGGCCGCCCCGCGCCTTTCCTGATCCATCAGGAAAGCAACGTCATCGTGCGCGCCTTCCGAGACTATTTGCGTCCGGATATCGGCGAGATCCTTATCGATAACCCTAAGGTGCTCGAAAAGGCCAAAGAGCATATCGCGTCGCTGGGACGTCCTGATTTCAGCAGTAAGATAAAACTCTACAGCGGCGAAATCCCGCTGTTCAGCCATTACCAGATCGAATCGCAGATTGAATCCGCCTTCCAGCGTGAAGTGCGCCTGCCTTCCGGCGGTTCCATCGTCATCGACACCACCGAAGCGCTGACCGCCATCGATATCAACTCCGCCCGCTCCACCCGCGGCGGCGATATCGAGGAAACTGCCTTTAACACCAACCTGGAAGCCGCCGATGAAATTGCCCGCCAATTACGCCTGCGCGATTTAGGCGGCCTGATCGTCATCGACTTTATTGATATGACCCCGGTGCGCCACCAGCGTGAAGTGGAAAATTGCCTGCGTGAATCGGTGCGCCAGGATCGCGCGCGCATCCAGATCGGCCGTATCTCGCGTTTTGGTTTGCTTGAACTGTCGCGCCAGCGCCTGAGCCCGTCGTTAGGCGAATCCAGTCACCATGTGTGCCCGCGCTGCGGCGGCACCGGCACCATTCGTGATAACGAATCGCTGTCGCTGTCTATTTTGCGCCTGATTGAAGAAGAGGCGTTGAAAGAAAACACTCACGAAGTCCATGCCATCGTGCCGGTGCAGATCGCCTCTTACCTGCTCAATGAAAAGCGTGATTCGGTCAATGCCATCGAACGCCGCCAGGGCGGCGTGCGGGCCATTATCGTGCCGCACGATCAAATGCAAACCCCGCATTATGCGGTGCTGCGCGTGCGCAAGGGCGAAGAAGCGCCGACCCTGAGCTATTTGCTGCCGCAGTTGCACGAAGCGGAAATGGCCCAACCTTCCGAAGAGCCGGCGGCCGAACGTAAGCTGCCGGAGCAACCCGCGCTGGCCGCGTTTGTCATGCCGGATTCGCCGCCGATGTCTCCTGAGCCGATCGCTGAGGAAACAGCGCCCGCCGCCCGGGTCATCGCCGCCAAGGTCGTGGTCAAACCCGCGAAACCCGCCGAGCCGGCTAGCGCCGGATTATTCAGCCGCGCGGTGAACCGTCTGAAGAGCTGGTTCAGCGACCCTGAAGAAGATACATCGGTAAAAACCGCCGAGCCGGCGCAACCGAAAGCCGTAGAGACGCCGGTCGAAGCGGCCGAGGCGCCACGCCGTCAGCAGCAGGATCGCCGGGGACAGCGCCGCCAGAATGTTCGCCGCGATCGTAACGGCGAGCGCGGCGGCGAGCGCGAACAGCGCGCCCCGCAGGAAGGACGCCAGCCGCGCGAGGCCCGTGAGCCGAGGGAACCCCGCGAGCGTCGCGAGCCCCGTGACGATCTGCGTAAAGGCAAACGCCAGAACGCGCCGGTCGAGACCGAGGCGCTTAATGCCGATATCATTGAGAAACCACAGCTTGATGAAGAGCAGCCGCAGCGTCGCGAACCCCGCGCCGATCGTCCGCGTCGTCGCCAGGAAGACAAACGTCAGCAGCAGGAAACCGCGCCCCTGCCGGCCGAGGTGGTTGATGTCATTGAGCCTGAAACGCAGGAACTTGCCGAGTCGGTTATTGATGAAGATAAACCCACCCCGGTGGTGCCGCGTCGCCAACGTCGCAACCTGACCCAGAAAGTCCGGGTTAGCGACGAACCGTCCACCGGCACGCAGGTGGCGACAGTCGCCGATACGGCGCGGGAAGACAACGCCCCGCATCCCGCCGCTATGTTCCAAACCGAAGACGCCCCGGCGCCTGAGGGGCTGGACAACCCGGCGCAGGAAGGCCGCAACGGCAGTGAAGCGGGCCTGCCCCGTCGTTCGCGCCGTTCGCCGCGTCATCTGCGGGTCAGCGGACAGCGTCGTCGCCGTTATCGTGACGAACGCTACCTTGGTCAGTCGCCGATGCCGTTAAGCAACGCGGTGGCCTCGCCCGAGATGGCCTCCGGCAAAGTCTGGATCAGCTACCCCATTACCCCGGTGGAGCGTTTCGAGCAAAATCCGGCGCCGGTGAGTGAACTGCCGGAGCCCGCTGCGGCCGTTGCTGAAAACGTGACGCAACTGCCGACTGCTGCGGATGATGCCGTCGACAGCGCGGCGCGCGTCGGCGATCACACCCGCGATAGCGCAGCGGCAGAGTCCCACGCCAGCCCGGCAGCTGAACCTATCGCCGGGGATAACGGCGCAACGCTCGCCGATGCCCTGGCGCAGCAGGACCTTCCCGCCGCGACCCTGGTGCCGGTGGAACCGACGCCGGTCCAACAGGCGGCCGCCGATCGGGTGCCTGACGTCGTGAACCCGGAAGACCGGCACATGGCGCAGGATATCCTGGCCAAGGCCAAACCGGCCGCGGCTGTCACAGGCGAGGCCTCCGCCGTTGCGGCCAGGCCGGCCGATAGCGCGCAGCCCGCCGCCCCGACCGGGAGTTCATCCGCCGTTGCCGCAATGCCTGCCGAAAGCGCCTCGTTTGCAACGCTTGCCCGGGAAACACCCGCCGAACGCCAGCCGGAACTTCAGCAACCGGCAAGCGCGACGCCGGCGACTGCCGAGAGCCAACCGGCGATAGTCCTGCTTTCCGACGACATCATCGCCGCATTGCAGATATCGCGCCTGGCGCAACCGGCGCCGAAGCCAACCTCGCCTGCCGCCGAAACGCAACCGGCGCCGGAGCCAACCTCCCCTGCCGCCGAAACGCAACCGGCGCCGGAGCCAACCTCCCCTGCCGCCGAAACGCAACCGGCGCCGGAGCCAACCGCGCCTGCCGCCGAAACGCAACCGGCGCCGGAGCCAACCGCGCCGGAAGCCGATACGCAACCGGCGCCGGTAGCCGACGCCGAACCGCTGCCAGCCCCGGCGTCCACGGCGGCTGAAAAACCGGACGATCGGCGGACTAATGCCGATGAGGCGCAAACGCGCCTTGGCCAGCATGTCAGCGCGCCGATGACCAAGGCCCCCGCGCCGGTCTACATTCCGGCGCCGGAGCCTGTCAAGGAGTGGCATCGTCCGGAATACCGGTTTGAGGGACGTGGATCGGCCGGGGGCCATGCGGCCGCCAACCAGGCCGCCGCGCCGGCAACCCGGCCCACGCCCGAAGACGAAGACTGATATTGCCTGACAAACCCGCTTCGGCGGGTTTTTTTATGATGCATCTTCCGCATGATATGCTTATTCTTATACCCCGCCGTTAATCTGACCCTGATCCGTTTTGTCCGTACCCAATAGCCGGAGCGTTATCCATGACCGCACAGCCCACAGAACTCACCATCCGCCGTCCCGACGACTGGCACCTGCATTTACGCGACGACGATATGCTGCGTACCGTATTACCCTATACCAGCAGCGTCTTTGCCCGGGCGATCGTGATGCCCAATCTGACGCCGCCGATCGTCTCCATGGAACAGGCCGTCGCCTACCGCGAGCGGATCCTGGCGGCGTTACCCGCCGGCCACCGCTTCCAGCCGCTGATGACCTGCTATCTCACCGATACGCTGGATAAAACGCAGCTGGTTGAGGGGTTCGCGCAGAGCATATTTACCGCGGCGAAATTATATCCGGCCAATGCCACCACCAACTCCAGCCACGGCGTGACCAGCATCACCGGTATTTATCCCCTGCTCGGCGCCATGGCGGAGATCGGCATGCCGCTGCTGATCCACGGCGAGGTCACGGCGGCGGAGATCGATATCTTCGATCGTGAGGCGCGTTTTATCGAACAGGTCCTGGAGCCGGTCCGCGCCCGGTTCCCCACGCTGAAAATTGTCCTGGAACATATCACCACCCGGGAAGCCGCCCAGTATGTGCTGGCCGCGGACCGCAATCTGGCGGCGACCATCACGCCGCAGCATCTGATGTTTAATCGCAATCATATGCTGGTGGGCGGCGTTCGCCCGCATCTATACTGCCTGCCGATCCTGAAACGCAACACGCATCAGGCGGCGCTGCGCGCGGCCGTTGCCAGCGGCTGCGATCGTCTTTTCCTGGGCACCGACTCGGCTCCCCACGGCCGTAACCGCAAGGAGTCCGACTGCGGCTGCGCGGGCGTGTTTAATGCGCCCAACGTCCTGGCCGCGTATGCCGCGGTATTTGAAGAAATCGGCGCCCTGGCGCATTTTGAAGCCTTTTGCTCGCTTAACGGCCCGCGTTTTTACGGCTTGCCGATCAATGAGGCGGTCATTACCCTGCGCCGCAGCCCGCTGGCGCAGCCGGAAAGCATTGCCCTTGGGGACGACACCCTGGTGCCTTTCCTGGCCGGACAGGTGTTGAACTGGTCGGTTGACGCCTGACGGCGGGATTTGGCATGCCGGGCGTGGGAAAGGCGGGACCGGGGATAATGACTATGCGCCGTTGAATAAAAATAGCGTTGCCGCTTGCACTCCTGCTGGCGACACTGTATAAATAAACAGGCATTGATACTATGAGAAAAAATATGCGTATCGAAATTACCCTTGCTAAAGCGACACCGCTTCCCGCAGGCGCGCTTGAGGCATTGACCAAGGAATTCACGGCTCGGATTGATAAACAGTTCACCGACTCCCATGTCCAGGTGCGCTATGCGGGCGCCAACGGCATAAGCGTAATGGGAGGCAGTAAAGAAGATAAGGTGCTGATCACCGATATCCTGCAAGAAACGTGGGAAAGCGCCGACGATTGGTTTGACTCTCAATAATAAGAAGTTTGTACTGTCGCTTCGCCGGGATTTATCCCGGCTTTTTTATGCCAAAAACCCTGTTAAGCCGGACCTTTTGCCGAAAATATGCGCCCGCCCTATTGGCAAAAGCATTTTTCTGGGCTGTAATCACCCCAGGCAGCGCATACCGCAACAGCCGTCCCGGGGAGAAAGCCCATATGATTGCCAATAAACCTGAAGAAGCAATGACGTTCGGCGAACTGCTGGCGTTAATCGGTGAACAGCAGCGCAGGCTTAACGTGCTGGAGATCGCTTTCTCCTACCTGTCTTTCAGCCTGGATGAAAAGGCCAACCAGCTGCTCGTCCATAACCTGATGCTGGAAT
Organism: Acerihabitans arboris; assembly: GCF_010131535.1. Taxonomy (GTDB): domain Bacteria; phylum Pseudomonadota; class Gammaproteobacteria; order Enterobacterales; family Enterobacteriaceae; genus Acerihabitans; species Acerihabitans arboris. The sequence continues at coordinate 394,405 of NZ_WUBS01000002.1, forward strand.
CACAGAACCAAAACCGCGACGCCATCATGCAAAAATACTTCGCCCAGCTGGCCGAAGAGCTGGCCAAGCGCATCGGCCCGGTCATTCCTCCCGCCGCGTCTTAGCCGGCATCCCCCTCATCCTCTGACGATGACGATTGCGTCGGCGCCGGCCTTCAATTCTGATTATTCCTTTTACTGATTATTGCAAAAGTTAAAAAAAATCGTTCAATTAGCAAAAAAAGTGACAAACAAGGGTATACTTAAACAGCTCGCTAAAAAGGAGCCGCATTTAGCCTCAAAGACACTCTTTATTTTTATTTAACGAGTCAGAAAGGGGTATTTATGGACAGAAAAAACGAGATTATACATACCCACCCGTTGGTCGGCTGGGACATCAGCACCGTAGACGCTTACAACGCCATGATGATCCGCCTGCACTACATCAATTCCACCAGCCAGGCCGCCGAAGACGCGGAAGTGGACAGGACCTTATGGCTGACCACCGACGTTGCGAAACAGTTAATTTCTATCCTGGAAGCGGGCATCGCCAAAATCGAATCGACGGAATATCAGGATCTTGATCACCGTAAGCATTAATCTCGAACACTACCCCTCAGGCACCCGTTGCTTTGCACCGGGTGCTTTTTTTATTATGCTGGCGGCATGTTTCCGCCAGATGACAATGCCCTCCCTATGTCCGGACCTTTTTACCCGCTTCCTCCACCCATCGGTTTGAACGGGGCCCAGCAGGAAAAATGAGCATGGTATACGATCTGATTATTATCGGCAGCGGCTCCGTCGGCTCCGCCGCAGGTTTCTACGCTACCGAAGCCGGCCTCAACGTATTGATGATTGACGCCGCGTTTCCACCTCATCATGCTGGCAGCCATCATGGCGATACCAGGATCATCCGGCATGCCTATGGCGAAGGTGAAAAATATGTCCCCATGGTGCTGCGGGCGCAGACGCTGTGGGAAGAACTGGCGGTTCGGAGCGGCACGCCATTATTCCACCGCAGCGGCGTCCTCAATCTTGGACCGCGCCAGGCGGATTTTATCAAACGCGCCATCGGCAGCGTGCAGGCCTATAGCCTGCCCTGTGAAATGCTCAATGCCGCCCAGGTTAACGCCCGCTGGCCGGAATTTAGCCTGCCGGACGATTATCTGGGGGTGTTTGAATCCCGGGCGGGTTACCTGAAGTCGGAACTGGCGGTGGGCACCTACATCCGCCTGGCCGAGCAGGCCGGCTGCGCCCAGCTGTTCAACTGCGGCGTCACCGATATAAGCCGCCAGTCCACGGCGTTCGACGTCACCACCGTGGAAGGCAGCCATTACCAGGCGCGTAAACTGCTGGTCTCGGCCGGCACCTGGGTAAAAACATTGCTGCCGTCGCTGCCGGTGCGTCCGGTGCGCAAGGTGTTTTCCTGGCACCAGGCCGACGGCCGTTTCAGCGAGGATAACCATTTCCCGGCCTTTACCGCGTTAACCCCGGACGGCGGCCAATATTATGGTTTCCCGGCCATAAAAAATGAACTCAAGGTGGGCAGGCACGACGGCGGCCAGCCGATCGGCGAGCCGGGGCAACGCACGCCGTTCGGCAGTTATGCCGCGGACGGGAATGAAACCTTTGGGTTCCTGAGGCATTTTTTGCCCGGGGTGGGCGTTTGCCTGTCCGGCCAAGCCTGTACCTATGATCTCTCGCCGGACGAGGATTTTATTATCGATACCCTGCCCGGCAATGATGACATGCTGATCGTCAGCGGCCTGAGCGGCCATGGTTTTAAATTTGCCAGCGTGCTGGGCGAGATCGCCGCCGGTTTTGCCGCCGGACGCGAAAGCGACTTTGATCTGTCGCCATTCCGGCTGCGGCGTTTCGGGTAACGGCTTGCCGCCCGTCATGGGCGGGAGTCAGGGCGTATTTCCCCCTGTGCCGCAGGCCGCCGCCCCGGGCTTATTGGCCGCCGCTTTCCTCAGGCCGATCCCCCGGCCGGGTTAACGATAAGCGCTGCCGCGATTTATTAAAAATCTTCATGCCGTTTTCACGGCCCGCCCGCCGCGCGCGCTGCTCGTCCAGCGGCAGCGCCAGTTCGTCCCGGCAGATATCGCTGCAGCATCCCCGGTATTTCTCCGCGCAGGCCGGGCACTGGATAAACAGCAGATGGCATCCCTGGTTCAGGCAGTTGACATGGGTATCGCAAGGCTGGCCGCATTGATGGCAATGCGCTATCACATCGGGGGTAATGCGCTCGCCGAGGCGCTCGTCGAACACAAAATTCTTGCCGGTAAACTTCAGCGGTAATCCCTGCTCCCTGGCCCGCCGGGCATATTCGATAATGCCGCCTTCCACATGGTAAACATGTTCAAAACCATGATGCAGCATGTAGGCGCTGGCCTTTTCGCAACGAATGCCGCCGGTACAGTACATGACGATATTTTTGTCTTTGTCTTTATCCAACATCTCGACCGCCATCGGCAACTGCTCGCGGAAGGTATCCGAGGGAATCTCGATGGCGTGGTCGAAATGACCGACCTCATATTCATAGTGATTGCGCATGTCGACGAATAACGTCCGGGGATCGTCGGCCATGGCGTTGACCTGTTCGGCGGTAAGATAGCGACCGACGTTGGACGGATCGAAAGTGGGATCGCTGATGCCGTCGGCGACGATGCGTTCCCGCACCTTCATGCGCAGCACCCAGAAGGATTTGCCGTCGTCATCCAGGGCGATATTCAGCCGCAGTCCGTCCAGGGACGCATCGGCGGCATACAGGGCGGATTTGAAGGCGGCGAAACGGTTTTTCGGCACGCTGACCTGGGCGTTAATCCCTTCGCCGGCAATATAGACCCGGCCGAAAACACGCAGGGCCCGCATCGTCTTATAGAGTCCATCACGAAAAGCCTGCGGCTCCACGATGCGGAAATATTTGTAGAATGAAAGGGTAACGCGCGGCTCGGTCTCGGCCAGCATCAGCGCCCTGAGCTCGTCGTTCGAAACACGGTTATGTAACACTGGCATGTGGTACGTTCCTGTTGCAGGTGAAAAAAGCATTTATAGTGGGTTTGCGAGCAAATTAACTTGCTAACGTTAGATCATACCATGGTTACGACTTGACGAATTGTCGTTATGACTAACAATGTTAATCAGATGTTTATGATGGTTATTACTTTGAGGCAATGTGATGAGTCAGCTTTTTACGCGTTATGCCATCGGACAGCTCCCCCTGGACAACCGCATCGTTATCGCGCCGATGTGTCAATATTCCGCCGACGAAGGCAAAGCCACCTCCTGGCACCAGATCCATCTGGGACACCTGGCGCTGTCCGGCGCGTCCCTGCTGATTGTGGAGGCCACCGCCGTCGCCCCCGAGGGACGGATATCGCCGCGCGATCTCGGCCTGTGGGACGACGGGACCGAGCAGGCGCTGGCGGAGGTGGTGAAGACCATCCGGGAACATTCGTCCATAGCGTTGGGCATCCAGCTGGCCCACGCCGGGCGCAAGGCGTCGACCCGGGTTCCCTGGGAAGGCGGGAACAACATCCCGCCCAACGAGGGCGGCTGGCAAACGCTGGCGCCTTCCGCCGCGGCGTTCGCGGCGTCCGATCATGTGCCGCAGGCCATGACGGGCGAGCAAATCGAACGCTTGAAAGCCGATTTTGTCGCCTCGGCCAAACGCGCGCAGCGTATCGGCTTCAACCTGATTGAGCTGCATGCGGCGCATGGTTATCTGCTACACCAATTCCTCTCGCCGCTGGCCAACCAGCGTACCGATCAATACGGCGGCAGCCTGGAGAACCGGATGCGCCTGGCGCTGGAGGTTTTCCAGGCGGTGCGCGAGGCGGTTTCAGCCGATATCCCGGTGGGCGTGCGCATTTCCGGCTCCGACTGGGTGGACGGCGGCTGGGATATTAAGCAATCCATCGCGTTGGGTAAGGCGCTGCAAGCCCTGGGCTGCGATTATATTCATGTCTCCAGCGGCGGCCTGTCGCAACAGCAGAAAATCCCGGTCGGACCCGGCTATCAGGTGCCGTTTGCCCGGCAGATCAAGGAAGCCACCGGCCTTAATACCATCGCCGTCGGCCTGATTACCGAACCCGAACAGGCGGAAGCCATCGTCGCCACCGGCGAGGCGGATATGATTGCCCTGGCGCGCGCGGTGCTCTACGATCCGCGCTGGCCGTGGCATGCGGCGGCAAAATTAGGCGCCAAGGTCAACGGCCCGAAACAATACTGGCGCTGCGAGCCGCACGCGGTGAAGGATTTGTTTAACAAAGTATAAACCCCGCCTCGGCTTTAATGATGACGCGCCCGCTGAAGAAGATTTCGCGTTTTTTAGTGGGCGATTTATTTCCCCTTTTTGGAAAAGATGCCAGAATAAAATGTAGTGATGGCAGAAATATCGTCTTTGGCCGGTAATTCCGCCTTTTACACCTAATATGCCGAGATCACATGACACATATTCCAACTTTTAACCGCTCTTTGTTGCATCCTCGTTTTTGGTTTACCTGGATTGGCATCGGTCTGTTATACCTTGTGGTATTGTTGCCTTATCCTTTGCTCTATCGTCTCGGCACCAGCCTGGGACGGGTGTCGATGCACTTTCTCAAGCATCGCGTCCATATTGCCAGGCGCAACCTGGAGCTGTGTTTCCCCAACCTCTCAAGCGCTGAAAGAGAAGCGCTGCTCGTCAAAAATTTTGAATCAGTGGGCATGGGCCTATTTGAAACCGGCATGGGATGGTTCTGGCCCGACTGGCGCGTCAGACGCTTGTTTAACGTGTCGGGGCTGGAAAACATTGATCTTGCCCGCCGCAACCAAAAAGGGGTGTTGCTGATCGGCCTGCACTTTTTGTCCCTGGAACTGGGCGCGCGGATATTCGGCATTCATAATCCCGGCATCGGGGTATATCGGCCAAACGATAACCGGCTGCTCGACTGGCTGCAGACCTGGGGACGCATGCGTTCCAATAAATCGATGCTGGACCGCTCGGATATCAAGGGCATGATCCGCGCCCTGAAACACGGCGAGATTATCTGGTACGCGCCGGATCATGATTACGGCCCGAAAAGCAGCGTCTTCGCGCCGCTGTTTGCCATCGAGCACGCGGCGACCACCTCAGGCACCCATTTATTGGTCCGACTGGCCAAACCGGCGGTTATCCCCTTTGTGCCGCGGCGTTTACCGAACGGCAAGGGCTATGAAATGATTATCCTGCCGGATGAAGGCGCCCTGCCGCTGGACAGCGACGTGGCCACGGCCACCTATATGAACAAGGTGCTTGAGCAGGCCATCCTCTTGGCTCCCGATCAGTATATGTGGCTGCACCGGCGGTTTAAAACCCGCCCGCCTGGCGAACCGTCGTTATATTGATGCCCCGCGGGTGGCGCCCGGCGAGGCGCCCGTATTTTTTTGCCGTCAGGCCGTTTTCCTGCGTTAAAACACGCCGTGAGCCGCTTTGGAAGGGGTAATGGAGTGGTGCAAATTATGCCCCATAAATTGCCCCGCGCCCCATTTAGGCGCATAATTACCCGTACTTCTGCTTAATTTCCGGCGAGAACGCCTTTGTGCCCTGTCAAATTACCTGACCGCCGTTACCTTTCTTATTAGGATGTTATGACGTCGGTACCGGAACCCATCAACTGGAAACGTAATCTGTATATTGCCTGGCTCGGCTGTTTTCTCACCGGCGCGGCCTTTAGCCTGATTATGCCCTTTTTGCCGCTCTACGTTGAATTGCTCGGCGTCACCGATGCCAGGGAACTGAATATCTGGTCGGGCGCGGTATTCAGCATTACCTTCCTGTTTTCGGCCATCGCTTCGCCGTTCTGGGGCGCGCTGGCGGACCGCCGGGGCCGTAAACTGATGTTGCTGCGTTCGGCGCTGGGCATGGCCATCGTGATGGCGCTGATGGGGATGGCGCAGAATGTCTGGCAGTTTTTGGTCCTGCGCGCGTTGCTAGGCCTGTTGGGCGGTTTTGTCCCGAACGCCAACGCCCTGATCGCCACCCAGGTGCCGCGTAATAAAAGCGGGTGGGCCCTGGGCACGCTGTCCACCGGCGCCGTCAGCGGCGCGCTGATTGGTCCGTTGATAGGCGGCCTGCTGGCGGACCGGTATGGCCTGCGGCTGGTTTTCTTTATCACCGCCCTGGTGCTGTTTATCTGCTTTGTGACCACCCTGGTATATGTCGAGGAACGGTTCACGCCGGTGCTGAAAAAAGACATGCTGTCCGGGCGGCAGGTGTTCGCGTCGCTGAAAAAACCCCGCCTGGTGCTCAGCCTGTTTGTTACCACCATGATTATCCAGGTGGCGACAGGGTCCATCGCCCCGATATTGACGCTGTATGTCCGCGAACTGGCGGGCAATATTCAGAACCTGGCGTTTGTCAGCGGGATGATTGCGGCGGTGCCGGGCGTGGCGGCGCTTATCAGCGCGCCAAGGCTGGGGCGCCTGGGGGACCGGATCGGGCCGGAACGGATTTTAATCGCCATGCTCGGACTGTCGATAGTGCTGCTGATCCCGATGGCGTTTGTCCAATCTCCCTGGCAGTTGGGCATCCTGCGCTTTTTATTGGGAGCGACCGACGGCGCCCTGCTGCCGGCGGTGCAAACCCTGCTTATCTATAACTGCACCAATCAGGTGGCCGGCCGGATATTCAGCTACAACCAGTCTTTTCGCGATGTGGGCAACGTGAGCGGCCCATTGATTGGCGCCGTGGTCTCCGCCAGTTACGGCTACCGCGCGGTGTTCTGCGTCACCGCGCTGGTGGTGTTGGCCAACGTGGTCTATTCATGGTGGAGCCTACAGTACGGCGCGGCCCGGATACGGCTTCCCGGCGAATAATGCCCGGCCGCGCCGCCCACGCTTATTTTGCCGGCGCCGGCGGGGTGTCCGTGTTCGGGTTATGTCCCTTGTCCATCGGATGCTCGGGAACCCGCTCTACCGATACCCGCACCCGGTAATGACCGCCAGCGGTCGCGGGCAGGATGCTGTTAAGCTTTTGGATGGTCTCGGCGGGGTTATCGGTTTGCACCGACGCACAGAATAATTCGCCGCCATGGCAGGAACCCGGCTCAGGGTGCGGCGGCAGCATCATCGGCCGGCCCTGGGGCGGGAAGAACATCGGCATCGGGTTGCCCGCTCCCGGCCCTTCCTGCTGTTGTTCGATGGTAGCATGGTCCGGGGCCGCCGGCGCGGCCAGGGCCGACAAACTCAGCGCCGCGGCAAAGGCGCAGGATAATCCCGGCAACGCCGCGTTTAACAATGATATACGGTTGAAAGTCATGCTGATTCTCCTTTGATCGGTTTAAGCTGTTACTGTAGCGCGTACCGTCGCAACGCAACGCCCCCGCCGGCCCTTTTTGCTAAACCTTTACCCGTTCTTCCCATCTCCCTTGCAGTGATTAACAACCGGTTACCACCGTTAGTTACGTTTCACAAAATCCGCCCCCGGCCCGACTTTTTTCCGTGCGTTTGATGCCAGCCGCAGATTCAGCGGCATTCTGACTTGAAAGTTTCCAGACTCCGACAACAATTACTGTGAGGCCCATACAGGGCAAGGCGCCAGCAACATCACCCCCATGATTACAGGAGAGCCATAATGAGCATGTACGCAACGTTGGAAGAAGCCATAGATATGGCGCGGGAAGAGTTTATAGAGTCTTCCCGCGAAAACAGCCACGACGATGAAGACCCTGCGGTACATCAGTTCAGCCTGCAAAAATATATCATGCAGGATGGCGAAATCATGTGGGAAGCCGAGTTTATGGCCGACGAAAATGAAGCCGCCGACGCCCTGCCGTTTCGCACCGGCGAAGCCGCCCAGGCGATTTTTGACGGCGACTTCGACGAAACGGAACTGCGCGCCGAGTGGCTGGAGGAGAATACCCTGCATGAATGGGATGAAGGGGAGTATCAATATGAGCCGTCGCTGGACACCGAAGAGGGCCAAGCCGCCGCGGATGAATGGGAGGAGCGTTAAACAGGACCGGCCGGGGCGAAACGAACGCTCACGGGCAGCGCCCCGGCCGGGAAATCAACCGCGCACCTTGACCCTAGCGGTAGGGTCCATGCCGCATATCCACCGGCAACAATATCGTATCCACCACCATCGACATCGGCAAATCGATGATGGTGATATATTTCCAGGGGGTATCGCGCAAATCCCACTGCACGCCGGGGTAATATTGATTGCCATGCCCCTGCCCCGGGAAAGTACGGCTGATGATACTGCCGCATCCGGTCAGCAGGAAAAGCGTCATGGCTATCAGGCTAATCCGAAGCATATGTGCGTTGTTATCCCAGTGTAACCGGCAAGGTTGTGGCAAACGTTACCCAGGCCGATGTGTAGCGGGCTGGGTGGACTTGTGTTTATCGCGGGCGTAGGAGACGGTCGCCAACAGGCAAAGACCGTAGCCGAACAGCTCGCTGCCTTCCTCCACGGTGTTTTTTATCGCGCGCAGGTAATCTTCGTCCAGTAATGAACGCCAAAGCGCGCCTATCCCCATCAGCCGTGAGAAGACCAGCACATTCAACAGTCCGGCGCACAGCAGCCCGTAGCTGGGATGCCTGAAATACCCCGCCAATCCCTGCAATGCCCGTTTGGCATCCGTGGCGGCAAAGATCAGGCAACCCAGCGCAATCATCGAGGCTACCCAGAACCACGACCCGTGGCGAATTTCGTCAAGGGCAAAATCCATTTCACGGATCAGCATACAGGCGAAAAAACCAGCGACCAACAGGCTGCTGGCGCGGAGCGCCGGGTTGCGCATCAGCCACAGATGCAACAGCACAATGGCTACCAGCACCAGCTCCTGGCCAATTTCGGTCAGGGAGGATTCTTTTACGATATCATGCAGGAAATGCACGTCGATAAACAAAAAAGACGTAAAGGCCGACACCACTGCCGCATAGAAGACGAAGGCACCCAATTTTTTTAATATAAACAGCATATCATTTTGCATCAGGCAATCCGTTATTCTACAAAGGCCGAGATTTTAGCGGTGCGCCGGGCGCGCCGAGTGGCAAATAATGCTACCGCATCATATTTTTGTCATATTCGACTGAATGTTATAAGGCCTGGGATTAATCAGGGGATCGGGATTAAAAAAGCCGCCCCGGGGGGCGGCTTACCTGCGAGCGTTGAACCTAGTTTTTCTTCCAGGCCGGCCAGGTATCCGGCCGCGACCATAAGCGCAAGTGCAAACGCGACAGGACGATGGGATCGCTGATCACCGCCAGGCGCTGCGGGCCGCTCATGGCGCCCGGGCCGCTTTGCAGGGCCAGTTGCACATGCTCTTCACGCACGCGTTCAACGGCCTGGCTGATGCCGTGGCGCGCGGTGGCCATACCCACCGCCAAAGCGTTATAGGCGGGATCGACTACCGCGTGACGGAAACCGTCGGCCAGCGCCCGCGCCTGGTTACGGCGCAAGTAGGTTTCGGTATCGACCAGCTCTTTCGGCGGCGAATACTCTTCCGGGATCAGGAACAGGCTGACGCGCTGGCAGGCCAGGCCGAGATTGGCGCGGCTGGAGAACACCGATACCCACGGCGACAGGATAAGCGAGAACACGATAGGCGACAGCCACCAGAGAAAACGCAAATCCAGCCAGGCCATGCCTCCGGCCCAAACCAGGCCCAACAGCATCTGCGGACCATGGCGCACAAAGGACTCGCTCCATGGGGTCGCATCATCGTCACGCTGCGGCGAGTTCCACTGTACCTGCCAGCCCAGAAAGGCGCTGACCACGAATACGGTATGGAACAACATACGCACCGGCGCGAGCAATACGGAAAACAACATCTCCAGCAGCATCGAGCAGAACAGGATAGCCGCTCCACCGTACTCCCTGGCGCCTTTGGCAATAATCAATATGACGCTGAGCAGCTTAGGTAAGAACAGCAGCACCATGGTGGTGGAAAACAGCGCCACCGCCAGCTCAGGACGCCATTGCGGCCACACCGGGAACAGCTGGCGCGGCTGCAGGAAATACTGCGGTTCCATCAGGGTATGCACCACCTGCAGCGCGGTGGACAGCGCCAGGAACATAAACCACAGCGGCGCCGACAGATAGGACATGACGCCGGTCAGGAACACCGCCCGGTGAACCGGATGCATGCCCTTCACCAGGAACAGCCTGAAGTTCATCAGGTTGCCCTGGCACCAGCGCCGGTCCCGCTTGAGCTCGTCCAGCAGGTTGGGCGGCAGCTCTTCGTAGCTGCCCGGCAAATCATAGGCAATCCACACGCCCCAGCCGGCGCGGCGCATCAGTGCCGCCTCGACAAAATCGTGCGACAGTATCGAACCGGCGAATGAACCGTCACCCGGCAGCGGCGCCAGGGCGCAATGCTTGATAAAAGGCTCGACGCGGATGATGGCGTTATGGCCCCAATAATGGGATTCGCCCAGTTGCCAGTAATGCAGCCCGGCGGTAAACAGCGGGCCGTAGACCCGGGTGGCGAACTGTTGGCAACGCGCGTACAGCGTATCCATGCCCGACGCCTTCGGCGCGCTTTGGATAATGCCGGCGTTAGGATTGGCTTCCATCAGCCGCACCAGATTGGTCAGGCAACCGCCGCTCATGACGCTATCGGCATCCAGGATCACCATATAGCTGTACTGCTTGCCCCAGCGGCGACAGAAGTCATCGATATTGCCGCTTTTACGCTTAACCCGGCGGCGGCGGCGGCGGTAAAATATCCGGCCGAATCCGCCGGTTTCCTGACATAGCTCCATCCAGGCCTTTTGTTCGGCAATACAGATATCGGCGTTATAGCTGTCGCTCAGGATATAGACGTCGAAATGCTCAATCTGCCCGGTCGCTTCCACCGATTCATAGGTGGCGCGCAGGCCGGCGAACACCCGTTCCACATCCTCGTTACAGATAGGCATGATCAGCGCGGTGCGGTGTTCGGGATTGAGCGGTTCGTCGCCGGTGGTACTGGCCGAGATACTGTATTTATCATGGCCGATAAGCAACTGCAGGAATCCCATCAGGGCGGTCCAGAAACCGGCCGAGACCCAACAGAACAAAATGGCGAACAGGATCAGGATGCCGCTTTGCAGTACATAAGGCAGCAGTTGCAGCAGCGATTGCAGCCAGTCCTGGTGCAGCATATCCATGGGATCGATAAGCGCCCATCCCTGGTAGGGAAGAATGGTCTTCATATACCAGGTGGCGATGGCGGTCTGGAATAGGGTCAGCGCCAGCAGGATATAACGGCGCATGGTGCCTACCCTGCGCCAGTTGGCTTCTTCGCGGGCCGCTTCCTGTTTATGGCGCGGCGCGCGCGTATGGCCGCGCATGGCGTCCCAGTAGCGCACGATGGGGTTGGTCAACCAGGGTTCCGGAAACATCGGCGTGCGGGTGATGGTCGGCATGGCCTTGATGGCGGTGCGGCCCTGGCTATCCTCCACCAGCACATCCTCGCGGCTTGCGGCATCAGGCCAGGCCATCTTCAGCCGGGACTTGACCGAATCCAGCGCGGCGTCATCTTGATCTTCGTTGAGGTTAATACCGGGGACGACGCCCCCGATATCGGCATGCAGGGATGCGAGGGACTGACTGCCATCCGACGGCACCTGTGCACGCAATGTGCCTTTTTGCTCGGCAGAAAGGGGCAAAGCCTCGATATACTCGAGGCTGGGTTCAGTTAGTTTATTCATTGGCAGGTAGCAAATAGCTCCAGGTTTCGGTCAATGTCTTATCGCCGTTCACCAGTGCGGCGCGCATCTCGGTGGGTTGTTTTTCATCTTTCACGCGCAGGCGCAGTGTCAGACGCCAGCCGCGCGTCACTGAATTATAGCGGACATTGTTTTCGACCACTTCGGCGTTATCGCCGACGCTAATCTGGGAAGCCATCGGGGTGTTGTCCGGCAGGTCCCGTAATGCCTGTCCGACAAAATCCACCTGGAACGCGGTAGTGCCGTCCGGCTGGCGAATCAGGTTGGACTGCTTGACATCCCCGGCTGAACGCAGGGTTTGTTTCACATAGGCGAACTCGGGAGTGTGGATTTTATCCTCGTCGCGGGAAAAGTGCATCCGATAGGCTATATCGAACGGTTTGCCGACTTCCGGCAGTTTTTCCGGCGTCCAGAAAGCCACGATATTGTCGTTGGTTTCATCGGCGGTGGGGATCTCCACCAGTTCGACATGACCCTTGCCCCAATCGCCGCGCGGTTCTATCCAGCCGCTGGGGCGCAGATCGTAACGATCGTCGAGATCTTCATATTCGGCGAACGAACGGCCGCGTTGCAATAAGCCGAAGCCACGCGGGTTTTCCACCTGGAAGGTGCTGACGGATAAATGTTTGGGGTTATTCAGCGGACGCCAGATCCACTCGCCGTTACCGGCATGGATGGACAGGCCGTTGGAATCATGCAGCGCCGGACGATAGTTCATCGTAGGCGAGGGCTGGTTCGGTCCAAACAGGAACATACTGGTCAATGGCGCCAGGCCCAGTTTACCCACTTTATCGCGCAGGAAAACCTTGGCCTGTACATCCACGCTGGTATCGCGTCCCGGATAGATAACAAACCGGTAAGCGCCGGTGGCGCGCGGCGAATCAAGCAGGGCGTAAAGCACCAAATGCTTATCGTTGGCCTGGGGCCGCTCAATCCAGAACTCCCGAAAACGCGGGAATTCCTCGCCCGAGGGTAAGGCGGTATCGATGGCCAGGCCGCGCGCGGAAAGACCGTAGACCTGGCCTTTGCCGATAACCCGGAAATAGCTGGCGCCCAGCATGCTGGCGATTTCGTCGCTCTTGTCGGCTTTGTTGACCGGATACAGGATCTTAAAGCCGGCGAAACCCAGGTTTTTCACCAGTTCGGGATCGTGGTTCACCGAACCAAAGGTAAACAGGTCCGGGGTATATTTAATCTCGGTGACAGCGGAGGACGTCACTTCGTTGATTTTTACCGGCGTGTCGAAATACATCCCCTGATGGTAAAACTCCAGCTTGAACGGGGTCGGCTGATCGTGCCAGTAGGACTTTTCATGATTGAATTGGATCTGCTGGTAATCAGCAAATTTCATTTCACGGAATTGGGAAGGCAAATTACTTTTGGGTGCCTCATAACCTTTACCAGCCAGTTCCTGCGCTTGTTTAGCCACATCGTCAATAGAAAATGCCCATGAAGGCAAAGCGTATAACGACAACAACACCGTTGCTCCCAGCAAACGGAGACTCGCTTTAGGTAATTTGACGAAAAATTTATTATTTGGCACATCCCCCCCTATGCGTGTGCTCTTAATCATTTAAAGCAATTTTAATTGATAAATCACTTCTCGGACAGCATGGTACGGCGATCGTTCATCACTTTACCCTTACCGGCTTGGCGTTTAATCAACAGGCTATAAAACAAGCTCATCTACCGGTAAAAGATAGTCTAAAACAGCAAATTCCAACAATCGGTACCGCCCGCTGATTTTACCTGACCCATCAGCGGGGGGTTAATCATTTTTGACGTAAACCCAAAGTTATTAAAAAAAAGGGCTTTAAAGCCGCGCGCAGGCCGATACGCGGGAAAAATACGCCGGCGCCGGGACCGAGGATTATTTTATTTTGCCGTTTTTATAGGAAAAATCTTATTACATTGCTTTATTCAAATTACCCGCTAATCCCCCGCCGACTATAATAGCCAGTCCACCGGTAAATGATAAAGCGCGCGGATAATCCAGCGCTCCACAATATGGGTTGCGGGCTCCTGCCAATGAATCAACTCCTGCTCGCCCTGGTATTCCCGCCAATACATCTTTCCCTGTTCATCCAGGCAGACCTGGTACGCATTCTGGCGCAGGGTGCCGATGAATAGCCGATGGATGGTTTCGGCAAGCTCTTCGCTGCCGATAACGAACCCCATTTCGGTGTTAAGCATGGCGGAACGGGGATCAAAATTAAAAGAACCGACAAATACCTCCCGGCTATCCACGCTGAACGTTTTGGCATGCAGGCTGGAACCCGACTTCCCGGTCAAGCCCCGGTCCCGCGGCTGGTGCGATTCAAAGCTGTTGCGTTTCAGTTCGTAAAGTTTAATGCCGTGGGTCAGCAGGGCCCGGCGCCATTTGGCATAACCGGCATGGACAATCGCCACGTCGTTGGCGTTCAGGGAGTTGGTCAGCACCGCAATCTTCACCCCTTTGGCGGCCAGGGCGACCAACTGCTCCACCCCGGCTTTGGTGGGCACGAAATAGGGCGAAATGATATCCAGGCGTCGTTCAGGTTCATCAATAACGCTTTTTATCCGGCTGGTGAGCAGGCCGTGGTCGGCAACCTGGCCCAGGGCCTTGGCCGGGTCGTCGCTGAGCAGCCGCGTCCTGGCCCAGATAAACGGCAGGCTGCCGGCCTGCAGCCGCACAAAAAAATCCGCCCGTTCCAACCGTTTGACATAGCGCTCGGCATGGGGATTCAAGCTGACCTGCCCCATCATGCTGCTGATGCTGTTCTTGCCGCCCAGGCGGGAAGATCGGACCGCCCGCGAGAGCGGGCAAACCGCGCGACAATCCCAGTAGCGTTGAAAATCGCGTCCCACCTGCTCCACCACCGGCCCTATCGCCAGCACGTCGAGATCGGAAAACAACTGCTCGCCGCCGGCGCTAAAATAGGCGTCGCCCACATTCCGGCCGCCGATAATCGTGGCCTGGTTATCAACGGTGAAACTTTTATTATGCATGCGCCGGTTGAGGCGGGAAAAATCGGTCAGGTACGAAAATGCGCGCACGGCGCGGGTCTGGAAGGCGTTAAACAGGCGGACTTCGATGTTCGGATGCTGATCCAGCGCCAGTAAAATCTTGTCCAGGCCGCGGGTATTGTTATCATCGAGCAACAAACGCACCTTGACCCCGCGATCCGCCGCGCGCTGCACCACGCTGTACATCAACATGCCGGACATGTCCTTGTTCCAGATATAATATTGCAGGTCCAGGGTCTGTTCGGCCAGGTCGGCAAGCTTCATGCGCGCGGCAAAAGCATCCAGGCCGTCCGACAGCGGATAAATGCCGGACTGTTCGGGATGGACGTGCGTCAGGCGCGATATCGCCTGCCCGATACGCCCGTTAAGTCGTTGCATAAAAGCGGCTCGAAGAAAAAGAAGATGCCATATTACTCCAGGACAGCATAAAGGAAGACATTTCATCATAGTACCGGCCAGAACAATTGCCCGGCCCGGCCGGTTTTTTTCCCGGGAGCCGACAGCAACCGGCCGGTTTTTCAGCTGCCCGGGCCGCTAAGTTTGCAATGCGGATCGCAAAGCGGGCGATAGCCAGAACCTTCTCGACCGTCACCTGTCTACTTTAAATGATATGTTGTTCGGCCCGCGCAGGTAAAGGCGGTCACGCAAAGGGGGAAGCGCGATGCAAGATCAGATAAATCATGGGTTAGCGCCCATGCATAAACCGTCGCTGTTCCAAAGTTTCCTCCAGGGAGGCTTTGACTGCTCGACGGAGGTCCGCGGGGACGGACGCCGCCTTGACCTGATTCTTTCCAGCGGACATGAGATGCTGGCATCAAAGGACTACGCGCAGCTGGCGGAGCAGAAGATCACCACGGTACGCGACGGCCTGCGCTGGCATTTGATCGAGACGCTCCCCGGCCAGTATGACTGGTCCAGCTTTTTGCCGATGCTGCACGCCGCGCAGGTCAATCACGTCCAGGTGATTTGGGATCTGTGCCATTACGGCTGGCCGGATCATGTCGACGTATGGCAACCCGAGTTTGTCGAGCGCTTCGCGCGTTTTGCCGGCGCGGTGGCCGCCCGGGTGCGTGACGAAGGCATCGCGGCGCCCTGTTATACGCCCATCAACGCCATCTCGTTCCTCGCCTGGGCCGGCGGCGACATGGCGCATATCCAGCCCATGGCCGCCAACAAAGGCAAAGCGCTAAAGCTTCAGCTGGTCAAGGCGACCCTGGCCGCCATTGACGCCATCCGCGCCGTCGACGGCTCGGCGCGTTTCCTCCAGCCTGAGCCCGTGGTCCATATCAATGCGCTCCAGGGCAAGCCCGAGCAGGAGCCGGACGCGGAAGCGCTGCGGCTGGCGCAGTTTGACGTTTGGGATATGCTCGGCGGCAAGCTGAATCCTGAGCTGGGCGGCGGCCCGGATTACCTGGATATCCTGGGCGTCAATTACCGTCCGGGGAATCAATGGTTCCACCAGGGCGGGGGCATCGCCTTCGATGACAGCCATTACCGGCCTTTTGCCGCCATTCTGCGGGAAATATACCAGCGTTACCGGCGGCCGGTGCTTATCGCCGAAACCGGCGCGGAAAACGAGCTGCGCGTGCCCTGGATGCGTTATATCTTCGAGCAAGCCATTTTGGCCATGAAAAACGAAGTGGCGGTCGAGGGGATATGTATTTACCCGGTGGCGGATTATCGCAGCTGGAGCGGCGACAAACATCAGCCGTTCGGTTTACTGGGCATGCAGGATGTTAACGGCTGCCGTTCGCTTTATGAACCCCTGTCGCTGGAAATCCGCAGCCAGCAGATACGCCTGAAGGGCCTGCTGGAAGACATCCAGCCGGACGAGCGGGCGATGCCGGCCTAGCGCCGGCGAATCCGTCCTCGCGCCGGGGACGGATTGGCTCAAAGGGAGGACTCGGCCTGCTGTTTATAACAAGAGCCGACATCCACCTCTGGATTATGTTTTATGTCATAAAAATAAGCGATGCCGAACAGTACTGACACAACGATTAAGACAGATATTAATAAACCGATTATGGCGATTAGTTTGGTATCATCCAGTCTGCTGTTTTCCATGTCTACTCCTTCCTTTCGCCCATCTGAAGTCAGATAATCCAGAGCGTCACCAAAATGATAAAGCTAATAAGCGTGCCCGATGCTATGGCAAGCACCGCAATCGCAAACTGAGCGTCGTTGATCGTTTCCCGATACGCTTTTTCGCGATGCGCATGACGACTTTTTTTCACAAAGATACTTTTCAACAGAAAATAAACGGGAAGACTCGCCAGCGTTATCAAGCGCTGAAACGCTTATAAAATAGGCGAATCAATGAAGCGATGCAAGCGACAAAATCCGGACAGCCAATACTGTTTCCAGCAGGGCCATGGCGGGGCATAGCCCTGCAACAAGGCGGCGTCAGCAGACGCCGAAGTCGCCGTCCTCTTTATACAACGAAAGTTCCTCGGGTTTAAACTGTTTCGCGTTTTCCTCGCCGGAATCCATCATGCCGCAAAACACGATGCCGTTTTCAACTTTTACCACGCTCATTGCCGGTCCGCCTTTAATCGGCTGGACGATGTCGCCGGTTTCGAAAGCCATAGTACTCTCCTTGCCCGCAGGCGGTGAGCGGCCACGCCCGGATTGGCCTGGCCGGTGCCATTACTGTCAGCCTAGAAGGCCGCGGCTCCCGCGTCAAAGGCTTAAAGAGTAAATGAAACTGAACACACGCCGCCCCGCCGCCCACTGTCGCCGCCGTCCAGCAGCGGCGGCGTAAAAGCGCTGTTGCCCTTCTCAGGCGCCTCGTTTCCCGATTAGCGCATTATTCTTGTTTCTAATAAGAATGTATTTGTTATAAATTTTTTGATGACAGGATGATTAATTAGCCTGATACTTAACGTCTGTTTGCTATTATCCGGTGATGCAGCGGGCCAGTAGCCTACCGCATAACGCAGCGGTAACTGACACTGGCGGTACCATGATCAAAAATAAGTACTCAACCGATTTTGCCAATGCGGCTCTTGATGAACAGGGTGTGGCGCAGCACTCCGGTTGGGCAGTGGCTTACTGCAGCCATCCGGTAACGCGCGAATACCTTTGCGCGACCATGGAATTCCTGTGCGCCGGGGTGCGGCTGCCCGCCTTTAGCTATGGCGATAAGCCGGTGTTGCCCGGGAAGAATATGGCGTTGGTAAGATCGCTCGACGGCGCGCACTGGGAAGCGGTGGCCGATTTGCGCGGCCAAACCGCCTATCGTATCAGCGATGGGGTGATGATCCGTATTGATTTCCTGACCGAACTGCCGCCGTCGATGACGCTGCTGGCGCCGTTAAAATCCACCGATTTATGGGACGGCGATCGGTGGATGGACGCCAGTTTAGTCACGCCGCACCTGCCGCTGGCCGCCAACCTGCCGTTGTTGCTGAAATAACCTGTAATCCGTACCCATGTCCGTCGTGGCGGGAACCGCCTCTTATAGCGCGGGCTCCCGACGCGGCTCACCCTGGTGGATTTATGATCGCACGCGAAAGCGTTCCAGGGTTTCATCATCCAACTGGTAATACTCCCCTTTCAGTTCCGCGCAAAGCTTACTCATAAACGTTATCAGGTAATCGATGTTATACGCCGCCATCCGGCGACCCATTTCCGTTTGCATGGTGTCAGCCAGGGTCAGCAGTTTGGTCTGGAAATGATCAAAGGTATAGTTGATATCGTCCAGCGGCCGGTGCAGGGCCAGCGGATCCTCCGCATGAAACAGGCCGCGTCCCAGCTGTCCCGAGACATGGAATACGCGGGCCAGGCCAATGGCTCCCAGCGATTCAAGCCTGTCGGCGTCCTGGACGATTTTGGCTTCCAGGGTCTCGGGCGTAATGCCCGCGCTGAAACTATGGGCCTCGATGGCATGGGCCACGCCCGGATAGGCGCTGGCGGGAAAGTCCGGGAAGTGTTCGGCCAATATCCGCCGCGTTTCCTGCGCGGCGCGCCTTGAAGCCAAAGAGCGGTCCGGGTGGTTTTTCGGCAAATTGACCACATCATGAAAATAGCAGGCCGTTAAAACGGTTAATTCATCGGCCGCCGACAGATGCATTATTTTCTGGGCGGTATGCCATACACGGCTGAAATGGGCAAGATCGTGCGCTTTATCATCTTGTGGAAAATACTGTTCCAGATACTCCTTGAACCGGCGTTCCCATTCGTGCAGTTCCATATGTACCTCCTGCCAGCTAGTAGACGCTTATTTTATCCCTTGCGTTAACCTCTCCCGAGGGTATCCCGGTCCGGCCCCGCGCGATGCCGGGATGTCCTCTAATGTCGGCCAACGTCCCTATTTAATCGGGGGAGTCAGTGTAATAAGCCACATCCGGCGCTGCGCGGCAAGCATAATGCGGGATCTGCGCCGCCGGATGCTACCGGCGGCAGCCCTGGACTCATTGCCCTGGCCGCAGCGCCCCGACGATAAAACGTCCCGCCGTCGCCACGCCTTCCGCATTAAGACTATGCCCCAGCCCGGGCAGGATAAACGAGGTCACTGCCACGCCAAGCCCTTCCAACGTAAGCGCGGCACGCTCGGTTTCCTGGGGACTGATGACCGGATCCTGCGCGCCGTGAATCAGCAGCACCGGCAGATGCGCCGGCGGCGTCAGGGGCGCAGGCGAGGATAAACGCCCTGAAAACGCCACGACGCCGGCCAGTTGCCACCGCCCCGAAACCACGGCATCCAGCGCCATGATGGAACCTTGGGAAAACCCCAGCAGCACCACCCGCTCCGGCTGCCCGGCCAGCCCGTTTTCCGCCATCAGCCCGGTAAGCGTGGCATCAAAGGCGGCCCTGGCCGCGGCTACCCGTTCCGGCCGGTTATGTTCCGTTACACCGGTGATGCTAAACCATTGGCGGCCGGGTCCCTGCTCAAATGGAAAGGGCGCATCCGGGGCGACAAAACCTGTTTCCGGCAGGTTGGGGCGCCAGATATCGCCCAATGGCGCCAGGTCGTTCCCATTGCTGCCCACGCCATGCAACATGATAACCAGGCTTCGGCTCATGGCTGATTTTCCTTATCAAGACCGTTACGCGCCGTCGGTTCTCCGTGGCAGCGCAAGGGGCAAGTTGATATTATGCCGGTGGCGGCAAGGCGCATCGGCCGTGGGCACTGACCCTCCGGCGCTGCTTCAGGGCTTACCCGGGTTCCCACCGGGAAAATCCACCGGCGCGCGCGTTCAGCCGCGGCGTGACGGATCACCCTGATGGCGCGGCGTCGTACCCAAGGTTACACATATTATTTCCCTCTTGGGCCGTTGTGAACATATAATGCCCATCCGGTCATCCTCGACCCGGAATAAACTATCCAATTACTGCCTGCGTGGCGATAACATCTGACTAACTATGAAAATGAATATGCGTGCAATCTATACGGTAATTCTGGCAATGGCTGCCTTCAGTCACTCAGCCTTTGCCGTGGTATACCCTCTCCCGGCCGGTAACAGTCGCCTGGTAGGTGAAAATCTGGAAATAGCCATTCCCCAGGACAGCAAGTTACCGCTGGAGCATTTTGCCGCACAGTTCCAGATGGGCCTGAGCAATATGATCGAGGCCAACCCAGGGGTTGATCCTTTCCTGCCGATGCCCGGCAGCAAGCTTATCATCCCCCACCAATTGATTTTGCCCGATACGCCGCATGAAGGTATTGTGGTAAACAGCGCGGAAATGCGTCTCTATTACTACCCGAAAGGCACTAATACGGTCGTGGTATTGCCCATCGGCATCGGTGAGCTGGGCAAGGACACCCCGGTCAACTGGCTGACCACCGTGCAGCGCAAGAAAAACGGTCCGACCTGGACGCCGACCAAGGCGATGCATGCGGAATATACGGCGCGCGGTGAAACGCTGCCCGAGGTTTTCCCGGCTGGCCCGGATAACCCGATGGGTCTGTATGCGCTGTATGTCGGTCGTCTGTATGCCATCCACGGCACCAATGCCAACTTTGGCATTGGCCTGCGCGTCAGCCACGGCTGCGTGCGTTTGCGCGCGGATGACATCAAATATCTCTTCGATCATGTCCCGGTCGGCACCCGCGTACAGTTTATCGACGAACCGGTTAAAGCCACCACTGAGCCGGACGGCACCCGTTATCTCGAAGTCCACAACCCGCTGTCATCCACCGAAGAGCAATTCAACTCTAACGAACCGGTGCCGATTACCTTACCGGTCGCCGTGAGCAAGGTGCTGGTCGATCCGATCGTCAACCAGGATTTGGTTAACGCCGCCCTGCAGAACCGTGCCGGAATACCGGTGAATGTCTCCGCAGCCGCAGCGACCCCACCGGTGGTGATGCCGGTTGCCGCGCCGGCGGATAATGCCCCCGCTGCCGCGCCGGATTCCGCCCAGGGAGCAGGCTCTAACGCCCCTGCCGCCGTAGCCCCGGTTCCGGTTGCCGAGCCTATTTCCGCGCCTGACAGCAATAACCAGGCCGTGGCGCCCGATTCAGCCTCCACGGCCGCGCCGGTCGAACAAACCCAGCAGACCGGCGCCACCAACTAAACCGATACCGCAGCCCAGGAAACCCATGGCATGGATGCCGGTTTCCACTCTCATTCCCCCGCGGTAATCCGCCTGCTGACGGTTCAAATTGATTTAACCACGCCCCTATCAGGCATCTCATTATCGCCCGCGCGCCGCTGCGGCAGGCAGAATATTTCACAATCCTGATGACATTACGGCAGGCAAAAGGCTTGGACATCAATATCAGTAAAGGATGCATATAAATTTATTTTATGGGCAAGCTCCTGCTTTGCCTCGCGGTGGGCCACTAGGATGCCCCACGCTATCCGGATCTGACGCCGCCAGCGCCATGTAAGCGATTAATAAATGATGCCAGGGCGAGATTTCCCCCCACCACCACGACAACAGCGGCCCTCATCAGACATGGGTATAAATATATTAATATGACTTGATATATTT
Organism: Acerihabitans arboris; assembly: GCF_010131535.1. Classification (GTDB taxonomy): domain Bacteria; phylum Pseudomonadota; class Gammaproteobacteria; order Enterobacterales; family Enterobacteriaceae; genus Acerihabitans; species Acerihabitans arboris. Next base: position 416,010 of record NZ_WUBS01000002.1, read on the forward strand.
AATTCAGTCAAGCTACAAAGCGTTAAAAAAATGGAATAAACATTTACATAAGCGCGCTATTTAAATTAAAATGCTTACCAGAAGAAATATTCGTGACGGTGATTCCAAATAAAATAAAAATAACCCATCCTGCTGTTAAATAAACCTCTCCATTTTGAAATAACAACTTTTATCACGTTATAATAATAACTTATTCGGTAAAGTTCCCTTGCGTCAAAACAGTAAGCGCATTGTAACAATTCCCGTGTAAAGTCACTTTTTTATCACCCAGCCGTTGGGATTATCCTGGCTACAGGAGTTAATGATGCAAACCGATATGCTGCAATCAGCAGAACCAGTACGGCGTACGCTAATAAAACGCGCCGCAGGTCTTTCCGTATTAGGGATCGCCGGTGTTATAGGCATAGGCACGCCCTCACTGTCTTATGCGGCGGCATTGAGTAAAGAAGAACGGGATAAGATGACCCCGGATCAAATAATCGAGGGATTGAAGCAAGGTAATATCCGTTTCCATACCGGGAAACCACACCGGCATGATTACCTGGCGCAAAAACGCGCCAGCGCGGCGGGACAATATCCGTCAGCGGTGATATTAAGCTGCATCGATTCACGCGCGCCGGCGGAGATAGTTCTTGATACCGGTATCGGAGAAGCCTTCAATAGCAGGATCGCAGGCAATATCTCCAACGCTGATATTCTTGGCAGCCTGGAATTTGCCTGTGCCGCCGCCGGCGCCAAAGTGGTGTTGGTCATGGGCCATACCGCCTGCGGCGCGGTCAAGGGAGCCATTGATAACGTAGAACTGGGTAACCTGACGGGGTTATTGGAAAAGATAAAACCGGCCATTGATAAAACGGAATATACCAAGGAGAGGGTAAGCAGTAACGATGAATTTGTCGATGCGGTAGCCGCGACCAACGTTAAACTTACCCTTGAAGAATTAAGGAAAAGCGATATCCTTCATAAACTTGAATCCGAGGGTAAGATAAAAATCATTGGTTCCATGTACCATCTTGTCGGTGGGAAAGTAGACTTCTTCTCTTAGCCTGATGCGCTAACAGCCCGGCCGGGCTGTTAGCGTTTATATATGCCCGCTATAATAATCCCGTTAGTCCACTTACTATTCTGGCAACCCAATGCCTGAAACATCACACTCATTTTATTGCACGATGAATGAAACTTTCATGGCTAATATAATCCTTAACTGCAACGTCATGGGCGCCTTATCAGCCACCGCCCACTAATGGTGAATTTTAACATTCAAAAATTGAATAGTGGACGCAAATATTAAAAATACTGTCTATTAAATTCTGTTTAATAATTATTTAATCGTTATGTGCGATTGTCTTACCGCATTCCTTTGTTTTATTTTGGTTTTTTACTGATTCCTTTGGCGTACGGGCATTTATGCCCGTCTTTTTTATTTCCGGTCCAGGAGTGTCACGAGCCCTAAGCGCCCGCTTCCACAAGCTGGTCATAACACCCAATGCCGCTCCCCCCGACGACCGCCGGACTCCCTGGTTAACCATTGCCTCGTCGCCGATGGAAATAATTGTATGATGAATAAAATAATTGTGATACATATCACTATTTATCTACTTTGATCCTCTTAAAATAGTGACAGATATCACTATCAGGCGAAGGAAAGATAATGGACGTTACCCAAAGAAGCGATGAAGTATTACTGAGAATCTGCTGGCTGGTCGTGTTTGCCGGTATCATTTTTGGCGGCATATTGTTTAAAATGTATTGGTGATTTGTTAAGAATAAATTGCTGTATTTTTGCTTATTATGATTTCGCTTACCCAGCCTCTGGTTTTTTGATTGATAAGGATTACTGATTGCTAAAACAACGCCAGGACGAACGGACTGATGAAGCCGTCGGTACTGCGGGTGGCGCCATCCCTGCCTTGACCTTTCCTTAAGCAAATGATTCAACAGGAAAAACGAAAAGAACCTTATCCTGCATATAATGCTATGATTTGATCATTGTACCTTGCCAGGATTTACGATGAAATCGCTCATCCTACCCATCGCATTATGCCTGCTGTTGCTTACGGGCTGTAGCGGAGCCGCCGGTTCCCTATTCAGAATCATTCCAGCGGATAGCGACGTTTGCCCGCACGGCCATAACGTTTTTACCAACCAGTGCAATCCGTAACCTTTGGCGCTTTTTGACCCGCCCGGGCTGTCAAGGGAGCCGGAACTCCGCCGCTGTCTTACCGGCGCCAGCGGGTCATAAAAAACCCCGCCGCAGGTGAGGTCTTAGGATCACGTGCTGGTTGCGAAAATCAATTAACCTTCAGCATTTGCTTGATATCGTTTTTATTGATCAGTTGCTCATTGCCGTTGGCATCGGTGTATCGGATCATGCCGGTTTTATCATCAATTTGTGGTTTGCCATCGGTCACTATCATGCGGCCGTCATTGGTGCTCATGGCGTAGTTGCTTGCACAACCAGCCAGCACAGCCGACAGCAGCGCCGCGGATAAAAAGTATAAAACCTTTTTCATAAACTATCCCATGATTGCTGATAATAGCGCTAGCCGTAGAAAATTGGTCTTGTGATGGTTATCTTAACTTACGCTAATCCTGGTACAGATTAACAAATTATATAACTATAGTGTTAAAATGGTACATTCAAACTGTGCTTATTAATTGAAAATGTGGAACTGTTAATAAAGTACCAACGGTTAACAGGCAATCGGGAGGCAATATGCGCAACACCGTACTTTTGACGTTTATTATCCTGTTCACTCTTGCGGCTTGCCGCAGCGCTGAAAACCATCAATCCACGCATAATGCGGCGCAACCGCTCCCTGTTGACGACACCTGCCTGGCCACCAGCTTCAGGAACCTGATTGGCAAACCTGATAGCGTTCTTGACAGTATGCGCTTCTCGGTGCCGATGCGCTTAATCAGGCCCGGCCAGCCGGTTACGATGGACTTTAACCCGAAAAGAGTGAATTTTATATCGGATGCACAAGGCGTCATTATCAACATTCGTTGCTCTTGATAATCTCTGCCGGCGTGATTTATGCGCCAATGTCCCGTCAGGATTGTTATCATCAACAATCAGGAGGCGCCAGCACTGGGGGCGTGGTGCTCCTTTTGTCCAGGAACAATCACATTGTCTGAACATTGATGGCCCGCTATCTGCATCTGCAAACGCATCTGCAAGGCACAGTATCATCACCGGGTAACTTCTATATGCCTGTTAATCGCTTGTGTGGCAAAGTAGGCCGCGAGCACCGAAACCATCACAGAAGAAACGAAAAATATCCTATCGCTCGATGCATATATCGTGGGCGATAAACCCAGCATTACAGTTCCGGCAAAGGATGATATGTAATAAAAGACAGCAACGTATTTTTCCTTATTATTTCTAAGCGACATAAATAATATAAAAATCGTCAGGGCTGCCATTGCAAGAACAACAACGGCCCTTACTATTGAAATCGCGCCGCTAACACTGTCGGAGTTGAAATGAAGGACTGCCGTATAGTCGTGTGTTAAGTCGCTAAAACGATTTAACGCCATGATCAATAATATTATAGATAACATAATTGCAGATGTGATTTTCGCGAATTTAAGCATCGAGCAGACCATCAATGATGCGTATAGGATCACCCAAGCCAGCGGTTGGATTGAAAATATTTGATCAAACGACATGTTGATACCAAGAATAACTTTATCAAAAATCGTCGTGTTGACAAAGTCAGGATTCCACCGCGGGATTTCCAGAAACAGCCTTGCCTTGTTGCCAGGGCAGGTGATGATATAAACGAATACTAATATTGTTGCGATAAGAGAACAGATAGATATCTTTCGTATATTACCGGTATAAATGAAGGCTAAGGTGGTGAGTAATATCAGGTTAACTGCGACAACCTGTTCGCTAAATGATGACAGGAAAAAAAAGACAAATGCCGCGATATATAAGGGCATGGTATTTTTTACCAAAGGAAGCGCTTTAATTAAGGCAAAACCAAAAAGAGATAGTGCCACGGGCCATAAATAATTAAAAGAACCCGTCATCCATATCACACCGTCTTTTAACACATCCTTTTTCAAAGTAAAAATTAACACTAGCAAAAATACAACGGAAGATATTATCGCCTCCCGGGAAAATCTTGAAGTAATGTATGCGACACAACTTATTGTTATTGCAATAAAAAAAGAATTAAATAAAGACCATGTTATTTTATTATTTATAAGAGTTATCAGAGCGAACTCTATCGCTGTTCTAGAAGACCAACCATGATACCGTATTATTAGCCAGTTAATTACATTTGCATGTTGCGCTTCTTGTGAAAAAATTAAATCATCAGACTTGTGAATAATTCCTTTCATGTTCAAATACAGAACAGCCATTGCAAACGTAAAAAAAAATATTTTCACAACACATCTAGTCATAAGCAGCCTTTCCGCTTCTCTTTTGGTATTTCATTGTCTTATTATAAGGTTAATGCCATTATATCGAGGTTCACTCAAACTATAAACCCCAAAAAGCCAAACCGATGGGATAGCCTTTGGATAGCACAGGAAAAGGTTGATACCTCACAGCTACACCGGCTGGCTACAGCCTGGCAACTGCTGCACAACCATAGCTTATCCGCACTTATGGCCATGCGGGTAATAACCCAAAAGCAGCCCGGCTATATCACGCTTATCAATCAACTTCACAGCTGTTCTTTTCAGGCGTAGGTCATTGTGTCATAGAGAGTATAATCAGGATCCTATCAGCAATAATATTATTAAAGTGGATTTGCAGGCATAAAAAGCCGCCTATCGGCGGTGTCAACTTGCTCATACTACTCTGTTTTTATTACGAATTCTGGGGTGGTACCCGGGACGGGACTTGAACCCGTACAGCCATAAAGCCGAGGGATTTTAAGAACCCTCAGCATGATATTGAAATCAAAGAGTTACGTAAAATCAGTCGGTTGCAAATCATGATGGCGGGTTGATTTGGGCTGATGCGGATTGTGTGGTCACTATTTGAATGAAGATACTCATTACCCCCTCCGCCAGCATACAATCAAAAAAATGTTGCGTGCTGAGGAACAGTGTTATATTGTTCCTTAGTACGCAACACCCACGAGCCACTTCATGATTAAAAGCTTTAAGCACAAAGGATTGCGCCTGTTTTTCGCGAAAGGGTCAACCGCGGGTATCGACGCGCAGCAGTCCGGTAAACTCCGCCTGCGTCTGGCGGTTGTCGATGCGGCGGAAGATATCAAGGATATCGACCGGCCGGGATATTGCCTTCACGCGCTTACCGGGGACAGGAAAGTCCAATGGTCTATAACCGTCACGGGCAACTGGCGCATTACGTTTGAATTTATGGATGGCAATGCCTATGTCATTAATTATGAGGATTGTCACTAATGACTATGTTTAATCCGCCGCACCCCGGTGAAATTATTGCAGAGACTCTGGACGATCTTAATATCGGCATTCGTGAGCTCTCCCGCGCACTGCATGTCGCCCCTTCCACCGCACAACGGCTGGTCAGCGGTCATTCTGCGGTTTCTCCAGAAATGGCCCTGAAACTTTCAGCGGTACTTGGCAGTTCGGCGAAATTCTGGCTCAATCTCCAAGACAATTACAGCCTTTGGGTAGCCCAGAAAGAAGTTGATACCTCACAGCTACACCGGTTGGTTGCAGCCTGATGACTGCGCTACTCGCCCATAGCTTGGGGTAAAGATGCATGTGAAGCCCGGTTAAACCGCGCTTATTTATCAACTCGACAGCTATTATTGCAGGTCGCATATCATTGGGACAAAGAGAGGAGCTTTAGTATTTTTTTTTGAAATGATATTATGAAAGCTAAACCACAGGCATAAAAAAACCGCCTATCGGCGGTATCAACTTGCTCATACTACTTTGTTTTTATTACGAATTCTGGTGTGGTACCCGGGACGGGACTTGAACCCGTACAGCCATAAAACCGAGGGATTTCAAAAACCTTTTTAACACCTAATAAATCAATGAGTTGAGTAAATTTAGTACCTTATAAACCATCAATATGGGTTTATTTGGGTGATAGCGGCGGCGGTAGTCATTATTCAGCGCTTAACTGCCATCCTCACCAGTGCATCCAGCATATTGCATTCTTACAAAATGCCATCTAAAATAACCCAAACGTTTAGGTTTAGGTTGCCCATGCCAACAATTTTCAGGTTTAAAGGATGGCGGGTGATGATTTACACCATGGATCATTTACCTCCGCATGTACATGTTATAGGAACCAATGGCCAGGTTGTTTTTGTTTTGCTAAAAGACAACATTGAGCTGAGAGAAATGATTGGCGTAAAATCTAAGGAACTCGCGGAGATCGAGAAGGAGCTTCTTAAACAACTGCCACAACTACAGTCAGCATGGGAGCAAATCCATGGCAACTAAAACACAAATCGATGCAGCCGTGCAGCGCGGTCAGGAAACGATGAATAGCCCGTTACGTGCCATTGCGGCCCGCTACGATGCCAAATCGCAACGCGTCATCGTAACGTTGGTATCTGGTATCGAATTGGCCATACCGCCGGCGATTGTTCAGGGATTAAGCACTGCTAGCGCTGCGGAACTGACAGACATAGAGATTACGCCCCTGGGGAACGGGCTTTACTTCCCGGCTATTGACGCCGATGTGTTTATCCCGGCGATAATGGATGGCTATGCAGGAACCAGCAAATGGATGGCGCGCGAACTTGGCCGCAAAGGCGGTTCCGCGACCTCCGAGAAGAAAAGCGCTGCTTCAAAGGCGAATGGCAAGCTTGGCGGTCGGCCTAAAAAAGCAAAGGTGGCCTAATTAACACAACAGCGGGTAATGGTATCACCGCATAGCATGCGCGGCGCTTAACCTTGGCAAAAACTGTGTATTTAAAATCTCAGGCAATATCATCGTCTCAATAAATTAGCATATTCAGTATGTAGTCATTTCCTAATCTTGGCGGCAAATCGCAGGCATAAAAAAACCGCCTATCGGCGGTATCAACTTGCTCATACTACTTTGTTTTTATTACGAAATCTGGTTTGGTACCCGGGACGGGACTTGAACCCGTACAGCCATAAAGCCGAGGGATTTTAAATCCCTTGTGTCTACCGATTCCACCACCCGGGCGTCGGGGAAATAACATATTGGAGGCGCGTCCCGGAGTCGAACCGAGGTGGGCGGATTTGCAATCCGCTGCATGGCCACTCTGCCAACGCGCCCTTTACTGCCTTTGGAAAGGCTTCGTTGTACATCTGGAGCGGGAAACGAGGCTCGAACTCGCGACCCCAACCTTGGCAAGGTTGTGCTCTACCACTGAGCTATTCCCGCATCGATAAAAGCTACTTGTTTTTACTTACTAATTTTTAGTGTTATCGTCTGGCAATCGGTCGTTGCTTTCGATGCGTTGCATTCTACTGACCTGACGTAGCGAGTCAACAGAATTATCGTGCTCAAGCACCTGTTTGTTGATTTTTACGGCGCTTCGATCAGTGTTCGAACAAATCATGGCGGGCGGCGTTCAAATACTGGAACATCGACCAGAACGTCAGCACCGCGGCAACGTACAGCGCGGCGATGCCGATGCCGGTCACTATCTGCTCTGGACGCCAGAGAAGCGCGACCAGCGCCAGCATCTGGGCGGTGGTTTTCACCTTGCCAATCCAGGAAACGGCAACGCTGCTGCGTTTGCCGATCTCCGCCATCCATTCGCGCAGTGCCGAGATAATGATCTCGCGGGCGATCATCGTCGCTGCCGGCAGTGTTATCCACCATGAGTGGAAATGTTCTGCCACCAAAACCAAGGCGATAGCCACCATGACCTTATCTGCGACCGGATCGAGGAACGCGCCAAAACGCGTCGTTTGTTTCCAGCGCCGGGCCAGGAAACCATCAAACCAATCGGTAACCGCCGCGAAGATGAAAATCAACGCGCATGCCAGCGGCGCCCAGTAGAATGGCAGGTAAAAAGCCAGGACGAAAAAGGGTATCATTACGACACGCAACAATGTAAGCCAAGTCGGTATATTCAATTGCATAATGCCACGTTAACTATCTGGCTAAAGTAGAGATAACGAGTATGTTGCTACATCGCCGTTAGTGTTTCAATGCATTAAAAATTTTTTCTGCCAATGCGTTTGAAATACCCGGTACCTGAGCAATTTCCTCAAGACTTGCGTTCCGTAAAGGCTGCAAACCGCCCATGTATTTTAACAGGGTTTGGCGACGTTTAGGGCCCACACCTTCAATTAATTCCAATGCGCTGGTATTTTTAACTTTGGCACGCTTATTACGATGCCCGGTGATGGCATGGCTGTGGGAATCATCGCGGATATGCTGGATGACATGCAGCGCTGGCGAATCAGGCGGCAACGATATGCCTTCGCCATGCGCCTTGAAGAACAGCGTTTCCAGCCCCGCTTTTCGCTCCGTGCCTTTGGCAATACCCAACAGGATAACCCGTGATTTGTCCCAGGGCACATCCAACTGGGCAAAAACATCAATCGCCATCCCCAGTTGCCCCTTGCCGCCATCGATAATAACCACATCGGGAATTTTGCTGTCCTCGAGCGCCTTACCGTAACGGCGGCGCAATACTTGTGTCATGGCCGCGTAATCATCCCCAGGCGTGATGCCCTCTATATTAAAGCGACGATACTCGGCCCGCACCGGTCCGTTGGCGTCAAACACCACGCAGGAGGCGATGGTTTGCTCGCCCATGGTATGGCTGATGTCAAAACACTCCATTCGCCTGATGGACTCCAGTCCCAGCAGTTCAGCCAGTGCCGCAAGTCGCTGGTGGATAGTGGACTGCTGGGATAATTTTGTGATCAATGCCGTCGAGGCATTGGTGCGCGCCAATTTCAGATAACGCGCGCGGTCGCCACGGGGGCGCGATTGAATTTGCACCTTGCGTCCGGCCAGCTCACTTAACGATTCCGATAGCAGATCTTTTTCCGGCAGGGAAAAATCGAGCAGGATTTCCCCGGGCAAGGTGCGCATCTGGCTGCCTTGCAGATAGAATTGGCCGACAAACGTTTGCACCACTTCGGAGAGATCGGTTCCCATCGGCACTTTAGGAAAATAACTGCGGCTGCCCAACACCTTGCCCTGGCGGATAAATAACACATGCACGCATGCCATGCCGGCATCGAATGCGACGCCGATAACATCCAGATCTTCATTATCGCCCGTAACGAACTGTTTTTCGGTAACCCGCCTAACCGCCTGTATCTGGTCGCGGGCGCGGGCGGCCTCTTCAAAATTCAGCCCCCGGCTGGCCAACTCCATTCGTTCAACCAGTTGATTCAGGACCTGCTGATCCTTGCCGGATAAAAAAAGCCGGACATAATCAACCTGATGCTGGTATTCCTCGTCACTCACCAGGCCCTTGACGCATGGCCCCAGACAACGGCCGATCTGATATTGCAGGCACGGACGGGAGCGATTACGGTAGACGCTATCCTCGCACTGACGGATGGGGAAAAGCTTTTGCAGCAACGCCAGAGTTTCACGGACGGCATAACCGTTGGGGAAGGGACCGAAGTATTCACCTTTCGCATGCTTGGCCCCGCGGTGCACGCTTAAGCGCGGATGTGCATCGCCGCTGAGGAATATCAGCGGGTAGGATTTGTCATCCCGGAGCAGGACATTGTAGCGCGGCTGGAACAACTTGATATAGTTGTGCTCCAGCAGAAGCGCCTCAGTCTCGGTATGGGTAATGGTCACGTCGATTTGGGCGATGCTTTTAACCAGGGCCTCCGTTTTACGGCTGGAAACCTGCAGGCGAAAGTAACTCGCCAGACGTTTTTTCAGGTCTTTTGCCTTGCCGACATAAATGACAGTGTCCGCAGCGTCATACATTCTATAGACGCCCGGCTGACTGGTGACGGTTTTAAGGAATTCTTTGGGATTGAAGCTGTCAGTCACTGCTTAATAAACTCTCCGCATTGAACAACCCATGCCGGATGGCCAAATGTGTTAATTCGACATCGCCGCCGATGTTAAGTTTACTAAACATTCTATAACGATAGCTATTTACCGTTTTGGGGCTCAGATTAAGTTGCTCAGAAATCTCATTCACTTTTTGCCCCTTGGTGATCATCAACATAATCTGCAACTCGCGTTGGGACAAACATTCAAACGGCGTCTCCGCCTGGGGCTCAAGCTGGCTCAAGGCCATCTGCTGCGCGATGTCTGAGGCAATGTAGCGCTTACCGGCGTTGACGGAGCGGATGGCACAAATCACTTCCTGTGGCGCCGCCGCTTTGCTCAGATATCCCGCCGCTCCCGCCTGCATTACTTTAGCAGGTAATGGATTCTCAGTGTGAATAGTGAGCATGATAACTTTGATATCAGGAGAGAAACGGATGATTTTACGCGTAGCCTCAAGGCCGCCGATCCCCGGCATGTTCATATCCATCAACACCACGTTGACACAATTGCTACGGCACCATTTTACCGCATCTTCGCCACACTGCGCTTCCCCAACAACTTTAAAACCTTTGATATCATCAAGAATGCGTCGTATCCCTGCACGCACTAATTCGTGGTCATCAACAAGAAAAACGCTTATCAAAGATAAAATCTCCAAAAAAAGGGAGTGATGTAAAGCGAATCAGATATTTATGACTTAATATTACTGCTTTTTAAGTAAATAATGAATATAGATATCCGCTTATACTATAAAAATTCAGCAGTGCTACCTGTTGATACTCATTTTAGACATATAGGTTAAGCTACGGCAAGAGAATTTCACAACAATCGCTTGACTGTTTTACATTCCTTTGATCAAGCTGCCACAACGGTGGGTATTTACCTACTGCCGTGGTTTATATGCTTAAAAGTTGACCTTAGAGAAAAATAGTTAAATGCGATAAAATACAATTAGTTAAGTAAAAATGCAATATTAAGCTACATTGGTATAAATCATTCTTTTTTGAAAGATATTCAATAAAAATATTAATTAGTTATTACTTTCAGACTTACTTTTCAGTTTTCGAAAGCATATTGCCGCCTGGGGGGATGACGCCCCTGCCCACGCAACTTTACGCACGGTGAATTAGGGCCAGACGGGCAGATAAGCCGTTTTCTGCCGCTTCACTTAAGATACTCTGGCGTTTCGTTAAATATCCAAAACAAAACCTGTTATAATTCGCCTTGAGAAGGTGTCGAGAGGGGCCTAACACCGAAGCCCGATCGGCCAAGACCACATTACGCACTAGGAGACCCAATGGGTAAAGTTGAATTTTCCACCGACGATGAGACAGCCGTTTTGGCGCAAGAGCTCAACTGCATGAAGGCCATGGTGACATTGATCCTGAAAGCCATGGGCCAGGCAGATGCAGGAAAAGTCATTATCAAAATGGAAAAATATATCACCGAGCTGGAAGATCCTGCGCAGGCGGATGTTTTCAGCAACACGATCAAACAGATTAAATACGCCTATAAGCAGTGATATTACAGGCACATATCCTGGCTTGTCATATCCAATGAAAGCCAGGGCATGTGCTAAAGGATCGATGAGACTTGCTATCAATCATGTTAGACTCCGGGTCCTGACTTCAAGCCTGTTAGTGATTCTATGAATCTGTTGCTAAAAGCCTTAATGGGTGCCGCGATTGTGCTGTTAATCGGAGTGCTGTCAAAAACACGCAACTATTACCTTGCCGGCCTGCTTCCCCTCTTTCCCACCTTTGCGCTGATTGCGCATTATATTGTGGGCAGCGAGCGCGGCGTCGAGGCGCTGCGCACCACCATCTTGTTCGGCATATGGGCGGTAATACCTTACCTTATATACCTTGTCGCACTTTATTTTCTTATCGGACACTTCCGTTTGTCCCATGCGTTGTCTGGCGCCGTCATTTGCTGGGCCGCGGCGGCCTGGCTTCTGATCCTGGTTTGGCGAGGCTGGCACGGCCAGGGCTGAATCTCGTCATGCCAGCGTGGCAATCAATCGCATTTTCGTATTGTTTTTGCTTCGAAATCCATACTGGATTAATTTGAAAGCACGCTATAATCGAAAAAAATGGCTGGAGTAAAAGTAAAAAATGAAAAGAATACTATTTTTAGCTTTGATTACCATTCTTACTGGATGCGTTGAACCACGTCCCACCTCCGACCCAGTGCCGCAAGGCAGTCCGCAAAATGTCGGGAACTGTACCTGCAGCAGCTTAGTAACCTGTTCCTGTGGCTCGACCGCGAAGCCCTGATAGAGATTGATTATCATGAATGCCAGGGCAAAGCTTATACATTAGGCCCGGACCTGGCATTCATAACGACCTTAGCCATACCACCTGTGATTCGTTCATATTCTCCAGCGCCCATAATTCATGATGCTCTTTTCGGGCCTGGTTAGGCGTGATGCCATAAGCAGAAAAGAACAGACGATTGAACGCGGCCGGTTCAAACTGCCAGTAATAAGCAATTTCGGCCACCTTCCATGGTTGATATTGCGGTTTGAGTAACATCCGGGTTGCGGCAACTATCCTTTTTTTACGGATATGGGCAACAATACCGCCGAATGGCTCAAATAACCGGTAAAGCGAGGAGCGCGACAGACCGAATTTTTGACATATCAGTTCGGCGCCCAGCGCGGGAACCCGCAGATGCTCCTGGATAAAATCACAAATCCGGGTGATGATATGCAGTTTAGTGTCCATCATTATGGGCTGTATCGGCGCATGGGTGGAGCGTATGGCGGATATCACAAAATCGATGATGGGCCTGGCAACCTGATTTACCTCCGCGTGGCTGAAGTTTGCGCTATGGCTCATTAACGCAGTAATATTTGTTGCTATCATCCGGCTAAGAAAATCTTTCTGCGGAATTATTTTACCATGCAGTTGACAGCAATTATCAATATCAGAAAGCAACGCACGGGGAATAGCCACATAGAGGACATCAATATAATTTGAGTTTCTGGATTCCCGCATCTTCATATTAATAGGCTGAAGGACATCAAGTAAAATAATATCCCCAGCAGAAAGCTCAATATTGACGTATCCGGCCTTACCTTCAATCCCCCCTTCCACTACCGACATTAATATGAAATGGTCATTTAAATTATCATATTTATGAGGCAAATTAATTAAACTCTGCCCGGTAGACTTTAGTCGTCCACAAATAAATACATCAAAATGATGCGCTTCAACACTCCAGGTCAAATGTTCAGCCTGCGTGCGTGAAAAGTTAGACTCGAGCAGGGCGGCGTTAACGCCCGACCGCCAGCGGTCGACCTTTGATGTAATGCCTTCCGCAATAAGCGATTTATCAAGAATAATACGACTTTTATGATTAGTCATCTGGATGCTTAATTATCGAGGGAACGAACATGCGCCTGGGAAAAACCAATGACGCAACCATGTTGATAGAGGATATATCAACCGCAGGCATGACATTACGCTAAAGAATTTATATTTAGAATTTTTATAATCATAATCTTTTCGCTTGTATTTTGCAAGATCTATTTTCTTGAACGACAGTCAGTTAGCGCCTGAAAGTGTCATATAACATGTTTACAACAATATCTAACAACAACATGCTAATCAGCAGCCAAACCTGAATTGGACGCGATAAATGGTTTATAATAATAAACCGCTCTTTACTCTCTGGTATTAACCCTTTAGCCACCGCCCGGCCTGTAGTCTATTCAGCATCGCCATTACCGGTGGCCACCCGGATCATACATTTTACAACATAGGCAAACCGATATCGCTAAGCGCCCGCCGGGCCAAGGGGGAAGCGCGTCAAGCAAAAAGATCAGATTGCCCAACGTGTGATTAATCACACTAAAAATTGATCTACATCCGTAATCTGCGAAGTTATAGGGCGCAGTATTCTTAGGGTCACCCGCTACGGAGTGGCAAACTTAGTTATCTATGGTTAAGGAATAGGTATGTCCAAGAAACCTGCTGAAAATTCAAGTAAAAAAAATGTTAACGTTCAATCGGCTGAGTCAAAGAGTGGCAAGAATGAAAACCACCCGGCGGCCAATGAAGGGGGCAATACCCAACCCGCGCCAACCAAGCAGGGCCGTGACAGAGATCAAAATAAAAAGTCACGCGAGAACAAACATAAATAATAAATTGTTTTGTATGTAATTTTGAAAATGTCTCGCCGGATGCCGAAAAGTCCCCATCCGGCCTTATCGTTGAGCAACCCTCGCCTGACCCATCGGATTTATTATCCGTTCACGACCCAGCGGCTGGTTATCTTCATTATAAGCAGACCGACGTTATGACATCGAAGCAAGCCTTTTTATAGAGTGTCCAAGCGCGCATGAATGCAAAAACGGCCTGATTGTTCCCTTGCCGCAATCATGGATTTTCACTGAATAACCGTCTGCCGATGCCCTTAGCAGTAAAAACCCTATAGCCTAAGCGATCATTAACCCATGGGACATATATAATTATTATTGGTGACACTTATCGCAATATAACCCACAACAAAACACCCCTATGAGGGATATATTTTTTAACTACACGCCAATTATCTGATATTCCAGTAAAAAGTTTATTCATTTCATAATTATTTCAAAAAACATATTACAAATGTATATATAAATACAATAAAATTATTTTTGTGACGAAGAATAAAGTAAAGTTATATATATATTTATCAATTAGATACAAAAATAATGAGATTATTCTTAAAGGAGAAGACCTATTTGCGCTTTTACAACATGCCTTCTAATATTAACTTTATTGGTGCGCTAGGTAAAATTTTAGCCCAATAAACGATCTAAAGGTTAACTCAATATTTATTGTCTTAGCCTGAGGATTAAACTTGGTAAATACATAATTTAATTTATCTACATAGGTGAATATTATGGCAGAACATCGTGGTTCCGGTAACTTCGCAGACGATAAACAGAAAGCGTCGGAAGCAGGCAAGAAAGGTGGCCAGAAAAGCGGCAGCGGCAGTTTCAAAAACGATCCTGAAAAAGCGTCCGAAGCCGGCAAAAAAGGCGGCTCCAGCAACCATGGCGGTGGCCGCCATTAACAGGCCGCCTTGGGTTGTTATAGCGTCCTGCACAGGATTGTAATGATCCAGAGTTATTACCGGTTAGAATACTTACCTTACGGATTATATCCGCCTGTAAAGTAGAAAATGGCGATAAACAGTGCCCTTTCAGAGCCTGAAAGGGCATTTAGTTTATCCAGATCCCACCTGTTTCGCTACCTGCCATCATCATAAAAATGCATAATGACTTCCACAGTGGCGCAGGTGATATGAGTGTTTAAACAATTTTTCAACCATTACTCAAGGCAATAGGTCGACATTTCAAATAAAGAGTATTTTTTAATAAATCTTATGTTTAAACAGCTTATGAAGCTTAAACATTTTGCCGCTTTTTATCATGCACAATTTTCATACGCGGACACGTTGTCGCCATCGAGAGTTATTAGGAGTTGCGCTACGGGGAAGAGTAATACGGATCACAGCAAGGAAATGGGTTGTTGGTGGGTCGTGCAGGGTTCGAACCTGCGACCAATTGATTAAGAGTCAACTGCTCTACCAACTGAGCTAACGACCCAACGCCGTGCATTATTCTCTAGTTGGACCCTGCTGTCAAACGCTTCGTGGCCTTTTATAAAAAAAATCAGCGAACGACCACCGGGGACTTAATATTTGGTTGAATTCTAGCCACTCGTAACCGATTGTTAACAAAGATGATTACATATTAGTCAGGTTACTATCATATCCGGAGCAGACTTGTTTTAGCGCGGCACGAAATAGCGAAGGGCAAATCTGGAAGCGACGGCGGAATAAGGAGGTGAAATGCGCGTGGTTGCTGAAACCGCACTCCTTGGCAATATCCGCCACCCGCATGCTGGTAGCAAGCAGCAGTTCTCCACCTTTTTTGAGACGCTTTTCCATCAGCCATTGTTTAACCGGCATGCCGTATTTTTGGTGAAAGATAACGTTTAATTTATGGGTAGTGATGCCCAACTCCTTGGCGTACCTTGAAACCGCCCATTGATTGACATAATTTTCTTCAAAGAAGTCCAGCAACGTATTGTGCAAATTGAAGCCTATGAATTGATAAAGCAGGCTGGAAAAAAAAATTTTATCGATGCCCAGGCAATAGAGGTATAAAAAACAGGCGGGGAAGTTTTTTTCCATAGCCATTAGTTTTTCGGTACTTTCAATAATCGAATCACCAATCGGAAATGTTTTATATATACCCCGCATAAAGGGCTTAAAAGGCAATGCCTCTGCTGCTTGCGATATAAGATCCTGATATAATGGTAATAGGTTTATCGGATAACAGGTTACAAAGACGAAGTCGTCGCTGTTCTTTTCTATGGAGAAAACACTTTCATCAGCCACAACAATATGATTTTTAGGAATAACATGCATTTCTCCCTCATGATTTAGCGCCCCACAATTTTTAAAAAGAATAAATTGTAATACATTCATTAAGATTCTCGAGATTTTCTATTTCAGCGGAATGATATTTTGACCCTCTATATTTACATGACGACAGTTCAACCGCAGCATAATCAAATTACCATTAATGCGGGTCCTTCCGGATGAATTTTTGTAGTGCTTTTCCCCCCTGGGGAGGGATGGTTTGGGCAGCCAACCCTATTATTTGTGCCGACGCACTGATTTAGATCATCTTGCCTGCTTTTTGTGCATTTTTTATTTATCAAAGCATCTTTTTTTGACCATTCAATCAACTTTGTTGATACAGAAGCTAATAACAGCATGATTTATATATAGTTAAATATGTTGGCACTGCCTTTGCACCGCTCTCCTCGCAATAAGTCTCATAAGCGCTGGTAACGTTGACGAAACCGAATGCGCTAGCATCCCGGCGTGATATTCCAGCCTGATAATACTGAGGTGCGATATGAAGATAGGCGTATTTATTCCCATCGGTAACAATGGTTGGCTGATATCCAGCCACGCCCCCCAGTACATGCCCAGTTTTGAGCTGAACAAAGCCATCGTGCTGAAGGCCGAGCATTATGGATTCGATTTTGCGCTGTCAATGATTAAGTTGCGCGGCTTTGGCGGCAAGACTGAATTCTGGGATCATAACCTGGAATCCTTCACGCTGATGGCCGGGCTTGCGGCGGTAACCTCAAAAATTAATATTTACGCCACCGCGGCCACGCTTACCCTTCCCCCCGCCATCGTGGCGCGAATGGCGGTCACTATCGACTCCATTTCCCAAGGCCGTTTCGGCATCAATTTGGTCACCGGCTGGCAAAAACCTGAGTACGAACAGATGGGATTATGGCCCGGCGATGATTATTTCGGCCGGAGGTACGACTATCTGGCCGAATATGTACAGGTGCTGCGCGATTTGTGGGGCAATGGAAGATCCGATTTCAAAGGCGATTATTTTCAGATGAATGACTGTCGCCTAAGCCCCCTTCCCCAAGCGTCAATTAAGGTGATATGTGCCGGACAAAGCGATGCGGGCATGGCTTTTTCGGCCAGATACGCCGACTACAATTTTTGTTTCGGTAAGGGCGTCAATACACCGACCGCCTTTGCCCCGACCGTCGAGCGCATGAAGAAGGCCGCCGATGATACCGGGCGGAATGTATCCTCTTATGTGTTATTCATGATTATCGCCGACGACACCGACGAACTGGCCCGTGCCAAATGGGAACATTATAAAGCGGGCGCCGATCAGGAGGCGTTGGCCTGGCTGACCGAACAAAGCGCCAAGGATACCCGCTCCGGGCCGGACACCAACGTGCGGCAAATGTCTGACCCTACCTCGGCGGTGAATATCAATATGGGCACGCTGGTAGGTTCATACGCTAATGTTGCGCGCATGCTTGATGAAGTGGCCGGGGTCGCCGGCACGGCGGGAGTATTGCTGACGTTTGATGATTTCCTGCCGGGCATAGAGAACTTTGGCCAGTATATCCAGCCGTTAATGTCCTGTCGCACCGCTACCCTGCGCCAATTGAGCCTCGACGCACAGGAGGTCGCATGAGCCAGGTGAATGATTTTTTCTCAGCCCCCCCGGGCGGTCATGGCGGGCGCGATATGCCCCTGACGCTGCAGGCTCGGCCGGAAGCGGTAACATTATCTCCCGCACGCACCGCGCTAATCGTCGTGGATATGCAAAACGCGTATGCCACGGAGGGAGGCTATCTGGATTTAGCGGGTTTTGACGTTTCCGCCACCGCGCCGGTCATCGCCAATATACAACGGGCGCTCCTGGCCGCCCGCGCTGCCGGCATCCAGGTTATCTTTTTCCAGAACGGCTGGGATGTGGAGTATATCGAGGCGGGTGGCCCAGGCTCGCCCAACTGGCATAAATCCAATGCGTTAAAAACCATGCGCGCCCGCCCGGAGCTGATGGGAAAGTTATTATCCAAAGGCGGCTGGGATTACGCGCTGGTGGATGCCCTGCAACCGCAGCCTGGGGATATCGTCCTGCCGAAACCGCGCTACAGCGGCTTTTTCAATACTCCGCTTGATAGCATCCTGCGCTCACGCGGCATCCGGCATTTGGTGTTTACCGGCATTGCCACCAACGTTTGCGTGGAATCAACGCTGCGCGACGGCTTTTTCCTCGAGTATTTCGGCGTAGTGCTTGAAGACGCAACCCATCAGGCGGGTCCGGCATTTGCGCAACAGGCGTCGCTGTACAATATCGAGACATTTTTTGGTTGGGTATCCGATGTCGATAGCTTTTGCCTGGCGGTGGACTTTATCGCTGAACCGGCGGAACGCCGCGCCTGACCCTCTAACTCTGGTAAAAAAGGTCAATAGTTATGCCAAAAACCATTATTACCCCTCCCGGCACCGGTATTCCATTGGCGCCGTTTGTTCCCGGTACGCTCGCGGACGGCGTGGTCTATGTCTCCGGCACCCTGCCTTTCGACAAAGATAATAACGTGGTACATATCGGTGATGCCGCGGCCCAGGCGCGCCATGTGCTGGAAATAATCAAGAGCGTTATCGAAACCGCCGGCGGCACCATGGATGATGTCACCTTCAATTCGATATTCATTACCGATTGGGCTGACTACGCCGCCATCAATAAAGTTTATGCGGAATATTTCCCCGGTGAAAAACCGGCGCGTTTTTGTATCCAGTGCGGATTGGTTAAACCGGATGCCAAAATAGAAATTGCCACAATTGCGCATATCGGCAACAATCGAAACGGAAGCCGGGAGTCATAATCGATGTATTATGAAACGGCAGGTTTGCAGGATGCCGATGCGCCGACGGTGCTGATGTCGGCCGGCCTGGGCGGCAGCGGCGCGTTTTGGGCGCCGCAGTTGGCGGCCCTGGGCGATTCGTTTCGTATCATACTCTACGATCATGCGGGTACGGGACGTAGCCGGGGAACCTTGCCTGGAGACTATGGCATGGGCCATATGGCCGAAGACGCGATCGCGCTGCTCGACCGGCTGGCCATCGGCCGCTGTCATTTTATCGGCCATGCGCTTGGCGGTATGATCGGACTGGAGCTTGCCTTGGCGCATCCGGAACGGATAGACCGGCTGGTGGTTATTAATAGCTGGTTAACCTTGGATCCCCATACCCGCCGCTGCTTTGATATCCGCCGGCAGATATTACGCGACAGTGGAGTTGAGGCCTATGTCCGGGCCCAGCCGCTTTTTCTTTATCCCGCCGATTGGTTGTCGCGGCATGACGCCCTGCTTAAACTAGAGGAGGCGTTGCAAATCCAGCATTTCCAGGGAAGCCAAAATTTACTCAGGCGGCTGCGCGCGCTGATGGACACCGATTTTTCCCAGCGCCTCGCGCCTTTATCCGCTCCCGTCCTGGTAATGAGTTGCCGGGATGACATGCTGGTGCCATGGCAATGCTCGCGTGCGCTGGCCAACGCCCTGCCTGCCGCCGAGCTGCTGGAAATGTCGTATGGCGGGCATGCCATGAGCGTCAGTAATAGCGCGCAATTTAATCCGTTGTTGAAGGCATATCTCCAACGGCTACCGGCGGCATGATATCCATTATCTCGGGCTGTGGCGATCGATAAAAGGAATTGCATTAATTTCAAGGGACTGCATAAAGGCGCGGGTTGGCATTTCGTGAGTGCCGTCAGTGTATTTTCAACTATTTTTTTTAATCTCAATAAAATTTGATTAAAGTCATTAATTTTAGACCCGCGCAATGATTTTATAACAGCAGACGTTCTTTTGGCCTGTCAGTGAAGTGGTTCACGCAAACGCTGCCGTGTCAGAGAAAACTTATCATTGAGATTGGGGAGTTGTTCCATGTCCATAATTCGTACGCGGCTAAAATTATTTGGTGGCGACACGGTTGTTGTCCATTGTTCGCAAAAATGCAATATCCACCTGCTGTGTGAAAATCAGCAGCCGGCCGCCCCGTCGACCTTGGGCTTTGGCGATATCCCGGGCGTCAGCAACCGGGCAACGGCCTATTTAGGTGTGCCTTACAGCGGTTTATGGAGTGTGGTTATCGATGCCAAAAGTGAAAGCCCGGAGCATTCGGTCAGCTATTTACCGGCATAACCCCGCGCACCGGTTCTGGGCGTAGGCGCATACCCGCCCGTATTGAACAGAGGTTGCAACGCTCCATTCCATTTTAACCGCTATGTTTTAACCGATGCATTTTGACCGACTTCCCCACTTGCGGCCATAAAACGAAAAAAGCCGCCGGGTTTCCCCGGCGGCCTGGTGGTTATGCCTTATCACGGATTAAGATGAACTCCGGCGACCGCTATTGCTGCTTCGGCCGCCTTTCTCACCCGCTTCGGACGCGCGCCGCGGGTCGTTCTTAAAATTCCCCCCGCTGTGCTGACCACCTTTCTTACCCGCTTCTGACGCTCTTTCACGATCTTCAGCAAAGTTACCTGAACCGCCACGATGTTCGGTCATTGTTAACCTCCGAGTAGGGTTAAGAGAATCATAGTGCTTTTTTGAAGATAATCGCCTAAGGGCCTTATCTTCCGAAGACGTCGACCTTCAAACAAACTGCCTCGTTGCCGCCGTCTTGAAAATAAGTATAGGCAATGAGCGCGGACTCAGGAAAAATATTAACATCATGAAACAAAAAGCACATAAATAATAAATAGCGCTATAAATCCGAACTGGTATTTATCTGAATTAAATAATAAATTCAGGGTATCTACACCTATGTCGCCCATCGTGTATTCAGAAATATTTATTATCATTTTGCACAGATAATTCTCCTCACTCGCCAATCAGCTGTCCAGCCATGGCCTCACTCAATATTATTATTAATTTGCATAGTGCGGGTAACCTATTATGTTTAAAGAAATGCAGCGAGATTCACTACGCATCAGTGGCCTGATGCCATATCCTACTATAAGGAAGCACTGCTATGGCAAAGATTCTGGTACTTTATTATTCAATGTATGGTCACATCGCCACCATGGCCGAGGCCGTGGCGGAAGGCGCGCGCAAGGTCAGCGGAGCCGAGGTTACCGTTAAACGCGTGCCCGAAACCATGCCGCCGGACCTGTTCGCCCAAGCGGGCGGTAAATCCGGTTCAAACGTGCCGGAAGCCAGGCCGCAGGAGCTGGCCGATTATGACGCCATTATTTTCGGCACGCCGACCCGCTTTGGCAACATGAGCGGGCAAATGCGAACTTTCCTTGACCAAACCGGAGCCTTGTGGGCCTCTGGGGCGCTTTACGGCAAAATCGGCAGCGTATTTACCTCCACCGGCACCGGCGGCGGCCAGGAGCATACCATCACCTCCACCTGGACGACCCTGGCCCACCATGGCTTCATCCTGGTGCCTATCGGCTACGGCGCCAAACAGCTGTTCGACATCTCGCAGGTGCGCGGTGGGACGCCTTATGGCGCCTCGACCCTGGCAGGTGGAGACGGCTCCCGCCAGCCGTCCGCCCAGGAGCTGGACATTGCCCGCTACCAGGGTGAGTACGTCGCGGGTATTGCGCAAAAGATGAAAAACTGAACAGCGGCATTATGTTGTCTGGATATCGCGGACGCCGCCGTCCGAGCGGCGGCGTTTTCCACAGGCTAACGGCGAGCTTGGGCCTTCTTTGGCCAGGCTCAATTAACTCAATCATGATCTCATATTTTTAAATCAAATATTAGCCGTTTGCACTAAAAATAAAACGTTATTTTATATTTTTTATCTTTATCGGCGTGTTTTTTAGTCCATAAAATATATTTCACATTAATTATTTCTATAATCCTTATGTCATATTGGCACCCTAACTATACGGAAGATATGCTTTTTGTGTCACGCAAACAAATGCATAATAGCTAAAAGAATCAGCTGGAAATTCAATATTCATCGCAAAATTGAGTTTTTTGACAATGATTTTCCAAGCCACGGACAAACTGATATGATACGCTCTCACTGACGTCGGAAAGTTATGTTTAAAGCGTTCTGCTAAAAACTCCTCTGTTAGAATTCATTGAGTAAGGTTGCATACTTTACCTGGCTCAAATGAACCTGCGCGGCGCTGGATGACCGTATGCTAAGGATAATGTGAGCCCTGTTATAGCCGGCGCGCTTACCGGCGATAGCCGTATTGTTATTGTGCCCGGGCGATTTGACAACATTTGACTTTGATTATATCAAGGCCATTTTAACCACAGACTTTTCTGATTTTTTTCATTACTTATAGCGGATGAATGCGATTTTATGGGCAAAGTTGATTTTTTAATGAGATTGAGGCGTTGCAGTACGGTTGAAACCTTGGAAAAGGTGGTTGAGCATATGAAAGAAAGGTTGCCGGAAGCGGAGCTGGTCGAGTTCTACGGCGCGGCAGATCACCGCCTGGCAGAGCTGACGATGGGGAAACTGTATGACAGGGTGCCACCTGCCGTATGGCAGTATGTCAGATAATTTCCTGGGCCGGCAAACACGCGGGAATGAAGGATACTATTGGAACCGGTTTGGCTGATCTATGTGAACGACGGGTATAACGTGACGGATGTGAAATGGCTTCAGTAAAATAACTTGATATAAAATCGGGGTGATGAAAATACGGTTTGCAAAGACTCGTCAAGGGCGGACTGCCTATCCGCGGGCAGGGCATGTTGAATCGAATAGGTTCACAGCCCCGTGGTTATGCCCCGTTATGGCTGGCGTAGGCCATACCCAATCATGTTGTCCCCGGTGAAGCTGTCAACCTACTTTCTGCCGCTGGTTACTGCTGCCATAATTACGCAGAAACTCATATCCCAGCTCTGTTACGCCTCCCGCCACCAACACCCTGGAAAACGTCAGCCGCTCGGTAAAATCGGCAATACCAAACTGGCAATGTTCCAATAATCCTTCACTGTCCGCGTAGCTAATAGCTTTTGCTATCTGCTGGAAATCGTCCAACGCTTCCTGCGTGGCGGCTTCAGGGATAAACAGCTTTTTACCCGCGCAGATTTCTTCCAGTGCGTTTTGCAGGATTAACCCTAGTGTCTTCATAATTATCAACCTACTAACATCGAAGCGGTCTGTTTGGAGAACCAAAAAATTATCTATTATTAAAACTAGTATATTCATCGGGACCAAGATTGCTCGTCCAGAAAACCAATTTATAATATCTCTCTGAAAATAGTCCTTAGCACAGTGAAAAATATTTTTTCCGCTATAAAAATCCACGTTTTATCGTCAGCTGAAGGACAAGAATATCTGCCGGGGGATGTTCTGCGTCTGCTATCGCTATATATTTTAAAATATAGCGGTAACAGGACTAATGAGGGCTGAATGAGAATTAACCAACATGCCTGGTTGGGTACGGATAACATATGGTTCTATATTTACAATTAGAAAACTATTGCAACCTTAATTAACAGACATTTCCAACCTGGATAACAAACCGGCCGTCGGGTCGCTCACCGCCGTTTGGCCACGTCAGTGATGCGCGCGATGTTCATATCGAGCAGATCTATATCGGACTTGTAGGCAATATCCGTACGTTGCCTCATCTCATCCAACGCGGTTTCCACCGTCACGATAACATCCTCTTTTTGCTGGTGCCCCAGCGCTGAAATCAGTGCGGCGACTAATATTTCGAGTGATTCAACGGTGGCATGCAGTTCTTTCTCCGCCGCTTCTTTTTGGGCTAGCGTGATCAGCAATTGAGACAGTAAGCTGTTCATTGTGGTTCCTTGAATGAAATCTTATGCGCGACGCGCTTTATATCGCCTGAAACCAGCCAAATTTCTTTTAGTATATTAATTGATTAGATTATTTTATATCAAGCGAATAATGATAGTGGATGTAAGGATACAGCACATCACCTGACCAAGTGCCATGAGCAATGAGAAAAAACGGCACCTTATGAAAGGTTACCGTTTTTAGGGTTCGGCCCGAGACGGAAAGCAGGTTAACTGGCCAGCAGCAGGGCCTGTTTTTCCTGGGCAGGTCTTGCGGACGTCGCCAGGGAAGTCAGCAGGTTTTTAACCACCATCGCCGAGGGCGACAAAGGCAAACGTGACGACATGTTCAAGGTCAGCGGCAAAGGCAAGCCAGGGCTGACGATACGTGACATCCAGGCATTCGCCGATCGCACCACCGCCGATGCGGTGGATTCCGGCAGTACCGCCGCGCCCATACCGCTGGCAACCGCGGCGGTCAGGGTGGCGATGGAGTCGATTTCACCGATGATCTTCGCGCTCAGGCGACGCAATGAGAAAGCTTCGTCCACACGTTTGCGGATAGCCGAGAAGTCGCACGGCAGGAACAATTGCCTGCTGGCGACATCATGCAGTTCGATACTTTTGCCAGGATTATCCTGCGTGCCAACCAGGTACAGGTCTTCCTTAAGCAACGGTAAACTATTAATTCCGGAATAAATGGCTGGATCGTAATGAACAGCCAAATCTAAATGGCCGCTGCTGACCTTTTCATTCAGCACCGTGGAACTGTTTTCATGCAGATATACCGTTAATTGCGGGTATTGGTCTCTGACGGATTGCAGTAACGGCATGATAAGCGGACAGGATGACGTACCTGGAGCCAGGCCGATGGACACCTGGCCGTTCAGGGTTTGATCAACGTTGCAGACGGCTTTTTGGGCAAGTTCGCACTGTTGCAAAATAGCACGGGCATGTGAATAGAGAATTTTACCGGCTTCTGTGGGGGTCACCCCACGTTTGGTTCTTATCAGTAATTTCTGATCTAATTCACTTTCCAGCGTGGCAACTTGTTGACTTAACGCGGGTTGCGCAATATGCAGGACTTCCGCCGCCTGTGTCAGGCTACCGATATCGACGATTTTCACAAAGTATTTTAGTCGTCTTAAGTTCATTTCTGCCTCCGTCGCAGCTTGGCCATAACTAGCGGAAGTGATTAATGCAAGAAGCAGACCAAAGCATAAAAACTGACGCGATTTTATGAGCCTTGACAAAGTTTACAGTTAAATAAGAATAAGTTATGGCAAGCTCAGTGATAGTAGCGCGCCATTATCAAAGCAAAATGACAAGGTTAACCACGGGTCGGATTGCCCGCCATGCACCATAATGACGCATAAACGGCGCTGGCGTCGCCGTTTGCTTGCCATAAAAGGCATTTACGCACAACAAAACCCGCAGGTGACGAAAATCAGGATAAACAACAAGGATGCTAACGAGAGGACCCTGGCCGACGCTGTCGTTAATTAAAGCCTGGCCGGGATAGAAGAAAGATGGCGGAGGAGTAGAGATTCGAACTCTAGAACGCTTGCGCGTCGCCGGTTTTCAAGACCGGTGCCTTCAACCACTCGGCCACTCCTCCGCAACGAGGCGAACTATAAACAGAGTCGTTTCTGTTGTAAAGAGCGTTTTGATCCAATCGCTTGAAATTTCACCCGTAGTATCCTCGATGCGTAATTAATCATCATATAAGGAGCGCGTTTACGCGTAACAATAGCCTTTGTCAGCGTAAAGAAGGGTAAAACGATTTTGCCTGGTGCCGGCAACCTATTAATCTGATAATTGAATATTCGTCAATATCACCATTGAGAGGCTATCCCATGGATCGTTTGGTCGTGACAACCTCGCGTGAGCATTCGCTATTAAGCACCCATAAGGTGCTGCGTAATACTTATTTCCTGCTGTCGTTGACGTTGGGCTTTTCGGCATTGACGGCTACCGCCAGTACCTTGCTGCAATTACCCGCGCCCGGCCTTATCCTGATGATGGTCGGGTTTTACGGACTGATGTTCCTGACCTACCGGCTGGCCAACAGCCCGGCGGGAATAATTGCCGCCTTCGCGTTTACCGGCTTCCTGGGTTATGCGCTGGGTCCATTGCTGAGCATGCTCCTGGCCTCCGGCGCCGGTGAAGTGATTATGGTGGCCCTGGGCGGTACCGCGCTGGTGTTTTTCGCCTGCTCCGCGTATGTACTGACCACCCGCAAGGATATGTCGTTCCTGTCAGGTATGATGATGGCGGGATTCGTGGTGCTGCTGGTGGCGGTCATCGCCAACCTGTTCCTGCATATCCCGGCGCTGTCGCTGGCGATAAGCGTGCTGTTTATCCTCTTCTCGTCCGGCGCTATCTTATGGGAAACCAGCAACATCATCCACGGCGGCGAAACCAACTATATTCGCGCCACCGTAGGCCTCTATGTCTCGCTCTATAATATTTTCGTCAGCTTGCTGAGCATCCTTGGTTTTATGCGCAGCAATTGACAGCAGGACCCGCATTTGCTCATTTTCACCCCGCTTTGGCGGGGTTTTATTTTTTCCATCGGCTGAAATTTGTTAATATAGGTCCGTGGCAGTTAAAGAATACCTGGGAAATGTAATGCAATTTAATGGCGTTGAAATAGCAACCGATGAGCAGGGTTATTTGAAAAACAGCGCGGATTGGCATGAGGCGCTGGCGGCGGCAATAGCCTTGCGGGAGCACATCGATATGACGGAAGCCCATTGGCAGGTCATCCATTTCGTGCGCGATTTTTATCTGCAGTACAATACCTCGCCCGCCATCCGGATGCTGGTCAAGGCCATGGGGCAAAAATACGGCGAAGAAAAAGGCAACAGCCGTTACCTGTATCGTTTATTTCCACAGGGACCGGCCAAGCAGGCAACCAAAATCGCCGGGTTGCCCAAACCGGTCAACTGTATCTGATTCAGTGACGGATTTGGAAACCGTCAAAATCAGCGACGCTTTTCGGCTCGGTCAGGATACGCTCGATATGCGCGCCGCGCGGGCCGCCCTGTTTTAGCCAGGCAAGCAGCTTATCCACCTGCGCCTGGTCGCCGCAGGCCACCACTTCCACGCCGCCGTCATCCTGGTTGCGCGTATAACCCGAGAGCTCCAATTGTTTTGCCTGATGCTGGGTTGAATAGCGAAACCCTACGCCCTGCACCACGCCATAGACATACACGGCGGTACATACCTTGCCCATCATTTCCCCCTTGCGTCTGCTAATGTTTGCAATTGGCGGAGCTTCTTCGCAAAATGGCGCTCCTTTTCTCAGGTTTAGTATACCTCATGATGACAAAACGTCTTTTTCTGGCCAAGGGCCGCGAAAAATCGCTCCTTCGCCGCCATCCCTGGATTTTTTCCGGCGCCGTCCAACGCCTTGAAGGCAAACCCCAGTCGGGCGAAACCATAGAAATCTGCGATGATAAAGGCAGCTGGCTGGCCCGCGCGGCCTATTCGCCATCGTCGCAAATCCGCGCCCGCGTGTGGACTTTCCTGGCCGATGAAGAAATTGATGTTGATTTTTTTGTCCGGCGCCTGAACGTCGCCCAGGGATTTCGCGACCTGTTGGCCGCCAGGGACGGGCTGGATGCCTATCGGCTGATTGCCGGCGAATCCGACGGGTTGCCGGGCATTACCATCGATCGTTACGGCCGTTTTTTTGTCCTGCAGTTACTGTCGGCGGGTGCGGAATATCACCGGCCCACGCTGACGCTGGCGCTGCAGCGCTGTTATCCCGACTGCGCAATCTACGATCGTTCGGACGTTTCGGTGCGTAAAAAGGAAGGTCTGGAACTGGCCAGCGGCGTGATTGTCGGCGAGACGCCTCCGGAACTGCTCGCCATTCGCGAGCATGATATGGCTATCCTGGTGGATATTACCCAGGGGCATAAAACCGGTTTTTATCTCGATCAGCGCGATAGCCGCCTGGCCGCGCGTAAATATGCCGCGGGCCGGCGGGTGCTGAACTGTTTTTCCTATACCGGGGCGTTTTCGGTGTCGGTATTGCTGGGCGGCTGCCAACGGGTGACCAGCGTCGATACGTCGCAGCACGTACTGGACATCGCCAGGAAAAATATCGAACTAAACCAGCTTGATGTGTCGAAGGCCGAATTCGTGCGCGATGATGTGTTCCAGTTGCTGCGTAAATATCGCGAGGAAGGCCGGCAATTCGATATGATCATCATGGATCCGCCCAAATTCGTCGAAAACAAAAACCAGCTGGCCAGCGCCTGCCGCGGTTATAAAGATATTAATATGCTGGCGATGCAGTTGCTGGCGCCGGAAGGCATTTTGTTAACCTTCTCCTGCTCCGGCCTGATGACCACCGATTTATTCCAGAAAATTATCGCCGACGCCGCGCTGGACGCCCACCGGGATGCGCAGTTTATCGAACAGTTTCGCCAGGCGGCCGATCATCCGGTCATGGCGCCCTATCCGGAAGGACTCTATTTGAAAGGCTTCGCCTGCCGGGTAATTTGATTGGGCTGAAGAGCCCCCCTTGATATTGCCCACTTATCCCCCATATTTAAGGTAAGGCGGTACTCGGCGTTTTCCATGACGCTATACCGGGCGCAATTTGCGGCACTGTTGAGACAAGATTCGATAGGCCGCGCAGGGTACTACATCGCGGGGGTTTGATATGATAGCCAGCAAATTTGGAATCGGACAACAGGTTCGCCATAAATTATTGGGGTATTTGGGAGTGGTTATCGATGTCGATCCTGAATATTCTTTGGAAAAACCTTCTCTGGATGAGATTGCGGCTGATGACAAACTTCGTTCAGCGCCCTGGTATCACGTGGTAATGGAAGACGAGGAAGGTAAACCGGTCCATACTTACCTGGCTGAAATCCAGTTGGGCTATGAGGCGACGCCGGTTCATCCTGAGCAGCCGACCCTGGACGATCTGGCGGAGTCTATCCGGCAGCAGCTCCAGGCGCCGCGGCTGAGAAACTAACCGCAGGCACCGGGCGGGCTTCCCCGCCCGCCGACATGCCGTCGCTTATTTAGCCAACCCCAGGCGCGGAATCTCAATTTTCGGACACCGATCCATCACCACCTGCATACCGACATTCTTCGCCAGCACCGCCGCCTGTTCGTTAATCACCCCCAGTTGCATCCACAGTACGGCGGCGTCAATCGCAATGGCTTGCTGCGCCAGGTCGTATACCGCCTCCGAACGCCGGAACACATCCACCATATCAACCTTGACCGGGATCTCGGTCAGGCTGCCATACGTTTTCTGGCCGAGGATCTCCTTGCCGGCCAACGCTGGATTAACCGGGAACACCTGATACCCCTGCTGAAGTAAATACGCCATGACGCCGTGGCTGGCGCGGGAAGGATTATCACTGGCGCCTACCAATGCAATAGTTTTCACGGAAGTCAGGATATCGGCGATATCGGTATCGGTCATGGCGCTACTCCGGTTTGGATAATTGAATTAAGTGTATACCAAGGCGCAAAAAATCTGACAAAACGAACCGGCATAATGATTTCAAAATAAAAATAATTGTGACTAAATAATACAAAAACACTATTATAAGCTAATTATTTACCTTTATTAGAAATCTGCTTTTATTAGAAACCTACTTTGTTCCGAGGAGAAATAATGCGTTTCATGCCCGCCGTCGTTATCGGGATTGGCCTGCTTGCCGGCATTCCCGCCCTGGCGACCACGCTGCGTTTGCCCGAGGAGATGGAATTGTTGATCGTCGACGGTAAACCGCTCGGCAGCACCCTGTTACGGGGCGCGGACAGCCTGGAGCTGGAGCAGGGCCGTCATCAACTGGTCTTTATTATCACCAAGGTGCTGCCTGACGCCACGGGAAGCCCGCGAAAGTACACCTCTCCCTATATTATCACCCAGTTTACTACCCAGTATGCGCGGCAATTAATCTTCCAGCTGCCGACGTTAGCCACGTCCGCCGATCGCGATCGTTTTAGCCACCAGCCGGTGATTCGCCTGCAGGATCAACGCGGCGTCGCCGTTGACGCGACCTTCAGCCGGTTAAATACCGATGGACAGGCGCTGATGGACGCGCTGCATCGTTACAATCTGAGCCTGGGGCTGGCGCAGGCAATACCGCCACCGACCGCCGGCGCCGGCAACGGGTCCGCCGCCGGCAGTACACCGATAACTGTCCCACCCGCGGCCGGCGCCGGCATGGGCCAAAACGAACGGATGCTGCGATTTTGGTTTTTACAGGCAGATGAGCCCACCCGCGAGCATTTCCTCCAGTGGGCGCGGCGGCAAACGCACTAAGGCGGGTTTATTTTACCGTCATGCGGGTTTAGCCCTTTGCAGTGAAACGGAGTTTCAGTAGTCTATGGACAGACTATTTTATTGAAGGAAAAGGATATGGAGTCAATTACCCGCACCATCGCCCTGCGTAAACATATTGCGTTGGTGGCGCACGATCACTGTAAGCAATCCTTGCTGAATTGGGTTGAAATCAATAAGGACCTGCTGTCGGAACATATTTTGTATGCCACCGGGACCACGGGTAACCTGGTACAGCGCAACACCGGCCTGCCGGTGCACAGTATGCTCAGCGGCCCTATGGGTGGCGATCAGCAGGTCGGCGCGCTGATTTCGGAAGGCAAGATCGATGTGCTGATTTTTTTCTGGGACCCGCTGAACGCCGTGCCGCACGACCCGGACGTCAAGGCATTACTGCGCCTGGCCACGGTATGGAATATCCCGGTGGCCACCAATCGCTCCACCGCCGATCTGTTGATCAGCTCCGCGTTGTTCAGTGGGGAAATTACCATCGAGATCCCGGATTACCAGCGTTACCTGACCGATCGCCTGAAATAACCGTTTGGGCGGGGCTATTCCCCGCCCCAGACCGCCCCGCACCCAGTCCTTCGCCACCCGCGCGCCTAGGGTTTTTTGGCCGTCGGCACACCCAGGCGCGCCAGGATATCGATAAACACCGAGGGTTGTTCTTCATCAGCCAGCAGCCACACCTGCTGTTTTGCCCGGGTTAACGCGACGTATAACAAGCGCCGCTCCTCGGCGTCGGGAAAATCCTCCGGCAGGGGCAGCAGCGCCTGCTCAACGATCGATTCCCGCTCCGGCGCGGGGAAACCATCCTTGCCCTGCGCCAGTCCCACGATAATGACATATTCCGCCTGCTGCCCTTTGCTGCCGTGCATGGTCATGAAATCGAGATTAAGGGTCGGCCAGCGGGTGGCCGCCTTATCCAGCTGTGGCGGACGCAGATAGTGGTAGCGGGCCAGCACCAGAATCCGTTCATCAGGGCGCGCATAACCGCTGAGCTTATCCAGCAGCGCGTCCAATGCGCCGGCAGGCAGGATCATTACCGATTTTTTGGTACCTTTGGTCAGGCTGTTAAGCGGCTTTTTCAGCTGATGGGGATTTTGCAGCACAAACGCGCTGGCGATTTCGCCGATGCGTTGATTGAAACGGTAAGTGGTGTCCAGCGCACACTGCGCACCCTCGCCGAACCGCTCGCTAAAGGACGTGGTCAGGGAAAGCTCGGCGCCGCTGAAACGATAAATGGCCTGCCAGTCGTCACCGACGGCAAACAGGGACGTCCTGCGGTTTTGCTGGTAAAGCGCGTCCAGCAGCCGCGCGCGCTGGGGCGAGATGTCCTGGTATTCATCCACCAGGATATGCTTCCACGGACTGATAAAACGGCCTTTTTGCAGGATATCCACCGCCTGGTGGATCAGCCCGGAAAAATCGACCGCGCCTTCTTCCTTCAGCGCCTGCTTCCAGGCCTTTAACAGCGGCGCCAGCAGCCGGATGCGTTTGGTGAACAGATCGCGGATGTCCTCCGGCGCCTGTTCAATCATCTGCGCCTGACTGCCACCATCCATCCTCATCAATCCGATCCAGCGTTCAATCCGCACCGCCAGGCGTTGAGCCAGGCGCTCGTCATGCCAATAGTCGCCTTCGGGAACGTCCCACTCCAGCTCATCGGTAATCCATTGACGCCACCCTTTGGCCTGCGTTTTTTTCTGCGCGCACTGTTCGCGCCAGTGGCCGATCAATAATTTGCGCCGCTTCAGGCTATCGGTTTCCAGCGCGCTGATCACCGGCGCTTTTTTGCTGCCCTGGCGAATGATGAACAACGCCAGGGCATGGAATGTCCAGGCCTTGACCCCGTCGACCTGCAGCCGGGCCCGGATGCGCTCGTCCATCTCCTGCGCCGCCTGCCGGCCGAACGCCAGCATTAGGATCTGCTCCGGCAATGCCTCCTTGCGCCGCAATAACCAACCGGCGCGCGCCACCAGCACCGAGGTTTTGCCGCTGCCCGCACCGGCCAGTACCAATAACGCGTTTTCGCCGTTGATAACGGCGCGGGTTTGGGAGAGGTTAAGCGGCGAGCTTTCCACGGTATCGAAATAATCCTGATGCGCAATCAGCATCTTGTCGGTCCATTGCTGGTTGCGCTCCAGCACCATGGCCGGCCCCTGCTCCAGCCACCGCAGGCAGCGATGGTAATTGTCACGGCAAGGTTCAAACTCATCCAGCCGCGTCACCGGCAGCGGCAACGCGGCAAAAGCCTCGCGGATGCTGTTTTGCAATGCCGCCAGTTGATTAAGCGCAAACCAACCGTCCCGCGAGGTCATTTGCTCAATGGCGGTAATCTGCTGCCGCAGGACCGTGGCGCAGATCTGGCTCATCTCGCTGCTCCATTCCTGCCAGGCCTTGTGCAAGAAATGGTGGAAACGCTGCGTTTCCTGCCATTCGGTGCCGTGCAGGCGCACCACCTTCTCTTCCGGCAGCACAAACTCCAGTTCGCCCCAGACGATGCCCCGCTTGCAATGGATAGCGACAATTTGATTGAACGGAATCAGGTATTGGTGTTTGTCGCCGCTGACCTCGACGCCGGCATGCAGCAGTCGTACCCGGTTATAAGGATGCTGCGCAAGGTGCTTGCCGAACGAGGTCGATTTCAGTTCCATAAGATATGCCGGGTTCCGTATGGTTTATGCGTCGGGACGTAGTGTACCCATTTTAACTTGTTCTGCTCCACCCTGGAAATCAGGGTAGAATAACCGTTATCCTTTAGGGATAAATGGTTTTAATGATAGAACTGTGAATTGGCACTTAGGGAACTATGCGTACTTTACTTAATATTCTGAACTTTATTTTGGGTGGTTTTTTTACCACGCTGGCGTGGCTTTTGGCCACCGTGCTCAGCGTTGTCCTGATATTCAGCTTGCCTTTTACCCGCTCCTGCTGGGAGATCACCAAACTTTCCCTGCTGCCCTTCGGCAATACCGCCGTGCATGTGGATGAACTGTACCCGGAAAACCGCAGCGCGGTGCTGTCGTCGGGCGGCACGCTGCTTAACGTGGTGTGGTTTGTCCTGTTCGGCTGGTGGCTTTGCCTGTCGCATATCGTCACCGGCGTAGCGCAGTGCCTGACCATTATCGGCATTCCCCCGGGTATTGCCAACTTTAAACTGGCCGTCATCGCCTTGTGGCCGGTCGGACGCCGTGTGGTTCCCGTGGAGCTGGCGGAACAGCTGCGCGCGCACCCGGACCGCCGTTTTTACCGTTGAAGCCATCATAAGGACATCAGTGTGGGATATAGCGTGCTGACTTTTGCACCGGGCTTGCGGCGTTTTGCGTTCAGCAGCCGCTGGCGTTACAACCTGCGGATTTTTATCGCGCTCGGCGGCGCCGCGGCCCTTCCCTGGTGGCTGGACATGGCCACGCTGACCATCCCGCTGACCCTGGGCGTGGTTGCCGCGGCCCTGGCGGATCTGGACGACCGCCTCAGCGGCCGGTTGCGTAATCTCCTGATCACCCTGCTGAGTTTTTTTGTCGCCGCGGTGTCGATTGAATTATTGTTTCCTTATCCCTGGCTGTTCGGCATCGGCCTGGCCGGTTCCACCTGCGGCTTTATCCTGTTGGGCGCCCTGGGGCAGCGTTATGCGACCATTGCCTTCGGCGCGTTGCTGATTGCCGTCTATACCATGCTGGGCGCCGCCATGTACCAGACCTGGTATTTGCAGCCGGCGCTACTGCTGGCGGGCGCTATCTGGTATAGCGTGCTGACCTTGTTCGGCCACCTGCTGTTCCCTATCCGCCCGCTGCAAGACAACCTGGCCCGTTGCTATAGCAACCTGGGCCATTATCTCGACGCCAAGGCCAATCTGTTCGACCCCGATACCGAGGGGCCGGACGACAGCGCCCTTATCGAGGTGGCGATGGCGAACGGCAACCTGGTGCAGGCGCTTAATCAAACCAAGGCGTCGCTGCTGACCCGGTTGCGCGGCGATCGCGGCCAGCGCGGCACCCGCCGTACGCTACATTATTACTTTGTGGCGCAGGATATTCACGAACGCGCCAGTTCGTCCCATGTGCAGTATCGGCAACTGCGGGAACAGCTGCGCTACAGCGACGTGCTGTTCCGCTTCCAGCGACTGCTGGCGATGCAGGCGCGCGCCTGCGAATCCTTATCCCAGTCTATCCTGCTGCACCAGACCTATCAGCACGACGGTCGTTTCGAACGCGCCTTCAGTCATCTGGACGCCGCCATCGACCGGGCTGCGGTGCCCGGCCAGATAAAAGCGTTAAAACATCTGCTGAACAACCTGCGCGCCATCGACGCGCAGCTGTCCACCATTGAATCGGAACAGGCTATTGCCCGCAGCAGCCCGGAAGAGAATAACCTGGCCGACGATAAGCTGACCGGCTGGAGCGATATCCGCATGCGCATCAGCCGTAATCTCAGCCCGGAATCGGCGCTGTTCCGCCACGCCGTGCGGATGTCGCTGGTGCTGTGCATCGGCTACGCGTTTATCCAGCTGAGCGGGATGCGCTATGGCTATTGGATCCTGCTGACCAGCCTGTTCGTCTGCCAGCCCAACTACCAGGCGACGCGCCGCCGGCTGGCGTTAAGGATAGTCGGCACGCTGGCGGGCATCCTGATCGGCCTGCCAATCCTGTATTTTGTCCCGTCCATCGAAGGGCAAATGATATTGATTGTGGTCAGCGGCACGCTGTTCTTTGCCTTTCGCAACGTCCAGTATGCCCAGGCGACCATGTTCATCACCCTGCTGGTCATGCTGTGCTTTAACCTGCTGGGCGAAGGATTCGATGTCGCGGTGCCGCGGGTGTTCGACACCTTCGTCGGGTGCGCCATCGCCTGGGCCGCGGTCAGTTTTATCTGGCCGGACTGGCGTTTCCGGCGCCTGCCGGCGGTGATGAATAACAGCCTCTCGGCCAATTGCCGCTATCTCGACGCCATTTTGGTGCAGTACCACCAGGGCAGGGACAATCGCCTGGAGTACCGCGTGGCGCGCCGGGATGCCCATAACCGCGATGCGGAACTGGCCTCGGTGGTATCAAACATGGCGGCTGAGCCCAGGACCCACAGTGAACTGCTGGAGTCGGCATTTCGCCTGTTGTGCCTTAACCATACATTCCTGAGCTATATTTCCACCCTGGGAGCGCACCGGGGACCGATTGCCGATCCGGCGCTGCTGCACGTGCTGGACGACGCCGCCTGTTATATGGACGACGCGTTGCAATACCAGGCGCAGTTCGCGCAGCGGGTAGATCAGGAGCGGGAACGGCTAATCACCCGCATCCACCAGGTGCTGCCGGATCCGGAAGCCAGGGAACAGTTGGTTTTGCAGCAAATCGGCCTATTGCTTGAGCTGCTGCCGGAGCTGATTGCGCGCAAGCAGGATATTGAAAAACGGTCCTGATCCATAGTGCCACCTTCCTGGCGGCACTATGGATCAATCGGCTGCTAGCGGCAGGAGAGCCGCTCGAACCAGGCCAGGAGCTCGCTGCGTTGGCCTTGGGGCAGCGCGGCGTAATGGCGGCCCGCCAGCGCGCCCTCCAGCGCTAACAGCACCTTCACGCTCAGGTTATGCTTGATTTTGCGCAGCTTCAGATAGCTGCTTTTGGCGCCGTAGGCGCGCAACGCATCGATATCCTGGATACCCGCTTTCCATAACAAGCGCTCGATGCCCTGGCCGATGTTAGGTAAATCCTTTAACCGCAGGCTGGCCGCCTTGGCGCGGGTTTCATGCGTGGCCTCGTTTATGGCCTGGTGCGCCAGGCCCAGCAGCGTCTTGACCTCACCCCACAGGCGCTCGTCGACATGATAATAGTTAAGCGACACCGGCATGCCCCGCTTGGTGTAAATTAGCCGGCGCATTCCCTCGGCCAGGAAGATATGCTCGCTTTGCCGGGTACCCCGCAGATAAAGCTCATCGTCCAGGATCAGGCCGAACATGATCTTATCCGAGGCAATACTGTAACCGCCGAACTGCGAGCGGGTGGAGATATCACCCAAGGGGGAAAAAAAAATTTTTGCCTGTGAAATCCGGCAATTATGCAGCGCATCCATGAACTTCTCCTTGTTGTGAACCGTGAGATTCCTTACTCAACATTCGTAACCGCCAATAAAAATACGGTATTTTCCCGATGGGTTTCAACTTAATATCGGCCCGCCGGCCATAAAGTGGCAATTCTGCGAAGGTCATTAAATTTTTGGTTGATTTCCATGCCAATCCCCTATACTGTGTTTTTATACAGTTACACAGGGGCGGA
Source organism: Acerihabitans arboris (assembly GCF_010131535.1). Classification (GTDB taxonomy): domain Bacteria; phylum Pseudomonadota; class Gammaproteobacteria; order Enterobacterales; family Enterobacteriaceae; genus Acerihabitans; species Acerihabitans arboris. The sequence continues at coordinate 452,658 of NZ_WUBS01000002.1, forward strand.
CACATTATGCAGACTCAATTCCATGCCATCTCTACTCCGGCGCAGCTTACCCAGGGTGAAAAGGCGGTCGATAAAACGACGGCCGCCGTGGGACAGGGTTTTATCAGCGAAGTGGTTTATTTCGAGGATCAGCCGGTTGTCGGACATATTCTGCTGCCGTTACTGCGTCTGTTGGGCACGCAGTCGCGCTGGCTGCTGTGGCTCACTTCATCGCGTAAATTGAGCCGCCCCTGGCTGGAGCAATCCGGGCTGCCGTTGGAAAAAATGGTGCAGTTGCGCCAGCCCACCGCTTTTGACACCGTCGCCGCGATGGAAAAAGCGCTGCTGACCGGAAATTACAGCGTCATTTTGGGTTGGTTTCCGACGGAATTGACGGTGGATGAAAAGATTCGCCTGCGCGACGCCGCGCAGCATGGAGGCACTTACGGGTTCATTATGTACCCGCAAAATGAGGTTTGCCGCAAATCTGGACAGTTTTCAGGCTTAAAGATTCATTCTACTTTGTATCATTAAGTAAATTTAAGATTAATCTCATAAGGGGCGTGAAAACCTGTGATTTACGCCCCTTTAATTTAGAACAATCCAGTATATACGCGGTTCCCCGCCATCAACTGCGCCTAAAGCACCCCCTGTTTTCCCGCCGATATCATCAATGAAGCCTATATGAAACGCTGTTTTTTATTAGCGGCTTACTACATCTTACTTGTAAGTTTCCCACTTCGTTGTAGACTTTAATTCGCCAGGGCTGCTCTATAACGCCTTATGGGCGATGTACAAAGGCAGAGCATGGACACTGGCAATGGAATATTTAAATTAGCTTTAAGAGCTCATTGCCTATTTGGATGATAACGAGGCGCAAAAAATGAAAAAGACAGCTATCGCACTTGCAGTGGCACTGGCGGGTTTCGCGACCGTAGCGCAAGCCGCTCCGAAAGACAACACCTGGTACACCGGTGGTAAACTGGGCTGGTCCCAGTATCACGATACCGGGTTCTATGGTAACGGTTATGACAGCCGCATCGGCAATGGTCCTACCCGCAACGATCAAATCGGCGCAGGTGCCTTTGTTGGTTACCAGGCTAACCCTTACTTAGGGTTTGAACTGGGTTATGATTGGCTGGGACGTATGGCGTATAAAGGCAGCGTTGATAACGGTGCGTTTAAAGCCCAAGGCATTCAGTTGACCACTAAACTGAGCTACCCGCTTAACGATGACCTGGACATATATACCCGTCTGGGTGGTATGGTTTGGCGTGCTGATTCCAAAGCCAACTACAACAACGGAGCCGGTGGTCGCCTGAGCGATAACGATTCTGGCGTTTCTCCGTTGGCGGCTGCGGGTCTTGAATACGCAGTAACCAAAAACTGGGCAACCCGTCTGGAATACCAGTGGACCAACAATATCGGCGATGCCGGTACCGTTGGCGCACGTCCTGACAATGCCCTGCTGAGCGTGGGTGTTTCTTACCGTTTCGGTCAAGACGACGTAGCCGCTCCTGCACCGGCTCCTGCCGCTGCGCCGGCTCCGGTTGTTCAGACCAAACATTTCACCCTGCGTTCAGACGTACTGTTTGCTTTCAACAAGTCACAGTTGAAACCTGAAGGTCAGCAGGCTCTGGACCAACTGTATTCCCAGCTGAGCTCGATGGATCCTAAAGACGGTTCCGTTGTAGTCCTGGGCTTTACCGACCGTATCGGTTCTGAAGAATACAACCAGAAACTGTCCCAGGCTCGTGCTCAGAGCGTCGTGAGCTACCTGGTATCCAAGGGCATTCCTTCAGACAAGATTTCCGCACGTGGCATGGGCGAATCTAACCCAGTCACCGGCAATACTTGCGACAACGTGAAACCGCGTGCAGCGTTAATCAACTGCCTGGCGCCGGATCGTCGCGTAGAAATCGAAGTGAAAGGCATCAAAGAAGTAGTAACCCAGCCGCAGGCTTAAGTGTTATTAGCTTCATAAAAAAACCCCGCCCGGCGGGGTTTTTTATTTTCCGTCCCGCCGTTTCTCCCCGCTAGCCCTCTTCGCCGAGGATGGCTTTTAAATCTTCCTTTAGCGATGACATCTGCGTAGCATATTTTTCTTTGCGCTCCGCATCCTCCAGCAGGTTGACAATGGTTTCCGAGAGGGTCTTGCCCCGTCGTTGCGCCAATGCCGCCAAACGCTGCCAGACCAGGTATTCCAGATCGATGGATTTTTTACGCGTATGCTGATGCTCGGCGTTAAAATGACGTTTGCGCCGCGCCCGTATCGTCTGCTTCATACGATTATCAAGCGCGGGATTCATATTCTCCCGGATCCAGAGAATAATATTGTCTGGCTGGTGCTCGTAAAGCATCAGGGCGCCAACCGCCTCCTCCGCCGCGCTGTTTTCCTCATGGCGGGTGATACGCTCACCTTCGCGATGTTTTTTTACCAGATAGGTCCACTTCCATCCGGTTTCCAGGTTTTCAAGCTGTTGGTATTTCATAATGCGTTCACCTGTGACCGTGTAACGTTAAGCTGATAATAGCAGTTCCTCGGTCAAAATCCCCAACATTCATCATATTCTGTCTGTTTTTTAATCATCAACGGCGTCAAGTTTCCCTGAATAGCCTTTGAATGCAAGATGCGTGAGACTCGGAGAGGGAAATTCTTGTATAATCCCCGTTTCCCTGTTTAGCGACGTTACCTATTACCTTGACCATTAAACAATTAGAATGGAAATATTTAACTCCCGAGCTTTCGCCTTTCGAAGCGGTGTTTGCCCAACCCTACCAGCCTATGCCAGCACCTATGGATGTGCTGCAGCCTCGTTTGATGGATGGCCTGACGCAGTTTTGCCATTCCCGCTCGCCGAGCCGTTTTATGCTGCTCACCGCGCAGGAAGATGAGGAATATTTCCAGTTAATCACCGAGACCGCCAAACAGCTGTTGCCCCCGGGCGAAAGCGTTATCGGCAGCCGTTATGTGATTACGGGTAATGGCGTGACGGTTCAACCCGCCACCCGGTCCGAGGACAATTTTGCCGGCCGGGCCCGCGGTATTTACCAGACCTGGATCGAGCATGAGCAGCTGTTTGGCTGCGTCAGGTGTTACCGTGACGTCATCGATTTGCAGCCCGGCAAGATCCATGAAGCCAACGGCGGGGTGCTGGTATTAGGCGCCAAGGCCCTGGCCAGCCAACCGTTAATGTGGCTACGCCTGAAACAGATGATCATACAGCAGCGTTTCGACTGGCTGGCGCTGGACGAAACGCGTCCGTTGCCGGTGTCGGTGCCGTCGATGCCGCTCGATCTTCGCCTGATTATTATCGGCGATCGCGAGTCGCTGGCCGACTTGAGCGACCTGGAGCCCGACCTGACCAGGCTGGCGCTCTATTCCGAGTTTGAGTCCGATGTGAAGATCCTGGCGCCGGAAGATATGCAAAACTGGTGCGCCTACGTCAACACCCTGCTGCGCAACCTGGCGCTGCCGCCACTGACCCCGGACGCCTGGCCGGAAATGCTCCGGCAGGCGGTACGTTACAGCGGCGATCAATACCAGCTGCCGCTTTGTCCGCAGTGGCTGACCCGGCGCTTCAAGGAAGCGGTGCTGTATAGCGAGCAGGGCGTCATTACCTCTGAAGCCTTGTATAACAGCAACCGGACGCGGATCTGGCGTGAAAGTTATCTCACCGAGCGTATGCAGGATGAGATATCCGAAGGACAGATCATGGTGGAAACCGAGGGAGCGATGGTCGGCCAGGTTAATGCGCTGTCGGTACTGGATTTCCCGGGTCATCCCCTGCCGTTTGGCGAACCCTCGCGCATCAGCTGCGTGGTCCATCTGGGCGACGGCGAAATTAACGATGTTGAACGTAAAGCCGAGCTGGGCGGTAATCTTCATGCCAAAGGCATGATGATCATGCAGGCGTTCCTGATGGCATCGCTGGAACTGGACCAGCAGCTGCCCTTCTCCGCATCGCTGGTCTTTGAGCAGTCCTATGGCGAGGTGGACGGCGACAGCGCGTCCCTGGCCGAGTTAAGCGCCTTAATCAGCGCTTTGTCCGGCAAACCCATCGTGCAGCAGATTGCCGTCACCGGTTCCGTGGATCAGTTTGGCCGCGTCCAGCCCATCGGTGGCGCGAATGAAAAAATCGAAGGGTTCTTTGCCCTGTGCCAGAGCCGTGGGCTGGATGGTTCCCACGGCGTGATTATCCCCGCCGCCAATGTGCGCCACCTGTGTCTGCATGAGGAGCTGGTCGAGGCGGTACGGAATGAGCAATTCCATATCTGGCCGGTGGAGACCATTGATGAGGCGTTGGAGTTACTGACCGGGATCCCTTACGATCACGAGCAGAAACCTAATCTGATTGCTTCAATACGCGAGCGCATCGCTTATATTAATCAGCACGAACGCCTGCGTTTACCCTGGGGATTCCGCTGGCTTAACTGGTTTAACCAGAGCTGATGGGCTTGTCCGGAGTAACGATGTTAGTTAATGTGCGTGATTCATTGATAAAGGTTTGGATAACATGGTAGATAAACGCGACTCTTATACGAAAGAAGACCTGCTTGCCTGCAGCCGCGGGGAATTGTTCGGTAAAGAAGGCCCGCCGCTTCCCGCGGGAAATATGCTGATGATGGACCGCGTGGTCAAGATGACCGAAGACGGCGGTAGTCACAATAAAGGTTACGTTGAAGCCGAATTGGATATCCATCCTGACATGTGGTTCTTTGGTTGCCATTTTATCGGCGATCCGGTCATGCCCGGCTGCCTGGGACTGGATGCCATGTGGCAGTTGGTCGGGTTCTATCTCGGCTGGCTGGGTGGCGAAGGCAAAGGTCGCGCGCTAGGGGTGGGTGAAGTGAAATTTACCGGTCAGGTACTGCCATCAGCTAAGCTGGTCACGTACCGCATCCATTTTCGCCGTGTGGTCAACCGCCGCCTGGTGATGGGCCTCGCCGATGCCGAAATGCTGTGCGACGGCCAGGTTATTTATACCGCCAGCGATTTAAAAGTGGGTTTATTTAAAGATACCGGCGCGTTCTAACGCCTGAATATAAAACCTCCGCGAAAGCGGAGGTCAATTCCTTTGCTGACAAGTGGCTTATAACGTCACCGACCTGTCCTCCATGGCCTTTCGCCAACCTCCCAACCAGTGAGACCGTGCATCCAAGGACTGAAAAGGACATATTTCACTTGAGCGTCCGGATAATCCCGCTTGATAGCCACGTGAATGCGCACGTTCAAGGCGATCTCGTTTTTGTCTCTTCATGCCGTGTTTCCCTCATCTTGTTTGGTGGAAAGAAAACGGTAATCACATCTCTGCGATTACACTTTTATCTTTAACGATAACAGGAGCAGAAATCAACGCAGCATTTCACAAAAGCGTCATATCAAAAATGCATAATGGGCACATTTTGCCTTAATACGTGGTGCCCACACCCCGGTTAAGCTGCTGAAAAGACATTAAACAACGCGCCTGGACCATTAATAAATCTTAACTGTGCCCGGCGCGTTTTTGTTTTAGAACGTTTTGTTATTAAGGCAGCCGCGAAATTTGTCCCGCGGCATCCTTGCCGATTTGCAGCCAGCCCTGGGCCAATGTCCTCACCAGGGCGTCATACCCGTCCTGATCCTGTTTCAGGGCCAGGATGAACGGGTGGCGGCTGACCTGGCCGTTATGCGTCAGCAGCCATTCACCCTGGATAATCGCCCGGCCGTCGTAACGGCCGTGGAATCCGGTTACGTTGAATTCCAGCTGGTCCTGGTCCCCCTGCGCCTGGCTGGCGGAAACCAGTACGCCCGGCAGGGCGTTGCTTAAATTGGCGACCATGGTCTGCTGCAACTGTTGCTCCAGCGGGCTAGCCCACAGGTTATTGCTGGCGGTGACATAGCGTACGTCGCTCTCCTGGAACACCACGCCGCTGCCCGCCAGGTAATCCGAGACGTTGACGCGAGACAGCCATACATGCCGCGCGCCGACGGCAGACGGCAGCCGCTGGCCGTCGTCGCTCGCCTGCGGCGCTATCGGCAGCTGGTAATAGTGCTTATCATTGTTGCCGCCACAGGCGACCAGCATGAACGCCAGCGCCACCAGGATCCCTTTTCTCATTATTTAGCCCTCTTTGGCTTCGGGTCGTTACCGCTATCTGCCTCGAAGACCAATGCGTTGCTCTTGTTGTTCAGCGTACGCAATACCGGCTGCAGTTCCCGCAGGACCTGATCGAGTCGTTGCATATTGTCCACCATCTTATTGTATGCCGGAGAGCCGGGCTGGAACCCTTTCATGCTGCTGTTCAGCTCACGCAGGGTGCGCTGCATATCCTGCGGCAGTTGCTGCATCGACTGGCTTTCCGTGATCTGATTTACCGATTTCAAGGTCTTTTGCAGCTCGCGCAGGGTACTTTGGCTTTGCGCCAGGGTGCTGGTGGCTTCGTCAATCATCGGGTTAAGCGGCAGGCTGTTGATTTTATCAAGCGTCGTCATCAGCTTCTGCTGGATCTGCGCCAGGCCGCCGCTGGTGGTCGGCAACACCGGATAACCGTTAACCGTTTTTTCACCGTCCCAAGGCTTGGCCTGCGGATAAAAATCAAGATCGACAAACAGCGATCCGGTCAGCAGGCTGGCGCTTTTCAACGAGGCGCGTAGTCCGTGCTCCCCTGCTTCTTGAACGCGCTTGTTGATATCGAATTTATCACCCAGCTTGCCGGCAAGGCGATCCGGTTCGATACGGATCAGCACCGGTATCTGGTAATTATTGTCGATTGTCTGTTTGACCGCGGTCTCGAGGAAAGGCACCTGGGCGACGGTGCCCAGGCGGATGCCGCGAAATTCCACCGGCGCGCCGGGCTGCAGGCCGCGCACGGAATCGTTAAAGAACAGCAGGTAATCTTTATGCACCGTATACAATGAGTCCGAAATACTGTTCTTGTTATCAAACAGCTGATAGACCTGGTGTTCAGTGGCGCGATCGCCCAGATCCCAGCCGGTGGGCACGTCAAAACTCACGCCGCCGCTGAATAAAGTGGTCAGCGAGCCCATTTCCACCCGCATGCCCTGGGCGGACATATCAAAGGCCACGCCGCTGTCTTTCCAAAAACGCACGTTGCTGGTGACCAGGCTGTCGTAAGGCGCGCTGATAAACAACTGATAGCGCATCTTGCGCTGTTTGGGATCGAAGTAGCTGGTTTGCACCGTGCCGACCCTGAAGCCGCGGAACAGCACCGGATCCCCGGCATTGAGCTGCCCGGACTGGTCGCTGTCGAGTTCGACGCGGATCCCCTTGGCATCCGGCGAGGCCAGCGGCGGCGAATCCAGCAGTTGAAAGGTGTTGGCTTCCTCGGCGTTGGTGCCGGGCTGCAGCTGGATATAGGCCCCGGACAGCAGGGTGCCCAGGCCCGAGATCCCTTCCCGGCCTATCTGCGGTTTCACCACCCAGAACGCGGAATCGTGGCGCAGCAGTTTTTCCATGCCGTTATTGATGCGGGCTTTGATTTCCACCTGCCGCAGGTTCTCGCTCAAGACCACGCTTTCCACCATACCGACGTCGACGCTGCGGCTTTTGATTGCCGTCTTGCCGGCCTCGATGCCTTCCGCGCTGGTGGTGGTCAGGGTAATCACTTTGCCCTGATGGCTAAAGTGGTAATAAAGGATCCATGCGCCAATCAGCACCGTCACTATCGGAATGATCCAGACCGGCGACCAGCGCTTGATTTTCTCCACCTGGGCGACGTCGTATTTATTTTCCGTCAACGGAAGACTCCTTTTGGTTTTTTTTCTCGGCCCGATCCCAAATGAGACGCGGGTCGAACATCTGTGCGGCAAACATGGTAATCATCACCACCATGGCAAATAACACCGCGCCGATGCCCGGCGTAATACTCATCAGTTGCCCCATTCTCACCAGTCCGGAAAGCACAGCAATCACAAACACGTCAATCATCGACCAGCGGCCGACAAATTCGACTATCTCATATAGAAAATGCATCCGTTCGCTATCGGCCCGTCCCTCCTCCCTGCGCGCATCCCAGCACAGCCAGGCCAGGGCAATCATTTTCAGGGTCGGCACCATGATGCTGGCGATAAAAATCACCATCGCCACCGGATAGGAACCGTCATCCCACAGCAGGATCACCCCGGCAATAATAGTCGAGTTAAGCTTGCTGCCCAAGCCTTCGGTTATCATGATTGGCAGGATATTGGCCGGGATATACAGCATGATGGAGGTGATCAGCAGCGCCATGGTCCATTGCAGGCTATTGTGCCGCCTGGCGTGCTCACGTGTCCGGCAGCGGGGACAGGTACGCTGCGCGGCCGGCAGGATCAGGGTGCAGCAGCTGCAGGCGCGGATCCCCTGGGCCAGCCCGCCGACGCCCGGCCTCACCAGGGCCACCGGCGACACCGCCGGCATGATGTTATCCCATAACCAGCGCTGGTCGATACATTGGAAAGCCCGTTGCTGTAGCAGGCAAAACAGGCAAAACGGCAGGAAACTGATGCCGACGCCGATGTCGCCATAGGCCATGAGTTTGACAAAGCTGACCAGCACGCCCGCCAGGAAAATTTCCGCCATGCCCCAGGCGCGCAGGGCAAACAAGGATTTGGCCATAAAGGCCTTCAGCCGAAACGCCAGGGGGACCTCGAAGCACAGCAGGATGATAACGATCATGCAAACGGCGGGGATCAGCTGGACGAACAGCAGGAACAGGCTGGCCAGGCTGGAAAAGTGATCCGCCACCATGATGCCGGGGATCTGCGGCAGGGTAATCTCGCGCCCGATACCCGACACCTTCATATTTACAAAGGGGAATAAATTGGCCAGCACCAGCATAATCAGGGCGCTGATGGCAAACATTACCGGCTGGGCGCGGGCATTGGACCAGCGGCTGATCAGGGTATTGCCGCAGCGGGGACAGACCCCTTTCTGGCCCGGGTTTAATTCCGGCAGCGCCACCAGGAGGTCGCAATGTGGGCAAAGCACGTATTTAGGGTGATGAACGGCAGAACACATGCATTCCTCCTGATTGTTGCCGATGCCGTTTAGCCGCCCGGCCGGGATTCCCACCAATCCCGGCCGGGTTGGGTTTACTCTTTGGGACCGTTTTTCAACGCTTCCAACTCTTCCCAACGGGCAAAGGCCTTCTCCAGCGCCTGTTCGGCGCCGGCCAGCTGCGCGATGACCACCTGGGTTTTTTCATGGGACTGGCTGAAAAAATCCGCTTGGGTCATTTGGGCCTGCAGGTCGTTGATTTCCTGCTCCAGCCGCTCGATTTCCTGCGGCAGCATTTCCAGCTCGCGCTGTAGGTTATAACTCAATTTAGTGGTTGCGCGCTTAGCATTAAACGTCTTTGCAGCTTCGTTAGCGCTATTTTTTTCGCGGGCGGGGGTAACAGCCGGCGCGGCGGCACGCAAAGCGCGCATATTGCGGCGCTGGCTCTGCGCGTCGAAATAACCGCCGACAAAGCTGCTGATCCGGCCTTCGCCTTCAAAAATCCAGCACTCGGTCACCGAGTTATCCACGAACTGGCGGTCATGGCTAACCAGCAGCACCGTGCCCTGGTAGCTGTCGATCATCTCTTCCAGCAGTTCCAGCGTCTCGACGTCCAGGTCATTGGTCGGTTCATCGAGAATCAGCAGGTTACTGGGATTGAGGAACAGTTTAGCCAATAGTAACCGGTTACGCTCGCCACCGGACAAGGCTTTCACCGGCGTCATGGCGCGCTTGGGATGGAACAGGAAATCCTGCAAATAGCCCAGCACATGGCGCGAGCGGCCGTTAACCATCACTTCCTGTTTGCCTTCCGCCAGGTTGTCCATTACCGTGCGTTCCGGATCCAGTTCGGCGCGATGTTGGTCGAAATAGGCCACTTCCAGCTTGGTGCCGCAGTGGATGCGCCCGCTGTCCGGCTGCAGTTGGCCAAGCATCAGTTTTAACAACGTGGTCTTGCCGCAGCCGTTAGGGCCTATCAGGGCGATTTTATCGCCACGCTGGACCTGCGCGCTGAAGCCGCTGACCAGCGCCTTATCCGCCAGACGGTAGCTGACGTCTTCCATTTCAAACACAATCTTGCCCGAGCGGGTGGCTTCCTCTACCTGCATCTTGGCGCTGCCGAGGACTTCACGACGTTCGTTTCTTTCATTGCGCAGCGCCTTTAACGCGCGCACGCGGCCCTCGTTGCGGGTGCGCCTGGCCTTGATGCCCTGGCGGATCCACACTTCTTCCTGCGCCAGCTTTTTATCGAATTCGGCGTTTTGCAGCTCCTGTACCCGCAGCTCTTCTTCTTTACCCTCGAGGTATTTATCGTAGTTGCCCGGCCAGGAGACCAGCTTGCCGCGATCCAGATCGACAATGCGCGTAGCCATGCTGCGGATAAACGAACGGTCATGGGAGATAAAGATAATGCTGCCGGGGAAACTTTTCAGGAAGGTTTCCAACCAGTCAATGGTTTCGATATCCAGATGGTTGGTCGGTTCGTCCAGCAGCAGGATCTGCGGCTCGCATACCAGGGCGCGGCCGAGCGCCGCTTTGCGCAGCCAACCGCCCGACAGGGAGGATAACTCGGTATCGGCGGTCAGGCCCAGTTGCTCGAGCACTTCGTTGATGCGCTTTTCGAGGTGCCACAGGTTCTGATGATCCAGGATCTCCTGCAACCGGCCCATTTCCATCAGGTTTTTGTCACTGGGATCTTGCTCCACCAGATGAGAAACCGCATGGTAGGCTTTCAGCGTTTGCGCCTGTTCCTGCACGCCCTCGGCCACAAAATCATAGACGCTGCCGCTAACGTTGCGCGGCGGGTCCTGCTGCAGGCGGGCGACGACCACATCCTGCTCGAAAATCAGCTGCCCGTCGTCCAGCGGCACCTCTTTACTGAGGATCTTCATCAGGGTGGACTTGCCGGCCCCGTTGCGCCCGACCAGGCAGACTCGTTCGTTACGTTCTATGTGAAGCTCGGTATTATCCAGTAGCGGCGCATCGCTGAACGATAGCCAGGCGCCGGAAAGACTGATTAGTGACATGGCGTTTATTGATCCCGATCGGCATGGCTTATCAGCCAGCTGTTGTGAATATGACGATTACGGGCGAAGTCCTGGGAGCGGGTTTGCTCGGTAATGGACCGCGCCTTCAGGCCGAGGGCCTGTAATCCTTCGGCATCCAATTGGAAGCCGCGTTTATTATTGGAAAACATAATGGTGCCGCCCGGCCGCAGTAATCTTTTCAGATCTTTCATCAACAGCAGGTGATCCCGTTGCACATCGAAGCTTTCCGACATGCGTTTTGAATTGGAGAACGTCGGGGGATCGATAAAAATCAGATCGAAGGTCTCCTGCGACAGTTCAAGCCAGGACAGGCAGTCCGCCTGGATCAGGCGGTGCTGCTTGCCGGTCAGCCCGTTGCTGCGCAGGTTTTTTTCCGCCCATTCCAGATAGGTGCGCGACATATCCACCGAGGTGGTGCTGCGCGCGCCGCCGATGCCGGCATGCACGCTGGCGCTGCCGGTGTAGGCGAACAGATTGAGGAAATCCTTGCCGCGGCTCATCTCGCCCAGCATTTTGCGCGCGATGCGATGGTCGAGGAACAAACCGGTATCGAGATAATCGGTCAGGTTAACCCAGAGTTTGGCGTCATATTCGTCCACCAGCAGGAACTCACCTTTTTGCGCCAGCTTCTCATACTGGTTTTTGCCTTTCTGCCGCTCGCGCGCCTTGACCACCAGTTGGCTGGCCGGGATGTCCAACACCGCCAGGGTCGCCGAGATGGCGTCGTACAGCCGCTGGCGCGCCTTTTCGGGTTCAATGGTTTTTGGCGCCACGTATTCTTGTATCACCACCCACGAACTGTAGCGATCTATGGCGACATTGTATTCCGGCAGGTCGGCGTCGTAGAGGCGATAACAATCCAGGTGCTGTTTGGCTGCCCATTTTTCCAGGCCGCGGATATTTTTCCGCAGCCGGTTGGCAAAGTCGGGCGCAATGCCCTGTCCGGTGGGCGTCACGTTGGGCACATCGGCCAGCAGGTAGTTTTTCTGCTCGCAGTCCAGCGGACCGTTTTTCGCTTTAAACGAACGCTCCGCGCGCAGCTGCAGCGCGCTTAACAATACCGGCGACGCGCTGAACAGCGACAGCCGCCAGCCGCCGAACCGGCTTTTCATGATGCGCCCGAGCAGGTTGTAGAGCGCTATCAGCGCCGGCTCGCTCTCCAGCCGCTCGCCGTAAGGCGGGTTGCTGATAACGGTCCCGACCGGGCCTTCAGGCAACGGGTTGGCCAAATTGGCCACATCATTGACCGTGAACGCGATCAAGGCATCGATGCCGGCGTGGTGGGCATTGGCGCGCGCTTTTTCCAACACCCGCGCGTCGTTGTCGGAGCCGAAAAAGCGGGAGGTGGCCTGGGCGGCGCCTGACTTGGCGCGCTCGCGGGCGGCGGTCAAGACCTCCTGCCACAAGGATTCGTTATGGCCGAGCCAGCCGTAAAAACCCCATTGCCGACGCAGCAGGCCCGGCGCCCGATCGGAGGCCATCAGCGCCGCTTCGATTAGCAGGGTGCCGGAGCCGCACATCGGGTCCAGCAACGGCGTGCCCGCCTGCCATCCGGAACGCAGCACGATGGCCGCCGCCAGGTTTTCCTTTAGCGGCGCCTGGCCGGCGCCGTCGCGATAGCCGCGCTGATGCAGCCCGCCGCCGCTCAGATCCAGCGAAACGATGGCATGGTCGCGGTGCAAAAAGACCTGCACGCGGATATCCGGCTGCTGTTTGGCCACGTCCGGGCGCTGGTCCAGGGCCTCGGTAAAACCGTCGACGATGGCGTCTTTAACCCGCAGGGTGCCGTATTGGCTGTTGCGAATGGCCTCGTTGGTGCCGCTGAAATGGACGGCAAAACTTTTGTCCACCGCGAATATCGCCGGCCAGTCGATAGCCCGCACCCCTTGGTAAAGGTCATCATCGCTGAACACGTCAAAATCGGTCAGCGGCAGCAAAATGCGTGAGGCCAGGCGGCTCCAGAGCAGGCTCTGGTACAGCAGCCGATCGTCGCCACGGAAGTGCACCCCGCCCAGGGCTATTTTGCATTCGAGCGCACCCAGTGCTTCCAGCTCGCTTTTTAACAGTTCTTCTAAACCTTGTGCCGTACTGGCAAAGAGTGCGTTCATCTGGTCACTTATCATCAAAAAGAAAAATCGTTGCGCATTATAGCTAATCCCGACCCATTGTCATAAAGTTGGCCCAACAGAGTGTTCCGGCAGGGAGGCAAAATGGTCAGTTTATCGCGGTTATATATTCATCCGGTGAAGTCAATGCGCGGCTTGCAGGTATCCCATGCGCTGGTGGGCGCCGAAGGTCTGGCCTTTGACCGGATATTTATGGTTACCGAACCTGACGGCACCTTCATTACCGCCCGCCAATATCCGCAAATGGTCCTGTTTACCCCGGTAATGGTACAAAACGGCCTGCACCTGAGCGCACCGGACGGGCAAAGTGTATTGGTGCGCTTTACCGATTTCACGCCGGACGGCCACCCTACCGAAGTATGGGGCAACCATTTTACCGCGTATCTGGCTCCCGAGGCCATCAATAACTGGCTAAGCGGGTATTTAGGTCGTCCGGCGCAGCTGCGCTGGACCGGGGAGCAAAGCCGCCGGCGGGTTAAGCGCTATCCCGGCATACCGCTGTCGTTTGCCGACGGCTATCCCTTTTTGCTGGTCGGCGAGGCCTCGCTGCTGGATTTGCAGGGGCGCTGCCCCGCCGGCGTCAGGATGACCCAGTTCAGGCCGAACATGGTGGTCGCGGGTTCCGAGCCTTACGCCGAGGACGGCTGGCGGCGCATCCGCATCGGCGGCGTGGAATTCGAGCTGGTCAAGCCCTGCAGCCGCTGCGTGCTGACCACGGTCGGCGTGGAGTCGGGCCGCCGGCATCCGGCGACCGAGCCATTACGTACCTTACAGGGCTATCGCACCGCCGACAACGGCGACGTCGACTTTGGGCAAAACCTGATCGCCCGTTCCAGCGGCATGATCCGGGTCGGCGATAGCGTCGAGGTATTGGCGGAGCGGGAACCCAGGCGCTACGGCACCGGAAAGATAACCGAGCCGCTGGACCGGCCTGCCGCCGGCGAGCGTCAGGTGCGGATAAACTACCGGGGACAGCAGTTTACCGGCAATAACCGGCAGGTGTTGCTGGAACAGCTTGAGCAGCAGGGGGTACGTATTCCCTATTCATGCCGGGCGGGTATCTGCGGTACCTGCAGGGTAGAATTGCTGGAGGGCGAGGTGGCGCCGCTAAAAGCCAGCGCGCTCGAGGAACCCGGTCATGTGCTGACCTGCAGTTGCGTACCGAAAAGCGATCTGCGCCTCGGTTAACCCGGCGGAAGATATCCATCCACGGCGGCGTTGACGCCCCGGTTAACCCGTCCGGGCATTAAACCGCGGCGGCGTATTGGATATCAGCCTGCTGTGGATAGGGTAACAGCCGGTCATGCATGATTTTAATGGCGTCGCCCAGCACGATTTTGCGCGCCGCCAGGGTCAGCTGCGCCTGCGCCAGAACGCACAGGCTGGCGTTGTCGCCCGCTTCGGCCACCAGCAGCCGCGCGTATTCGCCGTTATCATTCAGGCGCACCAGCACGTCGTCGCCCATGACGGGATGCCAGTTAAGCGGCGTGGGCTGCGGCCGGAAATGCCAGCTCTTCGGCATCAGCGGCTTCAGGAAGCGTAAGGCCACCAATGCATTAAGAATAAGCTCCGCCTGTTGCTCTTCCTTTAACGGCAGCGCCCGGACCTTCTCGGCTAAGGTAAAATAGAGCGCGGCATCGTCCACGCAGAATACCGTTTCACTGAACGCATCGGGCGTCAGTGTCTTAGCGCAAAAGCGTGAGCGGAATATCATACCGTCAGCGAGATCCAGCATCATCCGATCATGTTCGGCATCATAAAACCAACGCCAATTATCGCCGGGAGTGAATTTCATCTTTAAATCCTTTCATCGCGTCGCAATCGATTATGAAATATTCTGCAAAGAATTTTAGCGTTTAGAAAATAAGTCTACGGATAAATTAGCAGTAAACGGATAAAAGATAAACGAGCCTAAGAGATAAATAAACCCCTTAGGCCGAATAATGAGGAAAAAAAATCAAATATGAGTAATGATGTCTTTAATCAGGCGTGGACCGTGAAAAATAAAACCGGAATATATTTGAATCAGTGCGGCGCCGGCGTCCATCTTTTCCCGGGCGGCGACCAGGGAATCAATTCCCCCTACTCCGATAATCGGCAGTTTACCCTTTAATTCCCGGGACAGGCGACGAATCACTTCGGTACTGCGGGCTTGTAGGGGACGGCCGCTTAACCCACCGGTCTGGCCGCAATGATTCAGGCCCCGGACCAGATGCCGGTCTGTCGTGGTATTGGTGGCGATAACCCCGTCGATATTATGGCGCACCAGGCTATCGGCAACCTGGGCAAGCTCCTCGTCCGTCAGGTCGGGGGCTATTTTAACCGCAACCGGTACATATTTGTGATGATACTTTTGCAGTTCCGCCTGCTTATTCTTAATCGCCAGCAATAAATCGTCCAGCGCTTCGCCGAATTGCAGGGTGCGCAGTCCTGGGGTATTGGGGGAGGATATGTTTATAGCTATATAGCCCGCATAAGGATATATCTTATCCATGCACGTCAGATAATCATCCTTCCCCTGCTCTACCGGCGTGGCCTTGTTTTTGCCGATATTGATCCCCAGCACGCCGCCAAAATGAGATTTCTTAACATTTTCAACCAGATAATCGACGCCTTTATTATTGAACCCCATGCGGTTGATCAGCCCCTCGGCCTCCACCAGCCGGAACAGGCGCGGTTTATCGTTACCGGGCTGCGGGCGCGGCGTTACCGTGCCGACCTCGATAAAACCAAACCCCATGGCGCCGAGCGCGTCGATGCAATCACCGTCCTTATCAAGTCCGGCGGCCAGTCCCAGCGGATTCTTAAACGTAATCCCCATGCAATTGACCGTCTTGGCCGGCACCGACTGGCGTACCAGGAATTCAAACGGCGTACCGCTAATACGGCGCAGCTGTTGAAAAGTTAATTCATGGGCACGTTCTGGATCGAGCTGAAATAAAGCCTGTCTGATGAGGGGATAAAACATTTCGTCTCCTGATATCCCGATGGCAACCGGGGCGGTATTATCGGGCATCGGGCGCGGAAAAGAAATCAAACGGCGCAAAAAAAGCGCGATCGCTCGCGCCAGATCAAAAAAGCGCCCTCACGGGGGGAGATTGCTGACAAAGAGTGGGGGTGCGCTTGCGATGAGGTTTATGTCGCCCCGGTGGGGATTTCGCTTGTGGTAAGGTTTATGTCGCCCCGACGAGGGTTTCGCTTGTGGTAAGGTTTATGTCGCCCCGGTGAGGGGTTCGCTTGTGGTAAGGTTTATGTCGCCCCGACGAGGGGTTCGCTTGTGGTAAGGTTTATGTCGCCCCGGCGAGGGGTTCGCTTGTGGTAAGGTTTATGTCGCCCCGGCGAGGGGTTCGCTTGTGGTAAGGTTTATGTCGCCCCGACGAGGGTTTCGCTTGTGGTAAGGTTTATGTCGCCCCGGTGAGGGGTTCGCTTGTGGTAAGGTTTATGTCGCCCCGACGAGGGGTTCGCTTGTGGTAAGGTTTATGTCGCCCCGGCGAGGGGTTCGCTTGTGGTAAGGTTTATGTCGCCCCGGCGAGGGGTTCGCTTGTGGTAAGGTTTATGTCGCCCCGGTGAGGGGTTCGCTTGTGGTAAGGTTTATGTCGCCCCGGCGAGGGGTTCGCTTGTGGTAAGGTTTATGTCGCCCCGACGAGGGGTTCGCTTGTGGTAAGGTTTATGTCGCCCCGGTGAGGGGTTCGCTTGTGGTAAGGTTTATGTCGCCCCGACGAGGGTTTCGCTTGCCATGCGTTGGGCGGTTATAGGTATTGCCGGGTGCCGGGAGCCTGTTTACGATTCTGTGTAAATGCCTTTTCTCAGAAGTGACCGTCCAGGCGGTCACCGAACTCGATAATAAAACGGCTCATCGCCATGCGCCAGTCCCTCAGCGGCATCGTCCATTTCT
>NZ_WUBS01000020.1 GCF_010131535.1 Acerihabitans arboris
ACAGATTGTCTGATAAATTGTTAAAGAGCATGGCCAGCGTGCGTAAATCTCACCTGGCGCGGGTTGCGTATATTACGTTTTCCCGCTGAAGAGTCAAGCTTTTATTTGCCCGGACGGGGCGCTGTTCCCTTCCCGATCCGGCATCGCGTTAGCGTTTGTTCCCGGTCAGTGGAGGCGCATTATAGGGACTTTCCTCAGTCTGACAAGGCTTAATTGGTAAAAACAAGCCGATCGGTTTATTTTTCAACAAATGTTGACTAAATTCAGGGATCGCGGCTGCATTTACGACATTTACACCGCCACATGGCCGCTCGCAGGCATAATATAGGTACATTCAAAACAGCATGGACGGGCCGCGATGCATTTGACACCGCAACAACAAGCCGCACAACGAAACCTTTCCTATCTTCTGGCCGAGAAGTTGGGGCAACGCATCCTGGCGGGGGAATATGCCGCCGGCGACATCCTGCCGGGCGAAATCGAGCTGGGGGACCTGTTTGGCGTCAGCCGTACCGCGGTCAGGGAAGCGGTAAAGATATTGGCGGCCAAAGGCATGCTCCTACCCAGGCCGCGTATCGGCACCCGCATATTGCCGCGGCATCAGTGGAATTTCCTGGATCAAGAACTGCTGAGCTGGTGGGTCACCCGCGAGAATTTTGATGGCGTGATGAAACACTTCCTGGTGATGCGCACCAGCCTGGAACCTCAGGCCTGCGCGCTGGCGGCGGTGAATGCCACCTACGACGAAAAGCATAGGCTGGTCATGCTGATGGAGGAGATGCAGCTGCTGCACGTGCATTTTGACCGTGAACGCTGGATAACCGTCGATGCCCGGTTTCACCGGCATATCTATGAGATAAGCGGCAATCCGTTTCTGTCATCCTTCGCCAATCTGTTCAGTTCCATCTATCAGAATTATTTTCGCGCCATTGTCAGCGACGAAACGGTAAAATCCGATCCGCACCAGGCTATCGTAGACGCCATCCTGGCATCCGATTCAAAAGAGGCGTTTGCGGCCTGCCAGCGGCTGCTGGCCGGGAACGATTAATCAAGGGCGGGAGAGAACAGCGTCCGGACCGGTCGCCGCCGTTAACGGGCGGCCCGCCCCGATGATTCCCTGTAATCCAGGAAGCAGGCCTCGTCATGAATCAGATTTCCACCTGGGTACCCAGTTCGATCACCCGGTTAGGCGGAATCAGGTATTGGTCGGGCGCGCGCAGGGCGTTACGGCTTAAGGCAATAAACAGCTTGCCCCGCACCAGCAGATACCAGGGGCGTTTACCCAGGATCAGCGATTCGTGGGACATAAAGAAGGAGGTTTCCATCATCCGGCACGAAAGCCCTTCCAGGCCGCAGCGATGGAATATTTCCTCCATATCCGGCGTTTCTTTAAAGCCGTAGCTGGCCACCACCCGCCAGAACGTCGGCGAAAGCTGTTCGATGGTCACGCGTCGCACGTTGTGCACAAACGGCGCATCCTCGGTGCGCAGCGTCAGCAGCACCACGCGTTCGTGCAATACCTTGTTGTGCTTGAGATTATGCAGCAGCGCAAAAGGGATCACATTCATCGCCCGCGACATAAATACCGCCGTGCCCGATACCCTGACCGGCGGCGATTTTTCCAGCGAGGCGATCAGCGCCTCCAGGGAGTTGCCGTGCTCATGCATCCTGCGCAGCAGCCGGAATCTTTCGCTCTTCCAGGTGGTCATCACGATAAACATCAGGAAACCCAGCAGCAGGGGCAGCCAGCCGCCGGAGAAAATCTTGAGGGCGTTGGCGGCGAACATCGGAATATCCATCGCCAGCAGCAGCAGCAGCAAGACCAGCACAACAAAACGATTCCAGTGCCAGTTTTTCATGGCGACGGTACAGGACAGGATGCTGGTCAGCACCATGGTGCCGGTCACGGCAATACCGTACGCCGCCGCCAGGTTGCTGGAGTGCTCGAAGCTCATGATCACCAGCACCACGGCAACATACAGCAGCCAGTTGATAAAGGGGATATAGATCTGGCCGGATTCCATCTCGGAGGTATGGACGATGCGCATCGGCGGCAGATAACCCAGGCGCACCGCTTGCCTGGTCAAGGAAAAGACGCCGGAAATCACCGCCTGCGAAGCAATCACCGTGGCAAGTGTCGCCAATATCAATAACGGGATCAGCGCCCAGTCCGGCGCCAGTAAAAAGAAGGGGTTCTTGATGGCCGCGGGGTATTTAAGCAATAGAGCGCCCTGGCCAAAATAGTTTAGTACCAGAGAAGGCAGGACCGCGCTGAACCACGCAATACGGATTGGCAGCTTACCAAAATGCCCCATATCGGCATACAGCGCCTCTACGCCGGTAATGGAAAGCACCACCGCGCCAAGGGCAAAAAATGAGATGGTTTTATATTGGAAAAAAAAGTTTACCGCCCACTGGGGATTGAGGGCGTACAGCACTTCCGGATTGGCCATGATGCCGCGCACGCCCAACACCGCCAGCGTCAGGAACCACACCACCATGACCGGTGCGAACAGTTTGCCAATCCCGCCGGTGCCTTTTTTCTGGATAAGGAACAGTAGCGTCAGCACGGAGATAGATAAGGGAACAATATAGGCATCAAGCGACGGCGCGGCGATTTGCAGCCCTTCGATGGCCGACAGTACCGAGATGGCCGGCGTAATCACGACCTCGCCGTAAAAAAAGCTGCCGCCGATAAGTCCCATGATCACCAGCACCGAGGTCATGCGCGCGGACGTATTCCTGCCGGCCAGCGACATCAGCGTTAATATCCCGCCTTCCCCGGCGTTGTCCGCACGCATAACGAAAGACAGATATTTAAATGAAACAATGAGGATCAGTAGCCAGAAGATTAACGAAAGGAAGCCAAGCACCGCTCCACGTTCAACGCCGAAGCCATAGTGCCCTGCCAGGCATTCTCTCAGGGTATATAGAGGACTGGTGCCGATATCTCCATAAACCACGCCGATGGCGGCCAATGTTACCGCCGATAGGGATTGCTTGTTCTCTCTGCTCATAACCTCTTCGCGCTGTAGTGTATCCGTAGCGTTTGGTGGGCTGGATTCATAGCTCATCAAAAAGCGCACAGTATGCATGAAACTAGCAGAATACCTAATCTAATATCATCTTTCTTCACGTCAATATCAGCCCGTTGGGAAGAAAAACGACTGCTCCCCGCCTGTTTTCAGCCCTATCATTATAAAAAGCGGTAGTTTATTGTTGCGTCATCATGATTATTCAGGATTAGACATTTATTATGGCTCATTCATCCCTGCTGGTTGAGAGAATCTATCGCCTGAGCAGCGCGTTGGAAAGCGGGCTGTACGAACGGCAGCATACCGTGCGCCTGTGCCTGCTGGCGGCATTATGCGGCGAGAGCGTATTTTTATTGGGCCCGCCGGGGATTGCCAAAAGCCTTATCGCGCGGCGCCTTAAATTGGCGTTCAGCCATGCACGCGCCTTTGATTACCTGATGACGCGTTTTTCCACCCCGGAAGAAGTCTTCGGCCCCCTGTCCATCCAGGCCCTGAAAGAGGATGGACGTTACCACCGCCTGACCAAGGGCTACCTGCCGGAGGCGGAAATTGTCTTCCTGGATGAAATCTGGAAAGCCGGGCCGGCGATTTTGAATACCCTGCTGACGGCCATCAATGAACGACGCTTTCGCAACGGCGATACCGAACAGGTACTGCCGATGCGTTTGCTGATAACCGCCTCTAATGAATTGCCGGACGACGACAGCGGTCTGGAAGCGCTGTATGACCGGATGCTGATCCGTTTGTGGCTGCATAAGGTGAAAGAGAAAGCTAATTTTCACGCGCTGCTGATCCATACGGCCGACGGCGCGGAACATAGGTTTCCCGAAGGCCTGGGCGTTACCGATGAAGAGTATCAGGCGTGGCAGCCGAAAATAGACCGCATCACCTTGCCGACGGAATGCTTTGAATTAATTTATCAGCTGCGCCAGCGGCTGGATGCCTTGCCGGAAGCGCCCTATGTTTCCGACCGGCGTTGGAAAAAAGCCTTGCGCCTGCTTCAGGCCAGCGCGTTTTTCAGCGACAGGCCGGCCATCGCGCCGATAGACATCATCCTGTTAAAGGATTGCCTGTGGCACGATCCGGACAGTCTCCAGTTGGTGGAACACCAGGTCGAACTATTGCTTATCGAGCAGGGCTATCAACAACAGGCCATGCTGCTGCGGATCCAGGATATCGAGCGGGAAAAACTGGCTCATTATCGCCGGCGAAACCAGCTGCAGGCCCTAACCTTTGAGTCGCGTAAAGGGCTGATGAATCGTAAGCCGGTCTATTCCCTGCCTGATGTTATGTCCGATCATATCCTGCGGCTGGCGCTGCAAACGCCGCTGATGCTGCACGATATCCAGGTGACTCATATCACCGTCGAGCGCGAGGCTCTGCAACAATGGCTGCTTAAGGATACGCCGTTAAAGGGCCGGTTGAATAACATAGGTTTTGCCCAGCCGCTGGAGGTGCGTATTAACGCCGAACGGCAGCTGGAAATATTGGATATCAGCCGGCAAGCTTCGTTGTTGGCGCCGCAGGGGCAACAGCCGCCCGCGGAGCTGCCGCCGGAGCTCCAGGAAACCTTGGCCGCCGTGGAGCGACAGTATCACCAGCAGCGTGCCCGGTTCAGCGCACAGCATGGCTGCCTGTTTATCCCGCAGGAGTGGGTAGCGAAAATCGAACAAAGCCTGCTGGAGGTTTCACGCCAGCTTCAGCAAGCCAGGCCGGGTTAATTCACCGTGCTGGCCTTAAGCACTCTGGATTTATTTTTATCGATTAATGAAGGCGAGCTGCTGGATGATTTTGTCCTGACGCTGCTGGCTAGCCCGCAGTTGGCCGTTTTCCTGGAAAAATACCCGCTGTTCAAGCAGGCCCTGCTTAAACGAATGCCGGTTATCCGGCAACGCCTGGAGCGGATGTTAATCGAGACCCGGGTTTCGCCTGACCTGGCAACGGAGTTTTACCTGTTCCAGGAATGCCAGCTGTTATCGCCCGGAGAGTTCAGGACCGCCCTTGCCCCAACGCTTGCGCGCCTGGAGCAGATATCCTCGCCCTTTTATCCGGAAGCCGGCAGCCTGGTACAGGCCGCAACCTTTGCGCACGCCCGACCGGAGGAAAGCTTTCAACCGCTGTTTTTGCAGCGCTGGCGTATTAACCTGACGCTGCGGTCGGTTACCCTGCATCATCAACTGTTGGATAAGGAACGGGAACAGTTGCTGGACGAGCTCGCGCAGCAGCTGGCGGCAAGCGGCGCGCTGGCCCCCGTGATGGCGGAAAACGAAACGTCCGCCGGCCGGTTGTGGGATATGACCGCCGCGCAAAGGCAACAGCAGGATTACCGGCAGTTAGTACATTACGGTGAGTTTTTACGCCAGCAGCCGGAACTGCGCCAACTGGCCGATCAATTGGGGCGCAGCAGCGAATCCCATGCCGCCGCCGCCCCTCAGGCGCCGCAGCAGTGGATCCGGCTGCGCATCCGGGAACCTATGGTGCAGCCGGAAGAAGTCAGCGGAATCCATCAGAGTGACGATCTGCTGCGTTTGCTGCCTACCGAACTGGCCACCTTGGGGATAGACGAGCTGGAGTATGAATTTTACCGCCGGTTGCTGGAGAAGCGTTTGCTGACCTATCGCCTGCAGGGCGAGGGCTGGCGGGAGCGGGAGGTAAAACAGTCGGCGCAGGAGCGGCTGCGGCAACCCCAGCCCCGGGGACCCTTTATCGTTTGCGTCGATACCTCCGGTTCGATGGGCGGCTTTAACGAGCAGTGCGCGAAAGCTTTTTGCCTGGCGCTGATGCGTATTGCGCTGGCGGATAACCGCCGCTGTTATATAACGTTGTTCTCCACCGGCATGGTCAGCTATGAGCTGAGTGCCCTGTCCGGCTTGGAACAGGCTATCCGTTTTCTCAGCCAGCGCTTTAGCGGCGGCACCGATTTAAGCGCCTGCATCAGCGCCCTGGCCGATCGGTTGGCGACGCCGGAGTGGCGGGACGCGGACGCGGTGGTGATTTCGGATTTTATCGCCCAGCGATTACCGGATGAACTGGTCGCCCGTATAAAGCAAAAACAACGGCAACAGCTTCAGCGTTTCCATGCCGTCGCCCTGTCGTCACTGGGAAAACCGGGTATCCTGAAAATATTCGATCATATCTGGCGATTCGATACCAGCCTGAAAAGTCGTTTGTCACGGCGCTGGCACCGTCGGGACTGAAGGCCTTTTGCCCGCCGTTTCCCGCGGCCCGGCGGGCGCTTATTATCAATAAAGAGGAAACAATGCCGGAAACTTATCAGATAGATAGTCTCGATCGCGCCATATTGCAGGCGTTGATGGCCAATGCCCGTACCGCTTATGCCGAGCTGGCCAAGCAATTAGCGGTCAGCGCCGGCACCATTCACGTGCGGGTGGAGAAAATGAAGCTGGCGGGCATTATCACCGGCGCCCGGATAGACGTCAGCGCGAAGCATCTGGGTTATGACGTATGTTGTTTTATCGGCATCATCCTGAAGAGCGCCAAGGACTATCCGTCGGCGCTGAAAAAGCTCGATGCCCTGGAGGAAGTAGTGGAAGCCTATTACACCACCGGCCACTACAGCATCTTTATCAAAGTCATGTGCCGCTCTATCGATGCCCTGCAGGAAGTACTTATCAACAAGATCCAGACCATAGATGAAATCCAGTCCACGGAGACGCTGATCTCGCTGCAAAACCCCATCAGCCGCACGATCGTCCCCTGACAGCAAATTCTTATACCCCTATTATCCACAGGTAGATCCCAGGCGATACACAGCGTACAATATCGGCTCTTCAATCAGACGGAAAGATTATGGCCGACATAACGATCATCAGTGGCAGTACCCTGGGCAGCGCCGAATACGTGGCAGAACATCTGGCCGGTATTCTTGAAAATCAGGGGTTTACCACCAATGTGCTGCACGGTCCCGAACTGGAGGAAATGACTCTGGAAGGATTGTGGCTGATCGTTTCCTCGACGCATGGCGCCGGCGATTTACCGGATAACCTGCAACCGCTGTTTGAACAGATGGACGCGGATCAACCGTCTCTTTCCAAGGTGAAATTCGGCGCGATCGGCATTGGCAGCAGCGAATACGACACCTTCTGCGGCGCGATCGATGCTATCGATCGTCAAATGATCGCGCTTGGCGCGTTACGGATCGGTGAGATATTAAAGATCGACATCACCCAACATGAAATTCCGGAGGATCCGGCGGAAGAATGGGCCAAAAGCTGGATCGGGTTTATATAATTTAAAAAAAGATCGCCTAATCATTGTGTATAAGTCTGCTTAAAACCCGCCCATAACCGGTACTTATCCACTGTATAACCCTTGTTCGTTTTTCAATCAGTGGATAAGTGCCGATCTTGATCCCAGCTTATACCGGATGGGATCACCGATCATTCACAGCAAAGGATCGTCAGCAACGATCTGTTTTAGCAAGCATTTAAAGGCTTATCCACAGAGGATCGCGATCCTAGTAGTAGACATAATAAAGAGATCTTTAAATAAAAAGATCTTTCTTTAATTACCAGCGGATCCCCGGGGCTTGTTTCACTCGCAAAGTTGAGTAGAATCCAATTTCCCAACGGCCCCTTGACGATCGTTCGCCCCAAGCGAGGTGTATTTACCATGTTTTATCCCGATCAATTTGACGTCATCATCATTGGTGGCGGCCATGCCGGTACGGAAGCGGCCATGGCGTCAGCCAGAATGGGGTGCAAAACCCTGCTGTTGACGCATAATATTGATACGCTTGGACAAATGTCCTGTAATCCAGCAATTGGCGGGATCGGTAAAGGCCATTTGGTCAAGGAAATTGATGCCATGGGCGGCCTGATGGCCAAGGCGATCGACCAGGCGGGCATTCAGTTTAGGATACTAAACGCGAGCAAAGGACCGGCGGTGCGGGCTACGCGCGCCCAGGCCGATAGGCTACTGTATCGCCTGGCGATACGCACCGCGCTGGAGAACCAGTCCAACCTAATGATCTTCCAGCAGGCGGTGGAAGATCTTATCGTCGAAAACGATCGGGTGGTCGGAGCCGTGACCCAGATGGGATTAAAATTCAGGGCCAAATCGGTGGTATTGACCGTCGGTACCTTCCTGGACGGCAAGATCCATATCGGCATGGATCATTACAGCGGAGGCCGGGCCGGGGATCCGCCGTCGATCTCATTGTCCAAACGCCTGCGCGAGCTACCGTTCCGGGTCAAGCGCCTGAAAACCGGCACCCCGCCGCGCCTGGACGCCAGAACCATCGACTTCAGCCAGTTGGCGACCCAGCAGGGCGATGTGCCGTTACCGGTATTCTCGTTTATGGGTTCGGTTGATCAGCACCCCCGGCAGGTGCCTTGTTATATCACTTACACCAATGAGCGAACCCATGAGGTGATACGGCAGAACCTGGATCGCAGCCCGATGTACGCCGGCGTCATCGAAGGGGTGGGGCCGCGCTACTGTCCTTCCATTGAAGACAAGGTGATGCGTTTTGCCGATCGCGACTCGCATCAGATCTTCCTGGAACCGGAAGGGCTGACCAGCAACGAGGTTTATCCCAACGGCATTTCGACCAGCCTGCCGTTCGACGTGCAGATGAAAATAGTGCATTCGATGAAAGGGCTGGAAAACGCCGGCATCGTCCGTCCCGGCTATGCCATTGAGTATGACTTTTTTGATCCGCGTGATTTAAAGCCAACGCTTGAGAGCAAATATATCGCCGGCCTGTTCTTCGCCGGCCAGATCAACGGCACCACCGGTTACGAGGAAGCCGCCGCCCAGGGCATGCTGGCGGGCATCAACGCGGGCCGGCTGGCCAACGACCTGGACGGATGGTCGCCGCGCCGCGATCAGGCTTACCTGGGCGTGCTGGTGGACGATCTCTGTACCCTCGGCACCAAGGAACCCTATCGCATGTTTACCTCGCGCGCCGAATACCGGCTGCTGCTGCGCGAGGACAACGCGGATTTGCGCCTGACCGAAACCGGTCGGCAACTGGGGCTGGTGGACGATGAGCGTTGGGCGCGGTTCAGCGAAAAGCTGGATAGCATAGAACGCGAACGCCAGCGCCTGCGCGACGTCTGGGTCAATCCCCGCACCGCCGAGGTCGAACAGATCAACCTGCTGCTCAAGGCGCCGTTATCACGTGAAGCCAGCGGCGAAGAGCTGCTCAGGCGCCCGGAGATGACTTACGACATCCTGACCGGACTGCCGATGTTCGCTCCTGCGCTGGCGGATCCACGGGCGGCAGAACAGGTGGAAATCCAGATTAAATACGCAGGATATATCACCCGTCAGCAGGAAGAGATCGACCGCCAGTCGCGTAATGAAAATACCTTGCTGCCGGTTGAGCTGGACTACGGGCAGGTGTCGGGCTTGTCCAACGAAGCGATCGCCAAGCTTAACGATCACAAACCGAATTCCATCGGGCAGGCATCGCGTATTTCAGGCATCACGCCGGCGGCCATCTCCATTTTGCTGGTCTGGCTGAAAAAGCAGGGAATATTGCGCCGCAGTGCCTGACTCACGCCGTCGGACATACCGGCGGCAGCGCCATAATACCCTTCACCCCCCTGGCGCCATTGACCGGCAATGGTTGGCGCCACGCCGCATTATTTAAGGATCCCGCCATGCTGGGCAAACTTGATGTATTACTCAACGCCGCCGGGATTGCGCTTTCCGACGGGCAAAAGCAGCAATTGGTGCGCTACGTCCTGCTGCTGGACAAATGGAACCAGGCCTATAACCTGACGTCGGTGCGCGATCCGGCGCAAATGCTGATCCGCCATATCATGGACAGTATCGTGGTCAATCCACACCTGCGCGGGCAGTGCTTTATCGATGTGGGCACCGGCGCCGGCCTGCCCGGGATTCCGCTGGCGATAGTCCGCCCCGATTCCCGCTTCACATTGCTCGACAGCCTGGGCAAGCGTATTCGCTTCCTGCGCCAGGTACAGCATGAACTGCGGCTCGACAATATCGAACCTGTGCAGAGCAGGGTGGAGGAGTACGTTCCCGCCGTCGGTTTTGACGGCGTTATCAGCCGCGCCTTCGCCTCTGTTAACGATATGCTGTCGTGGTGTCACCATCTGCCCGCGATGCCTGACGGGCGTTTCTACGCGCTGAAAGGCGTGGCGCCGTTGGAAGAGCTGGCCGCGTTGCCGGAAAAATTCGAGGTGGAGTCGGTAATTACGCTGGCCGTTCCGCAATTGCAGGGCGAGCGGCATTTAGTTGTCATCAAGACACGTTAAATTTGTTTTTTATCAATAAAACATTGAATAGAATAATCGCTGTCTTTACCGGGCCGATAAATTCAACGGGGCTATGATTTCAAATTTCGGTTACTTGATTTTTACATTTTATTATCATTATAGCATGGTGATAATTTAGTTCTAAGACTAATAGTCACTTAGTAAAATATATGTGTCCAAAAATGTCAGTGATATTACCGGCGGGTTTGCCGGAAAATAAGCCGCGTAACCTCCGCCAGGCCCGATTGGCGCGATATAAGGTCTGTTTTTAATGGTGTAATATATAACTATTTGATTTATTGTTATTTTTTATAGTTATTTTTATACCGGGCGGGAAATTTACGCCGGCGCGGCAAAAATAATAGCGTCGTATAACGTGATCAGACGCACAGTTTCGTAAGCAATAATTGCTCAAGCAGTATAAAGTTATGCATGGTATCATTCCCGCGCTTTGGCGGGAAAAACGGCTAAAACGAGGGAATTTAAATTATTGTTCACCTTTTCGCTACTTATGCATTGAATTCGTAGTGTCTACCCGTATAATTTGCACGTTTTTCGGTACTTGACTCATCGCGCTAAAGGCAGTTTTATACACCTTCGGCTCGACCGGAACAGGCATGGGGGAAGTGAATTTATGTCCTTATCCCTCTACAGTGGAAAAGTTGCTGGCAAAGTGTTGTTTATCCAGTTATTGAGCTTGCTTGTGTTCGGCGCGCTGTTTGCCTTGCGCAGCCCGCAGTGGGGCGTATCCGCCGTTGGCGGTGGGTTGGCGGCCTGGCTGCCGAACGTGTTTTTTGTGCTGTTTACCTGGTGCCATCAGGTAAAAGTTCCGGCCGCGGGACGTGTTGCCTGGTCTTTTGCCATCGGAGAGGCGCTCAAGGTCGTCGCTACCATAGCCTTGCTTATCGTAGCGCTTGGGATGTTCAGGGCCGCGTTTGTTCCATTGGGCCTGACCTATTTATCGGTGCTGATTGTGCAGATTTTGGCACCGGCCGTAATTAACAACAAAGGGTAAGAGGCATCATGTCTGCATCAGGAGAAATCTCTACTCCACAGGAATACATAGGCCACCACCTGAAGAACCTTCAGCTGGACCTGCGTACCTTTGAACTGGTTAATCCCCATAGCGGCCCGGCAACATTCTGGACGTTGAACATTGACTCCATGTTCTTTTCCGTGCTGCTCGGCGTGATTTTCATTACGATTTTCTCCCGCGTCGCCAAAGGGGCGACCAGCGGCGTTCCCGGTAAACTGCAGACCGCGGTTGAACTGATTATCGGCTTTGTCGACGGCAGCGTGCGGGATATGTTCCACGGTAAGAGCAAGCTTATCGCGCCTCTGGCGTTAACCATCTTCGTCTGGGTTTTCCTGATGAACCTGATGGATTTGCTGCCAATCGATTTGCTACCGACCATCGCCGAGCGTTATATGGGATTGCCCGCGCTGCGCGTAGTGCCGTCCGCCGACGTGAATATCACCATATCCATGGCGTTGGGAGTGTTTATCCTCATTCTTATCTATAGCGTGCGGATGAAGGGAATCGGTGGTTTTGTCAAAGAACTCACCATGCAGCCGTTTAACCATTGGGCGTTTATACCCATCAACCTGATTCTCGAAGGCGTGAGCTTACTGTCCAAACCAGTTTCCTTAGGCCTTCGGTTGTTCGGCAATATGTATGCGGGTGAGTTGATCTTCATTCTGATTGCCGGTCTGTTACCGTGGTGGTCGCAGTGGATCCTGAATGTGCCATGGGCCATTTTCCACATACTGATCATCACGTTGCAAGCCTTTATCTTTATGGTGCTGACGATTGTCTATCTTGCGATGGCGTCCGAAGAACACTGATGTTTTTACAATACTGTTGCGTTTAATCTGAAACAAACTGGAGACTGTCATGGAAAACCTGAATCTCGATCTGCTGTACATGGCTGCCGCTGTGATGATGGGTCTGGCGGCAATCGGTGCTGCGATCGGTATCGGCATCCTGGGTGGCAAATTTTTGGAAGGGGCAGCGCGTCAGCCGGATCTGATTCCTCTGCTGCGTACTCAGTTCTTTATCGTTATGGGCCTGGTCGACGCCATCCCCATGATCGCTGTTGGTCTGGGACTGTACGTGATGTTTGCCGTAGCGTAGTGTGTATCACGGCGTGAAATTAATACAACATCAAACCGTTAACTTTATAAGAGGCATTGTGCTGTGAATCTTAACGCAACAATCCTCGGCCAGGCCATCGCGTTCATCCTGTTTGTCCTGTTCTGCATGAAATACATATGGCCGCCGCTTATCGCTGCCATCGAGAAGCGTCAGAAAGAAATTGCTGATGGCCTCGCTTCTGCGGATATGGCTAAAAAAGAGGTGGACATAGCGCAAGCCACTGCGACCGATCAACTGAAGAAGGCCAGAGCCGAAGCCCAGGTAATCATCGAGCAAGCCAACAAGCGCAAAGCTCAGATTATGGACGAAGCGAAAGCGGAAGCGGAAGACGAACGTAACAAAATCGTAGCGCAGGCTCAGGCAGAAATTCAGGCCGAAACCAAACGGGCTCGTGAAGAGCTGCGTAAGCAGGTCGCGCTGCTGGCTTTAGCGGGTGCCGAGAAGATCATCGAACGTTCCGTAGATGAAGCTGCCAACAGCGACATCATAGATAAACTGGTCGCTGAACTGTAAGGAGGGAGGGGCTGATGTCTGACTTAGTAACTGTAGCTCGCCCCTACGCCAAAGCAGCTTTTGACTTTGCCGTCGAGCACCAAAGCGTTGAACAATGGCAATCCATGCTGTCGTTTTCCGCCGAGGTCAGCCGCAACGATCAGATGGCTGAACTGTTATCCGGTGCGGTCGCACCAGAAACACTGTCGGAAACGTTTATCGCGGTATGCGGCGATCAACTCGACCAGGCGGGCCAAAATCTTATCAAGGTCATGGCCGAAAATGGACGATTGGCGGTTTTGCCGGATGTGCTGGAACAGTTTATGGAGATGCGCGCCGCGCACGAATCAACTGTGGAAGTGGAAGTCATTTCCGTAAGCCAGCTAAAAGACGAGCAACTGGCGAAAATTACTGCCGCGATGGAACAACGTCTGTCACGCAAAGTTAAGCTGAATTGCAAAATTGATAAGTCTGTCATCGCCGGCGTGATTATTCGCGCGGGTGATATGGTCATAGACGGCAGCGTACGCGGCCGTCTGGATCGCCTGACAGACGTATTGCAGTCTTAAGGGGACTGGAGCATGCAACTGAATTCCACCGAAATCAGCGAACTGATCAAGCAGCGCATTGCTCAGTTTAATGTAGTGAGCGAAGCTCACAATGAAGGTACTATCGTCTCGGTAAGCGACGGTATTATCCGTGTACATGGCCTGGCTGAAGTCATGCAGGGTGAAATGATCGCCCTGCCGGGCAACCGTTTCGCCATCGCCCTGAACCTGGAGCGCGACTCTGTCGGCGCCGTGGTGATGGGGCCTTATGAAGATCTGGCCGAAGGCATGAAGGTCAAGTGCACCGGCCGTATCCTGGAAGTGCCGGTTGGCCGTGGCCTGTTGGGCCGAGTGGTCAATACGCTGGGCGCGCCCATCGACGGTAAAGGTCCGGTAGAGAACGACGGTTTTTCCGCCGTTGAAGCTATCGCACCGGGCGTTATCGAACGTCAATCCGTCGATGAGCCGGTACAGACCGGTTATAAATCCGTGGATGCCATGATTCCTATCGGCCGTGGCCAGCGCGAGCTGATCATCGGCGACCGCCAGACCGGTAAATCGGCCCTGGCGATCGATGCGATTATCAATCAGCGCGAATCCGGCGTTAAATGCGTTTATGTGGCCATCGGCCAGAAAGCGTCCACCGTCGCGAACGTGGTGCGCAAACTGGAAGAGCACGGCGCCCTGGCTAATACCATTGTCGTGGTGGCCACCGCGTCAGAATCCGCCGCCCTGCAGTACCTGGCGCCGTATTCAGGCTGCGCGATGGGCGAGTATTTCCGCGATCGCGGCGAAGATGCGCTGATCATCTATGATGATTTGTCCAAACAAGCCGTGGCATACCGTCAAATTTCCCTGCTGCTTCGTCGTCCGCCTGGACGTGAAGCCTATCCTGGGGACGTGTTCTATCTTCACTCCCGTTTGCTGGAACGCGCATCGCGTGTCAACGCCGAATACGTTGAAGCATTCACCAAGGGTGAAGTGAAGGGCAAGACCGGCTCGCTGACCGCGTTGCCGATCATCGAAACCCAGGCGGGCGACGTTTCCGCGTTTGTTCCGACCAACGTGATTTCCATCACCGACGGCCAGATCTTCCTGGAATCAAGCCTGTTCAACGCCGGTATTCGTCCCGCCGTTAACCCCGGTATTTCTGTTTCACGTGTGGGCGGCGCGGCCCAGACGAAGATCATGAAAAAACTGTCGGGCGGTATTCGTACGGCATTGGCCCAGTACCGTGAGCTGGCTGCGTTCTCCCAGTTCGCCTCCGATCTGGATGAAGCAACCCGCAAGCAGCTGAATCACGGCCAGAAAGTGACCGAGCTGCTGAAGCAAAAGCAGTATGCTCCAATGTCCGTGTCGCAGCAGTCCCTGGTTCTGTTTGCCGCTGAACGTGGTTACCTGGAAGACATCGAGCTGGCAAAGGTCGGCGACTTCGAGGCCGCGTTGATGGCCTACGTTGACCGTGAACAAGGCGATTTGATGCAACAAATCAACCAGACCGGCGCTTACAACGATGAGATCGAAGGCAAGCTGAAAGGCATCCTCGATAACTTCAAGGCAACCCAGTCCTGGTAACGCGATGTGGCCTGCTATTGCGGGCCATAACGCCATGAGGAGAAGCACAGATGGCCAGCGCCAAAGAAATACGTACTAAGATCGCCAGCGTGCAAAACACGCAGAAGATCACCAAAGCGATGGAGATGGTTGCCGCATCAAAAATGCGCAAATCGCAGGAGCGTATGGCGGCCAGCCGTCCTTATGCAGAAACTATGCGTAATGTGATTGGTCACCTTGCTTTGGGAAATCTGGAATACAAACATCCCTATCTGGAAGAGCGCGACGTTAAGCGCGTCGGGTACCTGGTGGTGTCCACCGACCGTGGTCTGGCTGGCGGCCTGAACATTAACCTGTTCAAAAAAGTGCTGACGGACATGAAAGGCTGGAGTGAAAAAGGCGTTGAAACGGAACTGGCGCTGATCGGCTCCAAGGCAGTGTCTTTCTTTAATGCCGTCGGCAGCAATGTGGTTGCCCAGGTCACCGGCATGGGGGATAACCCCACGCTGTCTGAACTGATTGGGCCGGTTAAAGTCATGCTGCAAGCGTATGACGAAGGCCGCCTGGACAAGCTCTATATTGTCAGCAATAAATTCGTTAATACCATGTCCCAGGTACCGCAACTGCTTCAGGTCCTGCCCTTGCCGCCCGCGGAAGATGGGGAAGAGCTGAAGAAGAAAACCTGGGATTACCTGTATGAACCCGATCCCAAGGCGCTGCTGGATACCCTGTTGCGCCGTTATGTGGAATCACAGGTTTATCAGGGCGTCGTTGAAAACCTGGCCAGCGAACAGGCCGCGCGAATGGTAGCGATGAAAGCCGCAACGGATAACGGTGGCAACCTGATCAAAGAGTTGCAACTTGTTTACAATAAGGCTCGCCAATTCAGCATCACTCAGGAACTCACCGAGATCGTTTCGGGAGCCGCCGCGGTTTAGGTTTAGGGTTACGAATTACGTAGAGGATTCAAGATGGCTACTGGAAATGTTATCCAGGTTATCGGCGCCGTGGTCGACGTCGAGTTCCCGCAGGATGCTGTACCTAAGGTGTACAACGCCCTTGAAGTGGAAAACGGTGCCACCAAATTGGTGCTGGAAGTAGAACAGCAGTTAGGCGGCGGCGTTGTCCGTTGCATCGCCATGGGCTCGTCGGACGGTTTGCGTCGCGGCCTGAAAGTGACCAACCTTGAACGTTCGATTGAAGTGCCGGTGGGCAAAGCCACGCTGGGACGCATCATGAACGTGCTGGGCGAACCGGTTGACATGAAAGGCGAAATCGGCGAAGAAGAACGTTGGTCCATCCATCGTCCGGCGCCGAGCTATGAAGATCTGTCCAGCTCGCAGGAATTGCTGGAAACCGGCATCAAGGTTATCGACCTGATGTGCCCGTTTGCCAAAGGCGGTAAAGTCGGCCTGTTCGGCGGCGCCGGCGTGGGTAAAACCGTCAACATGATGGAGCTTATCCGTAACATCGCCATCGAGCATTCGGGTTATTCGGTATTTGCCGGCGTGGGTGAACGTACCCGCGAAGGGAACGACTTCTACCACGAAATGACCGATTCGAACGTTATCGACAAAGTTTCGTTGGTGTACGGGCAGATGAACGAGCCGCCGGGAAACCGTTTGCGCGTGGCGCTGACCGGGCTGACCATGGCGGAGAAATTCCGTGATGAAGGCCGTGACGTGCTGCTGTTTATCGATAATATCTATCGTTATACCCTGGCCGGGACGGAAGTATCCGCGCTGCTGGGCCGTATGCCTTCAGCGGTAGGTTACCAGCCGACACTGGCCGAGGAAATGGGCGTGCTGCAAGAACGCATCACCTCCACCAAGACCGGTTCCATCACCTCGGTACAGGCGGTATACGTACCCGCGGATGACTTGACCGACCCGTCGCCGGCGACCACCTTCGCCCACCTTGACGCCACCGTGGTATTGAGCCGTCAAATCGCCTCACTGGGTATCTACCCGGCGGTTGACCCGCTCGACTCCACCAGCCGTCAGCTGGACCCTTTGGTTGTCGGCCAGGAACACTACGACGTGGCCCGTGGCGTGCAGTCCATCCTTCAGCGTTATCAAGAGCTGAAAGATATCATCGCCATCCTGGGTATGGACGAATTGTCTGAAGATGACAAACTGGTGGTGTCCCGCGCACGTAAGATCCAGCGTTTCTTGTCTCAACCGTTCTTCGTTGCCGAAGTATTTACCGGTTCGCCGGGCAAATATGTTTCCCTGAAAGACACTATCCGTGGCTTTAAAGGCATCATGGACGGTGAATACGATCACCTGCCCGAGCAGGCGTTCTATATGGTCGGTTCCATTGATGAAGCAGTGGAAAAAGGCAAGAAACTGTAACGCTGTGAAAGGAGGGTGACATGGCTGCAAATACTTACCATCTGGATGTCGTCAGCGCGGAGCAGAAAATGTTTTCCGGGCTGGTGGAAAAAATCCAGGTGACGGGGAGCGAAGGCGAGCTGGGGATTTATCCCGGTCATGCCCCGCTGCTCACTGCCATTAAGCCCGGTATGGTGCGTATCGTCAAAGAACATAACGAAGAAGAGTTTATCTACCTGTCCGGGGGTATTCTCGAGGTGCAGCCCACCGTCGTTACCGTGCTGGCCGATACCGCCATTCGTGGCAAAGATCTTGATGAAGCGCGGGCAATGGAGTCCAAGCGCATGGCGGAAGAGCATATCAATAATTCACACGGTGACGTGGATTATGCTCAGGCCTCGGCCGAACTGTCCAGAGCCATCGCCAAGCTGCGGGTGATTGAATTGACCCGAAAAGCTATGTAATCAAGCTATTATGTTTAAAAAGCCAGTCACCATTGACTGGCTTTTTTATTGGTGCCGCCTTATGGCCGGGTCTTGGCGGCCAGCCCAACGTCCCAAATGAAATGCAACACGGGATACAAATCCAATGCTGGCAAGGAAAAGTTTAAAATTTGCTACGAGAAAAACACGTTGAAGCAATCAAATGGGTGCGAAGCCTCTGACAAAGGAAAACAGCGGTTGGCAGAAAAGATTTCACCGGCGCAAATTGCCAAAGAGTTAGGCGTGCATCGGAGCACGATAGTGCGAGAAATCCAACGAAATACGGCACCAGATTTCAACGGACTGTATTGTTATCAGGTTGCGCAAAATACGGCTGCCACCAGACGTTCCAACGCATCGGCGCATAAGAAGTTTGCCCAGCATAAAGAGGTGGCCGGTTACATTCATGAGCGTCTTGCAGTGCATGCCTCGCCCAACGTCATTACTGCCGGCGTCGCCCTCGCTTCAATCAAACTGTGGCAGCCTTTTGTC
This sequence comes from Acerihabitans arboris, assembly GCF_010131535.1. GTDB lineage: Bacteria > Pseudomonadota > Gammaproteobacteria > Enterobacterales > Enterobacteriaceae > Acerihabitans > Acerihabitans arboris. Next base: position 18,342 of record NZ_WUBS01000020.1, read on the forward strand.
CACAAGGCAGGATCGCATTGAAATGTGCGATCACGATTCATCAGTCGAACTTGACCAAGTCCTTAAAGATCAGTTGACCCCAGCTATTTCCTCGCGCCTGCACAAGCAGTCCACCTTCCAAAAGCCCGCCAAGTTTAATCGGCGAGAAACCGAGATTTTCCGCCAGCGCACCAATCTCCGCTGCTGCGCCGTCATCGTCGCTCGCCAGGAACACGACTCTCCTGCCGCCATGTACGGCCGGATCTTGGTCAAGGACGGCGGCGGCCAAATGGTTGAAGCCCTTAACCAGCCTTCCACCGGTGAAGGCCTGCGCGACGACCTTGGAAGAAGGCTGTCCTCCCAGTTCCTCAGGGGACACGCCGTAGGCATTGGTCACATCGATGATGGTCTTTCCCTTCCAGGTCGGCAGCGCCTTCGCGACATCCCGGTGCGACTCGTAACGGACAGCCAAAAAGACGATGTCCGCCTTGACGGCTTCCGCCAGTTTTTTGGGAATGATCTCGGGTCCGATCGCGGCCGCAACGGATGCAAAGCTTTCCGGCTCGCGAGTGGTTGCAACGGATACTTCGATGCCGCTTCGGGCAAACGCCTTAGCAAGAGCCTGGCCGATCTTGCCGAAGCCGATAATTGCGTAGCTCATATATTCTCCTTAGGTTTACCACGCACGCCCTACGGGCTCCGGATATCGAATGGAGTGACCGGCCGGGCGTAGCGCGTCAGATTTGCGCCAGGCCGCCGTCGACGGCGACCTCGCTGGCGGTCATGAAGCTGCTGTCCTGCGACGCGAGAAAGGCGGCCGCCGCCCCGAGTTCCGCAGGATCGGCCATGCGCTGGAGCGGATTCATCGAGGCGAAGGCCTTCATGCCCTCCTCGCCCAGCGCTTCCTTCGCGAGTTCGGTCGCCGTAGGCCCGGGCGACAGCACGTTTACCCGGATGCCGGTGCCCTTCAGGTCCTCCGCCCAGGACCGCGCGAGGTTGCGCACTGCGGCCTTGCTCGCGCTGTAAGCGCTGAATGCCGGGGCGCCCGTGGTGCCGGCGCTCGATCCGGTCAGGATTATCGAGCCGCCCTCGCCCATCAGCGGCAGCGCCTTCTGAACCGTGAAGATCAAACCCTTCACATTGGTGTCGAAGATTTCGTCAAGGTGCTCGGCGGTGATCTTGCCGAGCGGAAGCTGACTTCCCGCCCCGGCATTGGCGAAGACGATGTCGAGGGTTCCGCGCTCAGCCTTCACCGCCGCGTAGAGTCGGTCGAGGTCGGCCAGATCGGAGACCGAGCCCCTCACCGCGCGGGCATTGGGCCCGAGGTCGGCCACAGCGGCGTCGAGCGCTTCCTGCCGGCGGCCGAAGATGAAGACGAAGGCGCCCTCCTCGATGAAGCGCTTTGCTGCGGCGCGGCCGATGCCGGTAGCGCCACCGGTGATCACCGCGGTCTTTCCATTCAGTCTGGTCATGTCGTGCATCCTTCGTTGGAGTTGTATGGAAGCAGGGAACTGCTTACTTGAGGACAAGTATGCAGTTATGCTAACCTGAGGACAAGTATGCACCTTTTGGTAACCATGAAAAAATGACTACGTGTTCTCAAAGCTGCGGTGTGGGCTACTCCTATGGGCTCGCCGCCACGCTCCGCATCATCTCGGGCAAGTGGAAGCCGCTGATCCTGTACTTCCTGCTCGACGGCCCGAAGCGCTACGGCGAGCTCAAGCGCACGATTCAGGGCGTCAGCGCCAAGGTGCTGATCCAGCAATTGAAGGAGCTTGAGGCCGATTGCGTGCTGGCGAGGACCGACTACAAAGAGGTACCCCCGCGCGTGGACTACGCGCTGACCCCGCTCGGCCGCAGCCTGGCCGCCGCGATCGTCCCGCTGTGCACCTGGGGAACCGAGAACATGGCGGAAATGGCGAGCATTTTCGCCGAGCGCGACAGTTTGCCCTAGCAGTAAGCTGAAGAACCGATGAGTTGGACGGCCCTCCGCATTCGTGGGGGGCGGCAGGTCGAATTCTTCCGATCAGACCGTCAGGATGCGCGGTTTGGGCGCTTTGGCCCATATTTTGTGGCAGCTATCTCTTCGGGCATCCCTAGACGCACCACGCCATGCCAAGTAGCTCCGTTTAAACGGCCCCCGCCAGTTCTAAAAAACCTCACTTTTCTAGTGATAGTCGCAAGATGGCAGGGATGGTAGGAAATCGGACCGGTTAACGAACTAATCCGCCTTGGAACGGCTTCAAATTCAGGCAGGGCTGGGTTGCATTTCGGCTGGGACAGGGCCCAGCCGTTCCAGCTCTTATTTTCCATCTTAAAATAAGTTTGACCCCTCACGGCTGTTCAAGCCGGTATTTGGCCCCGCTGGCCCGGGTAAATCGCTTCGAAACGTCCACTTTTAACCCACATTGCCCTAAACCGGGTAAAATGATCGCGGCTTGCGACCTTATGCGGTCATAATGTGTTTTTCAGCCCAAAATATGTGGTAATCCCCGCTATGAACGGGTTTACTTTCGTCTATTGAATTAGGTTCATCAGGATGGTTATGTCGAATCGATTGATGAGCGTAGTGATCCTTGCCGCAGGCAAGGGCACCCGCATGTATTCAGATCTGCCCAAGGTATTGCATCCGCTTGCCGGCAAACCGCTGGTACGGCATGTTATCGATGCCGCCGCCTCCCTGGGCGCGGCGCGCATCCATCTGGTTTACGGCCACGGCGGCGAGCGCCTGCGGCAAACGTTGGCCGGCCCGGATCCTGAACTGAACTGGGTGTTGCAGCCGGAACAACGGGGCACCGGCCATGCCATGCAGCAGGCGGCCCCCTTTTTCCAGGATGATGAAGATATCCTGATGCTGTATGGCGACGTGCCGCTGATCGCGCCCGCCACACTTGAGCGCCTGCTGGCGGCCAAGCCCGACGGCGGCATCGGCCTGCTGACGGTGACCCTGGACGATCCCACCGGTTACGGCCGCATCGTGCGTGAAAACGGCAAGGTGAGCGGTATCGTTGAGCAAAAAGACGCCGACGAGACGCAGCGGGGCATCCGGGAAATCAATACCGGCATCCTGGTGGCCAACGGTGGCGACCTGAAGCGGTGGTTAAGCCGGTTGACCACCAATAATACGCAGGGCGAGTATTACATCACCGACATTATCGCCCTGGCATGGGGCGAAGGACGACACATCAATACCGTAAATCCTGGCCGGCCCAGTGAAGTGGAGGGGGTAAACAACCGCCTGCAGCTGGCCGGCCTGGAGCGGATCTACCAGCGGCAACAGGCGGAAAACCTGCTGCTGGCCGGGGTGATGCTGTGCGATCCCGCCCGCTTTGATTTACGCGGCGAACTGACGCATGGTCGCGACGTCACCATTGATACCAACGTCATTATCGAGGGCCGGGTATCGTTGGGCAACAATGTGGTTATCGGCGCCGGCTGCGTGTTAAAGGACTGCGCCATCGGCGATAACGTGGTCATCAGCCCCTATACGGTGATTGACCAGGCGCAATTGCAGGCGGATTGTACCGTCGGTCCGTTTGCCCGCCTGCGGCCCGGCTCCGAGCTGGAAGAGGGCGCCCACGTCGGTAATTTTGTCGAGATGAAAAAAGCGCGCCTGGGCCGGGGATCGAAAGCCGGGCACCTGAGCTACCTGGGCGACGCGCAGATTGGCGCCGGGGTGAATATCGGCGCCGGCACCATCACCTGCAACTATGATGGCGCCAATAAACACCAGACCGTGATCGGCGATGATGTGTTTGTCGGCTCGGATACTCAACTGGTGGCGCCGGTTACCGTGGGCAACGGCGCCACCATCGGCGCCGGCACCACCGTGACCCGCAACGTGGCGGAAAAAGAGCTGGCGCTCAGCCGGGTGCGGCAGGTGAATATCACCGGTTGGGAGCGGCCGGTGAAGAAAAAAAGCTAACGAGATAGTCTAAGGCGGCCAGGACGGGTATCCGTCCTGTTTTGTCAGCCATTTTCACGAGAGTGGCTGACAAAACATAATAATCCCCAGTTCTACAGGCTCGGGGAACCGGAAAACACCGGTAATCTGTCAGGTCAAAGACATCGAAACGGCTCATCAACGCCGTTCATTTAGGAATAACACTGATGTGTGGAATAGTAGGCGCGGTTGCGCAGCGTGATATTGCCGAAATCCTGTTAGAGGGATTACGCCGGCTCGAGTATCGTGGGTATGATTCCGCCGGCCTGGCGGTGGTGGACAATGAAGGGCATCTGCAGCGGCTGCGCCGGGTCGGCAAGGTTGCCGCGCTGTCGCAGGCGGCGGCGGAGCATCCGCTGACCGGCGGCACGGGCATTGCCCACACCCGTTGGGCGACCCATGGCGAACCCTCCGAAGCCAACGCCCATCCCCATGTGTCCGGTCATATCGTGGTGGTGCACAACGGTATTATTGAAAACCATGAACCCCTGCGTAAGTTGTTGATGGAACGCGGCTATACCTTTGCTTCCGAAACCGATACCGAAGTTATCGCGCATTTGGTGCATTGGGAGCAAAGCCAGGGCGGCGGCACGCTGGCCGACGTTATCCTGCGCGTCATTCCGCAGCTGCGCGGCGCGTACGGCACCGTTATCTTGGACAGCAAGGACCCAAGCGTGCTGGTGGCGGCGCGATCCGGTAGTCCGCTGGTGATTGGGTTGGGCGTGGGGGAAAACTTCCTGGCGTCCGATCAGCTGGCGTTATTGCCGGTGACCCGCCGGTTCATGTTCCTGGAAGAGGGCGATATTGCCGAAATTACCCGTCGCACCGTGCGTGTATGGGATACGCGCGGCAATCCGGTGCAACGGCCGGAAATCGAGTCCCAGGTAAAATATGATGCCGGCGACAAGGGCATCTATCGCCACTACATGCAAAAAGAAATTTTTGAACAGCCGCAGGCGATTAAAAATACGTTGGAAGGTCGCTTCAAACACGGCGAGATTACCCTGTCCGAACTGGGTGAGGCCGGTGACCGGTTGTTAGAGCAGGTACAGCATGTGCAAATCATTGCCTGCGGCACCTCCTATCATTCGGCGATGGTATCGAAGTATTGGTTCGAGGCGCTGGCCGGCGTGCCCTGTGATGTGGAGATAGCCTCCGAGTTCCGTTATCGCAAATCCGCCGTGCGTCCGGGCAGCCTGATTATCACCTTGTCGCAGTCCGGCGAAACCGCCGATACCCTGGCGGCCCTGCGTCTGACCAAGACCCTGGGCTACCTCGGTTCCCTGGCGGTGTGCAACGTCGCCGGCTCTTCGCTGGTGCGCGAATCCGACCTGGCGCTGATGACCCGGGCCGGCACGGAAATCGGCGTCGCTTCCACCAAGGCGTTCACCACCCAGCTGACGGTATTGCTGATGCTGGTGGCGCGCCTGGGCCGCCTGAAGGGCATGGATATCCAGGTCGAGCAGCAGATTGTGCACGCGCTGCAGGCCCTGCCGGCGCGCATTGAGCAGATGCTGGCGCTGGATAAGCCGATTGAACAGCTGGCGGAAGGGTTCTCCGACAAACATCATGCGTTATTCCTCGGCCGCGGCGAGCTTTATCCCATCGCCATGGAAGGCGCGCTGAAGCTGAAGGAGATCTCTTATATCCACGCCGAAGCCTATGCGGCGGGCGAGCTGAAACACGGTCCGCTGGCGCTGATCGATGCCGACATGCCGGTGATTGTTATTGCGCCCAATAACGAATTGCTGGAAAAACTCAAGTCGAACATCGAGGAAGTGCGCGCCCGCGGCGGCCTGTTGTACGTGTTTGCCGAAGAGAACGCCGGTTTCGCCGACAGCGAGAATATGAAAATCATCCCGCTGCCGCACGTGGAAGAGATCGTGGCGCCGATATTCTATACCGTACCGTTACAGCTGTTGGCGTATCACATTGCGCTGATCAAGGGCACGGATGTCGATCAGCCGCGCAATTTGGCCAAGTCGGTAACCGTAGAGTAAACCTGTTGCCTGCGGCGGGGCATGCCGCAGGCTGTGCCGGATGGCATTGTTAACCTGGAATGGCATCACGCTGATTCGGTGAGGGCCGGTAATGTCTCACCGAATTTTTTTGTCTTGATAATGCCAAAAGAAAACTGACCTGCCTTTATTGCCTATGCGAAAATCAAATAAGCTTGCTTAATTTCCGCATGGCTATTTGAGATAAATCCCTTGTTGTCGGCCGGAATATACCAATAATGATCAGGTAAAACGAAGCCATTTTGGCTTATGATCATGGTCATAAATAAGCTGCTAAAACAAAGGAACCACAACGCCGTGGCCATCAAACGCCCTTTTTCCCTTATGGCGAAACCTACCAGCTATCAATGCAATATTCGCTGCGACTATTGTTTTTATATCGATAAGAAAAATACCGTCATTCCCAATGGGGCGGCGTCGTTAAAGCATATGGCGGATGATGTGCTCAGGGAGTATATCAAACAATATATAGACGCCACCGCCGGTGATGAGGTGATGTTTGCCTGGCAGGGCGGCGAGCCGACCCTGGCCGGTATTGATTTTTATGCCGATGCGCTGCGCTATCAGCAACGTTACGCCAGGGGAAAACGGATCTCCAACAGTATGCAGACCAATGGCGTATTGATTGATGATCGATGGGCCCGTTTTCTCGCGCATAACCATTTCCTGATGGGTATTTCGCTGGATGGTCCAGCCCGGCTGCATAATGCCTATCGCCATTCCGCCAGCGGCCGGCCGGTGTTTGACAAGGTAATCAACGCAATACAACTCTTTAAGCAATATCATATCGATTTTAATGTGCTGGCCGTGGTGAATGATGAAACCGCCCGGGCGCCTTTGGAGATTTATCGTTTTATTACCCAGGAACTGGGCGCGCATTATGTACAGTTTATCCCCGCCGTGGAGCAAATGTCGTCAGGGCCGGGGCGGGGGGAATTGATTTATCCGCGCGCCGCGGGTGATAAAATGCTGACGCCGTGGTCGGTGAGCGGCGAGGCCTACGGCTCGTTTATCAATACCCTGTTTGATTACTGGGTCCGGCATGATGTCGGCAGGGTATTCGTGCAGTTATTCGATAATGCGCTGGCCGCCTGGAGCGGTGTGACCCCGGGCCTGTGCGTGATGCGGCCCACCTGCGGCCAGGCGCTGGTGGCCGAGCAAAACGGCGATATCTATAGCTGCGATCATTTTGTTTATCCTGAGCATAAGCTGGGCAACCTGATGACGACAACACTGGCTGATATGGCCGGCGGTAAACAACAGCGGCAGTTCGGCCAGCTAAAAGCGAATGTGGCCAAACCCTGTTTAGCCTGCGAATACCGTTTTGCCTGTCACGGCGGCTGCCCAAAGCACCGCATCCACCGGGTTGACGGGCAGTGGCACAACCATCTGTGTAACGGTTATAAAGCCATCTTTTCCCATATCGCGCCTTATATGATATATATGGCCGATGAGCTGGCGCATCATAGGCCGCCGGCCGGTATTATGCGTAATAAGGCCTTGCCGGCGGGGGCAGGCGATTGAAAAAAAACAATTATATGCAGCTATATTCCTTGCCTGTGCTGTTGTCATAAAAATGTCATATTACCGACATGTATCTGTAACCTAATTGTCCTATTTTCCCTCCTGCAGCAATTATAATTATTGAAGAAAACGGCCATGGGCCGAATTTAATATCCCACAGGAGGGATTATGAAACTGATGCATACCACCGTTGCCAGTGTTGTAGCAGCCACGTTCGCCCTGGCGAGTCTTTCTTCGTTCGCTGCCGCAAACCTGACCGGTGCCGGCGGCACATTCCCCGCCCCGGTTTATGCTAAATGGGCCGATACCTATCAAAAAGAAACCGGCGTAAAAGTAAACTACCAGGGCATTGGCTCATCGGGCGGCATAAAGCAAATTATCGCCAATACCGTCGATTTCGGCGCTTCCGATGCCCCACTAAGCGATGACAACCTGAAAAAAGAAGGTTTATTCCAATTCCCGACCGTGATTGGCGGCGTGGTGCTGGCCATTAACGTTCCGGGCATTAAAAGCGGTGAACTGACCCTGGACGGCCAAACGCTGGGTGAAATTTACCTGGGCAACATTAAAAAATGGAACGACCCGGCGATCGTTAAACTGAATCCGGGCCTGAAGCTGCCCGATCAGAATATCGCGGTAGTGCGTCGCGCCGACGGTTCGGGCACGTCGTTCGTGTTCACCAGCTATCTGTCCAAGGTGAACGCGACCTGGAAAGAAAAAATCGGCGCCGGCTCCACGGTTAACTGGCCGGTGGGACTGGGCGGCAAGGGCAATGACGGCATCGCCGCCTTTGTACAGCGTTTACCGGGTTCGATTGGTTACGTTGAATATGCCTACGCCAAGCAGAACAACCTGGCTTATACCAAGCTGATTTCCGCCGACGGCAAGCCGGTGATGCCGACCCAGGCCAATTTCAGCGCGGCGGCGAAAGGCGTAAACTGGCAGGAATCCTTTGCCCAGGACCTGACCAACCAGAAGGGCAACAATGCCTGGCCTATCACCTCCACCACCTTTATTATGTTGCATACTACCCAGACCAAACCTGAGCAGGGCAGCGAAACCCTGAAGTTCTTCGACTGGGCTTATAACAAGGGTGCCGAACAGGCGAATGCCCTTGACTACGCTACCTTGCCGAAGGATGTGGTTGAGCAGATCCGCGCCGCCTGGAAGGCCAATATCAAAGACAGTAACGGAAAAGCGCTCTACTAAGTCCGTGCGTTTCGTCCCTTCCTTAACCGGAAGGGATTACGAACCAACTAAAAGAGTATTCTATGGCTGACAACACGCCGTCACTGCATGCCCCTGGAAAACAAGGCGACCTGATATTCGGTACGTTGGTCAGGCTGGCCGCATTGATTACCTTATTGATGCTGGGCGGAATTATCGTTTCGCTGATTGTCGCTTCGTGGCCGAGCATGGAAAAGTTCGGCTTCGCTTTCCTCTGGACTAAGGAATGGGATCCGCCCGGTGAACAATTCGGCGCGTTGGTTCCTATCTACGGCACCCTGGTCACCTCATTTATCGCGTTGCTGATTGCCGTTCCCGTCAGCTTCGGCATTGCCCTGTTTCTTACCGAACTGGCCCCCAACTGGTTAAAGCGCCCGCTCGGCGTCGCCATTGAGCTGCTGGCCGCGATCCCCAGTATTGTCTACGGCATGTGGGGTTTATTCGTGTTTGCGCCGTTGTTTGCCCAATATTTCCAACAGCCCCTGGGCGATGTCATGTCGACCATTCCTTTTATCGGCGTGCTGTTTTCAGGGCCGGCGTTTGGTATCGGCATCCTGGCCGCGGGTATTATCCTGGCTATCATGATCATTCCTTATATCGCCGCCGTGATGCGCGATGTATTTGAACAAACGTCGGTGCTGATGAAGGAATCCGCTTATGGCATCGGCTGCACCACCTGGGAAGTGATCTGGCGTATCGTGCTGCCCTTCACCAAAAACGGCGTTATCGGCGGCGTGATGCTGGGCTTGGGACGCGCGCTGGGTGAAACCATGGCGGTCACCTTTATCATCGGCAATACCAATCAGCTGGACAGCATTTCCCTGTTTATGCCCGGCAACAGCATTACCTCGGCCCTGGCCAATGAGTTCGCCGAAGCCCAGGCGGGGCTGCATACCGCCGCGCTGATGGAGCTTGGGCTGATCCTGTTTGTGATTACCTTTATCGTGCTGGCCTGTTCCAAATTCATGATTATGCGCCTGGCCAAAAACGAGGGGGTCAAATAATGGCGACCGTTGAGCATCAACTGACCCATACCGAGCCACAAATGGAAGCCCGGCGTAAAATGCAGGCCTGGCGCCGGCAGAAAAACCGCCTGGCGCTATTTTTATCCATGACCACCATGGCGTTCGGCCTGTTCTGGTTATGCTGGATTTTGCTGACCACGATAAGCCGGGGTTTTGACGGCATGTCGTTGGCGTTGTTTACCGAAATGACGCCGCCGCCCAATACCGCCGGCGGCGGCCTGGCCAATGCGCTGGCCGGCAGCGGCTTGTTAATCCTCTGGGCCACCATTTTCGGCACGCCCCTTGGCATCATGGCGGGAATTTACCTGGCGGAATACGGCCGCAAATCCGCCCTGGCGGAGGTGATCCGGTTTATCAACGATATCCTGCTGTCCGCGCCGTCCATCGTTATCGGTCTGTTTGTCTATACGCTGGTGGTGGCGAAAATGGAGCATTTCTCCGGCTGGGCCGGGGTGATAGCCCTGGCGTTGCTGCAGGTGCCTATTGTTATCCGCACCACGGAAAACATGATGCGGCTGGTGCCCGATACGCTGCGCGAGGCGGCCTATGCCCTGGGCACGCCCAAATGGAAGATGATTTCCGCCATTACGCTTAAGGCCTCGGTGTCCGGCATCATTACCGGCGTACTGCTGGCGGTGGCGCGCATCGCCGGCGAAACGGCGCCGCTGTTGTTTACCTCGCTCTCCAACCAGTTCTGGAGTACCGATTTGATGCAGCCTATCGCCAACCTGCCGGTCACCATATTCAAATTTGCCATGAGCCCGTTTGCCGAATGGCAACAGCTGGCCTGGGCCGGCGTGTTGCTGATTACCCTGTGCGTGCTGTTGCTGAACATCATCGCCCGGATTATTTTTGCCAAAAAAACCTATTAAGCGTCAGGCGCCGACGCGCCTTTGATCGAAAGAGAGAGTGTTGCATGAGCAGGATCAACATCGCCACCGGCAGCAAAGTACGGGTCCGCGATCTTAATTTTTATTACGGCAAATTTCATGCGTTGAAAAATATCAGCCTGGATATTGCCCGTAACCAGGTGACGGCATTCATCGGTCCGTCGGGCTGCGGCAAATCCACCCTATTGCGTTGCTTTAACAAAATGTATCAACTCTATCCTGAGCAACGCGCCGAAGGGGAAATACTGCTGGACGGGGAAAATATCCTGACCGATAAGCGCGATGTTTCCCTGCTGCGCGCCCGGGTGGGCATGGTATTCCAGAAGCCGACCCCTTTTCCGATGTCGATTTATGACAATATCGCCTTTGGCGTGCGCCTGTTTGAAAAACTTTCGCGTAGCGAGATGGAAGAACGTGTGCAGTGGTCGCTCTCCAAGGCCGCGCTGTGGAACGAAACCAAGGATAAGCTGCACCAGAGCGGTTACAGCCTGTCCGGCGGCCAACAGCAGCGTTTATGTATCGCGCGCGGCATTGCCATTCGCCCCGACGTGCTGTTGCTCGATGAGCCTTGCTCCGCCCTGGACCCTATTTCCACCGGGCGTATCGAAGAGCTGATTTCAGAGTTAAAAGCGGATTATACCGTAGTGATTGTCACGCATAATATGCAGCAGGCTGCGCGTTGTTCCGATCACACGGCATTTATGTACCTCGGTGAGCTCATCGAGTTCAGCGATACGGACAGCATTTTTACCGCGCCGAAGCATAAACAAACCGAAGATTATATTACTGGCCGCTATGGTTAATTACGGGACATATCATGGAAAACCTGAATCTCAATAAGCATATTTCCGGCCAGTTTAACGCCGAGCTGGAACACATCCGCACCCAGGTGATGGCCATGGGCGGCCTGGTGGAGCAACAGCTTACCGACGCCATCAGCGCCATGCACAGCCAGGATGAAGAGCTGGCCAAACGCGTGGTGGCCGGCGACGCCAAGGTCAATGCGATGGAGGTGGCCATCGATGAGGCCTGCGTGCGCATTATTGCCAAGCGCCAGCCTACCGCCAGCGATTTGCGCCTGGTAATATCGATCATCAAAACCATTTCAGAGCTGGAGCGTATCGGCGACGGCGCGGATAAAATCTGCCGCACCGCGCTGGAAAAATACTCCCAGCAGCATCTACAGATGCTGGTCAGCCTGGAGTCGCTGGGGCGCCACACGATACAAATGCTGCATGACGTGCTGGATGCCTTTGCGCGTATGGATCTGGATGAGGCCATCCGGATTTACCGCGAGGATAAAAAAGTCGACCAGGAATATGAGGGCATCGTGCGCCAGCTGATGACCTATATGATGGAAGATCCGCGCACCATTCCCAGCGTGCTGACGGCGCTGTTTTGCGCCCGCTCCATCGAGCGTATAGGCGATCGGTGCCAGAACATTTGCGAATATATATTTTATTTTGTTAAAGGCCAGGATTTCCGCCATGTGGGCGGCGACGCGCTGGAAACCCTGCTGACGGGCAAGAATGGCACTCCGCCGGCGACAACGCCCACCGAATAATGATATTTCATTAAGGGGCGTGGTTAACAAAACGCAATGCAGATGGATATGGCGCGAAAAATCGGCATTAGGCGAGATACCGTATCGAAATTCGATATAGCGACGTAATCGGCAAAGATGGAAACATTTTCCAAGATTTTAGCTGCACTGGATCTGGAGTTGCATATCGAGCCGAGAAATCAGACGCAAAAAAAATGATGCCGATAACAAGATCCTTTGGAAAAAGGCTACCGCAGGAAGAATCTTTGGCACCGGTTGTTCCCTCGTCATTTTATGGCAACCACCAAGGACGTGGGGTTTGATGCGCAACGCATGGGCCCGATTTTAAAAGATTTCCCTGGAAACAGCGGGGCGGGTAAGCATCCAGCCCTGTTTGCACCATAATCCCGGCAATTGGCCCATATCATCAAAGCGGGTGACCAGCGGATGGACAATCGGCGGATTATGCGGGTCGGCGCAGTAATAAAATACCGGGATGCCGGCGGCGATGCCTGCCTGGGCGCCGGATACCGAATCCTCGACTAAAATACACTGCTCCACCGGCAGCCGCAGTTGAGCGGCGGCATGGTAAATTACCGCCGGGTCGGGCTTCCAGCGCTGGACATCGTAACCGCTGTACAAATGATGCGCAAAAAACGGCAGCAGCGCCGTCAGGCCGAGAGAATGTTCCATTTTGCTGACCGGACCGTTGGACACCACCGCCACCGGCACGGTGATAAGCCGCAACAGTTCATGCACGCCATCGATGGGAACCAGCCGTTCATCAAACAGGCGGGCCACATGCGCGCGGTATTCGGCTTCCAGGATATCCGCCCGCCGGGACAGGCCGTGCCGCTCTTTCATACGGTCGAAGATTTCGTTGAGCTTTACGCCTTTGAAATTCTTGATGGCCTCGGTAAGCGTCACCGCGATGCCGTACTGAGCGAACAGCAGTACATAGGCCTCACAACAGAGGATTTCGCTGTCCACCAGCGTGCCGTCACAATCGAATAATACGCATGTTTTGTCGGTCATTAATCCTGTCCTTCTGCTGTTGCCTGGAATGTCTGGTCCTACTTTACCTTATCAGGGCGGGCAAGCGATCGGTTAACCCTTCGCCGCGCCGGTTTTTTGGCGCCGATAGCGGGCACGGTTTATCACCAGAAAGTGTTGAAAGTAACATTACACAGCGTGTGGCTTGGGATTGATACTTTTTATTTTATAAAAAAACATATAAATCAATGGTAAAATAAGATTATTCATCCACATATGGAAAATAGTGCCGTCTTGGTGTGTAAAATTACACACCGATCACATTTAGCGATTCATTAACATGTTTTAATTATCCCACTTCTTAAAGTGGGAATTAACGATGAAACATATGATGATCTGCTGCGGCGCCGGTGTTGCCACCAGCACGGTGGCGCTGAAAAAACTGGAAGCCTACCTGCAGGGTGAAAAGTTGCTGGATAAAGTGCGCATATCCCAGGGCACCGTGGCGGAAGCCATCACCCGGGACGATGTGGATTTTATCGTTTCCACCTCGCCGGTAAAAGTGTCTGTCCCGGTAATTAACGCTTTGCCCCTGTTGACCGGAATGGGGACCGACAAAGTATTCAGCCGCGTAAAAGAATTGATTCTCGCCGAGGGTTAATACCATGTTTGTTATCGATTATATCGTGAGCATGGGGGCCTCGGTGATGATGCCCCTGATCTTTATCCTGTTGGGTCTGCTGCTGCGTTTATCCATCGCCAAATCGATCAAAGCCGGGTTGATGGCGGGGATCGGTTTTATCGGATTAAGTATTACTGTCAACCTGATGATTGATTCGTTAACGCCCGTCAGCCACGCCATTGTCGAGCGCTTCGGCCTGAACCTGACCGTATTGGACATGGGATGGCCCGCCGCCGCCGCCGTTGCCATGGGCACCCGGGTGGGCGCGCTGGTTATCCCGGTGTGCGTCGCCATCAACATCCTGATGCTTTACACCAAGACCACCCGCATCCTGAACGTGGATATCTGGAATCTGTGGCACCATGCGTTTACCGGCTCGCTGGTGGCCATTATCACCAATAACCTGTGGCTGGGAGTGCTGGCCGCCGGCCTGAACTGTATCGTTACCATCGTGATAGCCGATCGCACCACCGCCGATGTGGAAAAATACCTTAACTTGCCGGGTATCTCGGTGCCGCACGGCTTTTCGGCGTCGTTTGTGCCCGCCGCCTGGCTGGTTAATGCGTTCGTCGACCGCGTTCCCGGCGTGCGCGATATTAAAATCGATACCGAGGTAATACAGAAACGCTTATCGATACTGGGCGATCCCGCCTGCCTGGGCGCTATTATCGGCGCCATACTGGCCATTATCGCCGGGGTCGATGTTAAAGCGATCTTGCAAACCGCCATCACCATGGCCGCGGTGATGACCATTATTCCCCGTATGGCAAAAATGCTGATGGAAGGGGTGTATCCCATCAGCGAGCGTATTCAAGAAATTGCGCAGTCCCGGGCCGGTTCGTTCGGGAAAATTTCCATCGGGCTGGATTCCGCGGTAAGCGTAGGCCATCCGGTTACCCTGTCGGTGTCCATGCTGATGATCCCGATTATGCTGGTGCTGGCGGCGATTATCCCGGGCAATCAGTTCCTGCCGTTTGCTTCCCTGACCGGCCTGCCGTTTGCCTTTGTGCTGGTTACCGCCGTATGTCGGGGCGATATGTTCCGTACCCTGCTCACCGGCATGCTGACCCTGAGCCTGGCGCTGTTGATCGGCACCAGCCTGGCGCCGTTGGTGACCAGTACCGCCGTCAGCACCGGGTTCTCGTTACCCCATGGCGCTACCAGCATCAGCAGCGTTGACTATGCCGGCGCCATGTTGCCCTGGGTCATAATCCAGGGGTTCTATTTCAAGGCCTTCGGCGTCGGCTTGCTGATCCTCTGCACATTGCTGCTGGCGGTATGGAACCGCAAAAAAATCCTCCATGAGAATCAGCTGTCGGCGCAAACGGACGCCGCCGGCATAGAGGCGGGAGAATAATCATGATGTTCAGCGCCAAGCGTGTTTTTATCATTACCCGGCCGGTAAGCCGCGATGAACTGCTGACCCGGATGGCCGGCAGCCTGTATGCGGACGGATTGGTGAAAGGGAGCTTTTGTCAGGGGGTGCTTGACCGGGAGGTGGTTTACCCTACCGGCATCGATATGGAGACGCACAGTATCGCCATACCCCATACCGAGTTTGAACATGTGGTCGCCACCGGGTTTTCCGTGGCGGTAAACCAGGCGGGGGTGAAATTTCACCGCTCCGATGAGCCGGAACAGGTGGTTAAACCGGCCGTCGTGGTATTGATGGCCATCGATCAGTCGTGTGAAAAAGTGGCCATTATCCAATCCCTTTTTGCATTGCTGGGGGATGTTGCGCAGGTTAACAAAATCAGCGGAAATTCACCGGAGGACATTGCGAAACTGTTCACTGAATCCATCACTACCCGTTAGAATGAAGCCGGAGTTTCCCTACGCCTTCAGAGATATGCGATGTTAAGAATAAGCCAGGTGATTGAGATAGCAATGGTCAGCCGTAAGACCGTTTATAACGCGATCAACAGCGGCCGCTTAAAATATCAGGTGGTGAACCTGGATAACCGTCAGGTGCGCATGTTTCATGAACATGACGTGCTTGACGCGTTTCCCAAAGCCAACCGTACCGCGCTCGAAGTCCAGGCGTTGCAGCAGGAAATCGCCTCGCTGAAATTTGCCCTGGCGGAGCTGCAAAAAGCGGTCGAGGCCATGGACCCTTCCGTCCAGGTTGAGATGATTGCGGCAAAACCAAAAAAATAGCGGGACAATGTTTGCCTGCTGTTTCAGTTTGAATTTGTATAATCGATTTCACTGAAAAAGAAAATTATATTTTCACAGAAGTACATATGCAGCTTCGTTATTTTATCATTAGATGTAGAGGGGATGTATATTTAAATTAATCACCGCATAGAATTGATATGTGGAATTTATAGGTGAAGAATAATATGCAATATAATACAGGTGATTACTATGTCGATAATAGCGGCCGGAACTATCATCTTTTATCCGAAACCGATTCGACAAGCAGTAGTCAAATCTCAATTTCGACGATGTTAAAGGAAAATGAGATTAAAACCCCTGGTCATCAATCGGTGTTTTGTCGGCTGACGCAGCGAATGGTCGCTATGCTGGTAAATGTCGGTAACTATTTCCAGCATGGTTTTCAAAAGATATCCGGCGGGGCCAGAAGCAACATTTATCCTGCCATGAATAGCATGACTCCATTACTTGATGCGCATTCTTCAGAACGGGCTAAACACATCATGAATAACTTCCGGATTCATCTTTCATCCTATGAAGGCAAGATATATGGCATTGAAGAATTGGTTTATTTTATCACCCTTGCCATTATACAGTTGGCACAATCTCATTCTGATAAAATAGCCGATAGCCGCGCCAGGAAAAGTGCTTGTGATATACTTGCTAACGATTATGACCATCCTGGTTTAGGCTTACTAAAGTATATTGACGATCATTGCCAAGAGCAAAAAGATGATGCCTGCAAGCTGGTTGTCCTGGCAGTGCAAATAGGCTGTATGGCTAGGTCGCATACCCTTTGTAAAGAATCTGATAAACCCCTGAACAACATGGCCTCGCTGTGGGGCAATCTTCTGGCCAGCGCTGCGACCGAGGGCGCCAATGTGCCGGACACCGGCTCCGCCAATGGGGGCTTGGATAGCGTCAATCAGCCCAGCGTTTGATAATCAACGAAGTGTTGATACCGCCGAAAGCAAAGTTATTGGACTGGATATAACCGGTGTCGATAAGCCTGGGCTGCCCGGTGATATAGTCCAGGTCGCCGCACTCGGGGTCCGGCTGGCGCAGGTTAAGCGTGGGGGCGAACCAGCCTTCTCGCATCATTTCCAGGCTCATCCAGGCTTCCAGCGCGCCGCAGGCGCCCAGGGTATGGCCGAAATAGCTCTTGAGGGAGGATATGGGGGTTTTATTGCCGAATAACGCGGCGGTGGCCTGGCTCTCGGCAATATCGCCCCGCTCGGTGGCGGTGCCATGCGCGCTGATATACCCGATATCCCCGATGGATAAGCCGGCGTTTTGCAACGCCTGAGCCATGCAGATTTGCATGGTGGACTGCTGGGGCTGGGTGATATGGCTGGCATCGCAGTTGGTGGCAAACCCCACCAGCTCGCCGTAAATAGTGGCGCCCCGCGCCAGGGCAAAATCCCGTTCCTCAAGCACCAGGGTGCCCGCGCCTTCACCAATCACCAGTCCGTCCCGATCCTTATCAAACGGAGCGGGCGTTAGCTTCGGGCGGTCGTTGAGCTGACTGGTGGCAAACAGCGTATCGAAGGCCGCCGCCTCGGAAGGGCACAGCTCCTCGGCGCCGCCGGCCACCATTACCGTCTGGTAACCATGCTTGATGGCTTCATAGGCATAACCGATGGCCTGGCTGCCCGAGGTGCAGGCGCTGGAGGTGGGGATTACCCGGCCGCGCAGCCCGAAAAACAGCCCGGCGTTAACCGCCGTGGTGTGGGGCATCATCTGCACGTAGGTGGTGCCGGTAATATTATGCGTGTGTTTTTCCGTCAGCATGGTGGCAAAATCGCTGATGGGTTTGGTGCTGCCGGTGGACGAGCCGTAGGCTATGCCGGTGGCGCCGCCGGTAAGGATGTCATCGCCCAGCAGCCCCGCCTGTTCCAGCGCCAGCTCGGTGGCCCTGGTTGCCAGCAGCGAAACCCGGCCCATGGACCGGATGCGTTTGCGGGTATAGTGCTCCGGCAGTGTAAAGGAAGGCAACGGGGCGGCCAGCAGGGTGTTCAGTCCGTCGAACTCACGCCACTGCGGCATGCAGACCACCGCATTTTCCTGGCGCCTGAGGCCCTCGGCCACCGATTGCCAGCTTTCGCCAAAGGCGGTGACGCCGCCCATGCCGGTAATGACGACGCGGCGGTTCATAGCATGCCTCCGTTGACCGATATCACCTGGCGGGTGACGTACCCGGCAATATCCGACATCAGGTAGCCGGCAAGCCCGGCCACTTCATCCGCCTGCCCCATGCGTTTCATCGGGATAAGGCTCATGGCCTGGCTTAAGGCGCTTTCTTCCATTTCAATCATGCCGGTGTCAATCAGCCCGGGCGCAATGCAGTTGACGGTGATATGGCGTTTCGCCAGTTCGACCGCCAGCGCTTTGGTGGCGCCGATAATGCCGGCCTTGGCCGCGCTGTAGTTGACCTGGCCCCGGTTGCCGGTCAGGCCGGATACCGAGGATAGCGTAATGATGCGGCCGCCGGCGCGCAGGCCGATCATCGGCATAATGCAGGGATGCAGCACGTTGTAAAAGCTATGGAGGTTGGTATGCATCACGCTGTCCCAATCCTCCCCGCTCAGCGCCGGGAAGGCGCCGTCGCGGGTAATGCCGGCATTGCTGACCACGCCGTAATACGCGCCGTGCCGGTCGATATCCGCGGTTATCGACCGGCGGCAGGCGTCGCGGTCGGCGACGTCGAAAGCGATGATCCTGCCCGCGCCCCGCAGCGCCGTAATCCGTTGCAGCGTCTCTTCCGCACCAGCCCGGTCATGATGATAGTGAACGATCACCGCAAAGCCATCCTGCGCCAGCCGGCAGGCAATCGCGCGGCCTATTCCCTTGCTGGCTCCCGTCACCAATACCGAGCGTGTCATCTCTTTATTCCTGTGCTAATAACTGGTTGATTTCATTATCATCGGGCTGATAGGTATTCAGCCGTCCCGAGGCGAGGGTTTCCCCGGCCCGCTGTATCAGGCATTCAAAGCTGCCGATACGTTCATCCTGTAATAACAGGATGATGCTAATATCCAACTCGCTGCCTGAGGTAAATACCGGCTGGGCGCAGTTTAGGGCGCGAGCGCCCAGCAGCAGGCCGGCACGGGGCGTTTCGCCGCGCTGCCGGCCGTGCCAGCCGGACCAGACGCCGATGGTTTGCGCCATCATCTCCAGCGCGTACCAGGCGGGCAGGTTGCCGTCAGCATCCAGAAAGGGCCGCAGTACGCCTTGGCTGCCGACGGTTACCTGGCAGCGCGCGGAATCGGCGTTTATGCCGCATAACCTCTCGACCAGCACCATCGGCGTATCGTGCGGCAAATACTGCGCCGCGGGCAGGGCATCAGGCATGGCTGGTTGTTCAGGCAGCATGGTTTCCCTCGTGGTTGTCCGCGCAATCCCCCAGGATCAGGCTGGTATTGTTGCCGCCAAAAGCGAAGGAATTGGACATAATATAGCGCCGCGCCAGGCGGCCTGGCTCCGTCAGCAGGCCAAAATCCGCCAGGCCGGGATCGAGGGTGCCGGTGGAAAAATCCTGCGGCGGCAACGGCACATCGCCGGCCAGCAATAACCAGCACAGCCCCGCTTCTATCGCCCCGGCGGCCCCCAGCGTATGGCCGGTCAGGTGTTTGGTCGAGCTGCAGGGCACCTGACGTCCGAACAGGCGGTTAATCACCAGCGCTTCGATTCGGTCGTTAAGCGCGGTGGCGGTGCCGTGCAGATTAATATACCCGATCTCCGCGGCGGACAGGCGCGCGTCCGCCAGCGCCATTTCAATGGCGCGGACGGCGCCGGTGCCGTCGGGATGAGGCGCCGACATATGCCAGGCGTCGGAGGATTCACCGATGCCCAGCAAGGCTACGCCCCCCGGCTCCCGGGTCAGCAGCAGCAGCGCCGCCCCTTCACCGATGCTGATGCCGTCGCGTTCCGCGCTGAACGGCCGGCAACGTTTTGCGGACAACGATTCCAGGCTGTCGAAACCGTTGATCGGCATCCGGCTCAGGCTGTCGGCGCCGCCGACAATGGCCACGTCCGCCATGCCGGTTTCAATCAGCCGGCGTCCGCTGATAATTGCCCGCGCGCTGGAAGAACAGGCGGTGGACAAGGTATAGGCCGGGCCGTCCAACTGCAGGAAGGCGGCGAGAAAGCGCGCCGGATCCCCCAGTTCCTGAAGCTGGTAATAATATCCCGGCATTGTTTTCCCCTGCGCAACGGCGGTGACCTGCCGGTCGCATTCATCCAGTCCCGACGTGCTGGTGCCCAGCACCACGGCCACCCGGTCGGCACCGCAGGCGGCCACTGCCTGCTCGACCTGGGGGCGAATCTGCGCCAGCGCGCCCAGCAGCAGGCGATTATTGCGGCTATCGTGCCGCTTCAGGGCGGCGGGCACCGGCGGCAACTGGGCGGTAACCTCGCCCAGCCAGCAGGGGCGTTGCCGCAACAGCCATTGGTGGCTGGGTTGCATGCCCGGCGCCCGGCCGCGTGTAAGATTGGCGGCGATCTCCGCCATATCGTTACCCAAAGCGTTAAGCATGCCGACCGCTGAAATAAAAATCATCGTTTAGTCGTCCAGATGTTGAATGGCGATCTGATAATGGAAAATCGGGTTACGCACGCCGATCGGCTGACGCCGGCCGGCGGTTAACCCATAGTGTATCTCGGTTACGATATTGCCGCCGGGATCCGACAGCACCCGCCGATCCTGATGATCCACCAGGGTCCAGCCTGTCGGCAGGAGCGCGCGCCAGGCGGCGGCGGGCCAATAGCTTAGCATGATATCCGCCAGCACCTGACTGGCCGGAGGCAACTGCGGCAACACCACCGATTGTTCGGTATGGATCCCCTGCCGGTCATAGGTGAGTTTAAACAGGCGGATGCCGAGCGACGATAACCCCACCAGGGTTAATTGTTGCCCGTCGGCGGTGAGCAACACCAATAGGGATTGCCGACGCCCCTGGACCGTGGCGGTGAGCAATTGTTGTTCGCTGATGGCAGGTGTTATTCCTGGGGCCGGCAGCCGCACGGACACGCCCGGTTTTAACCAGGCCGAGGGCGTTTTTGATCCCGTGGCGCAGGCGGTCAGCAGCAATGCCAGCAGTGCTGGCGCAAGTGTGTATAACGCTTTCATCAATTATTCCCCCGACCGCGAGGCAACGCCAGCGGCGACAGGATAAAGGCGGTAAGGATACCGCTGAATAAGACGATGCCGAAGCTCGCGATAGCCTGAGTGTGGCTGAAAATCAGCATTCCCAGCGTCAGGGACGTGGTCATTACCGCCAGGGTAACGGCCAGCATCGACGTCGTGGGCGTGCCGCGCGGATTGGCAAAAAACAGCTGGTAGTTAATACCTATCCCTAGTACCAGCACCAGCGCCAGCATGGAAAATAAATTCAGCGCATGGCCGCTTAGTGCCAGTACCGACAGGCCCGCCCCCAGGGATAACAGCGTCGGGATCATGCTCAGCAGGCCCTGCCGCCAGCCTTGGCGCACCACAAAGCTCAGCGCAATCACCACAATCGACGCCAGCAGCAGCCAGCCGAGCTTATGCCGGTAGGCGGCGAACATCTCATCGAAATCGGCCTTGCGATCGACCCAGCTGACGCCGGGCTGTAATTGGGCCAGGTGCTGCAACGCCGCGCTGTCGGTCACGCCGCTCACCGGGATCAGCACCGCGCTTTGCCCGTCGGCAAGGGAAAGCCATAACAGACGCCAGCCTTCGCTGACCACGCTCGCCAGCCAGTCCGCGGGCAATACCGGCATCGGGCTGAGATCGGGGATCGCCGCGCCAACCCCAATCCGCTCCAGACGTTCGACTATCGCCGGCGCCGCCTGGGTTAACAGCGCCAAATCCTGCCGCTGCCGCTGTTGCGACAACAGCGGCGGCAGGCGATAGCCCGCCAGCGCTCCCTGGGTTTGCGCCTGCGCCAGGCGCGGCGCCAACTGCTCCATGCGTTGCAGGGTCTGTTCCGCGCTGTCGCCGGTGACGACAAACCATTTTTGATCCTGTCCCTGGCCGGAGAGCCGGGCGATGTCCTCTTCCTGCTGATGAATCTGCCGGGGCAGCGCCTGCAGTTGGGCGATATCATCGTCAACCCGCAGTTGCAGCAGCCCGGCCAGGGTAAACAAGGCCAAGGCCAGCGGCAGGCCGACGCGCATTGTCTTACGGTACCGCCAGGCCGATAGCCAGGCGCGGATAAGCGGCAGCGCCGGGGTGGGACGCACCGGCAGACGCCGGGTCAGCAACGGATACCAGCAGACTACCGTGAGGCAGGCGGCGGTCAGGCCGGTGGCGGCGAATACCGCCAACTGCCGCAGGCCGGGGAAGGGCGCCAGCAGCATGATTAGATAGGCTGCCACCGTGGTCGCCAGCGCCGCCAGGAGCGCCGGCAACACCTTGCGCAGGCTGGCCATCGGCGTGTTTTGCCCGCCGTGGACCAGGCGTTCGGTCAGGTAGTAGAGCGTGTAGTCGGCGGATATACCGACGATGCTGATGCTCATCACCAGCGTCATCAGGTGCAGCTCGCCAAACACCAGCAGGCAGGCCACGGTGCCCGCCAGCGCGCCGACGGCCACCGACAGGGCGCAGCACAGCAGCGGCAGCGGCGAACGGAACACCAGGCCGACCAGCAGCAGCACCCCGATAACCGTTGCCAGTCCGAGGGTGGAAATATCATGCCTGGCCTGCTGGCTGGCGAAATCACTGTAGAACAGCGTGCCGCGGGATAACACCCTGGCGCCCGGCCAGCGGGCTGCCAGCTGCTCGCGCAGCTGCGCCAGCCGCAGGACCACCCGATGGGACGACTGCATATCGTAGGAGGAGGAGGCCAGTTCGCCGTGGATCAGATACCAGTTGGCGCCCTGTGGGTCACGGCCCGTCAGCCAGCCGTTATCAAGCGTCAGCCGTCCGGTCGACTGCTGCAGCGCCAGTTGGGAACCGCGCACCAGCAGCAGCGGATCGTGCTTCAGCTCCTGCCCGCCCACCCCGGCAAAAGCGGAGTAGAGCTGGGCGGCAATCCATTCGGCCTGGGCGCCGCCGCCCTGTTGCAGCCGCGCCCGGGTCTGGTCGTCAATCATGGCGTTGCGGTGCTGGAAATAAAACTGTCCCCATTGCTGCTGCTGCTGCCCGGTCATCGGGCCTTTAACCGCACCCATGCCGGGCAGGGCGGCCACCTGCCGCGCCCACCATTCCACGGGCGCCAGTCCTTGGCCTGGCGCGGGGCTGACCATCCACACCAGTTGCCGGTCGAGGCGCAGCGTAAACCCGTCATACACCGCCGGCGGCAACTGGCCCATGGCCTGGCGCGGCAGTAACGCCAATACGCTGCTGTTGACCTGGCTGCGCGGCAGCAGCAGCACCAGAGCCAGCAGCAGGCCCAGGCAAATCATCAGCCAGGCCGCCGCCGCGCGCAGGTAAAATTTACTGAACGATTTACTGGACAAAGCGTTGCTGCTCGTCATGACTCAGCACATCGGGCTGGGTGCGTTGCTGGCTGAAAGTGATAGCGGTGCTGTCACCTTGCTTATCCTCAAGCAGGATATGATCAAGATAGGTCCGGCCGGTCAGAGTAATGGACGTAAACAGCTTGTCCAGCGGCGAGGTCTTGGGCACCAGCACCAGTTGCCAGTTATCCTGGCCCTGATCGGTAAATTGCAGGGTAAAGTTTTGCTCCAGCACCGCGCGATCGGCCTGGAACAAGGCGCGCAGCAGATGATTGAACCGGAACATTTGCGGATTGCTGGCGGCGGTGATCACCTCCGGTGCCTGGTTACCGGTAATTTGCACCATCCGACTGTCGTTAAGGATCAGCGTCAGCAGAAACGGCTGCTGCTGCTGCCACCACAGGCCGTTTTGCCGGGCGACCAGCAACTCGCCCGAAGAGCGCAGCGGCCGGGCGATGCCGCCGATGCGGCGCTGCTGATCGAAATGCGCGCGCACCACCGGCTGCCCGGCAAAGCGCTGCTGCAGCGCGTCGAGCGTGACGGCCCGGGCGTTGACGGCGATAAAGCCGCACAGCAGCAGGATCATCGACAGTTTCTTCATTCTGTTATCCCCATGCGCTGCAACAGGACCGGCGGACTGACAAAACAGAGTTCCCGGCTCTGCTGTTCCACCGCCACCTGGATGGTATAGCCGGAGGTGGTTTTGCCGCCGCTTTGCCGGTCGAAAATGCGATAGCCGATGCGCAGGCGGTTTTCGTATTCCTCGACCCGCGCCTGAACCCGGATCCGTTGCTCAAAGGTCAGCGGCGCACGGTATTTTACGCGCGCGTCCACCACCGGCCACAGATAACCGGAGGCTTCCATTTGCCGGTAACCATAATTAAACTGGCTTAGCAGCGCTTCGCGCGCGATTTCCAGATAACGTAAATAGTGGCCGTGCCAGACGACGCCCATGGCGTCGACATCATGAAACGGGACGGTCATGTCTATTTCCGCGGTAAAACGCGGGTCGGTTAACAGCATATCAGGCCTCGGGTGGCGGCGCCTGCTCGTCGGGCAAGCGCCAGAAATCAAAGAAATTAAACCAGTCAAGCGGCGAACGCAGGCAATAGTGCTGCAAACGCCCGGCATAACGGTCGACGGTCTGCTGCAGCGCCTGTTGCCGCTGTTGACGCGGCAGCTCAAGCCGGTCGGCAAAATGTTCGTAATAGATGCGTAATTTCCCCTGCTCTTTCAGGGCAAACATCAGGGCCACCGGGCAGCGCAGAGCCGCCGCCAGCACAAACGGGCCCTGGGGGAACGGCGCGGGCCTGCCGAGGAAGTCGCTCCATACTACCCGGCGCCCCGCGCCCCGCTGCTGCGCCTGTACCGGGGTGCGATCGCCGACAATCGCCACCCATTCGCCCAGGTCCAGCTTCTGGCGCAGCAGGATGGCGGTGTCCGGCCCGATATCCGTCACCGGGATCAGGTTGATGCCCGCATCCGGGTTGACCTGCGACAGCAGCGCCTGAAAGCGCTGCGCATGGGCGCTGAATACCAACGCGTTGATCTTTACCCGACCGCTCCCCTGCGCCAGGGCGCGGCAAACTTCGATATCTCCCAGGTGGGATGCCAGGATCAGCAGGCCGCGCTGGCGGTCAATATCCGGCTGCGCCGGGGACTGCGCGGCAAAATCAATCTGTTCCCCCAGCCTGATATCGCCTTGCCAGCCGGCCAGCTTATCCAGCATCGCGTCGCCGAAGCGCATAAAATGGCGAAAGCTGGACAGGGGGCGGGGCAATTCGATGCCCTTGAGAGCGGCGGTCTGTTTCACCCGTTGCAGATATTGTTCGGACGCGCGACGCTGGACCCGGCCGGTGAGCCAGAAATAACCGATAACCGGATACAGGAGGGCGTTAAACAGTCGCCTGCCGCCATGGCGGTAGGCGGCCAGCATAAAACGCATGCCAGGGGCGCCGTGCCGCTCGGCCATGCCGGACCAGTGCCGGCGCGGCCGGCGACGCCGCCGGTTGCGCAGCAAGAGGGTGGGGATACGCGGCAGCATGCCGAAAAATAGCCGGGTATGCATCCAGGAAATGCGGCAGTTATCACGCAGGCCGTCGAAATGCGACAGTCCGTCGGCGGGATAAATGACCCGGGTCGGCACAAACAGGCTCTCATTGCCCTGCCAGTAGAGCCGGACCATCACCTCGGTGTCGAAATCCATGCGCTTGCCAAGCCTGACCCGCCGCGCCAGCGCCAGGGTGGCGGCGATCGGGTAGACGCGAAAACCGCACATGCTGTCTTGCAGCGACAGCGACAGCGTTTCGATCCACACCCAGAGGTGGGTAATATAGCGGCCGTACAGCCTGGCGCGCGGCACCGAGCGATCGTACAGCGGCCGCCCGGAGATCAACTTATCCGGCGCGCCGGCGGCGGCGCGCAGCAGCAGGGGAATATCCTCCAGCTGATGCTGGCCGTCGGCGTCCACCTGCAGCGCATGGGTATAACCCCCCGCCGCCGCCGCGGCCAGCCCGGTCAATACCGCCTGGCCTTTACCCTGGTTTTCAGCCAGGCGCAGCAGGGTGACGTCGGACCGGCCGGCGCAAAGGTGTTCTAAGGTATCCCGGGTAGGGGCGTCGCTGCCGTCGTCAATAATAAAGCAGTGCAGGCCAAAAGGCCGCAGGCGTGCCAGTACCCGGGCGATCATGGCGCCGTGGTTGAAGCAGGGGATGACGATACAGGACGCCAGCCCGGCGGCGCGATTGTCGGTCAGTGGCATAATTTTATTTTTCCGCTGCTAACCGTGGGCTCGTCCGTCAGGTTCAGGTTGCAAAGCGTATAGCGAAACGTTAATAACCGGCGCGGGGCTTGCCATTCCAGGTGCAGGCGCAGTGTTTGACCCGGCTTGACCGGCCGCTGGAACTTAACGCTCTCGATGCCGCTGAAGCGAGCGTCGGGCGCTTGCGGCTCCAGGGCCAGCAGTTCCCGGAAGTAGTGCAGCGCCCAATCCACCTGCGCCACGCCCGGTAATATCGGCTGCGCGGGAAAGTGCCCGCGAAACCAGAACAGCGCCGGGTCCAGCTGCAACAGCAGCTCGGCCTGGCTCCCAGCCAGCGTCCTGCGGGAAATCTCAGTGGGAAGCATGGTAAAAAATAACTCCTTGAGCCTATCCCCGTCGTATTTGCCCCGCGCCGTGCGCGGCATCCCGCCCACCACGCGCCAGTGCCGCGGCACAGCCACCGGTTCAAGCCACGCGCCGAGCCGGCGCCGGTATTGCCGCGCCAGCACCGGCAGGGAACCTGCGGCAAGACGCGCGCGGCCCGCCGCTGACAGCACGATTACCGCGCCCAGGCAATGGCGGCCGTGTTTGGTCAGCGGCAACGCCACCGCCTCGTCGACGTCCGGCAGCGCCTTTAAGCGCAGCTCTACCTCGGTCAGCGACACTCGTTTTTCTTCGATATTGATCACCCGATCGTCGCGTCCCGCCAGGGAAAACTCACGGCCATCTTCGCCGAATACCAGCCGATCGTCGAGCAAATGTCCCTCGGGTTCCGCTATCAGCGCCGATGTTACCCGCAGCCGGCCCTGCGCGGTATGAAATTCAACGCCGCCGAACGGTTGCCATAAATCGGTCTCGCGCAGGCGCCGCCGCCAGGCCAGGACCCCGGTTTCAGTGGCGCCGTAAATATCGGTTATCGCGGCCGACAACCATTGCCCGGCGGCCCGGGCGTCGGACCAGGGCAGCGGCCCGCCGGCGGAAAATATCC
The DNA here is from genome assembly GCF_010131535.1 of Acerihabitans arboris. Classification (GTDB taxonomy): domain Bacteria; phylum Pseudomonadota; class Gammaproteobacteria; order Enterobacterales; family Enterobacteriaceae; genus Acerihabitans; species Acerihabitans arboris. The sequence continues at coordinate 45,512 of NZ_WUBS01000020.1, forward strand.
CGATACAACGCGGTGAGGGCAGCCGGCGGTCAATACGCGTCAGGAAGGCCGGACTGCTGATAAACAGCACCGGATGCCGGTTGCATTGGCGGATAAACTGTTCGGGGTAGCTGGTGGTTTCCAGGGCAAAAGGCAACCCCAGGCTTATCGGTAAAAAAATGCCGAAGGTCAGGCCGTACAAATGCTGGTGGGTTACGCTCGAGACCACGCGGCACCCGGCAAGCGTCTCCTGTCCGGCCCCATCATGCAACAACGCCGCCAGCCAGCGGGATTCGGTTTCCATGGCGCGCAGCGTTTTGATGACTTCTTTCGGCCGGCCGGTGGAGCCTGAGGTAAAGAGTATCAACCTGGCGTCGTCCGCCAGGGGCGGCAGGGGCAGGGAGGCGGGCTGGTGATATTGCCGCGGATCGATCAGCGGACAGTCCGGGGTAAGCGGTAAATCGCTGATAACGCCGTCGAATAAAGCCTGCTGTTCTTCCAGTAACGTTTGCCTGTTATGGCCGGGGATGACCGGGGTTTTACCCCGGAGCCAAAGCGCGAGTAGCGCCACCAGGAAGCGGTAGCCGTCATCGAAGCACAATGCCCAGCGCCCGCCGTCGGCCTCGGCCAGGGCATGCCATAATACCGATACATCGTGGCGCAGCTGTCCCAGATCCAGGCAACAATCTCCCCGCCAGGCGATGGGTGTGGCGTCGGGGCGCTCCAGGCTGAGCCAGCGCGCGGGCGCGATGACGGCGAAAGGCGCTAGCCGCCGGGTTGTATCCGTTTCCTGATTATCCATTCCGTTCCCATCAGCAGCCCCATCAGCAGATAACTGATGACGCCGTTGTAAAGCGCCCATAGGGACATGTCTCCGTACAGGCAGGTAAACAGCGCCGCGCCGCCGTTAATAATAAAAAACAGGCACCAGGCCTGCGTCACCCGCCGGGTATAGGCTATCGCTCGCGGCGACAGCCACGGCTCCCGCAGCCGGGCCAGGCGCTCCACCATGCTGGCCCGGCTAAACAACGATGCGCTGAACAGCGCCAGCATAAGGCCGCTCATCATCACCGGATACCACAGCAGCAAATGATGGCTTTTCAGCAGCCAGCTGGCCGCGCATAACAGGATGCCGAACAGCGCCAGCGCTTTCGCCAGCCAGTTCAGCGCCGGCAGCAGGCCGCGGAAAACCAGCAGGCGCAACAGGAAAATGCCCGCTAACGCCAGCGCCACCCGGTCGGGCCGCCCGTGGGTTATCCCATACCAAACGGCGAACGGGTAAAGCGTAATCACCGCCAGGCTGAATAGGCGGGCAGCCCTGAGCGCCAGGGTGCGGGCCGGGACTGCCAAAGACCCGGGATTCACGTGCTTATTCCGCCAGCAGAGCGGCCACGGCGTCCACCACATCCTGCACCGTGCGCACGGATTTAAATGCCTCGGGCTTGATTTTGCGACCGGTTTTTTTCTGCAGGTGTACCACCATATCCACGGCGTCGATGCTGTCGAGATCCAAATCCTCGTTGAGCCGCGCCTGCGGTGTGATGAGCGCCGGTTCGATATCGAACAAGGCGGTCAGCAGTTGCGACACATCCTGGTAAATTGCGTGTTTATCCATCTGTGAACCTGTTTTTATACGTATAGTGGGGTTAAAACTTATCCGGCGGCGCGTTGCGACTGAATAAATGCCGACAAGGTGGCCACCGAAAAAAAGTGCCTGCGTATTTCCTGGTTTTCCGCCGAAAGTATGACGTTATAGCGGTTTTTTACCGCCAGTCCCAGTTCCAGTGCGTCGATAGAGTCCAAGCCCAATCCGTCGCCAAAAAGCGGCGCGTCGGTGTCGATGTCTTCCCTGCCGATCCCTTCCAGGTTCAGGGTATCGATGATCAACTGTTTAATTTCCTGGTTAAGCTGTTCCATTACGTTATCTCAAAAGATTGACTATTTTCCGGTACCAGGACCCCGGCTAAATGCTGGGTCAGACGCCGTGCCGCCAGCGCCGGCGAACGATCTCCCTGGGAAAAAAAATCACCGGCGGAAAACCGCGCTTTTACTTCAACGGTAAACTGCGGCTTGGTGCGCGGGATCTGGTACCACTTGCTGCCCTTGCTGAGGAACCGCTGGCTGCAGTAGATATGGACGATGCGAATATCGCATCCGCTGCGCACCGCCAGGTTTGCCGCGCCTCGTTGCAACTTCATCGGCGCGCCATGAGGCGAGCGCGTTCCTTCCGGAAAAATCAGCAGGCTGTCCCCGGCACGCAAGCGTTTTTCGCTTTCCGCGAGCAAGATTTCCGCCTGCGAGTTAATCAGGTAATCCGCCGCCCTGATGGCCCCGCTGACATACACATTATCCAGCAGCGCCTGCTTGACCACGCAATCGCATTGCGGCATGACCGAGGCCAGCAGTACGTAATCGAGCAGCGTCGGATGATTGGCCAACACCAGGTTGCCGCGATCCTGGCGCAACAGATGCGCGCCGCGGATGTGGTAATCAAGCACCCCCAGCCGGCGCGTGACGGCCAGGAATAACCGGAAGCTCCAGGAGATCACCCGGCGCGCGAGCTGGGTGCGCCGGGCCGGATTTTTTTGCCGCAGGCACAGGATATGAAACCACGCCGTCAGCAGCAATCCGCCGATTCCGAATAACGCGAAGCAACCGCCGGTCATTAACATGCGCCAGACGAATTTAAGGTGATTATCGGGCCGGCGGACGACGGGTGTTACCACGCGGGTATTCATCAACAACTCCAGTGCCAGCGCAGCCGCTCGCCGCTGACGTTAAATGCTGTCTCACCGCTTAACCAGCCGTGCAGGAAAGCCAGGCTTTGCGGCAGGTCGCGCGGGGGTGACGGTTCATCCAATCGTTGCGACCGGCAATGCAATGTTTCGCCCGCCGTCAGCAGCAGCGCCACCGCGTAGGGGTAGTCTGGGGTCTGCCCGGGCAGGTGGGGACGATAAAATGCCGGGATAGTATTGTCGAAATCCACCAGCAGCACCCGCTGATAGCCGCTGTGCAAAAATACCTGTGCTTCCACCAGGCCCTGCTGGAAACTGTCTTCTCCGGCGGAGAGCGAGGTTGATACCAGCGGCGCTTTTGACACTATGGTCAGGCTGCCGACGGCGGCGTTATGCACCGACATGGCAAAGTCGGTGGGCGATGGCGGCGTGAGACCCGCCAGCGCCTCAAGGATACGCTGGTTGCGCTCCAGCTCGCCGTGACGGCTGGTAAAAATCACCGCATCGGGCTGATGGCGCTGCAATAACGCCAGGCCGTTGTCCACCGCCAGCCGGCTGCCCGCGCTCAGGCGCCTGGCCGTCATCATCGGCAGGTGCAGACAGGCCGGCAGCGGCGCGTCGCGGGCGATGAGCGCCGCGCCGGCGCTCCACCGCCGCCAGTGCTCCTGCCCGGACAAACCTGGCGCCGAGGCCTGCCAGTCATGGATATTCAACGATACATTCATATAATCTCTCGGGCATAACACCTCTTCGCTCCTTGATCTATCATAGCCGATTCATGTTGACTACGTTTACATTTGTTTACATTGCATAAACGAGCCAATGGCCGCGAACCGTGGGCCGCCAGCGGCAGGATAATACACCTGTATGAGTCGATTCGGCGGAACCGGCGAGGATTCGCCGGTGCGCGGCACATCACGCCACGATGAATGGAAAAAGGTGGAAGCCGATAGCGTCGGCGCCGGGCCAGTGATATACCGGCCCGGGAGCCGATATATTGACCTAATGCGCTGCGGACAGTTTCAACTGGATATCCCTATCCAGGTTGCTTATCCAATTGTTGTAATTACGATGGATTTGGCCTTTACCATCCGCCAGCAGATTCTTGCTGGCAACATATGTGATTTTGTAGCCGTTGGCGTTATAGGTGATCCGGATATCCGCCTGATGCGTGCGGAGGTTCAGGCGGCCGTTGATAACGCCGGGCTGCGCCGGGGTCATTATCCACTTATCCGCCAGACCGGCCTGCAGAATAGCGGTTTTAAGCTGTTCTTCCGGATACTGGGCCGTCAGCGAGGTGTTGACGTTATTGATGGCGGCGGTGCGGGCGCAGCCGGCCAGAGAGAGAATACACGCCAGACAAATAAAAATTGGTTTAATCATTTTCATTGTTTATACGTTTCCATGTAATTAATTTTGGTTAAGTAATGACGATATTGATATAATGTCCGTTAGGACAACCTGTTAGATTAATTCATTATAATTATCGTGATGCTGGAAAAATCAGCTAATGGATTATCCCTTTTCAGGTTATGCGCGCGGCGGAGCAAGCATTTTAAACAACCGTAGCGGTGATGTAAATATCGATCTGAATAGATCGATAATATGGCGTTAATAAAAAATATAAAAATATTATTGGCGATTTTTATTAACGATTTGATAACGGGCGCTGCATCCCCGGCGGATACTTTTTTCAGCCGACCCTTATCCACCGATTCGGCAAGTTGACGGGTTGCCGTGGCTTTGCCGGCCTTAACGGCTTTTGAGACTACGATGCGCCGATTGCGTCTTCGAAGCCGTTTTCAACGCCGTCTACCTGGCATACAGCCGTACCGCTTGGTTATCCGCCAGGGCCAGATCGGTTAAAGCACTGGGAATACGGCCGTTGCCGTCATTAAAAGGGTACAGGATAACAAACCAGAAATGGCATAAAGTAGCCGGAAGCAATGGGGCTGAATTACCTGCCGTCCGGCTTTGGTTAAACCAGGCCAGGAGATGGACCAACTCAGCCTCCCGTACCTCTCGGGGCGGGACGGGAAAGTCTATTCTTGGCCAATCTATACGGCCCGGTACCACCTGCATCGGCTCTTTTCCCGTAACCGGCCGGCCTTGATAGTTTAAGGCGACGTTGCGCATTAAGCCTCAATCGCCGGCGAGGCGACAGGGAGTCGAGAGTATGCCTGCAGTCATCTTTGCCGGCCATTGTAGAGGATTTTCCGATCGGGATGCCCGGTGCCAGGCGGTAACGGGGGCGGAATTTCCGCGCAAATGACGCTATTCGACTCAGGATACGCCAGGGAGGAAGGCGTTGGCGTCATAGCAAGCTTAACCGGAGCGGGCACGGAAAGCGGGGGCGCGGATCTTTCACTGGGCTTAGGCATCCAACAGAGCGAAAAACCAAGCTAAGCGGTAATTTTATCGCTAAAATATAATTTATAGGAATTCACTTACCATCCAATCCCACCCGATGGCGATCACTTCAGCGTCGGACTATTACTATTAATAGTAGTTTATATTTATCAAAATAAAATATTTGAGCAACTGCACTTAATTAAATTACTCAGGAAACCGTCGCTAAATCGCTTTTGCTTGGCGGTCGAAAAAACAACGGGTATGATTCATTACTGGAAAATCGGGAGGAGTAATACAATCTTCATTATATTACTAATTTTTATAAATTTAGATGACGAGAAACGGTCCTAGGCTTAATGTTAGAAGTGATGATGTTTTTCTAATATTTTACTGAATGTAAATAATGACTTGTAAAACCGATAGGGCATTAGCGTGATCCATCGTTTATCAATTGGTTATGATGGAGTGGCCGTTCCGTATTCGCAACTTAAAGTTTTCAGGTAGTGAAATTATTAACCTCGATCACCATTATCACTTGGGCCATGAAATCACAATAAAGGAAGAATAAACATATGGATAAACCCGAGAAAGAAAATGTCACTTATCATCTGCCTGAATGGGATAAACAGGGGCGTCAGTACTATAGGATTTGCTCTCAGCCGGCAGAGAACAACCACGTCGCCGCTTGCGTAAAAATCGCCGATAAAGTCATCCCGGTGATATTTTTGCCGGGAGTGATGGGCACAAACTTAAGAAATATCAAAGGTAAAGAACCAATATGGTTCGGCAATAGTCCAGGAAGCCTAGACACCGCCTGGGGATGGGTTTTGAAAACCGCGGAAGAGCGGAAAAAACTATTAAATCCCGAAACAACCGAGGTGGATGATGGTGGCAAAATCCTTTATGACGGTCTGGAAGGTAACGTATTCCCATTGCGCAGCGAGCGGGGCTGGGGAGCCGGACTATTCACCAGCTATGGTTATCCGCTGCATGTATTGCAGCTTATGCTTAATGACTGGAAAGTTCTTGCGGAAAATATCGTTCATGGAACAAATTACCCCACTTCGCGCAAATTGCTTATTGGCAAGGAGCTAAACGCGCAGGGAGAGGATGGATTGACGGAAGCAGAGGTCAGGCACAGCTATGAATTCTTATATCCTCTGCATGTCTTCGGTTACAACTGGTTACAGTCCAATGTGGAATCGGCAAAGCATCTGGAAGACTACATCGACCAGGTCATGATTACGTACCATGGCAGACTGGCGGTGAACAAAGTCATTCTGGTCACTCACTCCATGGGCGGGTTGGTTGCCCGGCATTATTCTGAAAATATGGGTGGCAATGAAAATATACTCGGCATTGTTCATGGCGTGATGCCCGATCTGGGTTCCCCCGCCGCATACCGCCGCATGAAAGTCGGCGAGCAGGCGTTCGCGGTGGGTAATGTGATTGGCAATAGCGCGGAAAAGTTGATGCCGGTACTGGCGCAGTCCCCGGGGCCGCTACAGTTATTACCCGGTAAAGCCTATGGCCCCGGCTGGTTGAAAATCCAGGGCGATAATGGAATGGAAAGCAGGCCGCTGTCCGATCCTTATAAAGAAATCTACCAGAATAAAAAGGACTGGTGGCGGCTGTATGAAGCCGGTATTTCAGGTGGTAATCCCGAAGATGAGTGGAAAAAATATCATGATATAATTAAAGATAAAGTTATTGATTTTATAGATAATTTAAATGGTAAATATCATCCCAACACCTGGGCCTTCTACGGTGCCTCCGAAAAATATAAATCCGATGAATACCTGATGTGGAAACAGACCCGCTATTACCCCGATGAGGTGGAATCGCCGGCATCTTGGCAATATCCTGGCCCCGCGCCCGCGATTGCCTATCCGTCGGGCAGCAGAATAAAAATCCCCGTGCCCCCGACCGAACGTAAGGACAGGCAAAACCACAGGCAGTATAAACTGGTTTCATCGGGAAGCCCCGGCGATGGCACGGTACCGGTAAAATCCGGATATATTTCCTGGCCGGGCATCCGCAGTCAGATAGCCGTCGATGTAGACCATGAGGGCGCTTACGCGAGCAATAACCAGAATGGCGAAGAAACTGCCGTAGCGCTTAACTTCACCCTGCGCGCCATCGTTAAAATGGTGCAAAATATCCCCGCCTGTGGAGAATGCCGATGCAGGTAAAAAAAACGCTGCTTCTGTTTGCCGCTGTGGGGATCGCCTCGATCTGCGGCTACGCATTTATTCACCGCGATATGCCCCCGCCGACGCTCACCGTTGAGGAAAAAAAAGTGACAGACGCTTTATTTAACCAGATAAAACCGCAGTGCATTGGGCGTTATGTTTTCGACGTTCCGGAAAGTTATGTTAATGAGCAAAAAAATTACGTATTCCTAAACGATTTCCGTATTAACAGTCAGCGCCTGTACCGGCCCGCTTTTGAACAGCGTATTCGATTGCGTGAACAGGCACTAAAAAATGAGCGCACCGTTGCTTCGATAGATGGCCCTTTCTTAAAGCAGGTTTATCGCTTAAGTGACAATGCCATTATATTTGATCGCAATGAAAATGGGAGTACTGCGGGATGGGGGCGGATACTGGAGGGACATATTTACGTTGGCGGCGTGGCCTTTATCGTACAGACCGAAATAACCGACTATTCCGACGAGCGTTATGCCAGCGAGCGTGAATTTTATCTACGCCCTGAAGTCGGTAGGCCTGTGGCGAAGGCAAACACCAAACCACAAAAACTGGCAGAGATGCAGGATTTATTGTCCCGCCTGAGCGGACGTAAAGATGACGAAATCCCCACTCAACCGGGCATCTGTATCGCGGATGGCTTTATTCGGGATAACAGCAAACAAAACAAAGAAGACCTCAGTTTCGCTTACAGGAATGATAATTTTGGCTTTTATGTAAGCACCGACAATACCCTTGGTAAAAGCAACAGTTTGCTTGAGCGTGGCGATGAGATTGAGCCCGCGCTGCGTGAAGGCAACATTCATACCATCTATAAAAGGAAGCGGAATATCGCCGGCATGGATGCCGAAGACTGGCTGGTCAGGGGCAAGCAGGTCACCTACCAACCGGAAGCTGAAAATATCTTATACAGCTTTACGTTTTACGCTAACGAGAAAGCGGCGGATTATCACCATCCGGTGCTTTTCGCCAAGCTGAGTAACCGGGGAATAGGAACCACCACCTACAGCGACGCCCAACTGGTGGATATATGGGATCGCATTACCCAGACGTTCCGATTCCGTCCCGGCGCATTCTGACCTGACGTCCGATGGGCATTAGCATAAGCGTTTCTTAGCGCGGTATGGCGTTGCAATGTACGCTGAACCCGTTACCCGGCCACCAGATCGCCGCGAATCACCAGCGGGCCAGTGCCGCTGTGGCCGGTTATCATCTCCAGCGCCTGTTCCGCCAGTTTTTCCAGAGGGTATTCAATGGCCGGCAGCGGCAGCAGGGAGCCGGGCAGCGGCGCGGCGCCGTCCAGGCTGATAATCGCCAATTGGTCCGGCACGGCGCGCCGGTAGGCGTGCAGCACCGAAATCGCCTCCCGGGCGTCGGCCTGGTTCATCACCAATAGCCCGTTAAACCGGGCACCACTGTTAACCAGGGCCTGGAGCGCCACGCGCGGGGAGGGATCGCGACAGACGACCAGGCGGCGGTTATAGGGCACCAGATGGTATTCAAGACCGCGGCGATAACCGTGCAGCACGTTTTCCGCGGTCTCGCCGTCTGGGTAATTCAGTAATGCCAGTTGACGGCGCCCATGGCTTATCAGGTATTGGCAGGCGGTTTCGGCGGCAAAGGCGTGATCAAAGCTGATGCTGTAGGCGCCCGGCGCGTTCAGGCAGTCGATTAACACAACGCTGCCGTCAAGCTTAGGCAGTTCAAAACGCGCGCCGATAACGATCATGGCATCGCATAAGCCCCGCCCCAGCGACGAGATGGCGCTCTCGACGCCGGCGGCGCTGTCGGCAAAGCGCAGCAGTAAATGTTTGTTATGGCGCCGGAACTGTTTTTCCAGCGCCGGCAGGTAGTTCACCGCATGCTGCATGGATTCCATCGCGCAGATGACCCCCACGCAGCCGGTGGATTGGCCGCTTAGCGATTGGGCTATCAGGTTGGGCTGGTAGTTAAGCGCCTGGACGGCCTTCAGCACCGCCTGGCGGCTTTCTTCCCTGACGCCCCGGTTGCCGCTGAGCACGCGGGATACCGTGGCTTTCGATACCCGGGCCAAACGGGAGACATCATTTATGTTCGCCATATTCCTGCTGTGGAGATTGCCGTTGATAAAGGATCACCATCTCATTAATCAATTCCCGCGCCAAGAAGGCATTCATTAAATAATTCCGCGCATGACCAGCAGGATCATTATCGTGGTTTTATTGTCCATCAGCGCGCGTCTTCGTCAAAACCGTGATTGCGCGCCGCGTCGGCAAACCACCGGCCGCTTTTTTTCACCGTGCGCCGCTGTGTGGCAAGATCGAGCTGCACCAGGCCGTAGCGGTTTTTATAGGCATTGGTCCACGACCAGTTATCGATAAAGGTCCAGATATGATAGCCCAGGCAGCGGCTGCCTTCCGCCAGCGCGCGGTGAACCCAGATAAGGTGTTCGCGGACAAAATCGATACGGTAGTCATCCTCGATGCTGCCGTTTCGCAGAAAACGCAGCTCATCCTCCACGCCCATGCCGTTTTCTGAAATATAGCAGCGCGGATTGTGATAATTATCCCGCAGGTTGGTCAGGATATCGTAGACGCCGCGCTCGTAGATTTCCCAGCCGCGCCACGGATTCATTTTACGCCCGGGCATCTGGTAGTGATCAAATAGCCATTCCGGCATAAACGGGCTGTCGGGGTTGACCTGGTTAATCCGGCATTGCACCCGGCGCGGCTGGTAATAATTGATGCCGAGCAGGTCGACGATGCCGCCGGACAGCAGTTCGTCGTCGCCGGGTTGGCTGGCCGGCAGCTGACCGTAACGCTTTAGCAGCGCGATCAGTTCCTCAGGGTAATGGCCGCGCAGCGCCGGGTCGAGAAAGCTGCGGTTAAACAGCAGATCGGCATGGTTCGCCGCCGCCAGATCCGCTGGATGCTGCGAACGGGGATAAGACGGCGTCAGGTTCAGGATAATGCCGATTTCACCACCCTGGCCGGACTTGCGAAAATGTCTTACCGCCGAGGCGTGCGCCAGCATGGTGTGGTAGGCCACGGTGGCGGCGCGTTTAAAATCCACCACGTTGGGGTAATGGAAATCATATAAATAACCGCCTTCCACCGGCACTATCGGCTCGTTAAAGGTAAACCAGTGCCTGACCCGATCGCCGAACAGCTCGAAACAGACGGCGGCATAATCGGCATAGGCATCCACCACCTGCCGGTTTTCCCAGCCGCCCAAGGCCTGCATGGCCATCGGCATGTCGAAGTGGAACAGGTTAATGAACGGCGTGATGCCCTGGGCCAGCAGTTCGTCGATCACCTGGTTATAAAACGCCGCCGCCTGAGGGTTAGCATCGCCCCGGCCGTCCGGGATCAGCCGCGCCCAGGATATCGAGGTGCGAAAGCTGTTATGGCCGGTTTGTTTCAGCAGGGCGATATCTTCCCGCCAGTGGCGGTAAAAGGTCGAGGTATCCTGCGGCCCCACCTGCTGGAAAAAACGCCCGGGCTGCAGGGCGAACCAGTGATCCCATACGGTTGGACTCTTTGCGCCGCCAAGGCTCTCACCCTCGGTTTGCGGCGCCGAGCTGGCGCTGCCCCACCAGAAATCATCCGGAAATTGATACTGCATCAGGTTGTCCCCCATTCGTGTCGGCGGAACGCCGCGCCGGGCGCGGTTCTACCGTTGCCGATAGCGTCTCGCGAAAGGTCATAATTTGGTTTTGACATCAGGACCCCAGCGCCACGCGGGCATCGGCGGTTTGGCTTTCTGCTTGTTTCCTCAACAGGGTACGCTCGTAGGCCTTCAGGAACGGGTAATACATCACCGCCGACATCAGCATACAGAACAGGCACATGATTACCGGACTCAAGGTCCAGTTGGCGGCCCAGGACGCACCGACAGGCGCGGGCGTTGTCCAGGGGGTCAGTTGCACCACCTGGGATACCCAACCCAGTTTGGTGGCGGTCCAGGCGAAGGTGGCGTTAATCATCGGCACCAGGGTGAAGGGCAGGAACATCACCGGATTCATGATAATCGGCGTACCGAACAGGATGGGCTCGTTGATATTAAAGAAGCTCGGCACCACGCCCATGCGGCCGATGGTGCGCAGATGGACCGAGCGGCTGACCAATAGCAGGAACGCCAGCGGCAGGGTGGAGCCAACGCCGCCTATCAGCAGGTAATGGTCCCAAAACCCCTGCAGGTAGATATGCGGCAGAGGGGCGCCCGCGGCCAGGGCGCTTTGGTTCAGCGCCAGGTTGGTCATCCAGAAGGGGTTCATGATACCGGTGACAATCAGCGCGCCGTGGATGCCGGCAAACCAGAGGATCTGGCAGATCAGCACCGACAGCAGCATGGTGGGCAGCGAGTCCGAGGCGGACACCAGCGGCGCCAGCAGCTGCATAATGGCTTCGGGGATGATCATGCCGGTGTAATGCTCCACCAGCAGGTTGAGCGGATGCAGGGTGGCGACAATGACCACCACCGGGATCAGGACTTCAAACGAGCGCGCCACGCCGGTCGGCACCTCCTTCGGCAGGCGGATGGTGACATTGCGGCGTTTTAGCCACGCATACATCTCGCTGGCGTAGATGGCGGTAATGATGGCGGTAAAAATGCCCTGGCCGGAGAAATAGGCCGCCGATATCTGCTTATCGTGATAAGGCGCCGCCACCAGCAGGAACGCCATAAAAGACAGCAGGCCGGTCATGATGGGATCAAGCTTATAGTGTTTGCCGAGGCTGGCGCCGATGCCGACCGAAATAAAAAACGTCATGACCCCCATGCTGAGATTGAACGGCAGCATTAGCCGATCGCGGTAGCGCACGGAAAAATCCAGCCAACCGCGGGCAAAGCGCCACTGGGTATCGGGAGAAAAGGGCGGGAAAATAAACACCAGCATAAACGAGCCGATGATCATAAACGGCAGTGCGGCGAGAAAGCCGTCGCGGATGGCGATAATATGTTTTTGCTGGCCGACGCGACCGGCCATCGGGGTAATATGACGCTCAATGACTCCGACCATAGCTTGGTATAAGGTACTCATGGTGTCGTCCTGTTATTGTTATTCGATGGCGGTTATTTCATCAGGGAAAGGGCAAAGTCGAGCACTTTGTCGCCGCGCTGCATGCCGTAATCCATCATATCGATGGCGGCCACCGGAATTCCCTGTTCCGCGGTTTTGGCCGACAGCGATTCCAGCATATATTTGACCTGCGGCCCCAGCAGCACCAGCTGGTAACGGGCAAACTGCTCGTCGAATTCGCCTACGCCAAAGGCGTCGATGTTGATTTCCAGCCCGCGCTTTTCAGCCTCGGCCTGCATTTTTCTCACCAGCATGCTGGTGGACATCCCGGCGGAACAGCACAACATGATGCTTTTCATTTTTCAGCCTCTGGGGGAATGTGTTTACCATTGCCATTGGATACAAAATGGAAACCGGTTTCCATGAGTTTGCCGAGCTTTTGTGAGGGTATTCATGGAAACGCGGCAGACCCGTGTACAATGTGTGAAATAGTTCACGGATTAACCGCCCGGCCGCCAACAGCGCAACGCTGCTCCGGATATTGTTCCCGTCGCACGCTCACGGCAATCCCCCGCGGCCTGTGATGCAGTCGCTTTCTGCGGCGGCGGATGATAATTTGGTCGGCATATAGTGCAGCAACGCCGGCATAACCGCGGCAACGCGGCGATCGATCATCACTGGAGTCAACATGCGTCATCAGCGTCAGCGGGTATGGACGGCCCTGGCAGCGGCGGTATTGCTGTTATCGGCCTGCAGCAGCACCATGCCGACCAAAGCCAGCGGGTTCCTTGGTTCCTACAATCGCCTGACGCTCTCGTCCGATGGCAGTATGCGTATGCTGCGTACCCCGGAGGCGTTGGATCCGGCGCATACGGTTATCACCACGGTTGAATGGCGGGTAACGTCGGCGAACAACCTGTCCCCTGAAGAGCGCGCCAGGCTGCTGAACAAACTCCGGGCGGGGCTGCAGGCGCAGGTAAACCGCCTGCCGGCAACGGCTGAAGGGCGGCCTGCGGAGATTCGCGCCGCGATCACCGATATCGCCACCGTATCCCCATCGTTAAATGTGCTGAGCGTGGCGATGTTTGCCGCGCCATTGGACCGGGGCGGCGCGTCGGTGGAAATTGAGGCGCTGGATACCGGCACCCGGCAACAGCTGGCGGCCATGACCATGGGTTATTTTGCGCCGATAAGCGAGCTAAAGGCCAGGTTCAGCGCCCTTGCCCCGGCATCGATTGCACTGGATAAGGCGTCTGCGCAATTCGGTCCGCTGCTGCGTACGGACAACTGATGCAATTACATATTGCCGGCGGGAATGTCATCATCCCGCCGGAATAGGTTATATTAAATAAATTATATCTACAGCGGCGGAATATCTTATTAAAGAAATGCTTAGCTAATACTTAATTAAAATAATTTTATTAAAATCATGTCCGTTAACCCTGTCCACTCACTACGTTCGTTAACTATTCTTGTTAACTACGGTTATTAATCATATCCGTTAAGCGTATCCGTAGGCAATAGGCAGGGCGCGATGTGAGGGCCGAGGACTATTTAAATGAAACGGAAAGGAATCATTCTTGCCGGAGGCGCGGGTACCCGCCTGCACCCGGCCACATTGGCCATATCAAAACAGCTCTTACCCGTATTCGATAAGCCGATGATCTATTACCCCTTGAGTACCCTGATGCTTGCGGGTATTAAAGAGATATTAATCATTTCGACCGAACAGGATACGCCGCGCTTCCGGCAGTTATTAGGCAACGGAGAACAATGGGGCATTAATCTTAATTATCTGGTGCAACCCTCGCCCGGCGGCCTGGCCCAGGCTTTTATCCTGGGAGAAGCATTTTTGGACGGCGATCCCTGCGCCCTTATCCTGGGCGATAATATATTTCATGGGCATGATTTGCCAAAACTGCTGAAAAACGCCATGAGCTGCGAGAAGGGCGCATGCGCCTTTGCCTATCATGTTCAGGATCCGCAACGCTATGGCATTGTAAAATTCAGCTCGGAGGGGAAAGTATTAAGCCTTGAGGAAAAACCGTCAAATCCCACTTCCACCTGTGCGGTCACGGGGCTGTATTTTTACGATGAGGAGGTATGTGAATTAACCAGGACATTAACACCCTCGGCGCGCGGTGAACTGGAAATTACCGATTTGAACCGGCTCTATCTGGAGAAGGAGGCGCTAACGGTGCAGGTAATGGGTCGGGGTTATACCTGGCTGGATGCCGGCACCCATACCGCTTTATTGGAGGCCGGGCAATTTATCGCCACGTTGGAAAGCCGGCAGGGGTTAAAAGTGTCCTGCCCGGAGGAGATAGCCTACAAACAGCGGTGGATCGATGATAAACAGTTGGCCGAACTGGCCCGGCGGTTAATGAAAAATAGCTACGGGCAATATTTGCAATTTTTACTGGAAGAGAATACGCCATGAATTTTACTCCACAGCACATTCCCGACGTCGTATTAATTGAGCCGTGCCTGTTTAACGATGAGCGGGGTTATTTTTTCGAAAGCTTTAATCTCGAAAAATTACAACGGGCGCTCAATCGTGACCTCAGTTTTGTCCAGGGCAATGAATCCTTTTCCCGGCAAAATGTCATCCGGGGATTGCATTACCAGGTGGGCAGGCCGCAGGGCAAATTGGTGCGCGTGGTGGCGGGAGAAGTATTTGATGTGGCGGTGGATCTGCGCAAGCATTCCCCGACCTTCGGCCAATGGGTGGGGGCGCTGTTGTCCGCGGAAAATAATCATCAGCTTTGGATCCCCGAAGGATTTGCCCACGGCTTCCAGGTGATATCGGCCACGGCAAAACTGCAATACCTGGTGACCGATTATTGGTGCCCGCAATATGACCGGTGTATCCGCTTCGATGATCCTGATATTCAGGTGCAATGGCGGAAAGTCATGGCGCCCGCGGCGGGAATGCTCGAACCGATATTATCCGATAAAGACCAATCCGGCAAAGTCCTTGCCGACGCCGAGGTATTTTAACCCATGAATAAAATCTTCCTGACCGGCGGTACCGGCATGCTTGGTACCTATGTTACCAGTACCCTCAATGATTACGGCTATGAGGCCATCGTTGCCGATCGCAGCCGTTTTGACCTGGCCAATCACAAGGCCATTTATGACTATGTTAAAGAGGCCAGGCCGGATGTGATCCTGCATTTCGCCGCCGAAACCGATGTGGATTTATGTGAGCGTGAACCGGCGCGGGCCGGGATCTGCAATCACCTGGCCACGGAGCAAATCGCCAAGGCGGCGCAGGCCTGCGGCGCCTGGTTGTTATATATTTCATCGTCTAACGTATTTGGCGCCGAGGGCAAGATCAGCTACAACGAACTCGATATTCCGCAGCCGACCAATTATTACGGCCGCTCGAAATTAAATGGCGAGGACGCGGTTAGGGCCAACTGTCCCGATAATCATCTGATACTGCGCGCCGGTTGGATGATTGGCGGCGGGCCAGGAAAGGATCATAAGTTTGTCGGTAAGATTATCCAACAGATCAAGGACGGCGCCACCGAGCTGAAAGCGGTAAGCGACCGTTTGGGCAGCCTTACCTCCGCCGGCCAGTTGAGTGATTTTATTATCAAGGCGATGGCTAACCGTCAGACCGGGACCTATCATTTTGCCAGCCACGGCACCATTAGCCGTTTTGATATTGCGCGCGCTATCGGCGAAATATTAAAATTCAAAGGCAGCATCATGCCGGTGGAGTCGTCCAGGTTTCCCTTGTCCGCGCCGCGTCCTTTCTCCGAGGGTATTCAATCCATTTATCTTCCGTCGTTAAGCGAGTCATGTATACCAGGTTATTGGAAAGATGACCTGGCAAGGTATGTTGCCTCATTCCAAGGATGAACCGGTATTATGAAAAGCAAAGTACAATATTTTATGCACTATGCCAGGGAATTTGGCTATGGTAATGCGCTGATATTTTCGCTGTTTAAACTTTTTCCGCGTTTTTTCGTCTTATTGCATCACAGGGTCAATGCCGGCACCAATAATGTCTGGCCGGAAATGGCGACGGTAGATCCGATCGTTTCCGCCAACGCCGTGCTTGATTATAAACCCTGGGCCGAATATGGCGGCGCGTTGATTCCCGCCGCCAGCGGGGATAAGCGGCCGACCTTTATCTGGTTTGTCCCCGACTGGTCTAATGTCTGGGGCGGCGG
The DNA here is from genome assembly GCF_010131535.1 of Acerihabitans arboris. Taxonomy (GTDB): domain Bacteria; phylum Pseudomonadota; class Gammaproteobacteria; order Enterobacterales; family Enterobacteriaceae; genus Acerihabitans; species Acerihabitans arboris. The sequence continues at coordinate 61,968 of NZ_WUBS01000020.1, forward strand.
CCATTATACGTTATTCCGTTTCGCCAACCACTTTGCGAAATATGATACCAAGAATATTATATTTATTTATAATAATGAACGCCACAATTCCTCCAGGCAGTTGCAAAATGAGTTGAAGCGCGCCCTGCCCGGGTGTTTATTGGAGGTGATTATCGATCCCGCTTTGCTACCCGCCTGCGCCGGCGCGATTGCCACCACCTGGCAATCCGCGTATAACGTGCGGGCTTTCCCCTTTGCGCGGGAAAAATTTTATTTCATGCAGGATTATGAAAGCCAGTTTTATGCATATGGCACGGCGTCAATGCAGGCCAATGCCACCTACGGTTTTGGTTTTACCGGCATTACCGGGGGAGGCTGGCTTAAGCAGTGTTATGAATCCCACGGCGGCCGTGCCCGCAACTACCTGTTTGCCGCCGACCGCAACATCTTTTATCCGGCGGCGGGCAAGACGATGGTGCGCAAGACGGTATCCCGACTGTTTTTTTACGGTCGTCCCTCCACGGAGCGACGCTGTTTTGATTTAGGCATGGCGTCGCTGAAAAAAATTGCCCGCCATTTTCCCGAGGTTGAAATCGTCATCGCCGGCCTGGATTTAAAAGCCCGCCCGCCGTTCCCGGCCACCCTGCTGGGCAACATGACGCTGAAGGACACGGGGGACCTGTACCGGACCTGCGATGTGGGTATGGCGTTCTCCGGCACCAACCTGTCGTATCTGCCGGTGGAGTTAATGGCCTGCGGCGTCCCGGTTATCTCCAATAACGGGCCGCAGGTAGAATGGTTTTGCCGTCATGGCGTAAACGCGTATTTGGCGGATCCCACTCCCCAGGCGGTGCTGGAGGCGTTTACCGCGCTCTACCATGATCGTTTGCTGCGGCAAAAATTAGCGGACGGCGGCCTGGCCACCATGGAGCACCTGGACTGGGAATCGCAGATGGCCGGGATCTATGAGTACGTCACGGCCAATATCGGATGACATATCTTCTACCCCGGTAGGTCCCGGTGCTTTACGACCTGGCGCTTAAGCTGGACGCCCGGACCCGGAACGCTTCACGGCTTGGCATCGGCGGGCGGCCGGGGCGGGGTAATCATGCCGGGTCTATTTGCCAAGCGTAATCTTGCCGCTGTCAATCATGCCCTCCACTCCCTTGATGCCGTCCCGGATGCCGAGCAGCATCATGCGCAGCCGTTGCGCCCGAGGCTTGCCCACGATCAGAAAAAAGCACAGGAACATTCCCAGGCGGTAAAGATGGGCCAGGCGCCATGCCATGGTCATCGGCGTGCGGCGCACCATCTTCAGGGTATTGCGGAAGATATAGTAATTCCGCAGCGGGCTATGCTGCGGCACCTCGCGCCAGCGGCCGAGCCAGATTTTGATTACCCCGTAGCCTAACGTATGGTGCAGCACCGCCCGTTGGGCGCCAAACAGGCGATACCCCAGGTGGGTGGCGCGAAAACACCACTCGGTATCCACGTGATCGATAAAATAGCCGCTGTTCATCACGCCGATCGCGCGCAGCGCCGGGGCGCGAATCAGCATGCCGGAAGAGATGAGGAAATCCGTTTCCACATAACCGGCGACGCGGCACGGATAACGGCGGCGAATAAACATCTGCTGTCTGCGGACGAATCCGGCGCGGGTAAAGGTGCGTCTGTCCACCTGGGTGGGGCCGATCGCGCCGACGCGGATATCGTCGGCCAGCAACCGGCTCTCCAGTAACAATAGCTGCCGTACCATGTCGGCGGCCGGGATACTGTCGTGATCAAGCAGCAGCACGTGGGTGCAGCGCAGGTCCAGCGCGCGCCAGATGCCCCGGTTCTGGGCGGCGGCGATGCCCATGTTCCCTTCCTGCGGGAGGATATGCCGGCGGGGCGAACCCCGGGCAAAGGCTGTCAGGGCCTCGACGCGGGCCGCGGACGATCCGTTATCCACGATCACCAGTTCCTGTACCTGTCCGGCGATGGCGGCGAGCAGTTCGGCGAACAGGACCGGATCGGGATGATAGGTGACGATAACCGCGCAAACACAGGGTGCAGGTGAAATCACTGGTATTGTTTTTCCACCCAGTGGGCATAGGCGCCGGTGGTAATATTGTCGACCCACGCCTGGTTGTCCAGATACCACCGCACCGTCTTGCGGATGCCGGTCTCGAAGGTTTCCACCGGCCTCCATCCCAGCTCGGTTTCAATCTTCGACGCATCAAGGGCATAGCGGCGATCGTGCCCGGGCCGGTCTTTGATAAACTGGATCTGGCCGGCGTAAGGCCTGCCGTCCGCCCTCGGCCGCAGCTGGTCGAGCAGGAAGCAGATTTTGGTGATCACGTCGATATTGGTTTGCTCATTCCACCCGCCGATATTATAGGTTTCCCCCACCCGGCCCGATGCCAGCACGCAGCGAATGGCTGCGCAGTGATCCTTTACATACAGCCAGTCCCTGATTTGCCGTCCGTCTCCATAAACCGGCAGGGGCCTGCCTGCCAGCGCATGATGGATCACCAGCGGGATAAGCTTTTCCGGAAAATGATAGGGGCCATAGTTATTGGAACAATGGGTGGTGATAGTCGGCAGGCCGTAGGTATGGCAATAGGCCCGCACTAGATGATCGCCGGCCGCCTTGCTGGCGGAATAGGGACTATTGGGTTCGTATTTATGGCTTTCACGAAATGCCGGCGCGTCGTGATCAAGGGTGCCGTAGACTTCATCGGTGGACACGTGTACGAAGCGAAAGGCGGTCTTAGCGGCGATATCGGCGCATTCCAGATAGCGGCGCGCGCTTTCAAGCAGGTTAAAGGTGCCGACCACATTGGTCTGGATAAACTCGCCCGGATTAAGGATGGAACGATCGACATGGCTTTCGGCGGCGAAGTGGATTATACACCGGGGCCTATAGGTCGCCAGCAGGCGATCGACCAAATCCCGGTCGCCAATATCACCCTCGACAAAAATATGGCGCGGATCGTAGGAGAGCTCCCCCAGGTTTTGCCGGTTGCCGGCATAGGTCAGCTTGTCCAGGTTGATCACCCGCTCATCGTGCCGGACAAGCCAGTCCAGCACAAAATTAGACCCGATAAATCCCGCACCGCCTGTCACCAATATGCTCATATCGTCAAATCTTCCTGAAAATCACGACAAAAATTAACCCTGCATTCACCATGAGGGTCACTGTTGAGGCAGCTTTTACATTCTGCTAGGTTAGTTCATCTATAACCGGAAGAGGGGGAATGTATTATTAACCTTATCAAGATTAACTATGTTGTTAATTAATTTATTTTTTTATATCCACATAAAAATATTATCCATATTGGCATGAATTCAGTAAATGATATATTGCGGTGGAATTTCTGGTGCTGCGCGCCTTACACTATAAAATAGCTATTGTGGCGCCAGCGGGATTTAGATATCACCCAGGCCATATTGATCAATGAACGGTGCAAGCTTCTGGAGATTACGCCCGTCATTAAATGCCTATCCGATATTTTACAGCGCTTTTAGGGTCAGCCGCCGCAATGGACTTTGCCATTAACGACTTATTTAACAGCCTGCGCCATCTGCCGCTTATTTGCCATTTGGCCTATAGCGATACCAAGGCGCGTTATAAGCGCAGCATGCTGGGGCCATTATGGCTAACGCTTGGCGCCGCCATCGGCGTGGTCGGCCTGGGCCTGGTCTGGAGCCAGCTGCTGAACCAAGAGCCCGGCCAACTGATTCCTTCGTTAACCGTAGGATTGCTGTTATGGCAATTTATCTCGGGCTGCGTGACGGAAAGCACGTCGGTATTTGTGCGGCAGGCGCAAATCATCCGCAACCTGCAGCTGCCTTTTTGTATCCATCCCATTCAGCTGATGGCGCGCCAGTCGATCACGCTTATGCATAATCTGATAGTGCTGGTACTGGTGCTACTGGCCTATCCCCAGCCGGTGGGATGGGTCACGCTGCTGTGCTTGCCGGGTCTGGCGCTGGTGCTGGTTAACCTGCTGTGGATATCGGTGCTGCTGGGATTAATCGGCGCCCGGTTTCGCGATGTGGAGCAGATTGTGCAGTCGTTGATGCCGATTGTCTTTTTCCTGACGCCGGTTATCTATAAGGCGGGCCATGCCGGTGTCAACCAGGCGATTATTTGGATGAATCCCTTTACCTATTTTATCGCCCTGGTGCGGGAACCCATCTTCGGCGCCATCCCCGGGGGTTTTGTCTATCTGGTGACGGGCGCCATGGCGCTGCTGGGCTGGACGGTAACGCTAATATTGTTTAACCGGCGCGCGCCTCGTCTGGCGTTTTGGATTTAACGCGGCTGCCGCAACTTTTTGGATTTCATTATGGCGTCACTGATCTTTGATAATGTCACGGTTGCGTACCCGATTTATAACGCCCATGCGCAGTCCCTGCGCAATCAGCTGGTCAGGATCGGCACCGGCGGCCGCATTGGCAAAGGCGCCGGGGCCGTCGTCACGGTGACCGCCCTGGATCGGGTTAGTTTTACGCTGCGCAGCGGCGACGCCGTGGGATTAACCGGACATAACGGCGCCGGCAAGAGCACCCTGCTCAGGACCATGGCCGGGATTTACAGCGCCACCGCGGGAAAAGTCATTCGTACCGGGTCGGTGGCGACGGTGTTTGAACTGGGCGCCGGCATGGACCCGGAGCTCTCGGGGTATGAAAATATCATGCGCATGCTGTTGCTGATGGGCAATTCCAAAGCGCAGGCCAGGGCCAATGTGCCGGATATCGAGGATTTCAGCGAGCTGGGCGACTTCCTTGCCCTGCCGGTGCGTACCTATTCGTCCGGAATGACCATGCGGCTGATGTTTGCCGTGGCCACCTCCGTCAGGCCGGACATCCTGCTGATTGACGAAATGTTCGGCACCGGCGACGCCTCCTTCCAAAAAAAGGCCGAAGCGCGTATGCACGACTGGATTGCCGGCACCGATATTTTTGTTTTTGCCTCCCATGACCAGGGGTTGGTTAAACGTTTGTGCAATCGTCTTTTCCGGCTGGATCATGGCGCCATCCATGAGGAGGATATCCAGGCGCTCTGAGCGCCGGGCCTAAAGCGATATGGCGATCGGCACCGCCGCCGGCGTGCTGCTGGCGCGGCTTGTCCAGCCGGGGAGCCGGTCGCCGATATCACGCTCAAGCGCCGTGTTTATCGACGATAAAATCAAATTTGGTCAGGCCGACGCTTTGCGCGCTGGTCATGACAAACGCGACGCGGCCGTATTCCGACGCCTGGTCGGCGTAGATGCGCAGGTGGGGCAACTGCGGCAGTTTTGCCGTTTCTTCCAGCCGGCTTTTAAAGGTGGCGTCGTCAATGGCCTGCTTGTCCCAGGCGATACTGCCGTCGGCCATGACCGAAATATCTATTGCCTTGACGTCTTTATCCACCACGCTGGCGTTGGCTTTGGGCAGGTTCACCTTTACCGCGTGATTGATCACCGGCAAGGTGATCATAAATACAATCAGCAAGACCAGCATGACATCAATAAACGGTGTCATATTGATATCGTTCACCAGCGGATCCTCGTCTATCTCGAACTGTGAATTATCGGACATGCTCATTTACATTGACTCCTCAAACCCGCATTCACATCGACTGGCCGGCGCGAAACGGCTGGGCCAGATTAGGCGCGGCCATGTCGCCGGCGCGCAGCTCGGTCACATCGGCGGTGGTAATGCGCGAGCCGGTGAGATAGTAGGCGTGCAGATCGTGGGCGAAACGGGCGATGGCATGCTGCAGGCCGCGGTTGCGCCGGCTGATGGTGTTAAATCCCAGTACCGCCGGAATGGCGACGAACAGGCCGAATGCCGTCATAATCAGCGCTTCGCCGACCGGGCCGGCGACGTGGGCCAGATCCGGCTGATCCGCCAGGCTGATGGATTGCAGCGCATGATAGATGCCCCAAACGGTACCCAATAGCCCGACAAACGGCGCGGTGCTGCCGATGGAGGCGAGGATGCCCAGGCCCGACTGCAGCCTGGCGCTGCTGTCGTCCATGCTGTTTTTCAGGCCGCGCGCCAGCCAGTCGCTGATATCGAGATTATTGCTGATGCCGGCCTCGATATTGTACTGGTGGGACATGGCCGCATGGCCGGCAATCGCCAGGTCGCGGAACGGGTTATTGCCGTTGTTGCCCAATGATTCAATGGCGGACGGCAGCGTTTTTTCGCGCCAGAACCGGTGCTTGGTACGCTGGGCGATTTTGCGCAGCCCGGCGCCCTGTATGCATTTAATAGCGATCACCGACCAGGACATTATGGACATGACCAGCAGGACCAGGGCCACCGCGCGGGTGATTATATCGCCCTGCAGCCAAACGTGCTCAATGCCAAACTCATTCATTATGCTACCTCTATTATCAAAAAACGCTATCGGCCATCTTCATGCGCCAACCCCTGCGGGCTAACGGGATAATTTGAACGTAATGGGTTGCACCGTCATAACGGAAATCGCCTGGCCGTTTTCCACGTAGGGGTTACACCGGATGCGGGACACCGCCGCCATTGCCGCCTGGTCGAGATCCTCATAGCCGCTGCTGCGCGCGACCTCGCCGCGGCTCAGGGTGCCGTTGGCATTGATGATCAGGCGGATCAGCACCTCGCCTTCTTCCTGCAGACGTTTCGCCTTGCGGGGGTAGTCGGGCGCGGGCACCTGGCAGCCTACGGTCGATACATTTTTCGGCGTGGCGTTGGGTACGCTTTTCAGCATTTCACCCTGGGTCGCCGCCGGTATGGCCACCCGATCGGCGACCTTGGCGTTTTGTACCGGCGAAGGCTTTTCCTGAGTCACCGGCCGGGAGGGTTCGCGCACCGGCTGGGGTGTTGGTTTGATTTTCGGCGCGGGTTTAGGCTTCGGCCTGGGCGGCGGCGGTATTTCCGGCTTGATTTCCGGCGCGGGCGCAACCGGGGCCGACTCGTTTTGCGCCACTTCGCGTTCGCTGTTGTCCGCGGTCAATACCGGCGGCGCCTCGCTGACCAGGGGAACCGGCGGCGGCTCGGGCTGCGGCTGCTCGACCATGGTTACCTGCACGCTGGTCTGTTCGGCCGGATTAATGATGTCCAGCGGCCGGTATTGCGTGGTATGGGTAATGGCCGCGGCAATCAGCGCCAGATGGGCCAGCGCCACCGCGGCAACCGTCAGTCTGGGGCGGTAATCTTTTTTAGCCGCCGCGGGCCCCGCGGGCAAAAGCACGGCGGTAGCTGCTCTTTCAGGCACTTCAATCCTATCTTTCAACATCAGGCGCTGTGCTTTCACCACTACCTCGCGATAAATCCAGACCGACCGCACACCCGCATTAGCGGCAATCGCTGGGAGACTTATCCTGTATGTGCAACGAAGAGGCAAAAGTGACACCCGCCGGGTAAAAAAAATGCGGAAATTTGAGCGCGGTCAAACGTCGGCCGCCGTGATGCGAATCCAGTATCCCGTGGTACGGGTGATGGCAATCGGCATGGTCTGGGCCAGGGCGTCGAGCGCATAGGGCACATCGTCCAGCGGGAAGTTGCCGCTGACGCGCAGGTTGGCGACGGCCGGATCCAGGCGGATAACCGCCGGGCTGTAGTTTTTCAGCGCAGCAATAACCGAACTCAGCGGCGTATCCTTCACCTCCAGCCGGCCCTGGGTCCAGGCGGTCTCCGCGTAGGGGGAAATGCCCACCGGCATCAGCATATCCTGGTTGAACCACAGGCCGTGGCCAGCCTCGACCCGCTGGCTGTCGCCGCGCCGGTTGGTGACTTTTACCACCGATTCCAGCACCGCCAGATGGATGCCGCCGGATTCCTGGCGCACATGAAAACGCGCTTCGCCCGCCAGGATGCGTCCCATGCCGGTATTGACGCTGAACGGCCGGGTGTCGTCCACCACGCGGGCGATAAAACCGCCGGTGCGCAGGTCAACGTTACGCAGTTTATCGTTGATGGCGATATTCAGCGCGGTGCGCGCGTTCATATCCAGGGTACTGCCGTCGTCCAGCTCGATACGCCGCCGCTGGGCGGTATCGGTATGGATATCGGACAACAGGTAAGGCACGGGATATTTCTGGTTTACCACCAGGCCGCCGACTACGGCGACGGCGGCGATACCCAGCGTATTGTGCAAAAACTTGCGGCGGCTGGAAGGCGCCAGCAGGGCCTGGCGTACATTTTCCGGCGGCATGGTATGCGTCAGGGACTGGATTTTACCCAGCGTGGTTTCTATTTTGGCGCAGGCGGCGTCGTGGCTCGCGTCGGCATAACGCCAGCGTTCATATTCCCGGAAATCGTCGTCCGTGGCCTCGCCGGAACGTAGCAGCACCATCCATTCGATGGCTTCCTGAGCGGCGGAATCGGGTCGCTGGGTCAATTTTATCATTCGTGTTCCGGCCGGTTATTCATTCTGCCCCGCGGTCACCAGATAACAGTTGGTAAGCGCCTTCGCCACATACTTGCGCACCATGCTGGCCGAGACGCCCAGCTCCCGGGCGATGTCGGCATAGGTCATGCCGTCCAGTTGGTTAAATAAAAACGCCTTGCGCGCGTTGACGGACAACCCATCCAGCGCGCGGTCAATGGCCAGCAATGATTCGATAACCATCTCCTGCTCTTCCGGCGAGGGATGGCAGCGCTGCGGGCTACTTGCCAGCGCGTTGAGATAGGCCTGCTCCAGGTCGCGGCGGCGCCAGTTTTCGTATAATACCCGCTGGGCAAGCGTGGTCAGCATGGCCCGCGGCTCGCGGATATTAAGCAGCTCAGGGATCGCGGCCAGCCGCACAAACGCCTCGGAGGCGATATCTTCCGCGCCGGTGCCGTAGCTGATCCGCCGTCTCAGCTTATCGGTGAGCCACCGATAATCGCTGCGAAAAATAAGCGTTAATGCATCTGTTCGGCTGGTAAATTCAGCAGGCATCATCTCATCCGTCTGGCTTAATCTAAGCGTAAAACCTTTCTCAGGCCTCAACAAAGGATTATTACCACCAATCCTCAACAAATAGTGCCGCTCTTGCCCGCCGCGCAGGTTATCGCGGGCAGAGCGGGGGTTCATTCAAGCCTGCCCAGCAATAAGCGAGCCAATAATTTTTATCTCTAGGTTATATCCATAGAGTATAAGTATATTTTTTTATTTACTAAGACCACTTTTGTTATAAGCGCCGCATTAATGCGCAACGTCGCACAAAAGCGGACGGGACGTGGGGCATTTTAGATTCGTTGATCCGCCGTTTCGCACCAAAATAGTGCCGGCGCGCCGCAATACGCTTGTTATGGGGGCGAACAGCCGGCAGCGTCATAGGCAATAACAACGTAAATAATAAAAAAAATATCAGCCACCCGGTGACACATTTCGGCCCGCGTTGCACATACACACTGAGATGTCGGACTGACCCATAACACTATGGCGTCGCTATACTTTTGCCTTTTCTCCGGGAGTCGTATCAATGAATGCAGTACTGCAACGCGCATGGAAGAGTCGTATTACACCAGGCCGGTTGGCGTTGGCGATAAATATCACGGTTGTCGTGGCAAATAGCGCATTATTGCCGCCGCAGGAGGCATACGCGGCGCCGGCGCCCTCGATGCACTATTCGGTGCCGGCGGGTTCCCTGGAACAAGGCTTATTAGCCATTGCGCGCCAAAGTCAGCAGACTATCTCTTTTAATCCCACGCTGGTGGCGCCTTACCAGGCCAAGCCCATCAGCGGCAATTTCACTGTTGAACAAGCGATATTACGCCAGTTGCAGGGAACGCCGCTGTCCGTCACCACCACCGCCAACGGCACCCTGACTATTGACGCGGTGACCACGGCCGTGCCGGCCGCCGCCACATCGGAATTGCAGGCGGCGAAGGACAGCGGCCAGACGCTGCCGGCCATTACCGTCAGCGGCGCCGCCGATCAAAGCGAAGACGCCACGGTCTATAACCCATCGACGTCCAGTTCCGCCACCCGCACCAACCTCGCGTTGCAGGACACGGCGCAGTCGGTGCAGGTGGTTAGCCGCAAACTGATTGAGGACCGGCAGGCGGTCTCGGTGGAAGACGCGTTGCGCAACGCCGGCGGCGTTACGACGCAGGGCGGCAACCGCGGCATTAATTCAATCAATATACGCGGTTTTAATGTCATGTCCGGTTCCACCGACGGGATGTCCAACCCGAATAGCTCCGTCAACGGCAGCGCCACCGGCTACTCCAATATCGACGGTATCGAGCGGGTGGAAGTGTTAAAAGGACCGCAGGCGGTGCTGGCGGGCAACAGCTCTCCCGCCGGTTCGGTCAACGTGGTGCGTAAGGCCCCCACCGCCGACCCGCTGCATACGATAAAATTCGAGACGTCCAAATATGGCGAGGTGAAAACCGCCATCGATCTTGGCGGCCCGTTAAACGATGATAAAACCTTCCAATACCGTTTAAATGCCTCCACCATGCACGCGGATAATAGTTTTCCCGATTTTAACGGTAAGCGCGCCGACTATATCGCGCCGGTATTGGCCTGGGTGACGGATAAAACCAAATTCAAAGTGGGCGCGGAATTCAGCACCGGCAGGACCTCCGGTCCGGCGGCGACCCTGTATAACAATGGCCGTATACAGCGCCTGCCGGTATATCGCCTGGGGGATAAGGATAACCATTTCGCGGGCAATGCCAAGACCGCTTATTACGAACTGAACCAGGATTTAAGCGACGACTGGTCTTTTAACAGTAAAGCCACCTATCTTGATAACACCATGAATTACCGCATTCATGAGACTTATGCGGCGTACCCCGACGGCTCGTTAGTCACCCATGAGCTGGCCAATAAGCAGGATCTCAACGCAATAAGCCTGCAAAACGATATTCGCGGCAAGATCGATATGGGCCCGATAACCCATAATATCCTGGTCGGCTACGATTATCAGCATTCAAAGACCACTAGCTGGGATTTATACAGCGGCCGGATTTCTACCACCGGCAACTATAACGATCCCGATAGCCTGTCGTTTCCCGATATCCCCGATCCCACCTTTAAATCGTATAAAACCACCCAGGATCAAAAGGGGCTGATTTTACAAGACCAGATCGATTTCTGGCAAAAACTGCATTTGCAGTTATCCGCTAAACGGGCTGAATGGACATCGCAAACCAACGTCTTTTACTCCCCAACCCGTACCAAGACCTCGTTTTCCGACGAGACCAAATGGATACCCAGCTACGGCGTCAGCTACGATATCACGCCGGAAGTGACGGTCTACGCCAACCTGTTGAACAGCTTCGCCACCGTCGGCACGGTCAATACCCTCACCGGTAAACCGCTGGCGCCGTCCACCGGCAAATCCAAGGAAGCCGGGTTTAAATTTAACCTGCTGGACGATAACCTGACCATTACCACCGCGGTATTCCATATCGTGCAGGACAACGTGGCGGTTTACAATATCGCGGGCGACGCGGTTGGCGCGCAAGGGCGGGAAACCAAAGGCTTTGATTTTGATTTAAATGGGCAAATTTTGCCGGGCTGGAATATCAGCACCAGCTATACCTTTGCCCAGCCCAAGGATCCGGATACCTCCGAGCTTACCGGCTATAAAACCAAGGTTACCGCGCAGCCCAAACATTCCGGCAGTATCTGGAGTACCTATGAGCTGCAGGACGGACGCTTGCGCGGCCTGGGCGCCGGCATCGGCGTCGAGGCGGCCAGCGACACCGTGAATGGCTCTACGGGCAATTATTTCAAAATGGGCGGCTGGGCGCAAACCGACGCTTCGGTGTTTTACCATCAGCCAAAATATACGGTGACGCTGGGTGTGAAAAATATATTCGACCGGGATCTTTATTATTATTCGACCACGGCAACGTATATCGGCGTGAAGCCGGGCCGCACCGCGCGGTTGTCGGTGACCTATTCGTTCTAATCCGTGGGAAATATGAAGGCACAATCGATCAATAAAGCGCTGCCCAGCGACGGCAATCGTCCGGGTGTATGGCAATTAATTCGCCCTTTTTGGGTATCGTCGGAAAAGTGGCTGGCCTTATTATTAATTGCCATCATCCTGACGATTAATTTCACCACCACGTTTGCGTTTGTTGCCCTGAATAAACTGCATGGGCGCTTAACCGACGCCCTGGTGGCGCTGGACTGGCCGCTTATCAGCGGCACCATGGTGAAAAGCCTGGGCATCGGCACGATAACCGTGTTGTTGCCGATGGTCAGCGTATTGGCGATTAATTACCTGACCCTGCGCTGGCGCACCTGGATGACCGTCCGTTATGTGGAGCGCTGGACCCAGGGTTCCGCTTATTATCAACTGGAGCGGGATAATTTAATCAGCAACGGCGATCAGCGTATTGCGGAGGATATTAATCTCTTTACCGACATCAGCATCAACCTGTCCACCAATATCATCAACGTGGTGGTCAACGTCGTGACCTTTACCATTATGCTGTGGGGATTATCCGGCGCCCTGTCTATTCCCCTGGGGGGCAGGGCGTTGTCGATACCCGGTTATATGGTGATCGCCGTCTATGTCTATTCATTTTCCCATCTCGCCCTGGCCCACTGGCTGGGCAAGGTGCTGATTGGCGTCAATATGAATAAACAAACGGTGGAAGCGGATTTTCGTTTCCTCGGCATGCAGGTACGGGAAAACGCCGAGCAAATCGCCTTTTTTGGCGGCGGCGGACGCGAGGGACGGCGGCTGTTATCCCGCTTCGTCCGGGTGCGGGACAATACGCTGTTGATGATGCGTAAAACCTTTAAGCTGAATTTTTTCCAGAGCATGTTTTCCCAGGTCTTTTCGCCGCTGCCCACCCTGCTGGCGCTGCCTTTATTGCTCTCGGGAAAAATCACCATGGGCGGCCTGACGCAGATTACCATGGCCTATGGCATGCTGCTCAGTACGCTGGCGTTTTTCCCCCAGGCTTATCAATCCTTTACTAACTGGATAGCGCTTGCCAACCGACTGCGGGATATGCTTTGGGCGTTAAATAAAGCCCGGGACCAGCCCGCCGGCATCCGGCTGGAAAGCCGGGGTTCGGCGCTTTGCTGCGAAGGATTAACCCTGCGGCGTCCGGACGGCGCGGCGCTTGCGCATTTGCCGCGCTGGCGGGTATTGGCCGGCGAACGCTGGGTGGTGCGGGGGCGCTCGGGCAGCGGCAAAAGCACCCTGCTGCGCGCCTGCGCGGGGTTATGGCCTTTTGGGGAAGGCGCCATCACCCGGCCCCAGACGGCGCGTATCCTGTTTTTGCCGCAAAAAAGCTATATCCCGGTCGGCACGTTAAAAAGCGCGCTGGCCTATCCCGACGAGCCGGACGCCTTTACCGACCTGCAATGCCGTCAGGCGCTGGCGGATTGCTGCCTGGCGGAACGGACCGATTCGCTGACCCAATCCGATCGCTGGCAGCAGGTGTTGTCCGGCGGCGAGCAGCAGCGGCTGGCGATGGCGCGGGTACTGCTGCACCGTCCGGACTTTATTTTCCTCGACGAGGCGACCAGCGCGCTGGATCCGGAAACCGAACGCCGGCTGTACCAGGCGCTCCTCGATCGGCTTCCCGGCAGCACCATCATCAGCGTGGCCCACCGCAAGGAGCTGGAACACTTCCACCAGCATATCCTCACCCTGACGCCCGGGCAGGGCAGTTAACCTTTTTACAGGAATCCCTATGTTGAATAAACCAAACGAATTATCCGACGCCAGCTTTGATCGTTTCCTGGCCGAGGCGCGGCTACCGGTACTGGTGGACCTGTGGGCGCCATGGTGCGTGCCGTGCCGCACCATGGCGCCGATTATCGACAACCTGGCCAAAAACAGCGGCGGCAAGCTGCTGGTGGCCAAGATCGATGTGGAGAAATATCCGGCCATCATGGAGCGCTATGGCGTGCGCGGCATTCCTACCCTGCTGCTGTTCCGGGACACTGGAGAACCGGCGCGCCAGGTGGGCGCCTTATCCCTGGGCCAGCTTAACGCCTGGCTGGCAAATCACCAGGTGGATATGGTGTCGCAACCGCCGGTGCGGCAGGCCGAAGCGCTGGAATGGGCCAGTTTTTATGGCGATGAGGGGCTGCATGAATTTATTGCGCAACGGGTTATCGGGCATGCCGGGGCGGGGGATATCACCTTAGGCTTGGGCAGCTTTTGGATGGACGGCAAAGGTACCACGTCGGCGGCCATGGTGCATCAGCCCGACCCTCACGCCTTTGAGCGGATGACCGGGCTGCCGATTGCCCTCGGCCGGCTGATGGACCGCTGCGGTTATCTTAACGCCGGGCAGGTCGGCGGATTATTCGCGGCGCTGCGCGCCGGCAAGGATTACCGGCTGGTGCCGCAGCGGTTTATGCAGTGGTGGCTTGGCGAAGAGTCGGCGCCCTGGGCCGGTTACCTGCGGGATCCGCAGTTGGTGCGATTGCTGGCGCGGTGGCAGGCGTTATGCGCCGAACAGCTTGCGGGCCGGGAAATGGCGGCGGACGACTGGTCCGCCGTGGGCGGGGAGGCGGCATTGTTGCTGCAAAGCTATCAGCAACCGGACCGGCAACTGGAGAAAGTTATCGCCGCGCTGCTGCGGGATCTTTCGCCGGTGCCCGTTACCACCGAGGGCGATAAATGGGGCAATATCGCGCTCAACATCAATTGGGCGCAGTTCCAGCAGTTGGAAATCCTGTCGGGCTGGAGCGACGGGGATCGCGCCACGCCCGAGATCCGTATGGGCTGGTTTAAGGAAAAAGAGCGCCTAAGCCCGGCAGGCAAGCTTACCCAGGAGGAGATTACCCAGCTCAGGGCGGAGTGGCTGGAGCAAAACACGGAATTTTTCGCCAGGGAAAATGCCTTCCATCAAAACCTTGCGCGGCTCGCCCTGCCGGTGAGCGCGCGTATGCAGCAGGCATTAAACCGATTGCTGGCCGACGCGCCGGACTTTTGAACCATGACCTTTGACCAGGGGGCAGCTATGCCGAATAGCTTTGCGCACCGCCCGCAGCAACTGGCTGAATTAGCCGATAGCGTTATTACGCAGGCCATCCGGGAAGGCGCGTCCGATGCACAGGTGATTTTTTCCGAGAGCAACGGCCTGCTGATTGAAATGCGCCAGGGCCGGGTGCGGGCGCGCACCCGCGACGCGCAGTCCAGCATGTCGCTAACGGTTTACCGGGGACACCACCAGGGCACCACCAGCTCCACGGACTTTTCACCCGCGCGCCTGCGGGAAACCGTCCAGGCGGCGTGCCGGATTGCCGGTTATACCGGGGAAGATGAATTCACCGGGCTGGCGCCGGAGCAATACCTGTGCCCGGGGCCGCGCGAGCTCGATCTGTGGCATCCCTGGGATCTAGACGAGGCCGGCGCGCTGGCGCTGGCCCATCGCATCGAGTCCGGTATCGCGTCGGCGGGCAAGGACGTTGCCAGCGACGGGGCCTGGGTCCGTTCCGGACAATCCTGCTGGTATCTGATGAACAGCCGGGGTTTCGCCCAGGGCGATCGGCAAACCAATCACGGGATGAGCGCCAAGGCGCTGGCTAAAAAACCGGGGCGCAGCCAGCTGGATTTCTGGCATTCGCACTCTCACCTGGCGGCGTCGCTGATGACGCCGGAAGCCATAGGCCACCGGGCGGGGAGCGGGGCGCTGGCGGCCCTGGACAGCGCCCCGCTGGCCGGCAGCCGGCGCTGCCCGGTACTGTTCGATCCCAGCTGCGCCCTATCGCTGCTTGATCATCTGGTGCAGGCGGCCAGTGGCGCGGTGCTGTATCGCCAGAATAGTTTTCTTGCCGGACAGCTCGGCCGGGAGGTCTTCAGCGGGCATATCAGCATCGAGGAAGACCCGTTTGTGCCGCGGGGACTCGCCAGCCGGGCGTTCGACGGCGACGGCATCGGCGGCGCGGCGCGCCGAGTGGTGGACCACGGCCTGCTGGCGGGTTTTTTCCTGTCCGCCTATGCGGCGCGGCGCCTCGGGATGGCACCCACCGGCAACGCGTGGGGGCCGGGCAACCTGGCTTTATGCAGCAGCCATACCCGCGACGGCGATGATTTAACCGCCATGGTGAAAAAGCTCCATACCGGCCTGCTGGTCACCGCCTTCAGCGGCGGCGGACCGCGCCTGATAAGTGGTGATTATTCCCGCAGCCTGCGTGGTTATTGGGTGGAGGGCGGAGAAATTCGCCATGCCGTTGACGGCGTCACGGTGGCGGGCAACCTGGCGGATATGTTCCGCAATATCGCCGCCGTTGGCGCCGATCGTCTCACCCGGGGCGCGCTGACCAGCGGTTCTGTGTTAATCGACAGCCTGCAGGTGGCAGGACGCTAAGCCAGAGGAGTTTTACCATGAGTGAGAAATTAACCACAATCCACCTGGCGCCGGCAAAGCAGCTGTTGCTGGAACCGCACGGCATCAACGACGGCCAACTGCAGGACATTATGGATCAGGTGTTGGCGCACCGGGTGGATTACGCCGACCTTTATGTCCAGAGCCTGCGGCGGGAAAGCTGGTCAATGGAAAACGGCGTGGTGAATTTCGGTTCCTTCGACGTCGACCAGGGCTTCGGCCTGCGCGCGGTGGAGCATGACCAGACCGCGTTTGCCTACTCACAGCATATTGACCTGAAGCATTTGCAGGATGCCGCCCGTTCGGTAAAAACCATCGCGGTGCCGGGTCGGTTATCCCTGCCCGCGCCGGTTTCATCTCCCGCAGGCCGGCTGCATTTCATTGCCGCAGACCCCCTGTTAGCCTGCGACACGGCGGAAAAAATCGGCCTGCTGGAAAAAATCAACCGCATGACCCGGGCTGTCGATCCCCGGGTGGTCCAGGTGACGGCCAGCCTGGAGTTAACCCATTCGGTAAACTATGTCCTGCGCCACGACTTCCATCAGGCGGCAGATATCCGGCCGATGCTGGTCTTGCATGTCGGCGTGGTGGTTGAGCAACGTGGCATCAAAGAGACGGCCAATACCGGCATCGGCGGACGCGGCGATTTCGGCATGTTTAATGATGGCGCTTTGCAGGCCGCGCTGCGCGCCATGATCAATACGGCCCTGGTTAACCTGGAAGCGGTAGCCGCGCCATCCGGCGGCATGCCGGTGGTGATTGCCGCGGGCTGGCCGGGCATGTTGTTGCACGAAGCCATGGGACATGGCTTCGAGGGCGACTTTAACCGGCTGGGAACGTCGATCTATTCCGGAAGGATCGGCGAACGGGTGGCGCAGCCGGGCATCAATATCGTCGACGACGGTACCGTCGCGGGGCGCCGCGGGTCGCTGAACGTAGATGACGAGGGGCAGCCGGCGCAGTGCACCACGCTTATCGCGGACGGTATTCTCGAAGGCTACATGCACGACAGCCTGAGCGCGCGTCTGATGAAGCTGCCGCCCACCGGCAACGGCCGCCGCCAGTCCTATGCGCATTTGTCCATGCCGCGGATGACCAATACCTTTATGCGCGGCGGGCAATATGATCCGGGGGAAATTATCGCCTCGGTCAAACGCGGGTTATATCTGGCCGACCTGGGCAGCGGGCAGGTGGATATCGTCAGCGGGCAATATAGTTTCCAGACCGCCCTGGCGTACCTGATTGAGGACGGCAAAATCACCGCGCCGGTCAAAGGTGCCACCCTGACCGGCAACGGCCCGGAAACCCTGCAGCAAATTAGCATGGTCGGCAACGACCTGGCGCTGGATCGCGGCACCGCCGTGTGCGGCAAGGCGGGGCAAAACGTCCCGGTGTGCGTGGGGCAGCCGACGCTTAAGGTGGATAACCTGGTGGTGGGCGGCACCCGCCAGGGCTGACAATACGCGGTGGCGGTAATGTTCCGGCTATCGCCCCACCATTGTGGCCTGGTCGCCGCAGCGTTCAGCGCGCTGCGTTTGCGGGCGAAAACATCGTAGAGGGCCGGGCGCAGGGTTTGTGCGCGGGTCATCACCGGCGATACATGCCGTAGTGTTCCTGTTTAGCGCTTCAAGGAAATTTGCGGTACCCCATATTCCGCATGGGGCCGCACCACCAGATCCGCCTGATACCAGCGCGTCAGCTGCGCCTCGGTCAGCACCTCTGCCGGCGTGCCGGTTGCCACCAGCCGGCCTTCATGCAACAGCAAAATCCGATCGGACCACAGCGCCGCCAGGTTCAGGTCATGCAGTACGCAGCATACCGTCAGGCGGCCGGTCTGCGTGAGCTGACGCAGCACGCGCAGGATATGCTGCTGGTGATATAAATCCAGGGCGGAGGTGGGCTCATCCAGAAACAGCCAGCCGGCCGGACCGCCGTCCTGCCATAGCTGAGCCAGCGTGCGGGCCAGCTGCACCCGTTGCTGCTCGCCGCCCGACAGCCGGCGGAAATCGCGTTTGGCTAGGGAATCGCAGCCGGTAAATGCCATGATCTCCGCCACCCGATCGCGTGTCGGCTGCTGTTGCCACGGCGCGCGGCCCATGGCCACCACATCGGCAACGGTAAACGGAAAGGCCACGCTGCTTTGCTGGCGCATTACCGCGCGCAGCCGGGCCAGTTCGTTGGCCTGCCACTGTTGCAACGGGCGGCCTTGCAAGCGGCATTCCCCGGCGCTTGGCGTCAGATAGCCGGTTAGCAGGCGCATCAGGGTGGATTTACCGGCGCCGTTGGGGCCAATTAACGAGACCAGCTCACCGGGGGCCAGGGATAACGAGATATCCCGTAGCAGCTGCCGATGGGGCACGCGGTAGCCGACGCCTTCGGCGGTTAAGGTCTTATTCACTATCGACCCCGCGGCGGCGCAGGATAAGCCACAGGAACCACGGGCCGCCGATCAGGCTGGTCAGCAATCCCACCGGCATTTCCGCCGGCGCCACCGCCGTGCGGGCGATAGTATCCGCCAGCAGCAGCAGGGCGGCGCCGGCCAGGGTGGCGCCGGGCAGCAGCCAGCGATGGTCGGCGCCCAGGTACATGCGCACCAGATGCGGGATCACCAGCCCTACAAAGCCGATAATGCCGCTGACCGCCACCGACGCGGCCACCAGCAGCGCGCTGAGCATCAGCAAATGCCGCTGGGTGCGCTTCACGTCCACGCCAAGATAATGGGCCTCTTCGTCGCCCAGCTGCAGCAGGTTTAATCTGGTCGCCTGGCGCTGGACCAGCAGTGCGGCGGGCAGCACCAGGGATGCGCAGGCCAGTACCGTCGGCCATTGCGCCTGCCCCAGGCTGCCCATGCCCCATAATGACAGCTGCCGCAGCTGCCGGTCGTCGCTTATCCAGGACAGCACGCCTATAGCCGCGCCGCATAAGGTGTTAATGGCAATGCCCAGCAGCAGTAAACGCGACAGGGCGCTGTGGCCGGGACGGCCAAGGTTGAAAATGATAAGCGTAATCGACAGGCTACCGGCAAAGGCCGCCAGCATAGGGGAATAAAGCGCGAGCAGCGGCGGCAGTTGCAGGGACAGCACCACCGACAGGGCCACCGCCAGCGCCGCGCCGCTGCTGATGCCCAGCAGGCCGGGGTCGGCCAGCGGATTGCGAAACAACCCCTGCATCACGCCGCCGGACAGGGCCAGCGCCGCGCCGATAATCACCGCCAGCAGTACGCGCGGTAGCCGGATATGCCACCAGATATGCCACAGGGCCGCGTCGAAAGGCGTTTGCCACAGTCGTGCCAGCGATAGATGCATCGCGCCGATATTGACCGCCAGCGCGGCCAGCGCCAGCAGGACCAGCGCCAGCAACAGCAAAAAGCGGCCCGGCCGGACAGGATGGATCATGGCAGCGTTTCAGCGGTCTGGCGCAGGCGGGCAATGGCCGCCGGTGTTTCAATGCCAAAGCCGAGCAACGCCATATCATCCAGTACCAGCAGCCGCTTGGCCTTGCCCGCCGGCGTTAAGGACAGCCCCGGCAATGCCCAGACCTTATCCTCGCCGCCCAGGGTTTTTACCCCGTCGGTGGTGATCAGCACCAGATCCGGCGCACTGCCGATAACCCCTTCCTGCGACAGCGGTTGATAATGCTTAAAGCCCTGCATGGCATTTTGCAAGCCGGCGCTGCGGATGGCCGCATCGGCCGCGGTATCCTGGCCGGCGGCCATGGTGGTCATGCCGCTATGGTTGAAGATAAACAGCACTTTTACCGGTAACGGCGTGGCGGGGATCGCCGCCATCTGGCGGCGGATGTCCGCTCGCAGCGCATCGCCCTGCGCCTGCCTGCCCAGCGCCGTGGCGATCAGGGTGATTTTACTGTCGATGGTGGCGATATCCGGCGCGCCGGGTACGGTGACTACCCTGACGCCGTTATCGGCTACCTGCTGCAGCGCCACCGACGGCTTTGACCGATCGCTGGCCAGCACCATCGTCGGACGCATGGCCAGGATGCCTTCGGCATTCAGCATGCGCATATATCCCACGTCGGGCAAGGCGTTGGCCTCGGCCGGATGCAGGCTGGTACTGTCACGCGCCACCAGCTGGCTGCCCGCGCCGAGGGCGTAAACGATTTCCGTCACGTCGCCGCCGATACTGACCACACGCGTTTGCGCCAGCACGGAGAACGGCAGGGCCAGCAGCATGATTAGCCATCTTTTCATGCCGGTACGCCTTTTTGTGTCAGAAAAGCAATTTGCCTGCGCCATTCGGTTTGCTCGGGCTGGCCTTCGGTGCGCTGGCCGAACAGCTGGGCGATTTGGGTGCCGTCGTGCGCAAACAGTTCCAGGCTGGTGACCATGCCGTCGCGGGTTGGTTTACGCGTCACCCAGGTTTCGGCAATCGCCTCCTCAACCAAATGCAGCGTGAACTGGCGATTAAAGATATTGATCCATTTTTCCATCGGCACCACTTTCTCGATGATCCCGGTATAAATCTGCACACAGCCGCGATTGCCGACAAAGATCATGATCTCGTTGCCATCCTTAAGCGCCGTATGCAACAGCTCGTTTAACGCCCGGTTATCTACCTGGCGGGCCAGATCATCGCCCACGGCGCGAAACGCCTGTTGCCGGGTAATACCGTGGCGCTTGAGCAAGGGGAAGAACTGATGCACATCGGTCATGGCGCGCCAATCGAGATCAATACGCTGATGGTCCGTATCGGCGCTGGGCCCCGGGGTCACCGCCGCCGTCAGCGTCAACGCTGGATTGCCCTCGATGGCAAAGCGGGCGAGCAGCCGATCCCAGGCTGCCCGCCCGGTGTGTTCGGTAATATAAATCTTCAGCACCGCGTCACCCTGGTAATCGAATATCTGCACGCTTTGGCTTTCGCCGCGCGGCCCCTGTTCGATTAGCGCAAAGGCGCAGTACCACTGGCCGACGAACAGGCGCAAATCCAGGGCGCGCGGATTTAATATCAATCCGGCGTGTTCGCCAAGGCGCAGATTATCGTAACGGCCGATCTGCTCATGCACCGCATATTCATTGCGGGTAATGGATTTGGTCTCGCCGACGGCGGCCAGCGCCTCCAGCAGCGCGGGCATATCGCCGTTCAGGCGCAGCGCGTCATGGCCGACCCTGGCCCAGGCCAGTTCCGCTTCGCTGATGTTCATTAACTGCGCCAGTTCCCGGGCATATTTTTTGGGGTGTTGCTGTTTTAGCTCTAAATAGCGCTGATAATGCTCGTTCATTTATGGTTCCTTTTTTTCACTATGCCAACGGTATCTGTACGGTATCCTTTCACTGTATATGCGCCATGCCGGGTGAAAGCCCCCAGGTAAAAAATTCGCATGCCGTTAATGGTAAAAATGCCGCCGCTATGGTTTAAACCGATAATTGTGTAAATCAATCACGGTGAAACAGTTGCAAATATAACTTAAAAATGTATAAAGATGATAATGATTTCTGTTATCGTAAGCGTTATCGTTATCATATTAAGATATGTATCTTTTTTTAGCCACAACGTATTAAGGGATATGCGACCACGCCAGCAAGCGTCACAAACCTAGAATCGCTAAATAGCCATATACATAATGAGGTTATGGCCGGTGTCCGGCTGGGCGCAGAATCTGACTTATATAAATGGTAGCTAATAATACCGCTTATTTCGGTAGGGTCTTCTGAAGGTAAATTAAGAAAATTTAATAATAAAAATAATTGGGATTATATATCCATACTAATACCCCGGCAATGATTGAGCATTAACTAATAATTTGACAGGCTTGAGGCTATATTATGTCCACTAACAAAAGGCGGAAAGTGCCTTTTAATGCCCTTATTTTGACCACGCTTTTTACCTTGCCGACCTTGCATGCCGGTGCCGTGGAAAACAGCGTTTCCCCGGGAACCGTTGATAATGACGCCAAAGCACAGACAGCCAAGGAACCGTCTGCCGTAGAGGATGTGATAAAGGTTAACGCGCCCCGACTGGTCACAAAGGCCGGCACCACCACCCATATCAGCGCCGGCGATATGCAGCGCCAGGGCGGCAATGATTTCGGCACCATTATGCGCTACCAGCCGTTAATCAGCGCCACCGGCTCCAGCGCCGGTTCGTCGTCGGGGAAAAGTGGTTTCGATCGCAGCGGTTATACCGGCTATAACATTCGTGGACTGGAAAGCAACCGGGTCTCCATCGATGTGGACGGCATTCCGTTGCCCAACGCCACCGGGCGCGCCTACGCCAGCCGCGCCGGCTTGGGGACCTTCGGTATCGGCCGCGACTATATCGATCCCTATATGTACGGCCAGGTGGATATCGCCTCCGGCGCCACGCCCACCGATCATGCCAACAGCTCCATCGGCGGCGCGGTATCTTTCCTGCCCAAGTCCCCGGATGATTACCTGACCTATAAAAAGAATACCTATTTTGGTTATCAAAGCGATTATGATTCGTCCAATCGCAGCTGGCACAACGGTATTACCGCGGCGGCTGGCGACGAGGAACTGCGCGGCCTGATCGTGATAAGCCGCCGGGACGGGCAGGAAACCCGCACCAATAGCGACAGCGCCGGTGCCTTCCCGGCCAACTGGCATTCCACCGCCATCATGACCAGCGGCATCTGGCAGCCCAATGAAGAGCATCAGTTTACCGGTACGCTGGAGTATTACGATAAGACCAACCATACCCATTTTGATACCTGGAATACCGCCGGCAGCAGTGTCATCGGCACGTCGCAGCAGCAAAGCGATACCCGCCGCTGGAGCGCGAGCGTGAAGGACCGCTGGACGCCGCTGGATTTGGGTTGGGTGGACCAGTTGGATACCCAGCTTTACTACCAGAACGCCGAGGCCCACGACAACACCGATATGCCGTTGACCACCGCCACGCGTGAGCGGGTACAGTCGGATTACAATGTCGATACCTGGGGTTTTGAAACCCGATTGTTAAAAACCATTGGCATCCATGCGCTGAGTTTTGGCCTGAATGCGCGGGAATCGCAAACCGAGCGGCCGTTCGCGCAATATCCGGCGCCGAGCATCTACAACACCATCATGCAGCCCGAGGCCGACAGCCGGACTTATACCTTGGGCGGTTATGCCCAGGACACCATGAGCTTCGACCTGGCCGGGCATGGCTTTGCCATCGTGCCCGGGGTGCGGGCCGTCTACCAGAACAGCAAACCGACCAACGTGTCGAGCCTGGCCTCCGGCAGCTCCGCGTTAACCACGGACGAGGTGGAAGCCCTGTACGGCAAGACCAACAGCGATACCCAGATACTGCCGTCCCTGAGCTTCCTGTATGACATCACCCCGTCCCTGACCACCTACCTGCAATACAAACGCGGCGCGCAGTTCCCCGACGCCAGCCAATTGTATGGCTCGTGGAATCTCGGCTCAACCTACGCCGGCAGCCAACAGTATGCCCTGATCGGCAACAGCGACCTGAAAACCGAAACCAGCAATAACTTTGAATGGGGCCTGAAAGGAGAAGTCACCCCAGGGGTAACCTTCAACGGCGCCCTGTTCTACAACACCTATAAAAACTTTATTGCCAATACCCGTTATACACGCAGCGCCAATCCCGGGGAATTCACCAATGTGCCCAGCAATATTTATATTGCCTATAAAGCGGAGAACCGCGACAAGGCGTATATCTACGGCGGCGAATTCAGCAGCAAGTTTAATTTCGGCACCTGGTTCGAATCGGTTAACGGTTTAAGCGCCACCGTGGCGTTCGGTTATAATAAAGGCAAGTCAAAGTCCAGCTATATGGGCGACGACTATGTTGATTTAGACAGCGTGGCGCCGATGAAAGCGATTGTGGGCGTTGCCTGGGACGATCCGGCCAAACGTTATGGCACCGCGCTGACCTCGACCTTCCAGAAAGGCAAAAAAGCCACGGCCACCAACCGTCAAAGCTATACCAATAGCGGGACCGAACTGACCGACTCCACGACGGAATATATGCGTATCCCCGGTTATGGGCTGGTGGATCTCACCGCCTATTGGCAAGTGGCTAAAAACGTCAAGCTCAGCGGCGGCGTCTATAACCTGACCGATCGCAAATATTGGGATTATCTCAGCAGCCGGCAGTTGACCAGCGTCACCCAGCAGGATTTCGCTAATCAAGCGCTGGCCGTCGAGCCGGGCCGCTCGTTCCAGCTTGGCGTGAACGTTGATTTCTGACCTACGGCCATAACGCCTCGCCCCTGCGGGCGCGACGTGATGGCCGGATCGCGGTCCCGGCCATCGCCGGCCGGCGTGCGATGATTATCGTTATCACAACTATCCCCCGGGCCGGCGCGGAATTCATCCACGCCCGCCACCCGGTAATCGACGGTCAGCCTAGGCGCGCGCCGATCCGCGGCCGGTCCGGCGGCCACGGGCTGGGCCTACGTTGCGCATTCGTCGCAGCAGGGCGCGGCGGCTGATGGGACGGGCTTATCATTTATGCCCGTCAGGCTGCGGATAATCATCTTATTCGCCCCCCGCCGGCGGCAAAAGCCGGTCGTTTAATCCGCAACAGGCAACGTCCTGCCGGATGTCGACCATGATACTGTCGACCATGGCCAGCAGTTCACCGATCCGATCGCCGGCCAGGGCGTAATAACAGTATTTTCCTTCCTGGCGTTTGTTTATCACGCCGCAGCCGCGCAGACAGGCTAAATGCTGGGAAATATTCGACTGTCCGCCGCCGATGCGGGCGACCAGCTCGCCGACCGTCATCTCTTTTTCCTGCAACGCGTTCAGGATGCCCAGGCGGGTTCGGTCGGCGAACCCGCGCAGCAACTTCACTTTGACATCCAGGATATCCGTGGTCGGCATGGCGGCCCCAACATATCAACAGTGACTATATGAAAACATATTAATACCAGCTAATATGATGTGGCAAGCGAAATAGCTAATGCGCCTCCGAGGCCGCCGCTGCGGCAATAGCGGCGCTCAAGTAAACCCTGCTGCCTGATAATTCTCCGCTTGAAAGATTAATACCTTCATATTAATCATAAAAAAAGTTATAGTAATATTATTAATAAGTAAAACATTGTTATTAATATGGATTTAAACAAAAGGATCCCGCCGCTAAGAGGATCGCATTACCCATTTTACGTACCACCCGTAACGATCCGCCATTCGTATGTGCTGTGAGCACTTCCAATCATTGTACGTCCGCGTACATCAAGTCTGAGATATCGTATTTGCATGAAAAAGCTATTGATTCCTCTTATCTGCCTTAATTTTATCATTCCCGTGCAGCAGACGTTTGCCGCAGACGAAGACACCAAACCGGTCGATGTACTGTTGATTGGCGGCGGCATCATGAGTTCTACCCTAGGCGTCTGGCTCAATGAGCTGGAACCGGACTGGAAGATGACCATGGTTGAGCGCCTGGATGGCGTGGCGCAGGAGAGTTCCAATGGATGGAATAATGCCGGCACCGGCCATTCCGCCCTGGCGGAAATGAATTACACCCCTGAAAAAGCGAATGGTGATATCGATATCGGTAAAGCCGTTGAAATCAATGAAGGTTTCCAAATATCGCGCCAGTTCTGGTCCTGGCAGGTGAAAACCGGCGTGTTGAAGAACCCGCGTTCCTTTATTAACTCCACGCCGCATATGAGCTTCGTCTGGGGCGATGAAAACGTTGATTACCTGCACAAGCGTTATGACGCGTTGCAGAAAAGCACCCTGTTCCAGGGTATGCAATATTCCCAGGATCCCGCGCGGATTAAGCAATGGATCCCGCTGGTGATGGAGGGACGCGACCCGGCGCAAAAAGTGGCCGCCACCTGGATGCCGATCGGCACCGATGTTAACTTTGGTGAAATCACGCGCCAGTATGTGGGCGCGCTGCAGCAAAAACCTGGTTTTACCCTTAATCTTTCCACCGAAGTCCGCGAGCTGAAGCGCAACCCGGACAACACCTGGCATGTGACCGTGGCCGATTTGAAGGCCGGCGGTAAAGAGCGCGCCATTGATGCGCGCTTTGTGTTTATCGGCGCCGGCGGCGCGGCGCTGCACCTGCTGCAGAAATCCGGCATTCCGGAAGCGGATGACTTTGCCGGTTTCCCGGTAGGCGGATCGTTCCTGGTCACGGAAAATCCGGCCGTCACCGAACGTCATCTGGCCAAGGTCTACGGCAAAGCCTCGGTCGGCTCGCCGCCGATGTCGGTTCCCCATTTGGATACCCGCGTGCTGGACGGTAAACGTGTTCTGCTGTTTGGGCCCTTCGCCACGTTTTCCACAAAATTCCTGAAACAGGGTTCGCTGTGGGATCTGGTGAAAAGCACCAATTATCATAATATCCTGCCGATGATGCACGTCGGCATCGATGAGTTCTCGCTGGTGCAATACCTGGCCGGCCAGTTAATGCTGTCCGATGACGATCGTTTTGCGGCGCTGAAGGAATACTTCCCTGATGCCAAAAAAGAAGACTGGCGTTTATGGCAGGCCGGCCAGCGCGTGCAGATCATCAAGCGGGATGAGGAAAAGGGCGGCGTACTGCGTTTGGGCACTGAAATCGTCAGTGATAAACAGGGCACCATTGCGGCGCTGCTGGGCGCGTCACCGGGAGCTTCCACCGCGGCGCCGATCATGATGCAGCTGTTGCAAAAGGTATTTAAGGATCGGGTGGCGACACCGGCCTGGCAGGAAAAACTGCATCAGATGATCCCCACCTATGGCAAACCCCTTAACGGCGACCCGGCGCTGACCGAGCAGGAATGGCAATACTCCAGCCGGATGCTGCAACTCGATCCACCGCCGGCGATTGACGGCGCCAAAACCCGGGGCAATACCCTGCCGTCTGCTAAACCTGACGAGCAGCACCGTAGCTCCGAGGCCGATATCGCCCTTTAAGCCGGGACTGTACATCCGGCCGACCCGGCCGGATGACTCTGGACGCAGGGCAATCAAACGTGGTGGCAGGCGGTGCGCAGCTTTGGCAAAAGCGCAATGGCATAAATCGCGCACAGGCCGACAATCGCATAGATAATCCGCGACAGCACGGCGGCCTGTCCGCCAAACAGCGCGGCCACCAGATCGTATTGAAACAGTCCTACCAATAGCCAGTTAAGTCCGCCAATGATTAACAATATCAGCGCAATGGTGGTTAATATTTTCATCATTCCTCCGAGAAAAAAATAGACAATATGACAATTAACGTTTAATAAGTTAACGGGTAGAACGGTTTGCAAAATAAGATATAGATATTTATTAGATAATAATTACAGTATACATTCGTGAATCGATGAGATAATAACCTTTGCGACAAATCATTTTGCTGCCGCCACGGTATTTATTCATCTGCGAGCCATAGAATACGGGTTAGAACCTGGATGGATTGTCGGGCCGCCATTCGGTGCGTTATTTGCCGGCGGGTTTAGCAACACGCTTATCTGGCAACGACGGGCCGCGCATTGGCAGGTTATTGCGGTCCACTGCCCGGCCATCGCGGACTGACTAACGCAGACGGCAATGCTCACACCGAAGCCGCGATATGCCCGCGCAGCCATTGATGCGCCGGGTCGCGATGCGAGCGTTCATGCCAGAGCATGGCCAGTTCGAAGCCCTCGACGTCCACCGGCGGCTCGACAACCCGCAGCGCGGCGGCGTTGCGCACCAGTCGCGAAGGCAGCATCGCGACAAGGTCGGTGCTGGCCAGCACCGACATTACCAGCAGGAAATGCGGCACGGACAGCACTACCCGACGCGTCAGGCCCGCCTTGGCGAGCGTTTTATCCGTGATGCCCTGGAATCCACCCCCATCCGGCGACACAATCACCTGATCGAGTTCGCAGAATTGCGCCAGCGTCGGCGGTTTTTTCAAGCACGGATGGCCGGCGCGGCCGGCCAGAACATACTTTTCCGCAAACAGCACCCGGCGATGCAAGCCGGCGGGCGACCCCTCGCTGGTATGGAAAGCCAAATCGATCTCCCCCTGTTCCGCTTGCCTGGCGATAAGCGACGGAACCTGCGCAAGCACCGCCAGCCGGCTACCGGGCGCCATTAAGCGCAATCCCGGCAGCGCGGGCAGCAGGGCGGTAGATTCGCTGTAGTCGGAGGCGGCGACCCGCCATGTATGACTGGACCTGGAAGGGTCAAAGGGCGCCGCGGGAGCCAAGGCGTGCGAAAGCGCATCCAGGGCATGCCGTAACGGTTCGCGCAGCTCGCCGGCCCTGGGTGTGGGGATCATTCCCCTCGGCCCCGGCAGCAGCAGGGGGTCGCCGAATATTTCCCTTAGCTTGGCGAGATGAACGCTGACCGAGGGTTGTGAAAGATTCAGCCGAAGCGCCGCGCGGGTGACATTATGTTCCGCGAGCAGCACATCCAGGGTGACCAGCAGATTCAGATCCAATCGTTGCAGATTAATCATCGCTATACCTGAAATAATATAAATTAATTTCTACTATACCTGACTCCGGCCTATGCTGCCCTTTTCCAGGAACAGAGGCCCAGCCATGAATATCCTTATCGTTTACGCCCATCCCGAGTCCCGGTCATTAAACGGCGCGCTTAAAGACTTCGCGGTCAAGCATCTGGAAGACGCGGGCCACCGGGTGCGGGTATCGGACCTGTATGCCATGAAGTGGAAAGCCGTGCTCGACGCGGACGACAGCCTGGACGGGCAGGCCGGCGCGCGTTTTGATCCCTCGCTTGATTCCAGGCGCGCGTTCGAGCGCGGCCGGCAGAGCCGGGACATTGCCCTTGAACAGGGCAAGCTGCGCTGGGCGGACGCGGTTATCCTGCAGTTTCCCCTATGGTGGTTCTCAATGCCGGCAATTTTGAAAGGCTGGGTTGAACGCGTCTATGCCTATGGGTTCGCTTATGGCGTAGGGGAGCACTCCGACGCGCGCTGGGGCGACCGCTATGGGGAAGGCACGCTGGCGGGAAAGCGGGCGATGCTGATGGTTACCACTGGCGGATGGGAGTCTCATTATAGCCCGCGCGGCATCAATGGCCCGATGGACGATATTTTATTCCCTATTCAGCACGGCATCCTGTATTACCCCGGCTTCGACGTGCTGCCGCCGTTCCTGGTCTACCGTACCAGCCGAACGGACGAAGCCCGGTTTTCCACCCTGTGCGACGCGCTTGGACAACGCCTGGATGACCTGTGGCGCACTGCGCCGATAGCCTTTCGCCCGCAGAATGCCGGTGATTATGATATTCCCGGGCTGACATTGCGGCCGGATATTGCGCCGGACCGGTCCGGTTTTGGCGCGCATTTACGTCCGCCCGTTGCGGGTGAATCCGCGCCCGACGGCGATCGCGCGCGGGAGAAATAAGCCCCGGGCGACGGATTAACGCGTTTGCGGCAATAAAAGCAGTATTAGGCTAGGACGGGGCAGGTCTCTGTTCGCTTTATTGAGGAATAATAGATGCAGTAATCATCCACCGCGCTTATTGCCAATCGCTTAAGCCAATACGCGGCCATTTATCAATTTATTTCATATTTATAAATAATTATCATAGGCTTATATTCTCGATCATCTTTTCCTGTCGGTCAGCGGCACCGAGGCGTACGTCGCCTTTTATCAGCATGCCCTGGCGCCTTTAGGCATTCATCTTGTCCTGGACTATGACCGCGGGCAAGCGCCGGCCTGGTATTCTGATTTGATAGGGTTTGGCGATAATGGCCGTCCCGGCGCGCGCCTTTATTATGCTCCCCGCTATTATGCCGCCCATTTTTTTGATCCTGACGGGTACAGCATCGAAATTGTGTATAAAAGTTGGCGGCACAGGATATAAGGGAACTAAGGATGAATAAATGCGTAATGCGATCGCGGGTGGAATTGCCCTCATCAAGCACTCTGGGAAACATTCATGGTCAATAAAATACTTATCTATGGCGCCAATGGTTACACCGGCAGGCTGGTAGTGGCGGAAGCGGCAAAACGCGGACTCTCGTTCGCTATCGCCGGTCGCAACGCTGAAAAATAACTGCCCTGGCCGATGAATACCATAGCGATTATCACATCGCGGCGGCCCTGGGGCATGGCGTATTCTGGTCAAGCCTGGCTTCCTACGCGGTTAAAATTGCGCCGCGCATGCCGGCGAGCCGGGCAACCGCCTGGGTGTTTTCCGGTATTTCACTGGCCATCGTGGCCGGGACGTTACTGGCTGGCTGGGACCGCATCCGATGCGCCTGGCGGTATTTTCCGCGACGGGTATTGTCCCCAGCCAGTTGCAATCGCGCAAGGTGTCGCAACGCAAGGTGGATTCAGGCGCCGCTGACAATATGGAGTAGCAAATGTTATTAAAACGCCAGGAGTGATATTGTAAATCCATGGCGATTTTTTATGATAATGTGTCGTTTATTACCGGTATGGCTAATCAAACCAGGTACTTTTATTATTTTTTATAATATCCAGGCTGGTCGCTATTTCTATCGGCACGATGCGCGTTAATGATAAGGGCGGCAGATCGAGAGGGTCAAAAAAATCAAGTTCCAACGAGTCTTCACTTAAGCGCAAATCCCCGCCCAGCTCCCGACACAAAAATATGAGCTTATAGACATGCCAGGAATAAGGCGGATGGCCATGCTGATTCCGGTCCCAGACTCCCAATAACCGGTCTACCTTCGCGGTTAAGCCGGTCTCTTCTTCAACTTCGCGGCAAACCGCGTCGGACGGGCTATCCCCCACGTCAGCCCAGCCGCCGGGCAGGCTCCATAAGCCATCGTCGGCTTCCCTCACCATCAGGATTTTACCTTTGCGCAGTATAATCGCCCTGGTGTCTACTTTGGGCGTGGCATAACCTTCTTGCCGTTTAAAACTGTCCAATACCTGCGGCTTATCCAGGGACAACATTTTTGCGCTAAGCTGTGCGGCGATATCGCGTAATTCAATGTAACGTTCAATATCATAGCGATCTTTGGTATAGGTGAGACCCGTTTGCGCCAATGCCTGTAACTTCTGGCCAATGGCAATTATCGATAATTCCTCGGATTTATTGTTGCTGTCTTCATTATTATGTTCATTCATGGGCTTCTCGCTTGTAATTAACATTTCATAACTCAGTATAATATAATTGATAACCAAAGGCAGTATCTTGTCTAACTCATCAAGAATAAGAGGCATGATGAATGCTATGCGTTCCGGAATAGAGCCTATTTCCTATGGCAATAACGCGGCCTCCGACGAGATCAATGCCCTAAGCCACCGCTGGGCCGGGTGCGCATCGCTCTTACGGTGCCAGATAAGGTGGAATTCAATCGGCGGCAGTATCACCGGCGGCGGGAACAACACCAGATCGCGAAGGGCGGGCGAACCCGAAACCACTCGCTTCATCACGGTTGCCGTCGCGTTGGTGCGGGCCACGACGGCGGGCACCGCGAACATTTGGGGAAGCGTCAGCGCCAGGGTGCGGTGCTTACCCATCTGCGCCAACGCCTGATCCACCAGGCCATGCCGATCGCCCTCCGGCGACGCTAGCACGTGGGGCAGGGCAAGGAAGGTTTCCATGTCCATACCCTCCCTTGCCGCCGCGCTGTCGCGGCGCACAATCGTGACGAACTCATCACTGAGGATCGATTTGGTCAATATCCGGTTCTCGGGGTGAACGGGCAGGACACCGATCGCCACGTCAATCGTCCCCGCGTCAAGCAGGTCGACCGCGCTATCCCGGCTGATGAAGGCGCGTACGTTCAACGAGACGCCCGGAGCCTGCTTTTCCAATGCCATGGCCAGCGCGGGCAGCAATACAAAAGCCGGATAGTCGGATAGCCCCAGGGTGAAGGTCAACGACGCCTCTTGCGGCACGAACGCCGGTTTTTTCACCAGGGCCGCCTCGAGCTGCCGCAGCGCCTGGGCTGTGGGTTGCGCAATATCCCTGGCGCGAGGCGTGGGCAGCAGCCCTTCGGCGCTCCTGAGGAACAGCGGATCGCCAAACAACGTCCGCAGACGCGATAGCGCCGCGCTCATCGCCGGTTGGCTCACGCCCACCCGTATCGCCGCTCGGGTCACATTACGCTCGTCCATCAGCGCGTCAAAAGCCACCAGCAGATTCAGATCGATGCCGTGAAAATCCATAAATCAAATACTCGTTTATACAGTATATCTGTTGGACAAATGTTAGCGGATTCACCAGAATTCCGCCATGTATTGCATCCCACTAACAAGGATCAACAGATTATGAGCGACGCTTACACCATGGCCGGCATTGAACAACTGCGGATAGAACGCCAGGCTGTAGAAACACTGTACCGCGCGTTCGGCGACCAGAATCCGGACCTGATCGATATCGCCGTCGCCGCCGATTGGGAAGACATTCCGTTGGCGCCCGGCCAAGGCCCCGGCCCTGAAGGGCTAAAACCGATTATCCGTAGCTTTATCGAGGCCATGCCCGATGTAAAGATCACTATTCACGACCTGATCCAGGTCGCCGGACGTATGGGCGTGCGGGCCGAAATTACGGGTACCCATCAGGGCCCGCTGTTCGGTATTCCGGCGACGGGCAAAAAGGTCAGCTTTGGTATCCACGAGTTTCACGAATTCGAGGGCGCGCGTATCAAAAGGACTTGGCATCTCGAGGACTGGTTCAGCCTGTTCCTGCAGTTGGGTCAGTTTCCCGCGCCTGGCAATCAATGACCCGGTGAGGCGAGCGCCGCCATAAATGCGGCCGATGCTGCAACCTGGGCCGCGCGATGCCCAGGGAAGGCATGCTGCCCAGTAGGAAATGACGCATCAAACTTAGCGATATTGACGATCCGAGGGAAATACGGCTTTAATAAGGCAGTCAGGCCTTGATAAAAACAGAGGAAATTAAATGGAGCTATCCATCGCAACGGAGGACGTCCTCGACAATGTGGCTGAACTGGTTAACCAGGCCTACCGGGGTATCTCGGCGCCGGATTGGACCAGCGAAGTTGGATTGATCGACGGACCTCGTACCAACAGGCTCGCCTTGCAAGAAATGATAAAAAATGACGCATCGACCATTCTGCTCGCGCTGGATCGCGCCTCCGGGCGGTTGACCGGTTGCGTCGCGCTTAGCCCACTGGATCACGGCGAATGGTACCTCTCGATGCTGGCGGTCGACCCGCAGTCGCAATCTTCCGGCAATGGCAAGTCCATCATGACGGGCGCGGAGGATTTTGCCCGCGGCGCCGGCGCCCGCAGCCTGAAAATCTCCGTGATCAATGTGCGGCAAAAACTGATTGAATGGTACGAGCGTCGCGGTTTTGTAAAAACCGGGCATACGGAAGCCTTCCCGTATGACGATCCCGGCGTGGGCGTCCCGCTGCGCGGCGATTTGGCGTTGGTTACGCTGACCAAATCACTGAGGGCTTAAGCGCGGGCCCGGCATTACTTTTCTTCTAACAACTGGTGTATCGCCACGCCGATCTGCCGTACGGCGTTTTTTAGCTCCGTAGTGGGCTGGCGCGCGAAATTTATCCGCAGGCAACTGTCGTATTTACCGGCGGCGGAAAAAACAGCGCCGATGGCGATGGAAATATTCTGTTCTGATAATGCGCGGTTTAACCGTTGGGTATCAATACGGTGATCCAGCTCGACCCATAATAAAAATCCCCCCTGGGGACGGCTTATCCGCGTGCCGCAGGGAAAATAGTCCGTTACCCACCGGGTTATCAGGTCACGGTTATGCTGATACTGGCTCCTCATTCGCCTGACATGCTTGAGGTAATGCCCTTGGGTAATAAAATCGACAATGGCCAACTGCGGCAGGCTGGCGGTGGGACCGGTACTGACATACTTCATATGGATGGCGCGGTTCATATAACTGCCGGGCGCAATCCAGCCCACCCTCAGGCCCGGCGCCAGCGTTTTGGAGAAGGAGCTGCATAACAGCACATTGCCGGTAAAATCCATTGACGTTATCGTGGCCGGCCGGGGATAAGGGTAGGAGAGTTCGCCGTAGGCATCATCTTCAATGATCGCCACATCATGCTCCTGGGCCAGACGCAGCAGCGCCTTGCGGCGCTCAATCGGCATGTTGTAGCCTAAAGGGTTATTGCCGGTGGGCGTTACCAGGATGGCTTTAACCGGCCACTGTTCCAGCGCCAGCTCCAACGCCTCGACGCTGATGCCCGTCACCGGGTCGGTGGGAATTTCCAGCATGTTCATGCCCAGCCCGTGCAGTAGTTGCAAGCCGGCATGGAAACAGGGTTTTTCCACCGCCACCACATCCCCCGGCGCGCAGACGCAACGAATAGCAATGGACAACGCTTCACGGCATCCGTCGGTAATCAGGATATTCCCGGCATCCATACGGCTACCGCTGTCAATCATCAGCCGGGCGATTTGCTCGCGCAGCTCAAAACTACCCCTGATATCCTCGTCATCGAATGTCCGCAGGTATTGCCGTTGGCTCAGGTGGCTTAACGACCGCGTTAACGGCTTCAGGCTGCTGGCGGTAATATCGGGCGCGGCAAACCTAAAGGCTGTCTCCCCGGGCTGCACCGGATTGACCATGTCGAGCACCCGATCCCACTGCGGGATGGTCAGCGAACATTGGGTGGTATTACAGCAGTCGGGCAGGCCGGGGCGCATTTTGCGCCGGGCGACAAAATAGCCGGATTTAGCGCGGGCCTCCACCAGCTGCTGGTCTTCCAGCTCGCGATAAGCCTGCTGCACGGTGGTGATGCTGACCCCATGCTCTTTACTGAGCACCCTGATGGACGGCAGGCGAACGCCGATGGGATATAAACCTTGTTCAATACGCTGGCTCAGTATGGAAGCCAGGTTTTGGTAGCGAGTCATGGCCATATGCAAGTATCAACCGGCGTTGTGAGGGAAAAGCCTGTAAAAGGGTACAGATTGACTCTATAAATATCACAAAGTGTCATGGTTGTACTATCTGTATCTATCAAACCATTAATCGATTGAATCTACTCTGTTTTGCGCTGAGGATTCATGCTGGTGCCATCGATTTCGGATGGACGACACTGATGAACAGCACCAGGAAAACGGGTCATGATAGCGGGCTTATCGCGGCATCTCAGCCGGAGCGGCTTGCGTTGGGAAAGACGGGGTGGTGGCGTTGGTTATCTGGCCGTTATCAACACTGGCGGTCAATTAGTCGCAGCCGTAAGGCGCTGAGGTCGCTTGATCACGCGCAATTACGGGATATCGGCCTGACCCGTGATGATCTGCCCTATAAAGATGAGCGATGATAGTCATGCCAACAGCCGGTAACCCGCCTGTTCGGCTGCTGACGCCCGCTGCGCCAGCAGCTGATAGTCGCGCGGGTCTGGGACTTTAAACCCTTGCAGTTGCAATAGGGTGAGCAGGCCGGTGGTCGCGCCGTCGTGCTGTAATTCGATAAAAGCGCGCCGCAGGCTTGCCAGGATGGCGGGGGGCAATGAGGCCGATGCCACCAGCAAGGGCATCGGGGCCGGCGCGGTCTGGTCAATGACCCGGACTTTTTCTATCAGCCCGGGCTCGTCGCGCGCCAGCAGCTCAAAGGCGTAGCTGTCCACCGGGCCGATATCGGCCATGCCGTCGGCGATGGTTTCCACCACCCGGCGCGGAGTCACCAACGGGCCGACGGTTTCGCGATATAATGTTTTTTGCCCCCGTCGCAGGTATGGCAGCAGGTGAAAGCGCAGGGCGCTATAACCGGAGTGAGACTCCGGATTGGTGAAGGCCAGCCGCCGGCCAAAGGTGTCCTGCAATAGGCGGAAAGGCGCTTCACGGGCTACGATCAAGCGGCTGCGATAGCTGCCTGGCCCATCGCCCAGCGAATGCAGCGGTACCGGCGCGGCAAGGGCCACTACCGGGAACAGCCCGAGTGAAAACGGTAGGCCGCACATGAAAACGCCTGCCAGATCCGGGCGTTGCCAAAGGGCTTCCAGCGGGGCCGGGGCAGGATAATCAATCACCTCACCGTCGACACCGGCGCGGAGATAGACTTCCCGCAGCAACATTTTCCAGCCCGCCGCCGCCGCCGGCGTGACCGAATACATGCGTCCGTTGGCGATCATGCGTAGCGTAATTCCTGGCCGATCCCCAGCCTGCGCGCTTTTTCCAGCATTGCATGGCCAAGGGCGATATCGCTGAGCGACAGGCCGCGATGCCAGAACAGGATGGTTTCATCATCGCGCTCGCGTCCGCTTTTCAAGCCGGCGACGATCTGGCCTAATTCGCCGTGCAGCGTTTCCTCGCTGAGCTTACCGGCTTCAACGTGCGCGCGCAGGGAGCCAAACATGCCGCCTTTGCACTGCCCCCAGTCATCCACCACCAGTTTATCCATGATGTCGGTCAGCGACAGCTCGACCGCGCTCATGGTGCCGTAGGGCACCACCAGCGCGCCGGGCTTGATCCAGGCGGTTTTCAGCATGGGCGCCGGCTTTTCCAGCCGCGACGCTTCGACCACGATATCCGCGTCGCGCACACAGCTTTCCCAGTCGGCGGTGACAATAATCTTTTTGCCTAAATCCAGTTCCAGGCGCTGCGCAAAGGCGTTACGGCTTTCCGGTCGGCGGGAGTGGACGCGGATTTCATCAAAGCCATACAGGCTGTCCAGCAGGCGTACGTTCCAGTATGCGGTGCCGCGTGCGCCGATATGCCCGAGTATTTTGCTGTTTTTACGCGCCAGATGGCGGGCGCCCAGCGTGGTAATCGCCCCGGTGCGCATATCGGTAATGGCCGAGGCGTCCATGATGGCCACCGGCATGCCGGTACGCGGATTAAACAGATTGAGCATCGCCATCTCGGAAGGCAAGCCCAGTTGGTAGTTATTCACGTAGTCGCCCACCACCTTCACGCCCGCCAGGTTGAGCGGCGCGATATAGCCGCGCAGCACGTTGAAATGGCCGTTAAACGTCGGATCGGGGATCAGGTGCATGCGGGGTTCGATGACCGTTTGGTTTTGCCCCTGCGCCAGCAGTCCGGCTTCGACGGCGGCGAGGATCTCGCTGTCGGTCATCGCCAGTTGCTGAATATCCGGGCCGTTGAGGTAGCTAATATTGACGTGTTGAGTCATTTAATTCCCTTAATCCGGCGCTCAGGCCGCAAGCAATGTTTGCTGGTAATGGAAAAGCTGCTGGCGGTTTAATTCCCCCAGCACCTGGTGTTGGTCATCGGTAACGCGCACGCCCGGGGCATCCTGGGCCAGCATCAGGGCCAGCACGTCTTTCAGGCTCGCCCGGGCGTTGACCGACAGGGGATAGCCGCTTTGGGCGGCCGGCGTCATCGCCTGGCCGACCGGCGTCAGCGCCAGCAGCTTCAACGACGCATCGCTGCCGATAAACGCGGCGACAAAGTCATCGGCAGGTTTGCTGAGGATAGCCTCGGGCGTAGCGTACTGACACAGTTTGCCGTCGCGCATAATGGCGATGCGATCGCCCATCTTGATCGCCTCGTCGAGATCGTGGGTCACAATCACCACGGTTTTTTTAACCCGCTGCAGGATTTGCTTAAATTCGTTTTGCAACCGGCCGCGCACCAGCGGATCGATGGCGCCGAAAGGCTCATCCATCAGCATGACCGGCGGATCGGCCGCCAGCGCCCTGGCCACCCCGACACGCTGGCGCTGTCCGCCCGACAATTCCGCCGGATAGCGGCCGCGATCGGCGGCGGGATCGAGACCGACCAGATGCAGCAACTCATCGATACGCGCGTCGGTTTTGCGGCGATCCCAGCCCAGTAGACGCGGCACGGTGGCGATATTGTCCGCGATGTTCATATGTGGAAACAGGCCGACGTTCTGGATAACATAACCGATCTGGCGGCGAAGCTGCACCGGATCGACTGCGGTCACATCTTCGCCATTAACGAAAACGCGTCCCCGGGTGGCGTCCTCCAGCCGGTTAATCAGCCGCATGGTGGTGGTTTTTCCGCAGCCGGAGGGGCCTATCAGCGCGGTGGTGGAGCCTTCCGGGATCTCAAGCGTCAGGTCAAATACCGCTTTTGCCGTTGTCCCGGGATAAATCTTGGTAATATTTTCCAGTCTGATCATAGGGTTTACCCTTTGGGAACGTGCTTGAATCCGATTTTTTCAACGGTGGTGAACAGCAGCTCGGCGCCGATGGCCAACAGGATGATGGGAATAGCGCCCACCAGCAGGCGCGACATATCCATAATGGCGATGCCGGTGGTGACAAAATCGCCCAGCCCGCCGCCGCCGATAAAGGAGGCCAGCGCCGCGCCGCCGATCACCTGCACGGCGGCCGTGCGCACGCCGGCCAGAATGCCGGGCGCCGCCAGCGGCAGGATCACCCGGCGCGTCGTTTGCGCGCGCGTTAGCCCCATTCCTTTGGCGGCGGAGAGCGTGTCGGTATCCACCGCCTGGATGCTGGTGCAGGTATTGAGCAGGATCGGCGGCAGGGCGAGAATCACCAGCGCCACCACCGACGGCATCAGGCCGATGCCCAAAAACGGCAGCGCCGCCGCCAGGATCGCCAGGCTGGGAATGGTTCTCAGGGTACTGGCGATGTTGGTGGCGATAAAGGTGGCGCGCGGCGAGGCCGCCACCTTCACCCCAATCGGAATAGCCAGTAGCAGCG
Source organism: Acerihabitans arboris (assembly GCF_010131535.1). GTDB lineage: Bacteria > Pseudomonadota > Gammaproteobacteria > Enterobacterales > Enterobacteriaceae > Acerihabitans > Acerihabitans arboris. The sequence continues at coordinate 100,664 of NZ_WUBS01000020.1, forward strand.
AAAACAACAGCGCCAGCCCGCACATCACTAAGTGTTGACGCAACGCGTCCAGGAACTGATGCGGATTAGCCGCAATCCAACGCCAGGCATCATAAAAAATCATGCGTTTGCCTCCACGCGGGCGACGGGATGGCGGCGCCGCGCCAGACGTCGTTGCAGCAGCAGGAACAGCGCGTCGACGCCGATGGCCAGCAGGGAGGTCAGGCCGCCGCCAACCAGAATTTTCTCCGGAAAACGCTGATCCAGTCCGGCAAAAATAATGGTGCCCAGCCCGCCCGCGTTGATATAGGCGGCCACCGTGGCGATGCCGATAAGGGTGGTGGTGGCAATGCGCAGTCCGGTAATGATAAAAGGCAGCGCCAGCGGCAGTTCAATCTCCCACAGCATGCGCCAGTAACCATAACCCATGCCGCGCGCCGCGTTGAGCACGTCGGGCGCAATGGCGTGAAAGCCGGTGGCGATATTGCGTACCAGGATCATCAGCGCGTAGGCGGTGAGGCCGACAATCGCCGGCAGCAGGCCAATCCCCAGCCAGGGAATAAACAGCGCGAACAGCGCCAGGCTGGGAATGGAAAACAGCATACCGGTGAAGGTCAGCACCAGCGCATAGGTTTTGGGCCGGCGGGCGCTCCAGATGCCTAATATCATGGCGATGACGAAGGCGCAGCTTATCGACATGCCCACCAGGTAAAGATGTTGTAATAAGGCCAGACCGATATCATCAAGGTGTTTGGGGGCCCAACGCATGGCACTCAGTCTCCAGAAGCTGTTCGCCGGCGGTCAGCCAGCCGGGGGCGGTGATGGCCTGCGCCAGGTTTTCAATATCGCGGGCGGTGGAGCGATCCTGATCCAATCCGGCAACCAGCCCGCGCACGCGGGCATAAACGGCCGCGCTGCCCTGGCCGAGCCGAATCTGCGGGTCCTGGCGCAAATCGACGGCCTGTGCCGCCACCATCAATTCAATCGCCACCAGATAGCGCAGGCTTTCCACCAGGCGCGTCGTTTTGCTGACGACGGCCATGGATTGCGAGGCGTAATCCTCCACCCGATCGGCCACAGGTATGGTGATGGCGGACAGCGGATTGGCGTGATGCACAATATCGCTGGTCAGCGCGGAAATGGTTTTTTGCAGCGTGGCAAACCCCGTCTGCCCGCGGTGCTGCGTCAGGAAACGCGGTAACCCGCTGGCGCTCTCGGACATCAGTTTCATCATGCGTTCGGCGGCACAGCTGGCCTGACGCGCCAGCGCCAGACCCAGGGCTTCAAACGCCAGCGCCAAATGGGTGGCGTCAAAATTGGCGTTGGCTAATACGATATCCGCTTCGGCTATCAAGGCCGGATTATCATCGGCGCTGTTGAGCTCCAGCTCGGTTGCCTGTCGGGCAAGATTGAAGGCCTGGTATACGCTGGCCAGCACCGACGCCGCGCAACGGAAGCTCAGCGGGTCTTGCAACAAACGCGCGCCGCCGGGCTGGGACAGGGCGCCGCCGGCCAGGAGCGAGAGCAGATGGGACGCGCACTCCGCCCCTCCCGGCAGCCTGCGGATGCGCCCGGCCCAGGGCGATAACGGGGAGATATTGGCGCGGAACGCCTCGAACGACAGGGCGATGGCACCGGCCTGCACGTTAATCAACTGGGCAATATCGGCCAGCAGCAACGCGGACAAACCGACGCTTGCCGCATTGGACGACACCAGCGCCAGCCCATCCTTGCCGGTGAGGGCGGGCAGGGTGACGCCAAGTGCCTGCGCCAGCGTGCGGATATCGGCAACCCGTCCCTGGTATTCCACCAAACCGTCGCCCGCCAGCGCGCTGCCGATATGCGCCAGCGGCGCCAGGTCGGCTTCGCCGATCGAACCCAGCAACGGCACCTGCGGATGCACGCCGCGATTTAAAAAATAAAGCAGGGCCTGCGCGGTCGGCAAGGAGATGCCGGAATATCCTTCGGCAATGCCGGCCAGCCGCGCCAGCATCATCGCCCTGACCTGATCGCGGTCGGCAAGCGCGCCGACGCCTACCGCGCGCGCCAGCGGAATACGCTGCTGGATGTCATGTAACCGCGCGATATCCTGCCGGCCGTCGGCGCCGCTCAGTACCGCGGTATCCACACCGGCACCCAGGCCGGTGGTCACGCCGTAGATCCGATCGCCGGCGGTTATGCGCTGGCAAAGAAAAACAAAGCCCTTTTTTATACGCTGTTGTGCCGCCGGGCTGAACGCTACCGGTTGATTTTCCTGAACTATGCGCACAAGCGTCGCCAGGGTTAACGCCGTGTCGCCACCGAGATTAAACGTCATTTTAGCTCTTAGCCGGTTGTTCAGGGTTTCACTATACCTTTTTCACGCAGAAACGCTTGCGCGACGTCGGCCGGTTCTTCTTTCCCTTTTTCCACCGCGGCGTTAAGTTTTTGCATGGTGGCGTTATCAAGCAGCGCACTGACATTATTGAGCGCCGCTTCCGCGTTGGGATAGGCTTTCAGCGTCTGGTCACGGACCACCGGCGCAACAAAATACGGAGGGAAGAGATGCTTGTCGTCGGCAAGCGAGACATATTGCCCGTCGGCGATTTGCCAGTCGGTGGCGAAGCCGTTGGCGACATCAATCTGTCCGGCGGCCAGCGCATCATAGCGCAGGCCGACTTTGGCGAACTGACGGAATGATTTGAATTTAATGCCGTACACTTGCTCCAGCTCTTTCAGGCCGTCCTGGCGATCGCCGAACTCCGCCCCCGCGCCGATGGTCAGCTGCGGCGCCGCCTTGGCGAGATCGGAAAGGGTTTTCAGATGATATTTATCGGCGGTGGCTTTGCTGACCAGCAGCGCATAGCCATTATTCAGCCTCGCCGGGGCCAGCCAGATGAGATGGTATTTCTCGGCGTAAACCGTTTTGACCTGTTGATAGACTTTATCGGGGTCGGATGACAATTCCCCTTTCACGACGGCGCTCAGCGCGGTGCCGGTGTACTCAGGGTACATATCGATATCTCCTTTTAACAACGCCGCCTGGGCAATCAGCGTGCCGCCGAGGTTGATTTTGCGCTCCACCGGAATGCCCGCCTGCTCCAATGCGGAGGCATAGATTTCCGCCAGGATATACTGCTCGGTAAAGCTCTTGCTGCCGACGATAAAATCCGCTGCCTGGGCCGCGGACGCTACGGCGCTTAATCCGGCAATGAAAAATAAAACCTGCTTAAGGGTGGTTATGCGCATTTTTTTCCAGCGTAGAATAAGTTGTGTGAATAGACAGGTATATACAATATTTATGCCAATAACGTAAGTTGTTATTAATCAATTAGTTAATTTCAATGGGCACTGTTTGTGCTGGTTAAGCCCGCGCTATTGCACCAGCATGAAAGAACCGTCCTTCGACGTTAGCGCAAAAACACCGTGCGGGTGAAATTCGTTTTCGCCATAAGTTATAGCGTTAGCAGCAGAAACCCATAGGATAAGGCGGAGATGATTAGCCGCACGAAAATTAGTCCAGAGGTGGGATAACGCCTTCGGCCAGCGTCTTGAGCAGGCGCGCGCGGCGGCGCTCGAGGTCGGCAATCTGGCGCTCGATGGAGTCCAGCCGTTTGCGCTGGACCTCGGTGGTCTGGGGGCAGGAGCCCGCCCCTTCGATCATCCGCATGCAGTCGGGAAACGCGCGGATCTCGGCCAGGCTGAAGCCGGTGGCGATCATACGCCGGATCTGCCTGACCTGCGCCACCGCCGCGTGGGGAAATGACCGGTAGCCATTACAGGTGCGGATGGACGTGAGCAGGCCATGCTCATCGTAATGGCGGATTGAGCGCACGCTGGCGCCGGTTGCGCGCGCGAGCTGGCCAACGGTCAGCGAGTCTGGCGGAGTCATTTTGTTCATGGGAAAAAGCATAGCACATTTTTACCTTGACCCTAACATCAGTGTGAGGGTTGAGTCTGTGGGCCCTTGTCCAACAAAAGAGCACCGCTTATGTCCACATATACGTTTAGCCGCATGTTGTCCGCGCTGGTGGTTACCGCTACCTTATTCGCCCTATCTCCATCCGTTTTTGCCGAGACGAAAAGCTATACGGTCAGCGCGCCGGACGGCGTAAAGATAGCCGTACAGGAATCGGGCAACCCCGACGGCGGCGCCATTATTTTTATTCACGGTCTGCTCGGCAGCCACCTTAATTGGGATGGGCAAATCAACAGCCCCGAGCTTAAGCGCTATCGCATCATTACCTACGATATGCGCGGCCACGGTCTGTCCGGCAAGCCGACCGATGCCAAAGCCTATACCGACGGGCAACGCTGGGCGGGCGATCTCGCCACGGTTATCCAGTCGTCGCACGCGCGCAAGCCCGCTCTGGTCGGGTGGTCGCTGGGCGGCGTGGTGATATCGAACTACCTGGAAAAATATGGCGATGACTCGATTTCCGGCGCGGTGTATGTCGATGGCGTGATTGAACTCAAGCCCGATCAGATACCGCCGCACCCGGTGGTGTATCGCGACCTGAACTCTCCCGACTTAAAGACCCATCTCGACGCCGTGCGTGATTTCCTCGGCCTGTGCTTCCACACCCAGCCGGACGCGGCCACATCTGGGCGTCTGTTCGCCAATGCCGCCATGGCTTCGTGGGATATGCAGCGGGCGGTGCTGTCGATAACGGTCGATGCGCCAAAGGCCTTGGGCAAGGCACGGGTACCGGTGTTGCTGATCTATGGCGCGCAGGACGCGCTGGTGCAGGCGAAGCCGACCATGGCCCGGGCGATGGCGCTGAATCCGGCAATACAGGGCAAGCTCTACGCGAACTCGGGCCACGCGCCGTTTATCGAAGAGCCGGAAAGATTTAATCGCGATCTGTCGGCGTTTGTCGATACGTTGTCGCAACGCTGAGCCGGTTTGCGCCAAAAGTCCTGGCGGTGAGCGGTAAGGCACGCTGCCACGGCCGTTCTCAGGTGTGCCAAAGTGATTAAATAGGGTGATTTTCCTGAAATTACCCTATTTATTCGCCGCGTTACCCCATTTTATACCAGCAGATTATCTGCCAACGCCTTTATAATGAGCCGGGACCATTCATGGCATTGAATTAGTCAGTAGAATGATATTTTAATTAATTTTATTAATAAAAATATCGAAACCAAACGGCAAGGATTTAATTAGAGTGATATCTGATCCTAAAGAAATATTACTATTATTCCAGACAGAAATCACAATGCATTTAATCGGAAGTATATTAAGAGGCTTTTTTCCGCAAAAACTTTATTGACAAACGGAGAGCCAGCGCAATTTATTGCCAGCAATACAGGATTATACTGACTGAAATTTGATAATAACGGTCTGTGCAAGGAGTTCACCATGCTTACCTTTGCGCTGCGTAATAGCCTGTGGCTGCTGGTTTATCTGTTCTTTATTTCAGCTCCGCTCTTTGTATTACTACTGGGTTCGTTGCCGCCCGCGAGAGATTTCTGGACCGAGTTATCCATAGCCCTGGGATATTCGGGATTAGCGATAATGGGGTTGCAATTCGGCCTGATAGCGCGCTTTCGTTGGGTAACCAAACCCTGGGGCGAGGATATTATTTATCATTTCCACCGGCGGATATCGTTAATCGCCCTTGGCCTGGTGGTGGCACACCCGCTGATTTTGTTTGTTGTACGCCCGGAACTGCTGGCGCTGCTTAATTTTGTCGAGGCCCCCTGGCGCGCCAGGCTGGCGGCAATATCCACCTATTCTTTGATTGCCCTGATCGTTATGGCGTTGTGGCGGGTAAAGCTTAGATTAAGCTACGAGTTTTGGCATCTCACCCACATCATTTTGGCGGTGGTCGCCGTGGCGGCCGGGCTTTTGCATATGGCGGCGTGGGGCTTTTATCTGAACGACCCGCTGAAAAGGGCGCTGTGGTGCGGGCTGACGCTGTTTTGGCTGTCCCTGCTGCTGTATGTCCGCCTGGTGAAACCGCTGTTTATGCTGCGCCGGCCGTACCGGGTAACGCGGGTGAAAGCCGAACGCGGCGATACCACCACGCTTGTGATGAAGCCGGAAGGACATACGGGTTTTCGGTTTACGCCGGGTCAGTTCGGCTGGCTGACGTTATGGAACGGCCCGTTTAAAATCACCGGGCATCCGTTCTCCTTCTCATCCAGCGCCGAGGTCAAGGACGGCCGCGTCGAAATGTCTGTGCGTAATTTGGGCGATTTTACCGCTAAAATTTCCCAGGTCGCCGCCGGACAACGGGTTTATCTCGACGGCCCGTATGGAGCGTTCACCATCGGCCACCCGGCGGATATGCATGTGTTAATCGCCGGCGGTATCGGTATTACCCCTATGATGAGCATAGTGCGCACCTTGGCCGACCGCGGCGACAAACGCCCGGTGGTGCTGATATACGGCGGCGGGGACTGGGATTCCCTGACTTTTCGCGAGGAACTCGAGGCGCTGCGGGCGCGGCTTGATCTGACGCTGGTATACGTCCTGGCCCGCCCCCATGACAGCTGGACGGGAGAAAAAGGCTTTATTAATGCCGGGATACTCCGACGTCACCTGCCGCCGCCCTTTGACATGCATGAATACTTTATTTGCGGGCCCAATGTGATGATGGATGCCGTTGAAAACGCGCTGTCCGGGATGGGCGTGCCGATGGTTAAATATCATACCGAACGTTATAATTTTGCTTGAGGAAAACACGCTATGCAACGACTGTTTGCCGAACGGCTGGCTCTGGTCAGCGGGATTATTATCGTGGCGCTGGCCCTGCTGTTTGCTTATTTGCGGGTTTGCGGGTGATGTTGTGGTTACGCTATGCGCGGGCCGGTAACAAGCCCGGCGTCGGCGGCCGGGCTTGACCGCCATGGCTCAGGTCGCTTTAGCGGTGGAGCGGAACCGGGCAAACAGCCATTTTTCAATTTCCACAATGATAAATATACCGATGCTGACCAACAGTGTTACGCCCCAGTAATAGGCCGGCAGCGGTTCGGTGCCAAACGCCCGATTCATAAACGGCAGATAGATGATGGCCAACTGCAGCAATATCAGCACCCCGGTGACCAGCCACAATCCCTTATTCAAAAACATTTCCCGGTTCAGCGGGAACCTGTCCGTCACGCGGCAGTTAAACATGTAAATCCACTGCGCGGTGACCAGCGTTTGCATTACCAGCGTACGGATAAATTCGCCGCTATAGCCGCGAGGTTGCAGGAATGATTCCAATAAAAAAGCGCTACAGGCGATAAGCGTGCCGACAAAACCGATGCGCCAGATGGCGTGGCCGTCCAGCACGTGCCGGGCGGGATCGCGCGGCGGGCGTACCATAACGCCTTTTTCCGCCGGCTCAAAAGCCAGGCCGAATGACAGCGTGGTGGAGGTAGCCATATTGACCCACAGTATCTGCAGGGCGGTCAGAGGAATGATCGCGCCGGCCAGTATGGCAAAAATAATCAACAGGCCCTGCGCCAGGTTGGTGGGCAAAATAAACAGGATGGTTTTTTTCAGGTTATCGTAGACGCGCCGCCCTTCTCTTACCGCGTTGGTTATCGTGGCAAAATTATCATCGGTTAATACCATATCCGCCGCTTCCTTGGTGACCTCGGTACCCTTAATCCCCATGGCAATGCCCACATCGGCCTGCTTGAGCGCCGGCGCGTCGTTGACGCCGTCGCCGGTCATGCCGACTATCCCGCCTCTGGTCTGCAAGGCTTTTACCAGCCGCAGCTTATGCTCCGGGCTGGTACGGGCAAAAATATCATAATGCACCGCCGCTTCGGCCAGGGATTCATCCTCCATATGCTCCAGCTGGTTGCCGGTAATGGAGTCGGTCCCATTGCCGATACCCAGCATGGCGCCAATGGCCATCGCGGTTTCCTGATGGTCTCCGGTAATCATCTTCACGCGGATGCCGGCCCGTTGGCACTGGGCAATGGCATCGATAGCTTCCGGACGCGGCGGATCCATCATTCCGGCGATGCCCGCAAAGACCATGCCCTGCTGAATGGCTTCGTGCCCCAGGGCCGGCTCCGCCGCCGTCTGGCTTCTAAACGCCGCGGCCACCATGCGCAATCCCTGCCGGGCATAACGCGCCATTTCCTCTTCCCAATAATCGCGGCGAAACGGTCGTAAACCCTCATGCGTCAGTTCCTGGGGGCAGAAGGTAAACAGCACATCCGGCGCGCCGGTCAGGAAGATATAAATCTGATCGTCGATCTGATGGCGGGTCGCCATGTATTTATATGCAGAGTCAAACGGGATTTTATCCAGCAAATTCACATTGCCGAGCCGCAGGCCGGACTTGGCGGCCAGGACCTTTAATGCGCCTTCCGTCGGTCCGCCGGTAATACCCCAATGGCCCTGCCCATCCTGCCGGATTTGGCTGTCGTTACACAGTTCAACCGCGGTGATAAAGCGCTCCAGGGTGGCATCTTCACTCAGATTAACGGACCGTTCACTCCCCTGCGGGTAAATTTTACCGACCGGCTCATAGCTTTCTCCTTCCACCCGATAGCTGCGATCCGCCATGACCACCGTTTTCACCGTCATTTCATTCATCGTCAGCGTGCCTGTTTTATCGGAGCAGACGACGGTCATCGCCCCAAGGGTTTCCACCGTCGGCAGCTTACGGATAATCGCCCGCGCCCGCGCTATGGACTGCACGCCCAGCGACAGGATAATCGAGATAATGGCCGGCAATCCTTCGGGCACCGACGCGACGGCCAGGCTTATCAGCGCCAGCAGCAGCTCGGTGAACGGCATATCGCGCAGGAAAAAGGCGAAGACAAACAGCACCGCCATCATCACCAGGATCAGCATAAAAATTCCTTTGCCCAGGCGATCCATCTGCGTTAAAAGCGGCGTGCGATGGGGATCAATGGCGGCCATCATCTGGTTGATATGGCCCAATTCGGTATCGCCGCCGCTGGCGGTCACCACGCCTTTGGCCGTGCCCGCGCTGATGGTGGTACCGGAAAACAGCAGATTAATGCGATCGCCGATAGTCACCTCGCGGTCAATCGCCCCGGTCTGCTTTACCACCACCGTTGACTCACCGGTGAGAATGGCCTCTTCCACCTGCAGGTTATGAGCTTCCAGTAGCCGCAGGTCGGCCGGAATCTTATCGCCCGGGCGTAGGGTAACGATATCGCCGGGCACCAAATCCCTGGCTTCTATGGTCTGGGTAATCCCCTCGCGGATCACCACCGCCGTGCTGGACAACATGCCTTGGATACTTTTCAGCGATTTTTCGGCATTGCTTTCCTGCACAAAGCCAATCAGCGCGTTAATCACCGCCACCAACAGGATAATGACCATGTCGACCCACTGCGCCATAATTCCTTTTAATACCGCCGCAATCAGCAGTATGTAGATCAGTACATCATTAAAATGCGCCAGGAATTGCAATAAGGGATGGCGGGTTTTGCGCGCCGGCAGCTCATTGGGACCATGGCGGCGCAGCCGCTCGGCAGCCTCTTGCGGCTCTAATCCGCTATCGATGGTCCCGAGCTGGCGCAGCGTTTCTTCCGTATCCAGCCTATACCAGGCGATATCCGGGTTCTGCGGTGAAACAGACGACTTTACCGGTGAAGTAGTCATTTAATGACCTCCATATGGCAAAAAAATAGGTTATTCGCAAAAGACATTTACGCGTTCGTTTTATCCTGCAAGGAAATAAAACCGGCTAACCGCTTGGCCAATAGCGCCTTCCAGGTATTAAACAGACAGTGATGAGTAAAGTAATAATAACAGCCTCATACCGGCATCAATGAGAGCTGGGTCAGCTTATGAACAGGAGAATAATAAATTAGATCGTCGGGTCGTTTCCGTTAGCCATGCAGGAGTGAGTATTGAACTGTTTGTTATAAGATTAATAAAAATGGACACTAAACATATTTATTAGGTTTATTTATTCGTTAGTTTGTTAAATATCAATTTACCTTAATTGATTTTTTTATTCCTTCTTCAGATGTGCCTGGGGACAAAATATTTTGGGGGTGGGACCACTTGTCATCAGGCAATCCAGCCAATAGTCAAAATTAACGCTATGGCCTTTAAATACCTCGGTTGAAAAATTGTTGTTGATCTTCGCGGATAAAATCAATAAAAGCGCGCAACGGCGTCGGCACCAGTCGCCGGTCCGGGTAATAAAGATAAGGGCCTGGAAAATCTGTCCACCAGGGTTCCAGTATGGGTTCGAGCGCGCCGCTGGCGATATGGGGCCTTAGCCACTCCTCGAAGAGCTGGATAACTCCGACTCCCGCCACCGCCGCCTCCACCGCCAGTTCAACCGCCGCCCCCACGGTGACGATAAGCGGCCCCGAAGGCTGCAACCTGACAATTTCCCCGTTCCTTTCAAATTCCCATTCCGGCATGACGCCGCTGGCATATTTACCCCGCAGGCAAGCGTGGTGCAGCAGGTCCCGCGGATGTTGCGGCCTGCCCTGGCGGTCAAGATAACCGGGCGCCGCGGCTATGGCGAAACGCTGCCTGCGCGGGCCGATCGGCACGGCAATCATATCCTGTTCCAGCTTTTCGTCGTAACGTATTCCCGCGTCGCATCCGGCGCGAAAGATGTCCACCACATTGCTGTCAGCCACGATCTCTAGCTTAATTTCAGGATATCTGGCCAGAAACGCCGGGACGATGGCGGGTAAAACCAAGCGCACCGCGCTGACAGGCACATTCAGGCGCAGCATGCCGGCGGGGGTATCGCGGAATTTGTTAACGGCGTCGAGCGCCGATTCCACTTCGTTCATCGCCGGCAGTAATCGATCCAATAACATCTTTCCGGCTGCGGTCAGGACCACGGTACGGGTGGTGCGATTAAATAGCCGTACGCCCAGTTGCTGCTCGGCGCGCCGTACGGCGTCGCTCAGGCGAGATGGATTGCTGTTGATGGCCCGAGCCGCTTCCCGAAAACCGCCTGCCTTGGCAACGGCGATAACCGCGTTTAACAGTCCAAGATCAATCTGCATTGTCCAGAATTCCGCACAGCCTGTCTCTATTTAACCCTATAGTCGCACAGGTCTGGCGGCCATACAATGAGTGACACATTGCACAGGAGAGCCACTATGTCCAACATCAATACCTCCGGCAGTTATCAACTTGGCCATCGGCAGGTCAACCGTATTGGCTATGGGGCGATGCAACTGGCGGGGCCGGGCGTGTTCGGTCCGCCCAAAGATCCCGCCATGTGCCTGCGCGTGCTGCGCGAAGCGGTGGCCGCCGGCGTAAACCATATCGATACGTCCGATTTCTACGGGCCGCATATTACCAACCAGCTTATCAAGGAAGCGCTCCATCCTTACGCCGACGATCTGTGTATTGTCACCAAGGTGGGCGCAGTTCGCGATGAAAAGGGCGGCTGGTCACCGGCCTCATCGCCGGAAGAGCTCACCAGGGCGGTAGAAGACAACCTGCGCCATCTGGGACTGGATGTGATCGATGTCGTCAACCTGCGCAGTATGCTGGATATCCAGCGTCCCGTGGAAGGTTCACTGGAAGCCCCTTTGACCGCCCTGGTCGAGCTGAAGGAACGCGGCCTGATTCGGCATATCGGCTTGAGCAACGTCACCCCCACGCAGCTATCCGACGCACAGAAGATCACCCCCATCGCCTGCGTGCAGAATTTCTATAATCTGGCTAATCGCCAGGACGATAGCCTTATCGATACGCTTGCCGCAGAGGGTATTCCCCTGGTGCCGTTTTTCCCTTTGGGTGGTTTTTCACCCCTGCAATCCGGGGCGCTTAACGACGTCGCCCACAGGCTGAACGTCACCCCCATGCAGGTTGCGCTGGCCTGGCTGTTGCAGCGCTCGCCGAATATTTTGCTGATTCCCGGTACGTCGTCGCCGGAGCATCTGAAAGAAAACCTGGCGGCGGCCGAGGTGCGGTTGTCGGCGGAAGATGTAAAGTTGCTGGAGCAGTAGGATGGTCCACCGGCTGTTCGCGAAAAACAGCAAACCCTTTACGCCATCCAGCCGTTGCACGGCCTATATGGCAACATTGCCGGTGGTTGCCCGGCATCATCCAGTTGCCTGCGGCGTCTGGCTTGATGCCCATGCCGATCTGAATACGCCACATAGCTATCCAACGGGTTATATTGGCGGTTTTACCATCGCGGGGCCGGTGGGTTTATGGGACTCGGGCCCAGGCGGTGGTCTGGATTTATCGGCGGCAATTTTGGCGGGGGCGCGCGATATTGGCTCGCCGGAGCAAAAGCTTATCGACGATGGAAAGGTGACATGGGTACCGGCGGGGACGGACTGGTGGAAGGATTACGGCGCGCTATTAAAGGCCGGGCGGGTTATTATTGGATAACCTTTGACATGCCTGTCCGATCGTGGCGGGAAATGACTTGATCGGCATGTCAGTCGCCGAGTTTCAGATTTCCCAGGCTGAAAAGAGCCTGTACATAGATTTGTGTAATTGCCTGATTTTGATATCTTCAATCCAACATCAAAAACAGGTTAATTTATGGACGAAAAGCAGTTGCAAGCTCTGGCTAACGAACTGGCCAAAAATCTC
>NZ_WUBS01000021.1 GCF_010131535.1 Acerihabitans arboris
AGAAATGGACGATGCCGCTGAGGGACTGGCGCATGGCGATGAGCCGTTTTATTATCGAGTTCGGTGACCGCCTGGACGGTCACTTCTGAGAAAAGGCATTTACACAGAATCGTAAACAGGCTCAAATCACGGGATAACTCGCTGTTTTAAAAAGCTGAATTTGCTTACTCGACTTTACCCGATTAGTTTCAGGTCGGCTTTGCGGTGCCGCTTTTGCTCATCGTAATAATTCTCATGCGTGCCCAAACTCAGGAGGTAGATTTCCAGTTTCTGGTCCAGCCATGTGTAGCCGAGCAAGTATTGTTGCTTCCCCATGTAAAACTTATGCACCCACAGATAGCTGAGATCGCCTTTCTTGCGTTCGCCTATCTCCGGGTTTGCGATGATGCGATCAATCTCTTCATCAACGTTGTCCTGCTCCTCTTTGTTCAGGCGCTTAAAAGCTTTCTCAAAGCGACTTGACTGGTAAACCTCAATTTCCTGCTCTGTCTTTTCTGCGCACATATTTCTTCATTCTCCCGTTGTCCATTTCTGATTTCGCCAGCAGGATTTCGTTGATGAAGGAAAACGGCAGATCGGGGTTGTCCTCAGCAATGCGGCCAATCTTAGCCCAGTGCTCAATCTGCTTGGGCACGCTACGGCTCATCGCGTCTGCGTATGTTTTCACTTCTTCAACAAAATCATCATCTAAGCGGATACTTGTTGCCATTTTAAACCTCATGATGTAGTCACCCGTGCCAGTAAGGTATTGGGGTGGTTTCAATCGATACGTCAGTGTTTGACGCACTACAGACAAGATTATGCGACAAATTGTCGCATAATGCAACTTAGTGACGCGCAAGGCTAACTTGCTGGTTGGTTAGCTGTGTCCGCTTATCGCTCTTAGCCGACTGTCAGATTGAGCAACGGCTGATCCCTAAAAATAATTATACAAAACGGATTTGCAGTTTTTTCCCTACCGCAGCGGCATATTTTTTCAGCGTGTTATAAGACGGCCCTTGTGTACCGGAGGCTAAACCGCTTTCCAGCCGTGTAATCGCCGTTGCTTTGGTTCCCATTCGCTCAGCGACTTGCGCTTGGGTGAGGCCGGCTTTTTTGCGTGCGGCCAACAGCTCATCAAGCAGGGCGAATTCCCCGTCCAGCTTTTCGTATTCAGCCTTGAATTCCGGTTGCTCCATCCAATCAGAGACCATTTCGGCATGGGTTTTGGTTGGCGGTATGCGTTTAGCGTTCATTTTTTAACTCTCTCAATCTGGCTTCAGCGATGCTGAGTTCTTTGCGCGGCGTTTTTTGGGTTTTCTTGATAAAGCTATGCAGCATCACAATTCACTTTCCCACTACCGCGCAAAAGAACACACGTCCAATCCCTTCGTTACCTTTTACTCGAAGTTCGAAAAGTCCATTTCCGAAGGCGCTGGTATGTGGCTCACCGAGGTTACCACCGTACACTGTCATACGTTCGGTAAGCCTGGTATACCTGGCTCGCAAAGACAACGGCCAATGATCGATATCGTATCGAACGTCTTCACTATAGTAATCAATAGTGTATTCCATGGCTTAAAACATAACAAAAACGTTATGTTTATGCCAGCCGCAACGACTGTAGCCCAGGGGGTATAACACCGCGGGAATCCTTATCTTACTCCCGATTAAAGGCATAATAATGAGCAACATAAAAATGAATGGAAGTGATCAACGTTAGACTGATCGGTTATAAAAATCTTAACCCTTTTATTCTTTCGCTCATCAAGCTTCCGCTATCCTTGGTCGACACAAAGTCGGTCCACCATTGCATCATCGGGCGTCGTTGTTCAAGGTAATCACTGCGATTGTAGGCGCGGCGTACTTCGTTTTTATCCACATGTGCCAGCGCGGCTTCGATAACGTCTGGTGGAAAGCCTTGTTCGTTAAGCGTGGTGCTGGCGATTGAACGCAGCCCATGGGAGACCAGGGCACCACCAAAACCAGCGCGTTTCAACGCTGCATTCACCGTTTGGCTGTTCATCGGTTGCCTCGGTTTTATGCGGCTGGGGAAAACGTATTCACGCTGGCCGCTCAGTGGCTTCATAATCTCCAGAATAGATAATGCTTGCGCAGAAAGCGGCACTCTATGCTCCCGGTTCATTTTCATGCGTTCTGCCGGTATATGCCATTCTTTCGCTGATGAATCATGTTCTGTCCAACGGGTATCCGAGGCTTCGGCAGGGCGGCTAATCGTCAGTAGCTGCCACATAAATAAACAACGGGTGGGGAGTTCGATGTTAGCCAGCCGCATGGTCTGCATTAGTTGCGGTAGTTGATTCGGGCGAATGCTGGGCATGTGTTTTTTCTGTGGTTTCTCGAACGCCTTGCTGATGTTGACGCTGGGAGCCGCATCGATCAAAGCAACGTTCATGGCATAGATCATCACTTCGTTAATCCGCTGGCATAACCGTCTTACCGTTTCCAGTGTACCGGCTGGATAGCCTGTACCAGCATGCGCGCTTTAATGTTCGTGATGCTGATATCGCCGATGGGGGGAAATATATCCTTTTCGAGGGAGCGCCGGATATCTGAGGCATAGTCGGCGGTGACGCTGCTCTTTTTTAACTGTAGCCACCCACTAGATGGGTAACCTGCCTTTCGGGTACCTAAGAAGGTACCTAAAAGTTGTGGAAGCCACAAGATCGCCACAGCACCCAGCAGACGTAAAAAAGCCCGCAAGGCTTGCGCCATGCGGGCTTCTTGGACTTACTTGACGTTCTATAGAACAGAATTTGGTGGAGCTGGGGGGATTTGAACCCCCGTCCGGAATTATTACATCCTCGGTACTACATGCTTAGTCCAATCATTACATTCGCCCGGCAGCTGCGGATGGACACGCCACTGACAAACTAGCCTGATTGGATTTAACGCTTTGACCCCAGGCAGGATCTCTACGCGAGCTCTATTGGATTTGACCTCTCTTGATCCCCGTCCTAAGAGCGGAGGCTAGGGAGAAAGGGAACGCTCAGTTTCTTAGGCTGATTAAGCTGCTAAAGCAGCGCGATCGTATTGCGAGTCGTTTGCAATTATTTTTTTTGAGGCTGTTTAACGAGGCCTACCTCACCTCGGCATGCACCTTGGGTTTCACAAATCCCGTCGAATCCAGAATCAGCCCCAAGTTGTTAATTTCATTATAGCAAAATTAGGATGGCGCGGCAAACCTTAACGGTTGGCGTGCTTCATAATCCGGGCTTTATCGACCTGCCATTCGCGTGTTTTGATGTCGTCACGCTTGTCGAAATCTTTTTTACCCTTGGCGACGCCAATCTTCACTTTCGTCCAGGCGTTTTTCCAGTAGAGCGACAGGGCGACCACGGTGTAACCTTCGCGGTTGACCCGGCCGAACAACGAACTGATTTCACGTTTGTTCAGCAGGAGTTTACGGGTGCGCATGGGATCGCAGACCACATGCGACGAGGCGGCCATCAGCGGCTGGAAGGTAGCGCCGAACAGAAAGGCTTCGCCATCTTTAAGCAGCACATAGCTATCGCTGATGTTGGCCTTGCCGGCACGTAGCGATTTGACTTCCCATCCCTGCAACGCGAGTCCGGCTTCGAACTCTTCCTCGATGAAATATTCATGTCGGGCGCGCTTGTTTTGCGCAATGGTGGCTGAACCGGGTTTGTAAGCTTTTTTCTTTGTCATGATACTAAATATTATATAGTTTTATGGACTGGAATAAAATGCTTTCCTGACGTTACCCTGCGGTTTTGGTGCTTTTTAAGACAAATTAAGACAAACGGTCGCCAACACTTTTTTGTCTCATGACAGATAAATGATAATATTAAGAAGTAATCGTCAAGACAGGAACCCCTATGCCTCATATCAGTCGTTCCGCGCTGGTGCCCTACAGCGCGGAGCAAATGTTTGCTTTGGTTAATGACATCCAGGCCTATCCGGAGTTTATCCCCGGGTGTACCGGCAGCCGGGTGCTGGGTAAAGAAGGTAATGAATTAACCGCCGAGATGGATGTTTCCAAGGCGGGCATCAGTAAAACCTTCAGGACGCGCAATGTGATCACCGATAATGAAAGCATCGTGATGCGTTTGGTGGAAGGGCCGTTTCGCTCCTTTGCCGGCGACTGGCGTTTTACCACCTTAAGTCCGGAAGCCTGCAAGGTGGAGTTTGAAATGAGCTTTGAGTTCAAGAGCCGGATTATCGAACTGGCGTTCGGGCCGGTATTCAAAGAAATGGCCAACAGCATGGTGCAGGCGTTTACCCAGCGCGCGAAAGAGGTTTATCGTGCGGCCTGAACCTACGTCCGGCGCTAACCCGGGCGCTTCACCGGGCAGCACGACACCCGCTACGGCTGGCGCCATGCCGGGTGGAGCATCCGGTACCAAGGGCGGCGTCGTATCCGTAACCGCACCCACAGCTGCGCCCGGGACTTCAGCCGATGGGGCGGCCGATATTCATGTGGCAGTGGTGTATGCCCTGCCGGAGCGGCAGTACCTGCGGCAAGTGGTGCTGGCGCCCGGCAGCACCCTCGAACAGGCGATACAGGCGTCGGGCATTCTGGCAATACGGCATGATATCGATCTGGGCAAGAATAAGGTGGGTGTCTTTAGCCGCCCGGCCAGATTGAGCGACCAGGTTAATGATGGCGATCGGGTGGAAATCTATCGCCCGCTGTTGATTGATCCTAAGGATCTGCGTCGCCAACGGGCGGAACGTACTAAAAAATAGCTGGATATTGCGGGCTTTACCGACAAGGTCCGGCATTGCGCAATAATTGCTGGGTGCCTGGCCCGTTATCCACCCCGCTCGTTTTATTTTATTTCCGCTTTACCCACGACCCTCCCTTCGCTGCTTTTTCCCGCTTCGTTTCAGGTCAGGTTTTTAACGGGGCGTTAACTTTTTGGCGTATCCAACGACGCCCGGTTGTCGATATTCGTCAGGGTGCCGGCATCGCTAAAGGTCAGGGTAAGCGTTTGTTGCGTTACAGGCTCATGACCGGGCTGGCGGCGGAACACATAAAACCAGGTGTTGCTGCCGAACGGGTCGCGCATCATCGGCGTGCCCAGGATATAAGCCACCTGTTGCCTAGTCATGCCGGTATGAATTTTAGCTACGTCAGTTGCTGTCAGATAATTTCCCTGGTTGATGTCCGGGCGATAGACCAATCTTTCAAGCGTAGAGCAACCGGCGGTTAACATCAGGAGGACGACGGCAGCAGCAGTCAACGTCTTACAGCTCATAATAATCACATTCCTTTTGGGCATAGGATGCCGATGATAATAGACCTTGCCGACATTGGGAACCTCTACAAGGCCCATCTATGACCACAGGAACGTAAAAAAGTTATGCTTTTCTATGCCGCGAGCAGTTCTTTAGCGTTAGCCAACGTGTTTTTGGTGACCTCGCTACCGCCCAACAGGCGCGCCAGCTCTTGCAGGCGGGCTTTTTTGTCCAATGCGATCATCTGGGTCTCGGTCTCGTTGCCGTCGGTATTTTTACTGACAAAAAAGTGATGGTGGCCCGACCCCGCGACCTGCGGCAAATGGGTAACGCACATCACCTGGGTGGATTCGCCCAACTGGCGGAGCATTTTACCCACAATCGCGGCGGTAGGGCCACTGATGCCCACATCCACTTCATCAAAAATCAGCGCCGGGGTATCCATCTTGCGGGCGGTAATCACCTGTATGGCCAGGCCGATGCGGGACAGTTCGCCGCCCGAGGCCACTTTTGCCAGAGGCTGCAACGGCTGTCCGGGGTTGGTGGTTACCAGGAATTCGATTCGGTCCGCCCCTTCGGCGCCAAGCTGGTCCGCATCGAAATGGACATTGATCTCCAGCCTGCCGTGGGGCAGGGACAGCTCGCGGATGCTGCGGGTAATAAGGGCGGACAGTTCAAGCGCGTGATCCGCGCGTTTTTGGTGAAGCTCGCGCGCGGCCCGCATGGCCTGGCGATGATGTTGCGCCACCGTCTCGACCAGTGTCTGGGCATCGGAGTCGTGCTGTGCCAGCAACTGCTGTTCTTGCAGCAGTTGCTGGTAAAACTGCGGCAGGTCTTCTGGTTTGACATGGTGCTTACGCGCCAGGGACATCTGGCGGGACAACCGTTGTTCAAGTTCAAACAGCCGCGCCGGGTCCAAATCGAGCCGATCGCCATAATGACGCAGCTCTTCCGCGGCTTCGGTCAGCTGGATGGAGGCCTCTTCCAGTAAATCCATTACCGGGGAGAGGGTGCCGTCCATGCCCACCAGTTCGCCTACCTGCTGTTGCACGGCGTACAGCTGGCTGAGCAGGGTCTGGTCCTCGCCCTCCCTTAACATTTCCAGGGCCTGGCGCGTGGTGGCGATCAACTGGCCGCAGTTGGCGAGCCGTTTGTATTCCTGGTCGATTTGCTCGAATTCGCCGTCGGCCGGGATAAAATCGTTCAGCTCTTTTAACTGGTACTGCAGCAGTTCGCGCCTGGCCTCGCGTTCGGAGGCATGCTGGCGAAAGGCGGCCAGATCCAGGCAGCTCTGGTGCCATTGCCGGTAGGCGCCGGACATGGCGCGCCGCAGGTCTTCTTCATCGGCATAGGCGTCAAGCAGATGTTTTTGGTATTCAGGACGGAGCAACAGCTGGTGGGCATGCTGGCCGTGGATCTGGATCAGGTGGTGGCCAAGCTCCCGCAGCTGCGACAAGGGCACCGACGTGCCGTTGATAAACCCGCGCGAGCGCCCGTCATGGCCGACCACGCGGCGCAGCAGGCATTCGTTGCCGTTGTCCAGTTCGTTGTCCGCCAGCCAAAGGGCCGCCAGCGGCGCGTCGCCCAGGGCGAAACGCGCGCAGATATCCGCCCTGGGCGCGCCGGGGCGCACCATGCCGGCATCGGAACGGCTACCGAGGCATAATCCGAGGGCATCGATGGCAATGGACTTGCCCGCCCCGGTTTCACCGGTGATAACGCTCATCCCCGATTGAAAATCAATCGTCAACTCGCGCACGATCGCAAAGTTTGCAATAGTCAGTTGAGCCAGCATGGTAAGTTTCCTGTATATAAAAACACAGCTGTGGTTAAATCCAGTATAAACTGGTTTTTTATACAGTAAAGCAACAACTGTTGATTTTCAGAATAATTTTTTCGACCAGCCGAGTTTGGTGCTGAGCGTGTTGAAATAGTTGTAATCGTGGGGATGGACCAGATCCAGGTGATACTCGCTGCGCCGGATAAAAATCTCCTCGCCTTCCTGTATCGGCAGCGCTATCTGGCTGTCGCAGCTGATTTCCAGCTCGCTGCTGGCTTGGGAAAATTTCAGCCTGATGGTGCTGCTGCCGTTGATAACCAGCGGCCGGGAGGACAGGGTGTGCGGGAACATCGGCACCAGGGCGATGGCGTCCAGGTTCGGCGTGAGGATCGGGCCGCCGGCGGAGAGCGAATAGGCGGTGGACCCGGTGGGCGTGGCGATAATCAGGCCGTCGGAGCGCTGTGAAAATGCAAAGCTGTCGTCGATATAGACTTCAAACTCAATCATATGCGCCACCTTGCCGGGGTGGAGCACCACTTCGTTGATGGCGGTGCTGAGCCGCCCGCACTCATTGCCCCGGCACACCTGCGCCTCCAGCAGGAAACGCTGTTCGCAGCGGTAGTTGCCCGCCAGCACGTCGGTAAGCTGCTGCAGGGCGGAATCGGGGTCGAGATCGGTCAGGAACCCCAGGTTGCCGCGGTTAATGCCGATAACCTTGACATCGTAACGCGCGAGGATGCGCGCCGCGCCCAGCATATTGCCGTCGCCGCCGACCACCACCGCCAGATCGGCGCGCTGGCCGATATCAGCCAGGCTGCCGGTCACGGCGTCGGTTAGATCGAGATCGCGGGCGATTTGCTGCTCCATGATCACCTCATGTCCCTGCGCGATAAGCCAATGGTATAACATCTCGTGGGTGGCCAGGGCATTGGGATGGCGTGGATGGCCGACAATGCCGATGCTTTTGAAGGGGGTGTTCATGTGTTTGCTTTTCCTCGCCATGTTTTGCTGACTACATTATGCGACATCCCTTGAATCCCCGCTATTCATCCCCATAATAAGCGGAGTAGCAAGACTAAAAGGCTAATACGCGGAGAAACTCATGATGAGTAGTAAAGAACAGAAGATACCTGACGAGCAAGTCTCACAAGACATTACAACGGATGAGATTGAAACAGCGCAGCAGACGGAAGCAGCGCCCGAGACGGCAGACGTCGTGGATCCGCGCGATGAGCGTATCGCCAGCCTGGAAGCCAAGCTGGAAGAATTGCAGCAGCGTGAGCGCGACAGCCTGCTGCGCGCCAAGGCGGAAATGGAAAATCTCCGTCGCCGCACCGAGCTTGATGTGGAAAAAGCCCATAAATTCGCCCTGGAAAAATTTGCCGGTGAACTATTGCCGGTGATCGACAACCTGGAGCGCGGCCTGGATATGGCCGATAAGTCCAATAGCGAGCTGACCCCGCTTATCGAAGGGATCGAGCTGACCCTGAAATCGCTGCTGGACGTCGTGCGCAAATACGGCATCGAAGTGGTCGCCCAGACCCATGTACCTTTCGATCCGGCGGTCCACCAGGCCATGACCATGCTGGAATCCGGCGAGCACGAACCGAACCATGTCATGATGATCATGCAAAAAGGCTATACCCTGAACGGCCGCCTGCTGCGTCCCGCCATGGTGGCGGTATCCAAAGCCCAGGGCTAGCATTGCCCGCCCGCGAGCCGGTCGTCGAGTCCGATAACCGGCCCATCCGCCAGCGCGGGGTGGGGTTA
This sequence comes from Acerihabitans arboris, assembly GCF_010131535.1. Taxonomy (GTDB): domain Bacteria; phylum Pseudomonadota; class Gammaproteobacteria; order Enterobacterales; family Enterobacteriaceae; genus Acerihabitans; species Acerihabitans arboris. The sequence continues at coordinate 8,753 of NZ_WUBS01000021.1, forward strand.
CTCCGACGGCAGCCTTGGTTGCCAATCAATGACCGGCCGCCCCTGCTGTTCCAGCAGCATATTGGCCCGGGAAAAATGCCCGCAGCCTAAAAACCCCCGGTGCGCCGACAGCGGCGACGGGTGCGGCGCTTTCAGGATATGATGGCGCTTGGGGTCGATGATGGCGCCCTTTTTCTGCGCATGCGATCCCCACAGCATAAACACGATGCCGTCACGCTGCTCATTGAGCACGGCAATCACTTTATCGGTAAAGGTTTCCCAGCCCAGGCTGGCGTGGGAATGGGCCTTGCCCGCCTCGACGGTAAGCACGGTATTGAGCAGCATCACGCCCTGTCCGGCCCAGCTTTGCAGACAGCCGTGTTCGGGTTTGGCGAAGCCCGGAATGTCATTGGCCAGTTCTTTATAGATATTCACCAAAGAGGGCGGGGCCGGCACGCCGGGCCGTACGGAAAAGGACAGCCCGTGGGCCTGGCTGGGGCCATGGTAGGGATCCTGGCCCAGGATTACCACTTTCGCCGCGCCAAGCTCGGTGTAGCGGAACGCATTAAAGACGTCTTTTTGCGGGGGATAGATGATTTTACCCGCCGCCCGCTCCGTGGCCACGAACGCCAGGGTTTGCCGGAAATAGGGTTGGTTTTTCTCCTCGGCGAGGGCGTCCCGCCAGGTTGGGCTTTGCGTCATGGTACGCTCCATGTTGATTTGCGACTGCGGATAGCTTACCGGCTTATGGCGTCGGACGAAATCATTTCTGTTGCGCATGGCCGCAGCAACAAAATATAGAAACGTTAAAAAATAGTTTAAAATAGCGCTGCCGGCAAATCCTGTGAAAATTGATATAAAACAAAAACATGCTCTTTTCGCCGCCGGACTTATCGGTAATAAATTGATTTAAATCAATGAAAGCGCGTCAGTTGGCTGGTATATAGTCAGTTAGACAAATTGGTTTTACCAAATGCCCAATTGAACCGGTAGCGTACCGGCATGACAATTGGCAGATTTTGAAGCCACACCATGGAGGCACTCTATGATTATCGGAACTCAAATCACCAAGGCTGACAACAAAGCGCTGGTTAACTCTTTCTGGCTGCTGGATAACAGCGTCGAACAGGCCCGTTGCCTGTGCGCCGTAGCCGGCTATGCCGACGATCAGGTGGTTGCGTTAAGCGAACTGGGCAATATCGAATACCGCCAGATTCCCCTTGAAGCCAAGGAAACCGTGCGTGTCGAAGGCGGCCAGCACCTGAACGTTAATGTGCTGACCCGCGAAACCCTGGAAGACGCCGTTGCCAATCCGGAAAAATACCCGCAGCTGACTATCCGTGTCTCGGGTTACGCGGTGCGTTTCAACTCGCTGACGCCGGAACAACAGCGCGATGTTATTACCCGTACGTTCACCGCCGCCATTTAATGACGCCGGCGCGCCGAAAGGGAGCATAAGCTCCCTTTTTTATTTCCGCTATCCACCCGCCGCTAAATCCACTTTGTCGAATCAATGAGTTGCATAACGTATTGATGAAAGTGCGTTTTGATCAATAAATGTAAAATTTCCCACCGCGACTATTTTGACCAATGCCGCCTTATGATAAAAATCAATTTAATTTATTGATAAATAATGTTTTTTTAAAAATCAATCGCAGGCGCGGCCGCGCGCGGCGGGTCGCTTAAGCCGGAAATCAGGATTGTCAGGTTAAAAATTGGTTAACAGGCCGAAAACCACAGCTTAGGCCATAAAAAAGCCGCCCGGGCGGGCGGCTTTTTAGTAGGCGTGATGCATTATTCATCAGTTGGTTTCGGCGCGGCCACGGCTGCCGCGGCCGGTTCCGCCGGGGCGGTCTTCGATACCCGGCGTTTGCCGATATTGCGCTTATCGCGTTGACGGACCTTGACCTTTTCCTTGACCTGGCCCTGCTCTTTTTTCTCTTTACGCTTAGCCAGTACTTTTTTCGAGGGTTTCCCGGTCACTTTCTCCGCCGGCGCGCGGGTGACGGGACGAAGCTCATCCACTATGCGCGCTTTCAGCGGTTCATTAAGGTAACGGCTGATTTTACCCAACAGCAGATGATCGTGCGCCTCCACCAGCGAAATGGCCGAGCCTTTGCGTCCGGCGCGGGCGGTCCGGCCGATACGGTGCAGGTAGACGTCGGCGGTGGTCGGCAGATCGAAGTTGATTACGTGGCTGATATCGTCGATATCCAGCCCGCGCGCCGCCACGTCGGTGGCCACCAGCACGTTCATGCGGCCGTCGTTCATGCGCTTGATGGCTTCGTTGCGTTTGGCCTGCACCATTTCGCCCTCCAGGTAACAGGTGGGGATGCCCGCCTGGTGCAGCCAGCTGACCACTTCATGCACCCGCTCGCGCTTACGCACGAAAACGATGGACTTGGTCACGTCCGGCAGCTTTAGCAGATAGGACAAGAGGGCGGTTTTATGCTTCAGGTCGTCGGCGCGATAATACCATTGGGTAATTTTTTTACGTTCGCGCCGTGAAGGCGTCGCGTCGATTTCAACCGGATCGTTTAACAGCCGTTCGGCAAAATCCTTGACCGCGTTGCCTTCAAGGGTGGCGGAAAACAACAGGGTCTGTTTACGCCAGCGGGTTTCAGCGGCGATCAGTTCGACATCCTGCGCAAAGCCCATCTCCAGCATGCGGTCCGCTTCATCCAGGATCAGCGTTTCGACCGCGCGGCAGTCAAAATTTTCTTCCTTGATATATTGCAGCAGCCGCCCGGTGGTGGCGACCACGATATCCTGGTTGTCGCTAAACACGATGGCGTGATTCATGAACGCCACGCCGCCGGTGATGGTGGCGATATCCAGGTGCGTATGCGCGGCAAGTTCCTTGGCCTGTTCCGCCACCTGCATGGCCAGCTCGCGGGTCGGGGTGATAATCAACACGCGCGGCGGGCCTGATTTCCGGCGGGGGAAATCGAGCAGGTGCTGCAATACCGGTAACAAATAGGCGGCGGTCTTGCCGGTACCGGTAGGCGCCGAACCCAATACGTCGCGCCCGTCCATAGCCGGCGGGATCGCTTCGGACTGAATGGCGGTAGGGCGCTCGTAACCTTTATCGCGCAGTGCGGCGATCAGGCTTTCATGCAGGTCGAGTTCGGAAAATTGGGTTACAGTCATGGTCTACCTCTGGTTGGGGCGCAGATTATAGACGGATCGCGGATAATCTTCATCTGTTTCCGCGCAAACGGATGATTTCATCCGCGGCCGGTTTGCCATAAAGTACCCCGATATGTCCTGAAGAGCCTAATGATGATCGAATCGCTGAAACGGAAAACGCCGCTGCGCCGGGATGGTTTTACCTTCAAACAATTTTTCGCCGCCCACGATCGCTGCGCCATGAAAGTGGGCACCGACGGCGTTCTGCTGGGTGCCTGGACGCCGCTGGGCCAGGCGCGGCGCGTGCTGGATATCGGCGCCGGCTGCGGCCTGGTGGCCCTGATGGTGGCGCAGCGCACCGGCGCTGACGTGCCGATCGACGCCGTTGAGCTCGACCCCGCGGCCGCCGGGCAGGCCGGTGAAAATTTCACCGCTAGCCCCTGGTCGTCGCGCCTGCGCATGATCAATGGCAATATTCTGGACTATATTCCGGATGCCCTGGCGCACGATGCGCCGGGAAGCGGCGAAAGCGGGGTAAACGCAGAGGGGGTCCAGGGCTACGGACTGATCGTCAGCAACCCGCCTTATTTCCCGGTCGGTTTAGCTACCAGGAGCGCGGAGCGCGACAGGGCGCGCTATACCTCGACCCTGACCCACGAGCGCCTGCTGGATGCCGCGCGTCAACTGGTGACCCCCGAGGGGCTGTTCTCGCTGGTATTGCCGCTGGCTATCGGCGAGGACGTGATTGCCATGGCCCGGCGGCAAGGCTGGCACCTGCGTTATCGCACCGACGTGGCCGACAACGCGGATAAACCCTTTCACCGGGTGCTGCTGGCGTTTTCCCCGCGGGCGGGGGAACTGACGTACTCCACGCTGATGCTGCGCGCGGGCGACGGCCGCTATTCGGCCGCTTACCGCGCGCTCACCGGTGAGTTTTATTTATCCCGGGACGGTACGCGCGGCGGGGCGAGCGACGATATCAACGGCAGATAAGGCGGTGCGGAACAGCAAGCGCGGCGGCGGTACATGGCCGGCCCGCTTGCCTGCTTGGTTGCCAGTTCCCGCCCGCCGGCGCCGGCGTTTTTCCCGGACTATCAGGGGTGCAGGATGGTTGGCTGCGGATTGGCGTCCATATCCGGATAGTCCAGCGTGTAGTGCAGGCCGCGGCTCTCTTTGCGCAGCATGGCGCTCTTGACTATCAGCTCGGCCACCTGGGTCAGGTTGCGCACTTCCAGCAGGTTATTCGAGATACGGAAGTTGGAATAATACTCGTCGATTTCCCGCTGCAGCAGGTTGATACGGTGCAGCGCGCGCTCCAGGCGTTTGGTGGTGCGCACGATGCCCACGTAGTCCCACATAAACAGCCGCAGTTCGTGCCAGTTATGCTGCAGCACCACCTGCTCGTCGGAATTGTCCACCCGGCTCTCGTCCCAGGGCGGCAGTTGCCTGGCCAGCTTGATTGACGGCAGGCGGGTAAGGATATCCTCCGATGCCGACCAGCCGTAGACCAGGCATTCCAGCAGGGAATTGGACGCCAGGCGATTGGCGCCGTGCAGGCCGGTATAACTCACCTCGCCGATGGCGTAGAGTCCGTCGAGATCGGTGCGCCCATGCTGATCCACCATCACGCCGCCGCAGGTATAGTGCGCCGCCGGCACGATGGGAATCGGCTCTCTGGTCAGGTCGATATCCAGCGTCAGCAATTTCTGGTAAATCATTGGAAAGTGCTGGCGGATAAAGTCCGCCGGCTTATGGCTGATATCCAGGTACATACAGTCGGCGCCGAGCCGTTTCATTTCATGATCGATGGCGCGGGCCACGATATCGCGCGGCGCCAGTTCGGCGCGCTCGTCGAAATCGGGCATAAAGCGCGTGCCGTCGGGGCGTTTCAGGTAAGCGCCTTCGCCGCGCAACGCCTCGGTGAGCAGGAAATTACGCGCCTGCGGATGGAACAGGCAGGTAGGGTGGAACTGGTTGAATTCAAGGTTGGCGACCCGGCAACCGGCGCGCCAGGCCATGGCGATGCCGTCGCCGGAAGAGATGTCGGGATTGGTGGTGTACTGGTAGACCTTCGAGGTGCCGCCGGTGGCCAGCACCACGGATTTTGCCCGGCAGGTTTCCACCCGTTCCTTTTCTCGGTTCCATATATAGGCGCCGACCACCCGCCGGGTGCCGGGCAGGCCGATTTTACTGGAACCAATCAAATCCACCGCGTTGCAGCGTTCCATGATATGGATATTGGGATGGCTGGCCGCCTTGGAGACCAGGGTGGTTTCCACCTCTTTGCCGGTGGCGTCCGCGGCGTGCAGGATGCGCCGATGGCTATGCCCGCCCTCGCGGGTCAGGTGATAACGCTCATCGGCGTGCCGGCCGGCGCGTTCGTCGTTTTCCCCGCCGGTGCCGGTGCCCGCTTCCGTATCGAACAGCACGCCCTGATCGATTAACCACTGCACGCAGTGGCGGGCGTTGCCGGCGATAAACTCCACCGCTTCGCGATCGCACAGTCCGGCGCCGGCTACCAGCGTATCCTCGACGTGGGAGGCGATGCTGTCGGTTTCGTCAAACACCGCCGCTATCCCGCCCTGGGCGTAATACGTCGATCCTTCGTTAAGGGGGCCTTTGCTTAAAACCATGACCTTACAATGCCCCGCGAGGCGCAGCGCCAGCGAGAGACCCGCGGCGCCGCTGCCGATGACCAGCACGTCGGCTACATGTTCAGTTAAAGGTTGCATAATGTATGGTGGTTACCATGGCAGAAATAATAGTTTTCTGATGTTAGCACTCTATGATTTAGGGCTAAACCGCTAATTGCTGATATTTTACCCGGCGGGTATTTACGCATGTTTACTGACATGCGGGTAATTTCACGGTACCCTGCGCTCTCAATAGAGGGCCGGGCGTCAACATGTCGCTTTGGCTGCGTATTTTCAGTATTCTGACACTACAAAACTTTATTTCATGATAGTCTGACTGCCACCCGGCCCAGCGCCGGCGCACCGAGAGCCGTCTCCAATTATAGTCAACAAAAAATACAGGCGGGGCGGAACTTTATGTATAGCGTAGACTCCAAACGGGAGCTTGCTCGTGTTATTGGTTTAGAGGCTGGCGGTACTATTTTTCGCGTGGAGATAAATTTGAGGAGAATTTACCTCGGATGAGCGAGCAGTTAACGGATCAGGTGCTGGTTGAACGGGTCCAGAAAGGCGACCAGAAAGCGTTCAATTTACTGGTCGTTCGTTACCAGCACAAAGTGGCGAGCCTGGTATCCCGGTATGTTCCCCAAGGGGACGTGCCCGACGTGGCCCAGGAATCGTTTATCAAAGCCTATCGCGCCCTGGAGTCGTTTCGTGGGGATAGCGCTTTTTATACATGGTTGTATCGTATCGCCGTCAACACGGCTAAAAATTATCTGGTTGCCCAGGGCCGGCGCCCGCCGTCGAGCGATGTGGACGCCAACGACGCCGAAAACTACGAAAGTGCGGGCGCGTTGAAAGAAATATCGAACCCTGAGAATTTAATGTTGTCTGAAGAGTTGCGACAGATAGTGTTTCGCACTATCGAAGGGCTTCCCGAAGATTTGCGTATGGCAATCACGCTTCGGGAACTGGATGGCCTGAGCTATGAAGAGATAGCCTCCATCATGGATTGCCCGGTGGGTACGGTAAGATCGCGTATCTTCCGTGCACGCGAAGCTATTGATAATAAAATTCAACCGCTGATTCAGCGATAACGATGGCGGCAGGAGAAGGTACCCACGCATGCATAATGAAAAGCTTTCCGCTCTCATGGATGGAGAGTCGTTCGATAACGAACTGCTCAACGATTTATCCAGGGATGACAAGTTACAACAAAGCTGGCAACGGTATCACCTGATCCGCGATACGATGCGCGGGGATATCGGCGCGACGCTGCACCTCGATATTGCCGATCGTGTCGCGCAGGCCATCGCCCGCGAACCGGTCCGCCTGGTGCCCGATGCGGTCAAGGAATCACAGCCGCAGCCTGAAACCTGGCAAAAATTGCCGTTCTGGCACAAAGCGCGCCCATGGGCCGCGCAATTAACCCAGATCGGCCTGGCCGCGTGCGTGTCGCTGGCGGTAATCGTGGGCGTGCAGCACTACAACCAGCCGGTCAACAACGACGCGCAGCCGGAAGCGCCGGTGTTCAACACCCTGCCGATGATGGGCCAGGCTTCCCCGGTCAGCCTGGGCGTGCCTTCGGCCACCAATACCGCCGATAACGGTTCCCAGCAGCAGGTGCAGGAACAGCGCAAGCGTATCAACGCCATCTTGCAGGATTACGAGCTGCAGCGCCGGGTTCACTCGACTCAGCTGCAATTTGACCAGCATGAAACCCAGCAGGCCGCTGTCCAGGTGCCTGGAACCCAGTCTTTAGGAATGCAACCGCAGTAATGAAGCCATTTTGGTGTGCTATTTGTCTTATGGCAGGCAGCCTGTTCTTTTCCACCAGCGCTCGCGCCGCCGATATCCCGACCATGGCACCCGGCGCGCTGTTGCAGCAGATGAGCCAGGCCAGCCAGTCGTTAAACTACGAATTTGCTTTTGTCAGCGTCAACAAGCAGGGTGTCGATTCGTTACGATTTCGCCATGCCGTGTTTGAAAAGCACCGGTTAGCCCAGTTGCTGCAAATGGACGGCCCCCGCCGTGAAATAGTACAGCGTGACAATGAAATCAGCTTCTTCGAGCCGGGTCTCGAGCCTTTTACGCTAGCCGGCGATCATATCGTTGATTCTCTCCCCTCTATCGTTTACGCTGACTTTGAACGTCTGGCGCAATTTTACGATTTTATTCCCGTCGGCCGTACCCGTGTTTCCGATCGCCTGTGCGAAGTCGTGCGGGTCGTGGCGCGGGACGGTACGCGGTTTGGTTATGTGCTGTGGATCGATACCGCCACCAAACTGCCGCTGCGCGCCGATCTCCTCGATCGCGATGGCGAGGCGCTGGAACAGTTCCGCGTGATCTCCTTTATCGTGGATCCGCAGGTGCAGTCCCTGATGCAGGGATTGGAAAAAGTGAATCTGCCTCCGCTGCTGGCGATGCCGGCCTCGGAGAAAGCTGATTTCGATTGGAGCGCCGGCTGGCTGCCAGCGGGCGTGAGTGAAGTTTCGCGCAGCCGCCGCACGTTGCCGGGCATTAACGTGCCGATCGAAACCAGGCTGTATACCGACGGGCTGTTTAGTTTCTCGGTGAATATCGCGCAGGCGGAGCAGGGCGAGGCGGAGCGGTTTATCCGCACCGGACGGCGCACCATACACACCGAGGTCCGCAGCAATAAAGACATTACCGTTGTCGGCGAATTGCCTCCGGCTACCGCCAAACGCATCGCCGACGGTGTGATATTTAAGGCGCAACCATGATTAAAGAATGGGCGACGGTTATCTCATGGCAACAGGGCGTGGCACAGCTGCGCTGCGAGCAGCGTTCCGGCTGCGGCAGCTGTCACGCCAGCGGCAGTTGCGGCACCAGCATCCTCAACAAAATGGGGCCTGACTCCTCGCAACAGCTGAAGGTTGAGAGCAAACATCCCCTGGTGCCAGGCCAGCGGGTGGAAGTCGGCATCGCCGAGGCCAGCCTGATTCGTTCGGCGCTGCTGGTCTATATGCTGCCGCTGGTAGGCCTGATTGCCTGCGCGGCGCTGATGCAGGGCTGGTTCAATACCGATCTTGCCGCGGCCTGCGGCGGACTGGCCGGCGGTATCGGCGGGTTTATGTTGGCGCGCTTTTTCGCCCAGCGCATCGGCAATGAACGCGAATACCAGCCGGTGATTTTGCAAATCGCCCTGCCGCCGTCCTCGTTTTACCTGCGCCAGGACAGCCCCGCCGAGCGCTAGGGCGGCCCGCCCCACCCGGCCGGATACCCGGCCTCTCTTCCCGATCCCCCTCCCGTATGCGGATAATCCCCCGGTGGCCGCCGGACGTAGATGTTCTTACAAACTTAGCCCCCGGCAATGCCCGCTAACCTTTCTTGCAACTCCCATACAGTGTAATATGCGCCAATGATTGAGTGGGTAGTTTTGCTGTTACGTCCATCGCTGTGTCCACCGAAATAAATCTAAGCAACATAATTAGAGAAAAATTCATATAAATGAAGAACATCCGTAATTTCTCCATCATTGCCCATATCGACCATGGTAAGTCGACCCTCTCCGACCGGCTGATCCAAACCTGCGGTGGCCTGGCTGAACGCGAAATGGAAGCCCAGGTGCTGGATTCCATGGATCTGGAACGCGAGCGCGGCATTACCATCAAGGCGCAGAGCGTTACGCTTGACTACAAAGCCGACGACGGTCAGATCTATCATCTTAATTTTATCGATACCCCGGGCCATGTGGATTTCTCCTATGAGGTTTCCCGTTCCCTGGCCGCCTGCGAAGGCGCGCTGCTGGTGGTGGATGCGGGGCAGGGCGTGGAAGCGCAAACCCTGGCCAACTGCTACACCGCCATGGAAATGGACCTGGAGGTGGTGCCGGTGCTGAACAAGATCGATTTACCCGCCGCCGATCCCGATCGGGTGGCGCAGGAAATCGAGGATATCGTCGGCATCGACGCCACCGACGCCGTGCGCTGCTCGGCCAAGACCGGCGTGGGCATCCCGGAGCTGCTGGAGCGGCTGGTGCGCGATATTCCGCCGCCCGAGGGCGACCCGGAGGCCCCGCTGCAGGCGCTGATTATCGACTCGTGGTTTGATAACTACCTCGGCGTGGTGTCGCTTATCCGCGTGAAAAACGGCACCCTGCGCAAGGGCGAAAAGATCAAGGTCATGAGCACCGGCCAGACCTATAACGCCGACCGGCTGGGCATTTTTACCCCCAAACGCATCGACCGCGACATCCTCAGGTGCGGAGAGGTCGGATGGCTGGTCTGCGCCATCAAGGATATCCTGGGCGCGCCGGTGGGCGATACCCTGACATTGGCCCGCCAGCCCGCCGATAAGGCGTTGCCGGGCTTCAAGAAGGTCAAGCCGCAGGTTTACGCGGGCATGTTCACCATCAGCTCCGACGACTATGAGGCTTTCCGCGACGCGCTGGGCAAACTCAGCCTCAACGACGCCTCGTTATTCTACGAGCCGGAGAGTTCCACCGCGCTCGGGTTCGGCTTCCGCTGTGGTTTCCTCGGCCTGTTGCATATGGAAATCATCCAGGAGCGGCTGGAGCGCGAGTACGACCTGGAGCTGATTACCACCGCGCCCACGGTAATCTATGAGGTTGTCACCACCGATAATCAAACCATCTACGTCGACAGCCCGTCCAAGCTGCCGCCGCTGAATAATATCCTCGAGCTGCGCGAGCCTATCGCCGAATGCCACATGCTGCTGCCGCAGGAGTTCCTGGGCAATGTGATTACCCTGTGCATCGAAAAACGCGGTATGCAGACCAACATGGTCTATCACGGCAACCAGGTGGCGTTGACCTACGAGATCCCCATGTCGGAAGTGGTGCTGGATTTTTTCGACCGGCTGAAATCCACCTCGCGCGGCTACGCCTCGCTGGACTATGGGTTTAAACGTTTCCAGACCTCTGACATGGTGCGGGTGGATATCCTGATCAATAGCGAGCGGGTGGACGCCCTGGCCCTGATTACCCACCGCGATAATTCCCAGCGTCGCGGCCGTGATATCGTGGAAAAAATGCAGGAGCTTATTCCCCGCCAGCAGTTCGATATTGCCATTCAGGCCGCCATCGGCAACCACATTATTGCCCGTTCCACGATTAAGCAATTACGTAAGAACGTACTGGCTAAATGTTACGGCGGCGATGTCAGCCGTAAGAAGAAATTGCTGCAAAAGCAGAAAGACGGCAAGAAGCGTATGAAGCAGGTGGGTAACGTCGAATTACCGCAGGAAGCGTTCCTGGCGATTCTGCACGTTGGCAAAGACAGTAAATAACCCAAAGGAGTTGGCATGGCAAATATGTTTGCCCTGATCCTGGCAATAGCCACCTTGATAACCGGTATTATCTGGTGCGTGGATCGATTTAAACTGGCACCGGCGCGCCGCGTCAGGCAGGCGCAGTTAACTACGGCCGCGGGCGATGACGCGGCGCATGACAAGGCGGCGCTGAAAAAAGCAAAACAACCGGGCTGGATTGAAACCTGCGGATCTATTTTCCCGGTATTACTGGTGGTATTTATAGTACGGTCGTTTCTTTACGAGCCGTTTCAGATTCCCTCCGGCTCCATGATGCCGACGCTGCTGGTGGGAGACTTTATCCTGGTGGAAAAATTCGCCTATGGGATCAAAAATCCCATAACCCAGACTACACTTATCCCTGCCGGCCACCCGCAGCGCGGGGACATCGTGGTATTTAAGTATCCGCCCGATCCTAAGCTGGATTATATTAAACGCGTGATTGGCTTGCCGGGCGATCGGATTATTTACGATCCGCTGAATAAAAGCGTGACCGTGCAGCCGGGCTGCGCCAATAGCCCGTCCTGCTCGAGCGCGCTGGCGGTAACCTATAGCGATATGGCGCCGAGTGATTTTGTCCAGACCTTTGATTCAACCGGCAGCGGCGAATCCTCCACCGGTTTCCTGCAGGTTCCGCCCGATCGGCAGGTGGACGGCGGTATCCGCCTGGCGGAGCGCACGGAAACCCTGGGCAACGTGACGCACCATATCCTGACGGTGCCGGGCCAGCAGGATCAGGTCGGGATGTATTACCATCAGCGCAGCCAGCAGCTGGCGGAATGGTCGGTACCCGACGGGCATTATTTTATGATGGGCGATAATCGCGACGATAGCGCCGACAGCCGTTTCTGGGGGTTTGTCCCGGAAAAGAACCTGGTCGGCAAAGCCACCGCGATTTGGATGAGTTTTGAAAAACAAGAAGGTCAATGGCCCACCGGCGTACGTTTAAGACGTATCGGCGGAATACATTAATCAAATACGTTTTTAAGCGAAGCATTATTATGCTTCCCGTTGTAGAATACCCGCCTCTGGCAATAAAGACTGGCCCCCGATTCGGGGGCCACTGCAAACGAAACAGTTTTGTCCCGACAGGGCTGTTCCGTCTGCTGTAGTTATTTGACGCATGGTTGAGTTATTGGTAACGCATGAATCCCATCTTAATTAATAGGCTCCAGAAAAAACTGGGCTACACTTTTCAACAGCACGAGCTCTTGTTACAGGCCCTGACACACCGAAGCGCCAGCAGCAAACATAACGAACGGCTGGAATTCCTGGGTGATTCCATATTGAGTTTCGTTATCGCCAATGCGCTTTACCTGCGTTTCCCGCGGGTCGACGAAGGCGATATGAGCCGGATGCGCGCGACGCTGGTGCGGGGCAATACCCTGGCGGAAATGGCCCGGGAGTTCGAACTGGGAGAGTGCCTGCGCCTGGGGCCGGGTGAGTTGAAAAGCGGCGGGTTTCGCCGCGAGTCCATTCTTGCCGATACGGTTGAGGCGCTGATCGGCGGCATTTTCCTTGATAGCGATATAGAAAATATCGAGCGTCTGATCCTTAATTGGTATCAAAGCCGCCTGGACGAAATCAGTCCCGGCGACAAACAAAAGGATCCGAAGACCCGTCTGCAGGAGTATTTGCAGGGGCGTCATTTGCCATTACCTACCTATCTGGTGGTTCAGGTTCGTGGCGAGGCGCATGACCAGGAATTTACCATTCACTGCCATGTCAGTGGCTTGCCTGAACCCGTCGTGGGCAATGGGTCAAGCCGCCGTAAAGCCGAACAGTCAGCCGCCGAGCAGGCGCTGAAAGAGCTGGAGCTTGAATGAACGAAGATAAAACCTATTGCGGATTCGTGGCGATTGTCGGACGGCCGAACGTCGGCAAGTCCACACTGCTGAACCAGTTCATGGGGCAGAAGGTCTCCATTACCTCCCGTAAGCCGCAGACCACGCGCCACCGGATCATGGGCATCCATACCGAGGGTCCTTACCAGGCCGTCTATGTCGATACCCCCGGGCTGCATATCGAGGAAAAACGCGCCATCAACCGCTTGATGAACCGCGCCGCCAGCAGCTCCATGGGCGATGTGGAACTGGTGATATTTGTCGTGGAAGGCACCCACTGGACGCCGGACGACGAAATGGTGGTCAACAAGCTGCGCGGCTTAAGCTGCCCGGTGGTACTGGCGATCAATAAGGTGGACAACGTTACCGACAAGGGCAAGCTGTTGCCGCATATCACTTTCCTCAGCCAGCAGATGAATTTCCTGGACGTGGTGCCGATTTGCGCCGAAACCGGGATGAACGTCGACACCCTAGCGGGTATCGTGCGCAAACTTATGCCTGAAGGCGTCCACCAGTTCCCGGAAGAATATGTGACCGACCGCTCGCAGCGTTTCATGGCCTCGGAAATCATCCGCGAAAAGCTGATGCGCTTTCTGGGCGAAGAGCTGCCTTATTCCGTTACGGTTGAGATCGAGCGCTTTATCACCAACGAGCGCGGTGGTTATGATATCCACGGCCTGATCCTGGTGGAGCGCGAAGGCCAGAAAAAAATGGTCATCGGCAACGGCGGTTCCAAGATTAAAACCATTGGTATCGAAGCACGCCAGGATATGGAAACCATGTTCGAGAACAAAGTGCATCTTGAACTGTGGGTCAAGGTCAAATCCGGTTGGGCCGACGATGAACGCGCCTTGAAGAGCCTGGGTTACGGCGACGATGTCTGAGGACCCCGCCAATGGAAGGCTGGCAGCGCGCATTCGTCCTGCATGGACGTCATTATAGCGAAACCAGCCTGCTGTTGGACTTTTTTACCGAGAACGACGGGCGGGTGCGTATCCTGGCCAAAGGCGCGCGCTCGCGGCGTTCCGCGCTGAAAGGGGTATTGCAGCCGTTTACGCCGTTGCTGATCCGCTGGAGCGGGCGCGGCGAGGTGAAAACCCTGCGCAGCGCCGAACCGGTGTCCATGGGACTGCCGCTGAACGGCCTGATGCTCTACAGCGGCCTGTACACCAACGAACTGCTTTCCCGCGTGCTGGCGCACGAGACCGATTACTCTTCGCTGTTTTTTGATTACCTGCACTGCCTGCAAACCCTGGCCGGCGCCATCGGCTCGCCGGAACCGGCGCTCAGGCGTTTTGAACTGGCGCTGCTCGGGCACCTCGGCTACGGCGTGGATTTCCTGCACTGCGCCGGCAGCGGCGAACCGGTAAGCGATGACATGACCTATCGCTACCGCGAGGAAAAAGGATTTATCGCCAGCGTCGTCATCGATCATTACAGCTTTACCGGGCGCGAGCTGCAGGCGCTGGCCTCACGCGAATTCGCCGATATCGCCACCCTGCGCGCCGCCAAGCGCTTTACCCGCATGGCGCTTAAACCCTACCTGGGCGGCAAGCCGCTGAAAAGCGCCGAGCTGTTCCGTCAGTTCATGACCCGAAAACCCCCGTCGAAAACATTGCCCACCGACGGCTCGTCCAGTTAAACTGACAGCCTGCGGCTCCCGCGCGTCACAATAACCGAGGATGGTATGTCAGCACTGTTGTTAGGCGTCAATATCGATCATATCGCCACCCTGCGCAATGCGCGCGGCACGGCCTATCCCGATCCGGTACAGGCGGCGTTCATCGCCGAGCAGGCCGGTGCCGACGGGATCACCGTCCATTTGCGCGAAGACCGGCGCCATATTACCGATCGCGATGTCCGCCTGCTGCGTGAAACGCTGCAAACCCGCATGAACCTGGAGATGGCGGTGACGGACGGCATGGTCGCTATCGCCTGTGAAACGCGCCCCCATTTCTGCTGCCTGGTGCCGGAAAAACGCCAGGAAGTGACCACCGAAGGCGGCCTGGACGTGGCGGGCCAGCGGTCCAAGATGACCGACGCCGTCATCCGGCTGTCGGCGGCCGGTATCCAGGTTTCGCTGTTTATCGATGCCGATGAGGCGCAAATCGCCGCCGCCGCCGCTGTTGGCGCGCCCTATATCGAAATCCATACCGGCGCTTATGCCGACGCCGTGGATGAGACGTCGCGCCTGGCCGAATACGAGCGTATCCGCCATGCCGCCATCTATGCCGCCGGGTTGGGCCTGAAGGTCAATGCCGGCCACGGCCTGACCTACCATAACGTCCAGCCGATCGCGGCGCTGCCGCAGATCCACGAGCTGAATATCGGCCACGCCATTATCGGTCGCGCGGTGATGTGCGGCCTGGCCGGGGCGGTATCTGAAATGAAACGCCTGATGCTGGCGGCGCGCGGTTAATGGCCATTCTGGGCATCGGCACCGATATCGTTGAGATCGAGCGTATCGAGGCGGTGGTAGGGCGCGGCGGCGATCGTTTTGCCCGCCGCATCCTCAGCGAGGCGGAATGGGAGCAGTACCAGCACCACCGGCAGCCGATCCGCTTCCTGGCCAAACGCTTTGCGGTAAAAGAGGCCGCGGCCAAGGCTTTCGGCACCGGCATCCGCAACGGGTTGGCGTTTGCGCAGTTTGAAGTGATAAACGATGTGCTGGGCAAGCCCGGCCTGAAGCTCTATTTGCAGGCCGCCGAGCTGGCGATAAGCCTCGGGGTCACCAGCGTCCATGTGACGCTGGCCGACGAGCGGCGCTACGCTTGTGCGACGGTGATTATCGAAGGCGAAATGATGAGCATGGCGGGGGTTGCCGCTACGTCCGTTTAAAGCTGATAATCCGCATCGGGCAGCTATGCGGCAAGTCGTGCGGCCCGGCGGTGGAAACGCCGCCAGCGCCGGAGTATCAATTATCGATGACCGGGACGATCCGCCGGTTACTTAGAGACGATCGCCATGGTACATGACGACAAATTTTTCCCATAGCTGCTCGTTGCTTTCGATAAGCGTGGGATCCTGCAGGATGGTATTGTCGATCGGGCAGACCTTCTGGCAGGTGGGCGTACCGTAATGGCCGACGCACTCGGTGCAGCGATTGGGGTCGATCTCGTAGATCTCCGCGCCCATGGTAATGGCCTGGTTCGGGCATTCCGGCTCGCACATATCACAGTTAATGCATTTTTTCGTGATAAGCAGGGCCATGGTTGTTCTCGATGATATTACAGGGCAGGGCGCTAATTATACCCTCCCGGCCGGCCGGTGCCAACCTTCGCGGCGCAAAAACGACCGCGATACTACGCGATACTATTGGGGCAATCCATGGCCTTTTGAGGTAAAGTGGAGCCAATGAGCCAATGAGCCAATGAGCCAATGAGCCGATGCAGCCGGAGTTAGGGCCGGCAAGCTTCATGGCCTGGCCTGAAACGTTGAAGGCAGGGGCGGGCTGCAAACGGAAAAAATATGCAAAAATTTAAAGAACTGTTCCTCTTTGGCTTGATAGGTGTTGTCGGTTTTTTAGTCGATTCGGGGGTGCTGTATTTATTGAAGGATGCGTTGGGCCTGTACGTTGGCCGCGGCGTGTCTTTTGTCTGCGCGGTACTGGCCACGTGGATACTGAATAAATTGATTACGTTCCGCAAAAGCCGCAGCGGGCACTCTGCGCTGGCGGAAGCGTTAAGATATGGCGTCTGCATGCTCAGCGGCGGGGCGGTCAACTATCTGACCTATTGGGCGCTGGTGACTTATTATGCCTTGGCGCAGCATTATCCCATCCTGGGCGTGGCCGCCGGCAGCCTGACGGGGATGATTTTTAATTATTCCACCGCCAGGCTTTTTGTGTTTAACCAGGAAACCAACCTCCCCGCGCCTGCCAAAAGCAAGCCGGACCACCGTTAGTCATAAC
Source organism: Acerihabitans arboris (assembly GCF_010131535.1). GTDB lineage: Bacteria > Pseudomonadota > Gammaproteobacteria > Enterobacterales > Enterobacteriaceae > Acerihabitans > Acerihabitans arboris. The sequence continues at coordinate 25,540 of NZ_WUBS01000021.1, forward strand.
GCAAGCGCGGGATGGGCGCGAAGGGTCGGGCCTTGATTACCGACCCTTGCCCAAAGATGGCGCCTGATCAATAACTTAGCCTGATATTCTTTGAGTATGTCAAAACTTATTCTGTCAGCGTCATATTGAAAAAGAGTCTAACAGGCAGGATAAAAAAAGATCATGGCTATACGTATGAGTTGATGATAAAAAGCGTCCTTCACCATAATGTCACTAGGAAACCAGAACTTAATTACAAATTGATAAAGGATTGTTTATGTCATTATTTTTTTACGTTAGTCAGGGTAGATACTGTTACCACCCAGTATAAAAAAACGGCTGGCCAAAAAAGACGGGGAACGTGTCCAGGGCGATTTTACGCTGGAATTGACGTACCGGCCGGTCGATCGGCGCGAGTTCGCGCAAACCCCCGATAAAAGCGGACATCATGGGCAGGAGCGGCCGGCTTGGTATCGCGGGGTTCGGCTCACGCCAGCCTTTTGACCAGCTCTTCGCTATGGCGGATACGCTGCGGCGCATGATCCAAGTCACGCTGTACCAGCGCCATAAACAGCAGATCGGTCAGCGACTGCTGGGCAAGGTTGGAGGAAATGGCGCCGCTGCGCTGGGCCTGTTCTTCCGCTACCGTATACAACGCAATATCGGCATGCTGTTGCAGCGCGTTTGGCGAGAAGTGAGTGATTGCCATCACCCGAGCGCCCACCCGGTGCGCCTCCTGCGCCGCCAGGTTGATCTCGCGGCGCGAGCCGCTAAACGAAATGGCCAGCAGCAGATCCTGTGGGCTGACCGCCTGGATGGTGGCCAGCAGCACGTGCATATCGGTTTCCGCCACCGCCGACATGCCGATCTTCATCAGCTTGTAGGAAAAATCCTTGGCCACCAGGCCGGACGCGCCGATGCCGACGATAATTACCCGGCGGGCCTCCTGCAGCAACGCCACCGCCTGCCGGAGTTTTTCCTCGCTGTTGATATCAAGCGTCGCCCGCAGGGCGGCCACTTTTTCCGTCAGCAGTTTCTCGCCGACCGCTTTCAGCGGGTCGTCGCTTAAGATATGGTTGTGCACCGGTATCGACGGCAGTTCATGAGCGCCGGCCATGGCTTCGCTGAGCGCCAGCTTTAACGCGGTAAACCCCTTATAGCCCAGCTTTTGCGCGAACTTTACCACGCTCGACTGGCTGACGCCGGCCTGTTCGGCCACCTTTTGCGAGCTAAGATGGCGGGCCTCATCGGTACGCGTTAACAGATAATCGGCCAGCTTGCGATCGTTTAGCGATAGTGACCGGTAAAGCTGGCGAATGCGCAGTACGCTACTCATACAAATGGTTCATTAATAATGGCTCTACAGTGATCCCCGCGCGGCGGGCTTATGCAACAATGACTGACAGGGTACAGAATTTTCTCGCCTGTCGGAATTTAATATTCAATAATAGCCTTAATTATATGAATTAAAAATTCAATGGTGACGTGATGGACAATGATGTGGCAACCCTAGGCGCGCTGGTATCGGAAACCCGCAATCCGGCCTCGATGGATCTGGACAGGCTGTCCACCCTGCAAATGGTCGGGTTGTTCAACCAGCAGGATCGCCTGGTGCCCGACGCCATCGGCCGGGAACTGCCCGCGATCGCCGAGGCGGTGGATCTGGCCGCGGCGGCGCTTGCCGCCGGCGGCAGGCTGATCTATATCGGCGCCGGCACCAGCGGCCGGCTGGGCGTGCTTGACGCGGCCGAATGTTCGCCAACCTTCGGCGTGCCCCATGGGGTGGTGGTGGGGTTGATTGCCGGCGGTCCGGGCGCCTTGCTTAAGGCGGTGGAGGGCGCCGAGGATAGCCTGACCCTGGCCGGTGAAGACCTGCGGGCTATCGGGCTGCGCGCCGTGGATATGGTGGTCGGGCTGGCGGCGTCGGGCCGTACCCCTTATGTCATCGGCGGCCTGCGTTATGCCGCTGGGCTCGGTTGCCCCACTGCGGCCATTTCCTGCAATCCGGGTTCGCCTATCGGCCGGGAGGCGCGGGTGGCCATCACGCCGGTGGTGGGGCCGGAGGTGCTTACCGGTTCGACCCGGATGAAATCCGGCACCGCGCAAAAGCTGGTGTTGAATATGATCTCCACCGGCGCCATGGTGAAACTTGGCAAGGTTTACCAGAACCTGATGGTGGATGTGAAGGCCACTAATATCAAGCTGGCGGATCGCGCCTGCCGTATCGTGGCCGAGGCGACCGGATGCGATATGGCGCGGGCCGGTGCAATCCTGCAACAAACCGCTTTTGAGGTTAAACCGGCGATTTTGATGATTCTCACCGGCGTGGATGCCGCCGGCGCGGCGCGCGCGCTGTCGCGACATAAAGGCTATTTGCGCCGCGCCCTCGACGCCGGCAAATAAAACACCGCCATTCCGGAGGGCGGTTAACGGGCCACATCCGTCAGTACTGACTACACTGATAATCATAACCCGCACATTTCCGCATATTTTCCCTCCCGGCGGCGGGCGTTTTGCCCTCGAGCCGGAGGGGCCGTTACCCTGGCGACGGGGACGGATGCCAGGGATAAGTGGATTTCAGATCCGGAGGAGCCGCTTTGAGTCGCACCGCAGCCAAGCGCATAGTTTTTTTCGATTTGGACGGCACGTTGCATCAACAGGATATGTTCGGTTGTTTTCTGCGTTACCTGCTGCGCCATCTGCCTTTGAACGCCATCCTGCTCCTGCCGGTACTGCCCGTCGTCGGCATCGGGTTGCTGGTCAAGGGACGCTCGGCGCGCTGGCCGATGAGCCTGTTGTTATGGTTGATTACCTTCGGCCACAGCGAAGCCCGGCTTAACCGGCTGCAGGCAGGATTTATCCTGTGGTTTCGCCAGCGCGTGACCGGTTTTCCCGTCGTCTTGGCGCGCCTGAATGACTATCTCGCCAGCCAGGATGCCGAGGTTTGGCTGATCACCGGCTCGCCGGAGCCGTTGGTGCGGGGGGTTTACGCCGATGCGCTGTTTTTGCCCCGGGTTAAACTCATCGGCAGCCGGATGACCCGCCTGTACGGCGGCTGGGTATTGACCCTGCGCTGCCTCGGCCATGAAAAAGTGGCCCAGCTGGAACGCGAACTGGGCACCCCGCTTAAGCTGTTCAGCGGCTACAGCGACAGCCTGCACGACAGTCCGCTGCTGTATTTTTGCGAGCACCGCTGGCGGGTTACCCGTGAGGGCGAGTTAAAACAACTGGATTAAAAAATCCCGCTATCCCTGTATAATCACCGGCTGCGAATACTCCGGGAGGACAGACATGCACGGCGAACAGGGCGACGAATTCTGGATGCGCCATGCCCTCTCCCTGGCCGGACTGGCCGAGGGCGAGGGCGAAGTGCCGGTGGGCGCGGTGCTGGTGCTGGACGGCCGGGTAATAGGCGAGGGCTGGAATCGATCCATCGGGCATCACGATCCCACCGCCCATGCGGAAATTATGGCGCTGCGCCAGGGCGGCGCGGCGCTGGGCAACTACCGTCTGATCAACACCACGCTCTTCGTCACGCTCGAACCCTGCGTCATGTGCGCCGGGGCGATTATCCACGCGCGGGTCGGCCGGTTGGTGTTTGGCGCCAGGGACGAGAAAACCGGCGCGGCGGGCTCGTTATGCGACGTGCTGCGCCAGCCGGGCATCAATCACCGCGTGGATATCGCCGAAGGCGTGCTGGGCGAGGCATGTTCGGCCCAGCTCAGCGCCTTTTTCCGCGCCCGGCGGAATGCGCACAGGGCGCGCCGCCTGGCGTTGAAGGCCCAGGACCCGACGATTACGGAATAGCGCCGCCCGGCCGGATCCTGGATGGCGCGGCAACGGCGCCGGCCGTGTTGGCCGGGTACCGTCCGGTGATCCGCGGCGTGATGTTTACCGGCGCGGCGGCGGCAGGCGCGGGGGCCGGCGGGACCACCGGTTCGGTCGCCAGCGCCGCCAGCTGGGCCGCTTTTTTCTCTTTTTCTTCCAGGTAGCCGCTCAGGCTCATTTCATACCGCCGGATATTTTCCACATAATTGTAGGCCTGCTGGCCGCGCGCGTAACCGTAGGCGGTTTGCTGGTAATAGCGCGGCTGGCTGAGCATCGGCAAACGCAGCTTGACGTCCACCCAACTGTCGGGATTGCCCTGTTGCCTGGCCGTCAGGGCGCGGGCGTCCAGCATATGCGCATAGCCCATATTATACGCGGTCAGCGCAAACCAGATTTTTTCATCCGCGGGAATGGTATCGGGCACTTTTTGCATCATGCGCGCCAGGTACATCGCCCCGCCCCGGATGCTTTGTTCGGCGTCCAGCCGGTCGGCGATGCCCAGGCTGTCGGCGGTGGCGCGGGTCAGCATCATCAGGCCGCGCACGCCGGTGGGCGATACGGCCTGCGGGTTCCAATGGGATTCCTGATACGAAATGGCGGCCAGCAGCTTCCAGTCGATGTCCGCGGCATATTGCTGGAACAGCGATTGCAGCGCCGGCAGCGTGGCGTCGATGGAGGTCAGGAAGGTTTTGGTATCCACATAGTCAAAGCTGCCCACGTGGCCGAGGTATTTCTCTTCCAGCCGCGCCAGGGTGCCGTCCGCTTCCTGGCCGCTGAAAAAATCCAGTAAGGCGGCGGAGAGGTTATCGCTGTCGCCCCGGGGCAGGTACCAGGTGACCGGCTCCTCGTCGCTGACGTCAAAGGCTACCGCCAACTGCGGATGGACCCGTTGCAATAGGCCGACGGTGGCGGAATCCGCCAGCGTATAATCGAGCCTGCCGTCGGCCACCTGCTCCAGCAGGGCCTTGCTGCTCAGATCGGAGGACACTTCCCACTGAAGCCGGGGAAAGGCTGTCTCTTTCAGGCCGCGCAGCATTGAAATATGCGCCGAGCCGGAGGATACGGCCAGTCGGCCCTGTAGGGCGCCCAGGTTTTTCGGCCGCGGCTGGCCCAGGCGGTAGACTAGTTGCTGGGAAACATAATAATAGGCGGGACCGGTGGTAAAGCGATGCAGGCGGTCATTGTTGTATATCAGTCCGGCGGCGAGCAGATCGGCATCGCCATTGTCCAGATCGTCGAACAGTTCATTCAGGGTATGGCGCTGGCGGATGACCAGCCTGACCCCCAGGTAATCGGCGAAACGCTTCGCCAGTTCGTAATCGAAACCGGTTTGCTGGTTGTTGGCGGTATAAAAACCCAGCGGAGCGTCGATGGTGCTGACGCGCAGTTCCCCCCTGGTTTTTATCCGGCTGAGTTTATCGTCCTGCATGCCGTGCCAGGGGACGTTGAACCACAGCGCCCAGGTCAGCATAACGGCGATAACCCCAATCACGACATAATTTAATTTAAAACGCTTCAAATAGTTATCTCTCGCCGGGGCGAATTTATCGCTGTCTCTTGCGGCAGTGTTATTATCTTTTTTCCCTGGATTTGGAGCATTTTGCTTAACAAACCGCCAAGGTGCAACTTTATTGCATCGGGACCGCGCGGCCGTTTAAAGAAGAAGAATCGCAACAATAACCGCGCAAACGGTTTCGTCCGAGGCCGGGATTCTCTATAATGACGCGCGTTTCCCCCCTGAAGTTGCGCTGAAGACGCGCCCCATGGCAAGCCGTACCCGAGCACCTTTGGTCGCCGGTTCAAAGACGAGAGATCTTTTATTATGGAAATACTGCGTGGTTCGCCCGCTCTGTCAGCATTTCGTATCAACAAGCTGCTGTCCCGCTGCCGGGAAGCCCGGCTTCCGGTAACCGATGTCTATGCTGAATATGTCCACTTTGCCGATCTGGACGCGCCGCTCACCCCCGATGAGCGCGCCCGGCTGCAGCGGCTGCTGAAATATGGTCCCTCTCTCGCCGAACATGCGCCCCAGGGCCGCCTGCTGCTGGTCACGCCGCGTCCCGGCACCTTATCCCCCTGGTCGTCGAAAGCCACCGACATCGCCCATAACTGCGGTCTGGCGCAGGTTAAACGCCTGGAGCGCGGGCTGGCGTTTTATGTGCAGGGTGCCGCGATGACCGGCGAACAGTGGCGGCAACTGGGCGTGCTGCTCCATGACCGGATGATGGAAACCGTCTTCGGCGAACTGGAGCAGGCGCGGGCGCTGTTTGCCCACCACGAACCCGCGCCGGTGCAGACCGTGGATATGCTCGCGGCCGGCCGCGGCGCCCTGGAACAGGCCAACCTGAAGCTGGGCCTGGCGCTGGCGCCGGATGAGATCGATTACCTGTTCGAGGCGTTTACCCGCCTGGGCCGTAATCCCACCGACGTCGAGCTTTACATGTTCGCCCAGGCCAACTCGGAGCATTGCCGCCATAAAATCTTCAACGCCGATTGGATTATCGACGGCCAGGCGCAGCCGAAGTCGCTGTTCAAGATGATCAAGAATACCTTCGAGCAGACGCCGGATTTCGTGTTGTCGGCCTATAAGGACAACGCCGCGGTGATGGAAGGGCCGGCGGTGGGGCGTTTCTTCGCCGAGCCAGGCAGCGCCCGTTACGATTATCACCAGGAAGCGGCGCATATCCTGATGAAGGTGGAGACCCATAACCATCCCACGGCGATCTCGCCCTGGCCCGGCGCCGCCACCGGCTCCGGCGGCGAAATCCGCGACGAGGGCGCCACCGGCCGGGGATCCAAACCCAAGGCCGGCCTGGTGGGCTTTTCGGTCTCCAACCTGCGCATACCCGGCTTCGGGCAACCCTGGGAAGAGGACTTCGGCAAGCCGGACCGCATTGTCAGCGCGCTGGATATCATGACCGACGGCCCATTGGGCGGCGCGGCGTTTAATAATGAATTCGGCCGCCCGGCGCTGACCGGGTATTTCCGTACCTATGAAGAACGGGTCAACAGCCATAACGGCGTTGAGCTGCGCGGCTACCATAAGCCGATTATGCTGGCGGGCGGTATCGGCAACATCCGCGACGGCCATGTGCAGAAAGGTGAAATTACCGTCGGCGCCAAGCTTATCGTGCTGGGCGGGCCGGCAATGAATATCGGCCTGGGCGGCGGCGCGGCCTCTTCCATGGCCTCCGGCCAGTCGGACGCCGATCTGGACTTTGCCTCGGTACAGCGCGACAACCCGGAAATGGAGCGCCGCTGCCAGGAAGTGATCGACCGCTGCTGGCAGATGGGCGACGACAATCCGATCCTGTTTATCCATGACGTCGGCGCCGGCGGTTTATCCAACGCCATGCCGGAGCTGGTCAGCGACGGCAATCGCGGCGGATTTTTTCAACTGCGCGATATCCCCAACGACGAGCCGGGCATGAGCCCGCTGGAAGTCTGGTGCAATGAGTCGCAGGAACGTTATGTGATGGCGGTGGCGCCGGCGCAGTTGGCCGCCTTCGAGGCCATCTGCCGGCGCGAGCGCGCGCCTTTCGCCGTGATCGGCGAGGCGACCGAAGAGCTGCATCTCAGCCTGGACGACGGCCATTTCAACAACCGGCCCATCGATCTGCCGCTGGACGTGCTGCTGGGTAAAACGCCCAAGATGACGCGCGACGTTGTCAGGCTGCCGGCGGCGGGCACGCCGCTTAACCGTGGCGGCATCGAGGTGGCCGAGGCGGTGAAACGGGTACTGCGCCTGCCGGTAGTGGCGGAAAAAACCTTCCTGATCACCATTGGCGATCGCACCGTGACCGGTATGGTGGCGCGCGATCAAATGGTCGGACCCTGGCAGGTACCGGTGGCGGACTGCGCGGTCACCACCGCCAGCCTCGACAGCTATTACGGCGAAGCGATGTCGATTGGCGAACGCGCGCCGGTGGCGTTGCTGAATTTTGCCGCCTCGGCCAGGCTGGCGGTGGGCGAGGCGCTGACCAACCTGGCGGCGACGCAGATCGGCGATATTAAACGTATCAAGCTGTCCGCCAACTGGATGGCCGCCGCCGGCCATCCAGGCGAGGACGCCGGCCTGTATGACGCGGTCAAGGCGGTGGGCGAGGAGCTTTGCCCGGCGCTGGGCCTGACCATTCCGGTGGGCAAGGACTCGATGTCGATGAAAACCCGCTGGCCGCAGGGCGTGGAACAGCGTGAAATGACTTCGCCCATGTCGTTGGTGATTACCGCCTTCGCCAGGGTGGAGGACGTGCGCGGCACGGTAACCCCGCAGCTGACGGCCGGGCAGGATAACGCCCTGTTGCTTATCGATCTGGGCGCCGGTCATCAGGCGCTGGGCGCCACCGCCCTGGCGCAGGTGTATCGCCAGTTGGGCGACGAGACGGCGGACGTGCGCAACGTGGCGCAGCTGGCCGGGTTTTATCGCGCGCTGCAGCAACTGGTGGCCGAACGCGCCCTGCTGGCGTACCACGACCGTTCCGACGGCGGTCTGTTGGTCACGGTGCTGGAAATGGCCTTTGCCGGCCATTGTGGCCTGGATATTGACATCGCCGGCCTTGGCGACGATCCACTGGCGGCGCTGTTTAATGAAGAACTGGGGGCGGTGATCCAGGTTGCCGCCGGGGATCGCGCCCGCGTCGAACGGGTATTCGCCGACCATGGCCTGGCGGACTGCCTGCGCTATCTCGGCCGCGCCGAACAGGGCGATCGGGTGGCTATCCGCTCCGCCGGCAGCGCGGTCTATAGCGAAAGCCGCACCGTACTGCGCACCTGGTGGGCGGAAACCACCTGGCAGATGCAGCGCCTGCGCGACAATCCCGACTGCGCCGACGAGGAGCACGCCGCCAAGCGGGATGATAGCGACCCGGGCCTGAATGTTTCGCTGAGTTTTGACCCGGCCGAGGATATCGCCGCTCCCTATATTGCCAAACAGGCACGGCCGAAGGTGGCCATCCTGCGCGAGCAGGGGGTGAATTCCCATGTGGAAATGGGCGCGGCGTTCCACCGCGCCGGGTTTGACGCCATCGACGTGCATATGAGCGACCTGCTGTCCGGGCAGCGCGATTTGCAGGAATTCCAGGCGCTGGTGGCCTGCGGCGGCTTTTCCTACGGCGACGTGTTGGGCGCGGGGGAGGGATGGGCCAAATCCATCCTGTTCAATCCGCGCGTGCGCGACGAGTTCGAGGCGTTTTTCAACCGGCCGCAAACCCTGGCGCTGGGGGTGTGCAACGGTTGCCAGATGATGTCCAACCTGCGCGAGCTGATCCCGGGCGCCGAACTGTGGCCGCGCTTCGTGCGCAATAAGTCGGAACGCTTTGAAGCCCGCTTCAGCCTGGTGGAGGTGACGCAAAGCCCGTCGTTATTGCTGCAGGGCATGGTAGGCTCCCGCCTGCCCATCGCGGTATCCCATGGCGAAGGGCTGGTGGAGGTGCGCGATCCGGCTCATCTGGCGGCATTGGAACATGCGGGCCTGGTGGCGCTGCGCTTCGTGGATAACACCGGCAAGGTCACCGAAACCTATCCGGCCAATCCGAACGGCTCGCCGAACGGGATCACCGCCGTGACCAACGCCAGCGGCCGGGTCACCCTTACCATGCCGCATCCGGAGCGGGTATTCAGGACGGTGAGCAACTCCTGGCATCCCGGGGAGTGGGGCGAGGACGGCCCGTGGATGCGTATTTTCCGTAATGCCCGTAAACAGCTGGGTTAAGAGGGCCTGGCCGGGAGGGGAAGGGCATAGTGTCGTTTTATCCCGGTTATTAAGATTTATCTGTCTCTTTTTGGAGACAGATAAATAATTGATTTATATGGTTATTATGTTTTAACGCAATTAGTGTCTCTTTTGGGAGACATTACGGCAATCCTGGCGGCGCGATATCCACTGTAATAGCGTGTCTGGATTTAATTTAGCGTTTTATTTCAATACATTAATAATCTATTTTATTCTTGGCACGATTGCTGCATAATATAAACCAGTTGCTCATTCACCCCGATATGACAGGCCGTTTTCACTTAACCAACGGCAATGCTTCATAACTACCGAATGACGCCAAAGAACGGTGCCTATCGTCCAACCATACCGATAATTGCCTCACGGCTTTATCATCCACAGGGCGACACGTTGAGTGAGGCACCCCCTATTTCGCTAAAAAAGCACTTGCCCCCGGGTTAAGTGCTTTTTTTGTGCTTTCTTCAGGCCACCGAACCGGATAGCATCGGCAAAGACTTTGGCGGCAATCACAGGATGATTTTTTGAAGACGTGGCGTCCGTTTCCCCGATCCCTGAGGCAGTTGGTGATCCTGGCCTTTACCCTGGTGCTGTTGCCCCTGCTGCTGCTGGCTTACCAGGCCTGGCAAAGCCTGGATAACCTTAGCGAGCAGGCGGCGGATATCAACCGCACCACGCTGTCGGACGCCCGGCGCATCGAATCCATGGGCAGCGTGGCGCTGGAGATGGAGCGCAGCTATCGCCAGTATTGCGTGCTGGACGATGAAACCCTGGTCACGCTCTACCAAAACCAACGGCGGCAGTATGCGCAAATCCTGAACGTGCGCGCCGGCGCGCTGCCCGATCAACGCTACTATCAGCGGCTGACGCAGCTGCTCGATCAGCTTGCCGGCATCCAGTGCGAGAACAGCGGGCCGAGCGCCCGGGCGTCCGCGCTGCTCAGGGATTTTTCCCACGCCAATAGCGATATGGTGCAGGCCACGCGCAATAATATCTTTGCCCGCGGCCAGCAGCTCCAGCAGGCCATCGCCGAGCGCGGGCGTTTTTTTGGCTGGCAGGCGCTGTTGTTATTTATGTTTAGCCTGCTGCTGGTGATTCTGTTTACCCGCATGATTATCGGCCCGGTGAAAATGGTCGAGAAAATGATCAACCGGCTCGGGCGGGGACGGCCCCTGGACGATCGCGTCTCGTTTACCGGCCCGCGTGAAATCCAGTCGCTGGCGCAGCGGATCCTATGGCTGAATGAACGCTTATCCTGGCTGGAATCCCAGCGCCATGAGTTTTTGCGCCATATCTCCCATGAGTTGAAAACGCCCCTGGCCAGCCTGCGCGAGGGCACCGCGCTGCTGGCGGACGAGGTGGCCGGGCCGCTAACGCCTGATCAACAGGACGTGGTCGCCATCCTGGACAGCAGCAGCCGCCATTTGCAGCTGTTGATCGAGCAGCTGCTCGACTACAATCGCAAGCTGGCCGACAGTCCGGCGGAATATGAGGATATCGCCCTGCGCGAGATGATCGACCGGGTGATTACCGCCCATAGCCTGCCGGCCCGTTCAAAAGACATCCATACCCTGGTGGAACTGGCGTGCGGGCGCGTCAGGGCGCAGCCGGTGCTGTTAATGCGCGTGCTGGACAATCTCTACTCCAATGCGGTGCACTACGGCCCGGAATCCGGTAAAATTTGGATCCGCAGCCGCCAGGAATCGGGATGCCTAGTCCTGGAGGTCGCCAACAGCGGCGAGCCGATACCGCCGGCGGAGCAAACCATGATTTTTGAACCGTTTTACCAGGGCCGTATCCAGCGCAAAGGCGCGGTAAAAGGCAGCGGCCTGGGGTTGAGCATCGCCCGGGATTGCATTCGCCGGATGAACGGCGAGCTTAACCTGGTGACGGTGGACTACGCCGGGGTCTGCTTTCGGATAGAATTACCCTTAACCGCCGAGAATGAATAACCATGACTTTATGCATCACGCCGGCGATTGACAGGTTGGCATATTGCCTGGATCGCCTGATTCATTTCACCTGGCCCGTGGCATCGTTACGCGCGGCGCTGCGTCCGGTTTGGCTGCTGCCCGTGCTGCTGGCGGGTTGCCAGGGTCATCCCGCCCATCGCGATCTTGCCCATTCGCCCGCCGCCCAGGTACAGCCGGCCTCGCCGCCAAACCGCTTTGCCGCCGAGTGCAATGAGCTCTGGCAAACCGATGATGAAACCAGCCTGGCCGCCCCGGACTATTGGCTGCGCGCCATGCAGTGCGCGGAGCGTATCACGCCGACCCAGGCGCGCGCCCAAGCCGAGCAGCAGTCGGGCGAGACCTGGCATGACGCCTTCAGGCAAAGTATTTTGCTGAATTCCGCCGGCATCAGCGTGATTGAGCGCCGCCAGTCCTACCAGCATCTGCTGGGATTCCGTTCCCAGTTTCCCGCGGCCGTATATCCGCTGTTTAAAATGTGGCGCCAGCAGCAGGCGTTGCGCCTGCTGCTGGCGGACGAGCGCAGCCGCAGCCAGCGGCAGCAGGAAAGTAGCGCCAGCCAGATAGACCTGATGCGCATCCAGCAAATTGAGCTGCAGCGCAAACTGGACGTGACCACCCGCAAGCTGCAAAACCTGACGGAGATTGAACAACGTTTATCCGCCCGCAAGCAGCAGTCGCCGGATATGCCCGACAACGACGATAACGATACGGCATCGTCGCCGGGCGGCGGCGCGGCGGGTCACGTATCCACCGGGCAACAACAGGGAACCGGTAAATAATGAGCCAACATCAATCCGCCCATTTATTATTAGTCGACGACGATACCAGCCTGCTGAAACTGCTGGGCATGCGCCTGACCAGCGAAGGTTTTACCGTGACTACCGCCGAAAGCGGCCAGGAAGCCCTGCGCCTGCTGGCGCGGGAAAAAATCGATCTGGTGATAAGCGATTTGCGCATGGATGAAATGGACGGACTGGCGCTGTTCGGCGAAATCCAGCGCCATCAGCCCGGCATGCCGGTGATTATCCTGACCGCCCATGGCTCCATACCCGACGCGGTGGCCGCCACGCAAAAAGGCGTCTTCGGTTTCCTGACCAAACCGGTGGACCGGGATGCCTTATACCAGGCTATCGACCATGCGCTGCAGCTATCGATGCCGGCCGGCGACGACAGCTGGCGCGAGTCCATCGTGACCCGCAGCCCCATGATGCTGCGGCTGCTGGAGCAGGCCAAAATGGTGGCGCAGTCGGATGTCAGCGTGTTGATTAACGGCCAGAGCGGCACCGGCAAGGAGATCCTGGCGCAGGCCATCCATGCCGCCAGCCCGCGCGCCAAGCATCCCTTTATCGCCATTAACTGCGGCGCGCTGCCCGAACAACTGCTGGAGTCGGAACTGTTCGGCCACGCCAAGGGCGCGTTTACCGGCGCGGTCAGCAGCCGGGAAGGGCTGTTCCAGGCGGCGGCGGGGGGGACGTTGTTCCTCGACGAAATCGGCGATATGCCGTTATCCCTGCAGGTCAAGTTATTGCGGGTATTGCAGGAGCGCAAGGTGCGCCCTCTGGGCAGCAATTGGGATGTGGACATCGACGTCAGGATCATCTCCGCCACCCATCGCGATCTGCCCAAGGTCATGGCCGGGGGCGAGTTTCGCGAAGATCTGTATTATCGCCTGAATGTGGTCAGCCTGAAATTGCCGGCGCTGCACGAGCGGGCCGAGGATATTCCGGTGCTGGCCAATCATTTGCTGCGCGCGGCGGCGCTGCGTCACAAGCCGTTTGTGCGCAGCTTTTCCACCGACGCCATGAAGCGCCTGATGGCGGCCAGTTGGCCGGGCAATGTACGCCAGCTGGTTAACGTGATAGAACAGTGTGTAGCCCTGACGTCGGCCCCGGTTATCAGCGAAGCGCTGGTGGAACAGGCGCTGGCAGGGGAAAATACCGTCCTGCCGACGTTTGTTGAGGCCAGGTTGCAATTTGAATTACATTATCTGCGTAAATTATTGCAGATCACCAAAGGTAACGTTACCCAGGCGGCGCGCATGGCCGGCCGTAACCGCACTGAATTTTATAAACTTTTGTCACGTCATGAGCTGGACGCTAACGACTTTAAAGCCTAAGTTGGCTCTCTTTTACCAATGCTATGCGGCTGGCGTCGCAGGCTGCCTGAAAAAGGTTTTACCATGAAAAAAATCGATGCAATTATCAAACCGTTCAAATTAGACGATGTACGCGAGGCGTTGGCGGAAGTCGGCATCACCGGCATGACCGTCACCGAGGTCAAGGGTTTCGGTCGCCAGAAGGGCCACACCGAACTCTATCGCGGCGCGGAATATATGGTGGACTTCCTGCCCAAGGTGAAGATCGAGCTGGTGGTGTCCGATGATATCGTCGACAGCTGTGTCGATACCATTATGCATACCGCCCAGACCGGCAAAATCGGCGACGGTAAAATTTTCGTTTTCGATGTCGCGCGCGTGGTCCGTATCCGTACCGGCGAACAGGACGAAGAGGCGATTTGATCCTCCTCTGGTTTCTCCGCTGCCGGCGTAATTTTCCTGCCGGGCGGGGAAGGCCCGTGGTCATGAAAAAATCCGCCGCCGGTGTGAAAAAATATCCCGATCCCGCCCAATCCCCGTACGTGCGCCGTTGCGGGCCTGGCGGGACGGAATCGTTTGCTTAAAAACCGGCGCCGGCTCTATCGGAGCAGGGGCAAAAAAGTTTACACTATAGGCATAGCCCCAGCGGATTATTACAGTCTATTTTTCACCATACAGCTACGCCAGCTGAGCCAGGAGAAGCGGATGTTAAAGCGCGATATGAACATTGCAGATTATGATGCCGAGTTATGGCAGGCAATGGAGCGGGAAGTGGTGCGCCAGGAAGAGCACATTGAACTGATTGCCTCGGAAAACTACACCAGTCCGCGCGTCATGCAGGCACAAGGCTCCCAGTTGACCAACAAATATGCCGAAGGCTATCCGGGCAAACGCTATTACGGCGGCTGTGAATTTGTCGATATCGTCGAGCAGCTGGCCATCGATCGCGCCAAGGAGCTGTTCGGCGCCGACTATGCCAACGTACAGCCCCACTCCGGCTCGCAGGCCAACTTTGCCGTCTATACCGCGCTGCTGCAGCCCGGCGACACGGTGCTGGGCATGAACCTGGCCCACGGCGGCCACCTGACCCACGGCTCGCCGGTCAACTTCTCCGGCAAACTTTATAACATCATTCCCTACGGCATCGATGAAACCGGCCATATCGATTACGTGGAACTGGCGCAACTGGCCGCAACCCATAAACCGAAGATGATTATCGGCGGTTTTTCCGCCTACTCCGGCATAGTCGATTGGGCGAAGATGCGTGAAATCGCCGATTTGGTCGGCGCTTATCTGTTTGTCGACATGGCCCACGTGGCCGGCCTGGTTGCCGCCGGCGTCTATCCGAATCCGGTGCCGCACGCCCATGTGGTCACCACTACCACCCATAAAACCCTGGCCGGTCCGCGCGGCGGCCTGATCCTGGCCAAGGGCGGCAGCGAAGAACTGTACAAAAAGCTTAATTCGGCCGTATTCCCCGGCGGGCAGGGCGGGCCGCTGATGCATGTGATCGCCGGCAAGGCGGTGGCGCTGAAAGAAGCGATGGAACCGGCGTTCCGTATTTACCAGCAGCAGGTGGCCAGGAATGCCAAGGCCATGGTGGCGGTGTTCCTGGAACGCGGTTACAACATCGTTTCCGGCGGCACCGACAACCATCTGTTCCTGCTGGACCTGGTGGATAAAAACCTGACCGGCAAGGAAGCCGACGCCGCGCTCGGCCGCGCCAATATCACCGTTAACAAAAATGCCGTGCCTAACGATCCGAAAAGCCCGTTTGTGACTTCCGGTATCCGTATCGGCACCCCGGCGGTCACCCGTCGCGGTTTTAATGAACAAGACGTGCGTGCGCTGGCCGGCTGGATTTGCGATGTGCTGGACAGTATTAACGACGAAGCGGTTATCGAGCGCACGAAACAGAAAGTACTGGATGTCTGCGCGCGCTACCCGGTTTATGCCTGACGGACCAGGCATTTGATTTCAGCAAACCCAAGCTCCCAAACCGGGAGCTTTTTTATGAGGGTCTCGTCGCGGGCGACGGCTAGCAGCTTCCGGTTGTGCCCGGGGTCTCAAGCAACTGGCGGATGCGCTCCTGCTGCGCCTGCGCCAGCGGCAGGCGCACCAGCATCAGCGGTGGCGAAAACAACGGCAGCGGCATGGCGAACGAGGTCACCACCAGCACGGTATTTTTGGGCGCGCCCTGCGCCTGGAACTCGTCCATCGCCTGAAACTTAATATTCAGGGGCAACAGCGTTAATTCGCGGATCTGCAGCTCCAGCATCTTCTCCTGCTCGCCCGCGCTTTTGGTCAGGATCACCACCTGTTTTTCCTGCAAATCATTATCCTGCATCAGCCAGGCGCCGAAGATGACCGCGATAAGGCCCATCTCCTCGCGGGAGAAACGAATCCGGTAGGCGGCCTCGAACGGCATCACCGCCGCCCTGGCCGTGCGCAGCAGTCGGGGATATTTTTCTTCCACCTCCATTTGCAGGCTATTGTCGATGCCAACGTGGAAATGGCACCGCTCCAGCGCGGCGCTGAGATGTGAAAAAAGCTGGCCGGCCAGCATTTCCGGCTCGTTAAAACTCATGCCGGCCAGTTGCTCGAAGCGTCGCACCAATTCCTCCACCGCGCGCAGCAATTGCCGATCCTCGCCGGAGGGCGAACGGGCGCGGTGCGGGGTCTTAAGCCAGCGCGACAAAAGCGTCAGGCAAAACAGTTCGGCGGGAGGAACCGGCCAGTGGCGAAACATGTCCGCCACGGCGGCATATTCGGCTTTTTGCCGCAGCCACTGCTGCTGGTGCTGGTTAAATTCCGGATGATCGCCCAAAGGGCATTGGCTGAGGCTGTAACGCAGGTAAAGCGAGAGAAAGGCTCGGTCACAAGGGGCCGCGGGCCGGTCGATGAGCGCGGTAAACCGTTCCACCAGTTCATCTATCTGCTCAACGCTTGCCTGGAACGCCGCGGGCACCTTAAGCCAGTGCTGTTCCTGCAGCGGCAGGAAATAGCGGTTTACCTTATCCGCACACAGGCGCAACGCCCGGCGCATGCCTTCTATCAGGCACAATCGCCGGTTGAGAATAGTGCCTTCGATCCGGTAACTGCCGTCATGATGCGCGACCAGCTGGAGGTGGTAAATGCGCCGGATTTCGCTCTCGATATGAGCAAGATCGCGTCGGGTCGTGGATAAATCCTCGCCGTTATAACGGGCAAGGGCGACCAGTGACAACGATGGCAATGGCGCAAACAGCATCAAAAGTAAATGGCTACGGCGTTGTGGACCGGAAAGCGCTGGCACCGCTGGGGTGTTCAGGCTCATAGATGTGATGCCCTTACGTTAACGAATATTGCTAATGATAGCGAAAGAATCCGCCCATGAGAGGTTACGCGCTATTTTGTTTGCACGCTTTAAGCCCGGTCACACTTTAGCGGGCCTAATCGTTCATCTCGTTTATCCGGCGAGGGCGCCGCATGGCCCGGTTACAGAAAATCCCTTGCGGCCCGGTGCGGATTTCCGCTAGCATCTTTTTCGCCGGCACGAACACTCCAGGTATTAAATGTTATATCATAACGGTCGCGATATCTCTTATAATGAGTCCCTTCGGCTGCTGTCGGTCGGGGTTTTATTGGCTGCCGCCGGTATTTTCAGCCGCCCGGCTTACGCCCATCCCCACAGCTTTATCGATATGAAAACCGACATTCAGACGCAGGACGACCGGCTCACCGGCTTAAAGATGACCTGGACCATGGATGAGATTACCTCGGCCGATGTGTTTTATGACGCCGGCGACGCCAAACCGGACTCCGTGACGTGGAAAAAGCTGGCGGCGGAGATCATGGCCAATGTGCTGGGCCAGCATTATTTCACGGAAGTGTATCGGGACGGCAAAGCGGTGAAATTTGACAACCTGCCGACGGAATATCATCTTGAGCGCGTTGGCCTCAAGGCCCGGCTGATGTTTGTGCTGCCGCTGGCGCACCCGCCGCGGCTGGAAGGCGCGCCCATCGTATTTTCCACCTTCGATCCGACCTATTTTGTCGATATGACCTATGACGGTAAGCAGGCTATCAGCCTGCCGGCGGCCCTGGCGCCACGGTGCGGCATCGACCTGGCGACCCCCGCGCCCAACGCGTCGCTGCAACAATATGCGCTTTCGCTGGATAAAGCGGATGCGCCGCAGGCCGATATGGCGCTGGGTAAACAGTTCGCGCAGCGGGTGACGCTACAATGTCGTTGATGCGATCCGGCAAAGCATCGCAGACCCCGGCCAATCCCTGGCTCGGCCTGTGGCCGTTTTGGTTGTTTTTGCTGATGCTGCTGGGCGCGCTGGGCTGGATATCGCTGCATTGGCCGCAGATCATGACGCAAAGCATAGAGTGGCAGCGGCGGCTGCATCAACAGATGGCGCAGCTAATGCAGCAGGTGCAGCTTGACCCCGGGCGGTATGGCGGCGCCTTGCTATTGTTCAGCCTGACCTACGGCATCCTGCACGCGGTCGGCCCGGGGCATGGCAAGGTGGTGATCACCACCTATCTGGCCACCCATCCCTCGCGGTTAAAACTCAGCCTGGGCATGACGCTGGCGGCCTCGCTGTTGCAGGGCGCCATGGCGATCGTGCTGGTCACTTTAGCGCTTTGGGTGCTGCGGCTTTCTTCCGGGTGGCTGCGCCTGGGTGAAATGTGGCTGGAGCGGGGCGGTTACCTGCTGATGGTACTGCTGGGCATGCTATTGTGCCGGCGCGCGGGCCTGCGGCTGTGGCGGACGGTCCGCCATCGCCATCCCCCCGGCTGCGGCTGCGGTCACCACCATCTGCCCGCCGACGATGCGCTACGGGCGGCCGACGGCCGGCGCACCCGGCTGGCGGTGGTGCTGGCCATGGGCGTGCGTCCCTGTTCCGGCGCGGTGCTGGTGCTGCTGTTTGCCAAGCTATTGGGCGTCTATCTGTGGGGCGTGCTGTCGGCGCTGGCCATGGCGGCGGGAACGTCGTTAACGCTGGCGCTGATATCCATGCTGGTTTTTTTCGGCCGCCGCTATGCCGAGAACCTGACCCGCCGGCATACCAACGGCGCCGCGCGCGCCCTGGCATGGGTCGTTTTATCCCTGGCGGGCGGCGTATTATTGATCGTGGCCGGCGCGTTGCTCTACGGCGGCGCGCAACATGCCGTAACGTCCGGCCTCAGGCCTTTCAGCCATTGATGTCGATGATCCCAGGCAATATAGAAAAAGGTTAACAACTCGGCTTTTGGACAACGCCACGTTTTAGCCGGCATAAGCCGGTAGGACATGAAAAGATGTTGACGCCTTGGAGCGAAAGGGATAAATATTTATGCCGCACAAAATTCCCCGCCGGCAGTTAACCGAATTGATATTAATGACTGCGGGGAATCCTATATTATATGACGGCAATGTACTGTCAGGGCTGCACATCGTAGGTCCATAAAAAATAGATGGCGGATATAGTGGGGTTTTCTACCCAGGTTACTCTAAAAGAAGCATATAGCAAAAAATCAGGTGGGAAGACATAAATTCCACTACCGTCTGGCCCGGTTGGGACGGTGGCAAAAAAGCCAGGCTCCGGATAGATCCTGGTTATTTCCAATGTTTGATTGGGAATAATGGCATTGTTTCCTGCATATCTCAATGCCATGGTTAAATAGACTGTCCTGATATTAGGAAGTTCGACTTCGTCATTCCTGAAAAAATCAATTCTGTAGGGCTGATTGGAGTGGCGGGCTAAAAATTCAACAGGTAATATGTTTGATCTTAAAGTTACAGCTTCGTTAACCCTCCACTCAACTTCAGCCAAATATGTGCCTGGAATATACCTGTGCATGGCATAAGAAAATTCTCCGCTATTACCTATAACCCGGACAACAGTGCTTGCTGTCGCTCCTATCGGATCGGTGAAATAAATCCATGCGTAATCATCATTGGGCGCAGGCTGGCCATTATACGCCAATCTGCCGGTCAAATAGATGGTATCATCGAAATCAGCCAGGGCCGGTGCGCTTGAACGCTCAAGTAATATTGGATACGTCACCGGTACTTCAGTAAAGGAAATATAGGCCTGTTGCCTGACTGAATCATAGGTGGCGACCACGGTAACGGTTTCAACTTGTGTGCTGGTTAACCATACGGACGCCACGCCATTATTATTTGTCATCGCGCTGGTCGTTGATTGTCGATTCCCTTCAAATAGCGCGTCGCCGGTTACGTTAAAGTCGATTGTAGCGTTTGTTATATAATTGCCTGTTAATAAATCAATAAGGGTCGCAGTAACTTCATTAGTGGCGATGTCATTGGCCGGCGCGCCTGAAGTGGCGACTAGATTCATTGCCGGTAAGGCAAAAGGAATAGGGGAATAGGGCTCTGGTAGATAGTGATTATGCATATAATACGCCTTCTTTGTATGCTTGTTGAATTCAAACAACTGATGGGCCGCAAAATATTAAAATCGTCGTCGGTGAACGCACCAATGAACCCTCATTCCGGCAGCGCCATGCGTCATGAAATCGGCGCAACCTGCACGGTCAAATGCCCGGTGGATGTGATTTAGGGAGTTGCTGAGCATCAAGTTATAAAAAGTAGCGATTACCGGCAAGATTATAATTCAGCACAGGGACAGCCAAATAAGGCAAGACATAACGCCTACAATTAGCGAGCGTTAATAGCAGGAAAACAACCATCGACAAAAGGCAACATCTTTGTCTGCGGGCAATGGACAAATCAGTACGCGCAACCCATGGGTAAACATGACCAGGCAATAGACGGGACTACTGGCCGCCGGCGATTAACCGTATTATCGTTAATCGCCGGCGGCCTTCAGTGGCAAGGCCGATTAACGCCTTAAGGCATCGCTCAGTTCTTCGCGCATCGCGCCCAGCATGGCCTTGACCACGCGCGGATTGCCCGCCACCAGGTTGCCGGAGACCAGATGATTGTGGCCGCCGACAAAATCGGTGACCAGGCCGCCGGCTTCACGCACCAGCAGTTCGCCGCCGGCGTAATCCCAGGGCTTCAGGCCGATTTCGAAGAAGCCGTCCACCCGGCCGGCCGCCACATAGGCCAGATCCAGCGCGGCGGAGCCGCTGCGACGAAAATCGGCGCACTGTTTAAACAGTTTGCCGACCAGGTTCATATAGGTGGCGGAATGCTGCTTGAGCTTGAATGGGAAACCGGTGGCGATAATCGCCCCTTCCAGATCGCGCGAGGCGCTGCCGCGCAGGCGGTAGCCGTTCAACTGGGTGCCCTGGCCGCGGGTGGACGAAAACAGTTCGTTGCGCATGGGATCGTAGACCACGGCCACTTCGGTGCGGCCTTTGATGCGCACGGCGATCGACACGGCAAAATGCGGGAGGTGCTTGATAAAGTTGGTGGTGCCATCCAGTGGGTCGATAATCCATTGTACATCCTGGTCTTCGCCTGCCAGTTCGCCGCACTCTTCGCTGATGATAGTGTGCTGGGGATAGGATTTACGGATAACTTCGATGATTAAACGTTCCGCCTCGCGATCGACATTGGTCACGAAGTCATTGTCGCCTTTCTGGCTGGCTTCGACCGCGTCGGGGGTTTCGTAATGTTTGGCAATTAAATTACCCGCCTTTCGCGCAGCGCGAATGGCGATGTTGAGCATCGGATGCATGGATATCGTCCACTAAGATGTTAAAGAACTAAAACGGCGCAGATTATAGCAGAGCGTCAGCAATATGCCTACGGCTGTGATAAACTATTGACCATTATTCCCTTGCCTCAAAAGTCTATGCTGCACAATATCCGCGTCGTCCTGGTCGAAACTTCCCACACCGGCAATATCGGCTCCGCCGCCCGGGCCATGAAAACCATGGGGCTGAGCAACCTGTACCTGGTCAATCCGCTAACCAAACCCGATGCGCAGGCCATTGCCCTGTCCGCCGGCGCCAGCGACATCATCGGCAACGCCGCCATCGTCGATACCCTGGACGAGGCCCTGGCCGGCTGCGGCCTGGTGGTCGGCACCAGCGCCCGTTCGCGTACCTTGCCCTGGCCAATGCTCGAACCGCGCGAATGCGGCGTGAAATGCGTACAGGAAGGCGAGCGCGCGCCGGTGGCGCTGCTGTTCGGCCGCGAGCGCGTCGGCCTGACCAATGAAGAGCTGCAAAAATGCCATTTTCATGTGCAAATCCCGGCCAATCCGGAGTACAGTTCCTTAAACCTGGCGATGGCGGTACAGATCCTGGCCTATGAGGCGCGGATTGCCTTTCTCGATCGCCAGCAGGGCGGCCTGCCGGTAAACCACGAGCCGTCGCCTTATCCGCTGGCGGACGAGCTGGAAAGGTTTTACCTTCATCTGGAGCAGGTGCTGGACCAAACCGGTTTTATCCGCAAGGCGCATCCGGGGCAGGTGATGAATAAGCTGCGCCGCCTGTTTGCCCGCGCCCGGCCTGAAACCCAGGAGCTGCATATACTGCGCGGCATCCTGACCTCCATCGAGCAGCGGCAGGTGGAAAAAAAGAGCTGAATGGCCGATTGATGCCATGATCCGCTACACGTCATCTTATGGGACATTGTGATGTCGAGCGGGAATAGTTGAGTGAAACGGTTGGTTAAATAGTTGACTAAATTAGTCAGGAATGGCAGACTTTTACGATATTTCACCCACCAGGACCATTACCATGAGACTTACCTCCAAAGGCCGTTACGCGGTTACCGCCATGCTCGACGTTGCGCTGCACTCCAGCGACGGGCCCGTTCCACTGGCTGAGATTTCCGAACGCCAGGGCATCTCCCTTTCTTATCTCGAACAGCTGTTTTCCCGTTTACGCAAACATGAGCTGGTTGCCAGCGTACGCGGACCGGGCGGCGGCTATCTGTTGGGCAAAGCGGCGGACCAAATTGCCGTTGGCGCCATTATTACCGCGGTCGATGAATCGGTCGACGCCACCCGCTGCCAGGGTAAGGAAGCCTGCCAAAACGGCGAACGCTGCCTGACCCATACCCTGTGGCGCGATCTCAGCGTGCGCATTAGCGATTTCCTTAATAATATCTCCCTGGCCGAATTGGTCAATAACCAAGAAGTCCTGGACGTCGCCGATCGGCAAAACAACGACATCCGCCGCACCGCTACCGCCAACGGACGCATACAGGAAACCATTAACGTTAATCTGCGCGCATAAGCAGAAATACGACGGCTGCGCCATGCGCGGTTTTTCAGGGGCAAATGAGCAATGAAATTACCGATCTACCTGGATTATTCGGCCACCACGCCCGCCGACCCGCGGGTGGCTGAAAAAATGATGCATTATCTCACCATGGACGGTACTTTCGGCAACCCCGCTTCCCGCTCCCACCGTTTTGGCTGGCAGGCCGAAGAAGCAGTGGATGTGGCGCGTAATCACATCGCTGAACTGGTGGGCGCCGATCCGCGCGAAATTGTATTTACCTCGGGCGCGACAGAATCCGATAACCTGGCGATTAAAGGCGCGGCCGCTTTCAATCAAGGGAAAGGCCGCCATATCATCACCAGTCAAACAGAACACAAGGCCGTGCTCGACACCTGCGCCGAACTTGAGCGGGAAGGTTTCGAAGTCACTTACCTGGCGCCCCGGCGCAACGGCATTATCCCACTGCGGCAGCTGCGCGACGCCATGCGCGACGACACCATCCTGGTATCCATCATGCACGTCAATAATGAAATCGGCGTGATACAGGATATCGCCGCCATGGGCGAATTGTGCCGCAGCCGCGGCATACTGTTCCACGTGGACGCCACCCAGAGCGTCGGCAAGCTGCCAATCGACCTTAGCCGATTGACTATTGATCTGATGTCTTTTTCCGGCCATAAAATCTATGGGCCGAAGGGTATCGGCGCGCTCTATGTGTGCCGCAAGCCACGGGTGCGCATCGACGCCCAGATGCACGGTGGCGGCCATGAGCGCGGCATGCGTTCCGGCACGTTGCCGGTGCATCAGATTGTCGGCATGGGCGAGGCCTACCGTATTGCCAGGGAAGAGATGGCGGCCGAAACGCCGCGCCTGCGGGCACTGCGCGACCGGCTGTGGAACGGCCTGAAGGATATCGAGGAAATCTATCTCAACGGCGACCTGGAGCAGGGCGCGCCGAATATCCTTAATCTCAGTTTCAACTATGTGGAAGGCGAATCGCTTATCATGGCGCTGAAGGATCTGGCGGTATCGTCCGGTTCCGCCTGTACGTCCGCGAGCCTTGAGCCGTCCTACGTGCTGCGCGCCCTCGGGGTGGAAGACGAACTGGCCCACAGCTCCATTCGCTTTTCGCTGGGACGCTATACCACCGTGGAAGAGATCGACTACGCCATCCGGCTGGTGCATCAATCCATCGGCCGCCTGCGCGAGCTCTCGCCGCAGTGGAACATGTTCAAACAGGGCATGGGCGCCGACTGGGTCCGCCGCTAAGCGGATCCGGTCATCCTTGCGTCATCCCGGCCGATGATCCTGGCCGGTGATTAACGCCGGCCTTTCAGGTAATATCCTTGCAAACCACGATTAACCGTCACCGCGCGGGATACGCGCGGCATGGGATTTAACATAAAAATTACAGGAGCCAGGTTATGACGACCGAAGCGATGCCGGTGATGCTGGCAACCACACCCGCCGATCCCCGCTGGGGCGAAAAAGCGCTGTTGAGCGTGAACGATCGCGGCATGATCATTCACCTGACCGGCGAAAACCCGCTGGCTGATATCCAGCGCGCCGCGCGCAAGATCGACGTGCAGGGCGTCAGGCATGTCCGTCTCCAGGGGGAACTTTGGGACCTGGAGGGCTGCTGGTCCTTCTGGCAAGGCTATCGCGGGCCGAAGGGGCAGCGTGAGGTGGCGTGGCCTGAACTGGACGCGGCGGCGCGGCTTGAGCTGGACAACCGGCTGAAAATCATCGACTGGGTGCGCCACACCATCAATACCCCGGCGGAAGAGCTGGGTCCGGAACAGCTGGCGCAGCGCGCGGTGGATATCATGTGCTCCGTCGCCTGCGATGACATCAGCTACCGCATCACCAAGGCCGAGGATTTACGCGCCAACAACTATATGGGCATCCATACCGTCGGCCGCGGCTCCGACCGGCAGCCGGTGCTGCTGTCGCTGGACTATAACCCAAGCGGCAATCCGGACGAGCCGGTACTGGCCTGCCTGGTGGGCAAAGGCGTGACTTTCGACACCGGCGGCTACAGCCTTAAAGGCAGCAGCATGATGGATTCGATGAAATCCGATATGGGCGGGGCGGCCACGGTAACCGGCGCGCTGGCGCTGGCTATCGCGCGCGGCCTGAAAAAGCGCGTGCGGCTTTACCTGTGCTGCGCCGACAATATGGTCAGCGGCAACGCCTTCAAACTGGGCGACATTATCCGCTATCGTAACGGTAAAAGCGTCGAAGTCATGAATACCGATGCCGAGGGGCGACTGGTGCTGGCGGACGGCCTGATCGACGCGTCGGCGAAAAAACCGCGGATCATTATCGACTGCGCCACGCTGACCGGCGCGGCCAAGACCGCGTTGGGCAATGATTTCCACGCGCTATTCAGCTTCGACGACGTCCTGGCGCAATCGCTGCTCGACAGCGCCGCCCAGGAAAACGAGCCGTTCTGGCGCCTGCCGCTGGCGGAATTCCACCGCTCCCAGCTGCCGTCCAATTTTGCCGACCTGAGCAACGTGGCGGGCGCGGCCTATAGCGCCGGCGCCAGCACCGCCGCGGCGTTCCTGTCGCACTTTGTTGAAAATTACCGACAGGGCTGGCTGCATATCGACTGCTCCGCGACCTACCGCAAGGGCGCGGTGGATCAATGGTCCGCCGGCGCCACGGGGCTTGGCGTGCGTACCCTGGCCAACCTGCTGCTGGCCCAGGCGGCCGGGTAATTGGCATTTGGCGGCACAGGCCTCCACCCCAAGGCTGTTATGCTGCCGCCTTGGCCTTTCCCGGTCCGCCGGACGTTTGCCCGGCCGGCGGGCCGGATGTGATGAGCAGGAAACAGGTCATGAACCCATCCCTTGATAATGCGCTGGAACAGGCGCTAAAACTGGCGGCCGACGAACCGGCCCATCGCCCGGCGTTTTTTAACCTGCTGCTGGAATCCACGGTGTATGTGCTGGGCGACGCCGGCGACGGCTGGATTGCAGGCGCCGCGCGCCACGACGGGGAGCAGCCGGTCAATCTGCAACATTGGGAGAAACCGGACGGCACCACCGCCATTCCCTTTTTTACCTCGCTTGCGGCCTTGCAACAGGCGGTCAGCCAGACCCAGCCGTTCCTGGCGCTGCCCACCCGCGCCCTGTTTGCCATGACCGCCGGCGCGGAGCTGTTCCTCAACCCGAAGCTACCCTACGGCAACGCGTTCAGCGCGGATGAAATTACCGCCCTGATGATGAATGAAGGGGACGCGTTGACCGAACGCGAGATCCTTGAAGGCGAAATGCGCATCACCTTAAGCTCCCCGGAACAACAACCCATGCAGATGATCGATTCGCTCACCCGGCTGTTTGCGGATATCAAGCAGGTGCGGCGGGCGTTTATCGTCCAGGTGCAGGACAACCCGCAGGAGAAGCCGCATTGGCTGATTGGGCTTGAATGCGAAGGGGACGAGGAAAAAATCGTCCGGGCGGTGGGCCGGGTCGCCACCGATACCGCGCCGGACGAGGAACCGGTGGATATCTGCCTGGTCGGGCAGGACGAGCCGGGCATCAGCCATTATTTTACCCAGCATATTACGCCGTTTTACGAGCGAAAATGGGGCAGCTGGCTGCGTACCCTGCGTGATAACGGCGTACATTAACCGCTAGCGCCCGTCCCGAGGGCCGGCGTGCGCCGGCCACGTTCAGTCCGTCACATGGCGCCCGCTGCGGCCACGTTCAGTCCGTCACATGGCGCCCGCTGCGGCCACGTTCGGCCTGGAAAGGGTACGGGCCATCAGCGGCGCCAATCCACGTTATTCCGTATCGCCATCGCTGGCGACGGGTGCGTCGTCCCGGCCGCCCCATTCGCTCCAGGATCCGTCGTACAGACCCACATTTTCCACGCCCAGCGCGGTCAGCGCCAGCACCACTACCGCGGCGGTCACGCCGGATCCACAACTGGCCACCACCGGCCGATGCAAATCGACCCCCGCCTGGGCGAACAGCGCCCGCAGTTCCTCCTCAGGCTTTAGCCGACCGTCCGCCACCAGCATATGCCAGGGCATATTGGCGCTGCCGGGGATATGGCCCATGCGCAGGCCGGGACGGGGTTCAGGCGCCTGTCCGCTGAAGCGTGCGGCGGGGCGGGCATCGACAATTTGCGCGGAACGATCGTCGATGATGCGCCGCACCTGGGCAAAATCCCTGACCCGGTCCGCGGCAAACCGCCCCGTAAATGCGACGGGCGTCGTGACCGCCGGGCCTTGCGCCAACGGCAGGCCGGACTGCCGCCAGCCAGCCAGTCCGCCCGCCAGCAATGAAACCCGGCCCACCCCCGCGATATGCATCATCCACCAGACCCTGGGCGCGGAAAACAGCGTGCCGTCGTCGTAAATCACCAGGTGCTGGCCGTCGCCGATACCCAATTGCGCCATGGCGCGGGCAAAGTCGTCCGGCCGGGGCAGCATATGGGGCAGGGGGCTGGCGCTGTCCGACAGCGCCTCGACGTCGAAAAGGACCGCCCCCGGCAAATGCCCGTCCAGATAATCTTGTTGCAGATCGCGCGGGCCTTGATAGCCGGGCGGCAGCATACGGGCGTCGATAACGCGTACCCGCGGATCGTCCAGGCGGTCGGCCAGCCAGCCTGGCGAAACAAACGGCGATGAAGGCATAACGAGTCTCCGGTAACGGCCCGGCGGGGCGCAGTGTCGCCCGCCGCGCGTCGGTAAGATATCAGGCATTGTCATTTATTTCACGCCGGTGGACAAGGGCAAGGCGGGGAAGGTTGGCGCCGATATCTCTTTACCCGTCATCCGCGGCCATGATAACGCCGCTCCGGAATTGCGCGCCGGTTCCGTCTGTCGACGCGGCGCTGCCGGGCCTGCCGCGATGGCCGCATGGGGTAAACCGGCGCGGCGGCCGGTATTTGTCGGCACAACGCGCGAAATGCCGTATCGGACGCGTTTTCGCCCTGGTGATAATGTTAACGTCTTGCGCATAAAAATCGCCGGCCTCAATCATTTAGCGCGAGGAGACATGCCGACAAAACAATTTCCCCCATTGGGCGAATTTTGCGCTGGAATTAGTGGCTGATTTATGGAAAATAGAATAGCCCTTTGAAAAGTAGGGGATAAGCTAAATTTTTTTTAATGAAATGTTGCGTTTCTGGTAGGCAAGCGTCTATCCGATCCCTATAATCTGCGCCACTTAAACAGGCCGGCATAACAACCCTTTAACCCGGCCTTCCATTGCTGTGTAACATAGAGGTCATAATGTCGATAGAACGTACTTTATCCATCTTAAAACCCAATGCGGTGGCAAAGAATGCCATTGGCGCGATTTATGCCCGTTTTGAAAGCGCCGGATTCACCCTGGTTGCAGCCAAGATGTTGCATCTTACCCGCGAACAGGCTGAAGGTTTTTATGCCGAGCACCAGGGCAAGCCTTTCTTTGATGGACTGGTGGGTTTTATGATCTCCGGACCGGTCATGGTCCAGGTACTGGAAAGCGAAAACGCCGTACACCGTCACCGGGACATCATGGGCGCCACCAATCCGGCCAACGCGCTGGCCGGCACCCTGCGCGCCGACTATGCGGACAGCTTCACCGAAAACGCGGTGCATGGTTCCGACTCCACTGAATCCGCCGCCCGGGAAATCGCCTATTTCTTCAGCGATAATGAAATTTGCCCGCGTACGCGCTAAGCTGTGCCGCATTATCGATAAAAAAGCCGGGCTTACGCTTTTAAGCCGGGCGGCTCTGCGCTAAAATCTATTCCCAATGCGCCCCGGATGAGGAGTTGATGTGGAGTTAATCCACACTCGCCGGGGCTTTCTTTATCTTTCCCGCGCCATAACGTGTAATAACGAGGCATTTTCGAATTATGTCAGAGCAACTCATCACCGCGGCGCTGTCGGACGCATTGTCTGAAGCGCCCGCAACGGTGCCGTCAGCGTCGGCGGCCGGTGTCGTCCAAGCGTCCGTCCCTCAAAAACTGAACCTGCTGGACATGAATCGCCAGCAGATGCGGGAGTTCTTCGCCGGCCTGGGCGAAAAACCCTTCCGCGCCGATCAGGTCATGAAGTGGATGTATCATTACTGTTGCGATGATTTTGACCAGATGACCGACATCAACAAACATCTGCGCGCCAAATTAAAAGAGCTGACCGAAATCCGGCCGCCGGAAGTGGCGACCGAGCAGCGTTCCACCGACGGCACCATCAAATGGGCCATCAAGGTCGGCGACCAGCAGGTGGAAACGGTGTACATCCCGGAAGACGATCGCGCTACCCTGTGCGTTTCTTCCCAGGTGGGCTGCGCCCTGCAATGTACCTTTTGTTCCACCGGACAGCAGGGGTTCAACCGTAACCTGCGGGTGTCGGAAATTATCGGCCAGGTGTGGCTCGCCGCCAAAATCATCGGCGCCGTCGGCATTACCGGGCAGCGACCGATCACCAACGTGGTGATGATGGGCATGGGCGAACCGCTGCTCAACCTCAACAACGTGGTGCCGGCGATGGAAATCATGATGGATGACTTTGGCTTCGGCCTGTCCAAGCGTCGCGTGACGTTATCGACCTCGGGCGTGGTGCCGGCGCTGGATAAGCTCGCAGGCATGATCGACGTGGCGCTGGCCATCTCCCTGCATGCCCCCACGGACGCCATTCGTGATGAAATCGTGCCGATCAATAAAAAGTACAATATCGAAACCTTCCTCAGCTCGGTGCGGCGTTACCTGGATAAATCCAATGCCAACCAGGGCCGGGTGACGGTGGAATACGTCATGCTGGACCATATCAACGACGGCACGGAACATGCCCATCAGCTGGCGGAATGCCTGAAAGACACGCCGTGCAAGATTAACCTGATCCCGTGGAACCCCTTCCCCGGGGCGCCTTACGGCCGCAGTTCCAACAGCCGCATCGACCGTTTTTCGAAAGTGTTAATGGAATATGGCTTTACCACTATCGTGCGTAAGACCCGGGGCGATGATATCGACGCCGCCTGCGGCCAGCTGGCCGGCGATGTGATCGATCGCACCAAAAGAACGCTGCGCAAGCGCCTGGGCGGCGAGCCGATCGAGATAAAGGCCGTCTGACGGCGGGCCGCGGCCGCGGATAGTTTCCGGCCTGGCGCGCGGGCATTGATAACAGCGCGGACGCTCACATTCAAGGATAAGGGAACAGGCATGACGCTGAGTCGGTTAAGTGGGATAGCGGCAGTATTGGTGATTACATTATTGAATGGATGCGCCGGCGAAAAACAGCCGACCGGGGCCTCCGCCCAGTCCGCGCAAACGCGCCTGCAGCTGGGTATGGAGTACCTGGCGGCCAATAACCTTGACGCGGCGCGGCAAAATCTAGATAAGGCGGTAAAAGCGGCGCCGGGCGATTATCGTACGCAATTAGGCATGGCGCTGTACGAGCAACGGGTCGGTGAAAATGCCGCCGCCGGGAATCGCTACCGGCTGGCGCTGAAACTGGCGCCGCAAAACGCCACGGTTCTGAATAATTACGGTGCGTTTTTATGTGGTTTAGGGCAGTATGTACCGGCGCAACAACAGTTTGCCGCCGCAGCGCAGGCGGCGGATTATGGTCTGGTTGCCGACAGCCTGGAAAACGCCGGTTATTGTTTTTATAAAGCCGGTCAAAAAGATGAAGCGCGGACGCTGCTCGGTCGCGCGCTAAAATACGATCCGGAAAAAGGCGTGGCTTTGCTGGCGGAAGCCGACCGGCAATTTAGTGAAGGGAAAGGCGACAAAGCACAACTATTATTGGATGTTTACCAGCATATTCTTCCGGCAAGCGCTGAAAGTTTATGGTTACAGATTCGTTTCGCTGCGTTAGCGGGACGCCAGAATGACGTACAACGTTATGGCGCACGGCTTGCGCGAAGTTTTCCACAATCTAAACAGTACCAGCAGTTCCTAGCTAATGAATACTGAAGCCCTCCAAGATCAAGCAGTATCAACGACGACAGGCGGACGCCTGCGTCAGGCCCGTGAACAAATGGGTTTGAGCCAGCAGGCCGTGGCGGAACGCCTGTGCCTGAAGGTGACTACCGTCAGGGAAATAGAAGAGGATAAAGCCAACCCCAACCTGGCTTCGACCTTTTTGCGCGGCTATATCCGCTCCTATGCCCGATTGGTCCATGTTTCTGAGGAAGAACTCCTGCCGATGATGGCGAAACAGGCGCCGATCCGCGCCTCGAAGGTCGCTCCGATGCAGAGTTTTTCCCTTGGGAAAACCCGCAAGAAGCGGGACGGTTGGCTAATGGGGTTCACCTGGCTGATTTTATTCGTGGTCGTCGGCCTGACCGGCGCGTGGTGGTGGCAAAATCACCAGGCGCAGCAACGGGATATCACCGATATGGCCGATCAGTCCTCCAACCGGCTGGCGACGGGGGCGGATAGCGACAGTAATTCCGCCACCGCCCAGAACGGCGGCGATAATCCGTCGACGGACGAGGTGGGGCAACCTCCCGCCGATCAGCCGGCGGATGGCGATTCCCATTCCGTTCCCCTCAATACGTCGCAGAACGCGGCACAGCCGGGCACGCCAACCGCACCGCAGGGTGCGGCCGTACCGGCTCCTAATACCGCGGCGACGCCGGCGCCCGATCCCGCGCCGGTGGATCGGCAGGCTGCCGCCGCGCAGTCCGACACCTCCGCCGGTGGCGGACTGGTGATGAATTTTACCGCGGATTGCTGGCTGGAAGTCTCCGATGCCAGCGGCAAGAAGCTGTTCAGCGGCACGCAGCGCAGCGGCGGCAAGCTGAACCTGGTGGGCCAGGCACCCTATAAATTGAAAATCGGCGCCCCGGCGGCGGTACAAATTGAGTTCCAGGGCAAGCCGGTTGATCTTAGCCGTTATGTCAGGTCAAACCAGGTTGCCCGATTTACAATAGCGGCTAACTAAGCTTCTGTTCGGCAATTATGGAGAAAACATAATGCATAATAAAGCACCCATTAACCGCCGTAAATCAACACGGATTAACGTTGGTAACGTGCCCATCGGCGACGGTGCGCCTATTGCCGTGCAGTCGATGACCAACACCCGCACCACCGACGTGGATGCCACGGTAAAACAAATCCAGGCGCTTGAGCGCGTGGGTGTCGACATCGTCCGCGTTTCCGTGCCCACCATGGATGCGGCCGAGGCTTTCCGGCTTATCAAGCAGCGGGTCAATGTCCCCCTGGTGGCCGATATCCATTTTGATTATCGCATCGCGCTGAAAGTGGCCGAGTACGGTGTCGATTGCCTGCGAATCAATCCCGGCAATATAGGCAGCGAGGCGCGCATTCGCTCGGTGGTTGACTGCGCCCGCGATAATAATATCCCGATACGCATCGGCGTCAACGCCGGGTCCCTTGAGCGCGATATCCAGGAAAAATACGGCGAACCCACGCCCGAGGCCCTGCTGGAATCGGCCATGCGCCACGTGGATATCCTGGAAAAACTCAATTTCGACCAGTTCAAGGTAAGCGTCAAGGCGTCCGACGTTTTCCTGGCGGTGCAGTCCTACCGCCTGCTGGCCGCGCGCATCGATCAGCCCCTGCATCTGGGCATTACCGAAGCGGGCGGCATGCGCAGCGGATCGGTGAAATCCGCCATCGGCCTCGGCATGCTGCTCAGCGAAGGCATCGGCGATACCCTGCGTATTTCGCTGGCGGCGGACCCGGTCGAGGAAGTGAAGGTTGGGTTTGATATCCTTAAGTCGCTGCGGATCCGCGCGCGCGGCATTAACTTCATCGCCTGCCCGACCTGTTCGCGGCAGGAGTTTGACGTGATCGGCACCGTCAACGCCCTCGAGCAACGCCTGGAGGACATTGTCACGCCGATGGATATCTCGATCATCGGCTGTGTGGTCAATGGACCCGGGGAAGCATTGGTGTCCACCATCGGGGTTACCGGCGGCCATAACAAGAGCGGTTTTTATGAAGACGGCGTGCGTCAGCGCGATCGTTTTGATAACGAGCAGATGATCGATCAGCTCGAGGCCAAAATTCGCGCTAAAGCGGCAATGCTTGATGAAAGCAATCGCATTACCGTTAATTTGATTGATAAGTAATTAAAAAAACCGAAGAGAATAGACATGGCAAAGAACATCCAGGCCATTCGCGGCATGAACGACTATTTGCCGGAAGATACGGCTGTCTGGCAGCGCATTGAAGGCACGCTCAAGAGCGTACTGGCCGGATACGGGTATAGTGAAATTCGCCTGCCCATCGTTGAGCAGACGCCTCTATTCAAGCGCGCCATCGGCGAAGTCACCGATGTCGTGGAAAAAGAAATGTACACCTTCGACGATCGCAACGGCGAAAGCCTGACGCTGCGCCCTGAAGGCACGGCGGGCTGCGTGCGCGCCGGCATCGAGCACGGCCTGCTTTACAACCAGGAACAGCGGTTGTGGTATATTGGCCCCATGTTCCGCTACGAGCGCCCGCAAAAAGGCCGCTATCGCCAGTTCCACCAACTGGGCGCCGAGGTGTTCGGCCTGGCGGGACCGGATATCGACGCGGAGCTGATTCTACTGACCGCGCGCTGGTGGCGGGCGCTGGGCATCGACGGGCATGTGGCGCTGGAACTCAATTCCATCGGATCGCTCGAGGCGCGCGCGCGTTATCGTGACGCGCTGGTGGCCTTCCTCGGGCAGCATCAGGATGCGCTGGACGACGATTGCCGCCGCCGCATGCATACCAATCCGCTGCGCGTCCTGGACACCAAAAATGCCGGTATCCAGCTGTTGCTGAACGATGCGCCGGTGTTGACCGATTACCTTGATGATGAATCACGTGAACACTTTGACGGCCTGTGTGAACTTTTAGCGCAAGCCGGTATCCCATATACGGTTAATCCGCGTTTAGTGCGCGGCCTGGATTATTACAACCGTACCGTCTTTGAATGGGTCACCACCAGCCTCGGCTCGCAGGGCACCGTATGTGCCGGCGGCCGTTACGACGGATTGGTGGAGCAGCTGGGCGGTCGCGCCACGCCGGCGGTCGGATTCGCCATGGGGCTGGAGCGCCTGGTGCTGCTGGTGCAGGAGGTGAATGCGCAGTTCAGGGCCAGGGCGGTGGTGGATGTTTACCTCATCTCCTCGGGCAAAGGGACCCAGGGCGCGGCAATGGCCCTGGCGGAGCAGATCCGCGACGCGATGCCCGACCTGCGGTTAATGACCAACTACGGCGGCGGTAATTTCAAGAAGCAGTTCGGCCGGGCCGACAAATGGGGCGCGCGCCTGGCCCTGGTTCTCGGCGAGGACGAAATTGCCACGCATCGGGTGGTGATGAAGCATCTGGCCACGGGCGACCAGGAAACGCTGGCGCAAAGCGATGTCGCGGCGCGCCTGGCATCGATATTAGGTTAAGGAGAAGGACCACGTGGAAGTCTACAGCTCGGAAAACGAACAGCGCGAAGCGCTCGGTCGGTTCTTTGCGGATAACGGTAAAGCGCTGATCATCGGCGTGGTTATCGGTATCGCCGCGTTGGTGGGCTGGCGTTATTGGCATAACCATCAAAACGACGCCATGATGGCCTCGTCGGCGTCATGGCAACAGGTAAATACGGCGCTGACCCGCGACGCCCCGCAGCCGGCCGTTGACGCCGCGCAGAAGTTTGCCGACGTGAACGATAATAATTATGGCGCCCTGACCTCCATGGATCTGGCGCGTTTTTATGTGGATAACGGTAATTTTGCCGCGGCCCAGAAGCAACTGGAGAAAGCGCTGACCCAGACCAGGGAAGAAAACCTCCAGGCGCTGATCAACATTCGCCTGGCGCGCGTCCAGATAGAGGCGAAAAACGTCGACGGCGCGCTCAAGACGCTGGAAAAAGATACGCATGCCGGCTGGTCGGCATTAGTGGAAGATGCCCGTGGCGACGCGCAGGTCATCAAAGGCAATAATCAAGCGGCGCGTGAAGCGTACGATAAAGCGCTTAAAGCGAACCCGCCTCAGGCATTACAAGCCTTGTTGCGCATGAAACTGAATAACCTGTCCAGCTAAGAGGGACCCCATGCAATTGCGTAAAACATTTTTCGTAGGTCTGATTTCCGTTGCCTTGCTCGGCGGCTGTTCATGGTTTAGCGGTGAAGAAGACGTGGTGACCATGTCCCCGCTGCCCAAAGTGGAAAATCAGTTTCAGCCTACACAGGTATGGAACCGCTCGGTCGGTAACGGCACCGGCGAGTTTTACTCCAACCTGCGTCCCGCCTGGCAGGATAACCGCGCATTCGCCGCGGATCGCCACGGTATCGTAAAAGCCTTGGATATTGATACCGGCAAGGAAATCTGGTCGGTGGACCTGTCTGAAAAGACCGGCTTCCTGTCGCGTAACCTTCCGGCGCTGTTATCCGGTGGCCTGGCCGTTGCCAACGGCCATGTTTTCGTCGGCAGCGAAAAGGCCCAGATCTATGCGCTGAACGCCGAGGACGGCACCGTAGCCTGGCAGTCCAAGGTCGCGGGCGAAGCACTGTCGACGCCGGTGGTCAGCGACGGCCTGGTGCTGGTGCATACCAGCAACGGCATGCTGCAAGGGCTTAATGAAACCGACGGCGCGGTGAAGTGGACCGTCAACCTGGATATGCCGCCGCTGACCCTGCGCGGCGAATCGGCGCCCACCCCGGCGTTTGGCGCGGCCATCGTCGGCGGCGACAACGGGCGGGTGAGCGCGGTCATGATGGCCCAGGGCCAGCTGATTTGGCAACAGCGCATCTCGCAGCCCAGCGGCGCGACGGAAATTGCGCGCCTCGGCGATGTCAACATGACGCCGGTGGTGGCCAATAACGTGGTCTATGCCCTGGCCTATAACGGCAACCTGGCGGCGTTGGATCTGCGTTCCGGGCAAATTATCTGGAAGCGCGAAATCGGTTCGGTCAACGATCTTATCGTCGAGGGCGGCCGCATTTACCTGGTCGATCAGGACGATCGCCTGATTGCGCTTGATACCCAGGGGGGCGTTACCCTGTGGCGTCAGAGCGAACTGCTGCACCGCAACCTGACGTCGCCGGTCCTGTTCGCCGGCTATATGGTGGTGGGCGATTCCGAGGGGTATCTGCACTGGATCAATACTGACGACGGACGCTTTGTCGCCCAGCAAAAGGTGGATAGCTCAGGTCTGCAAAGCAACCCGGTAGTCGCCGGCGGCAAATTACTGGTGCAGGCCAATAACGGCGAGGTGTACGCCTTTACCCGCTAATGCTTGTGCCTATATCCGGCGCTGATGATGTCGGCGCGCGGGTCATTAACGGCTCCTGACATGTTCAGGAGCCGTTTTGTCTTATATAATCAGTCTTGTTAAGTGCTGAATTAGTATAATTACCTCATGAGGTTGTAACAATGATACCTGTCGTCGCGCTGGTCGGGCGCCCGAATGTAGGAAAATCCACCCTGTTTAATCGGTTAACGCATACTCGCGATGCGTTGGTGGCGGATTTTCCGGGGCTGACGCGTGACCGCAAGTATGGTCGTGCAGAATGGGAAGGCCATGAATATATTGTCGTTGATACCGGCGGTATCGACGGCACCGAGGACGGAGTGGAAACCCGTATGGCCGGGCAGTCGCTGGTGGCGATTGAGGAAGCGGATATCGTGCTGTTCCTGGTTGACGGCCGCGCGGGTTTGATGGCGGCCGACCAGGGCATTGCCAAGCATCTGCGCAGCCGCCGGAAAACCACGGTAGTGGTGGCCAATAAAACCGACGGCATCGACGCCGAAAGCGCCGTGGGCGATTTTTATTCCCTCGGCCTGGGCGAGGTCTTCGCCATTGCCGCCTCCCATGGGCGTGGCGTCAATGCCCTGATGGAGCAGGTCATGACGCCGCTGGTTGAAGACGAGGTAGTGGCGGAACCCATCGAATATCCCGGTATGGAACCCTGGACGGAAGAAGACGAGGACGACTACCAAATCCCCCAAGAGGAGGAAGAAGAGTTCGACCCGCAGTCCCTGCCGATCAAACTGGCCATCGTCGGACGTCCCAACGTCGGTAAATCCACCCTGACCAACCGTATCCTGGGTGAAGACCGCGTAGTGGTCTACGATATGCCGGGCACCACCCGCGACAGTATTTATATCCCCATGGTGCGCGACGAGCGTGAATATATCCTGATCGATACCGCCGGCGTGCGCAAGCGCGGCAAGATTACCGAGACGGTCGAGAAGTTTTCGGTGATCAAGACCCTGCAGGCCATCGAGGACGCCAACGTCGTGCTGCTGATTATCGATGCCCGCGAGGGGATTTCGGATCAGGATCTGTCGCTGCTGGGTTTTATCCTTAACAGCGGGCGATCGCTGGTGATCGCGGTCAATAAATGGGACGGGCTGACGGAGGAAATCAAGGACGAAGTCAAGGAGACCCTGGATATGCGCCTGGGCTTTATCGATTTTGCCCGCGTGCACTTTATCTCCGCCCTGCATGGCAGCGGCGTGGGTAACCTGTTCGAATCGGTTAACGAAGCCTATCGTTGCTCCACCAAGCGCATCAGCACCGCGATGCTGACCAAGATCATGCAAATGGCGGTGGAAGAGCATCAGCCGCCGCTGGTGCGCGGACGCCGCGTGAAACCTAAATATGCCCATGCCGGCGGCTATAACCCGCCTATCGTGGTGATCCACGGCACCCAGGTGAAAAACCTGCCCGATTCCTACAAACGCTACCTGATGAACTATTTCCGCCGCTCGCTGCAAATCATGGGCACGCCGATCCGCATCCAGTTCAATGAAGGGGAAAACCCGTTCGCCGGCAAGCACAACAAACTGACGCCGAACCAGATGCGGAAACGCAAGCGTTTGATCAGTCATATTAAAAAAGGTAAATAAACCTGCCGCCCCGGCCGGCGACGCTCGGCCGGGCGCGATGCCAGGCAGGTTTACCTCGGGCTACCGGGAGGAAATGATGGAATCGCCGTGTCCGGTATGCGCAAGGCCGATGGCGGCCGACGGGGAAGCCTTGCGTTGTGAACATTGCCGACGCCGCTATCAACCGCAGGCGCTTTGTCCGGACTGCGGGCAGCCCCTGGCCGTGC
The DNA here is from genome assembly GCF_010131535.1 of Acerihabitans arboris. Taxonomy (GTDB): domain Bacteria; phylum Pseudomonadota; class Gammaproteobacteria; order Enterobacterales; family Enterobacteriaceae; genus Acerihabitans; species Acerihabitans arboris. The sequence continues at coordinate 63,280 of NZ_WUBS01000021.1, forward strand.
TGAAGGCCTGCGGCGCGGTGGACTACTTCTGCTTCCATGGCGACGGCCTGGTGTCCAGAAAACGCATCGACTGGCGCTACTCAGCGCTTTGAAAGGTGCCTTTTTTCCATAAAATTTCCAATTCCGGCGGCGCGCTGCTTTCCGGCACCACGATCTCGGCCTGCGTGGCCTGCGGCCCGCCTTCCGGGTGGCCGACTATCAGGATGCGGTAAAACCGCTGATCGCCGCTGCCGGGTGTTCGGGTTTGCCCGGCGTGCTGCGCCAGCAGCGCCATACGGCTGACCAGATGACACAGATGCTCGCGCTGCGCCGCCGAGAGGTCGCACAGGGCAAAACGCTGCTGGGCGGCAAGCTTTGGGATATACGCCAAACCCCCCTCCCGCGACAATTCAATCACCGCATGCTCGTTTAACAAAGATAACAGGTCCATCAGGCTTCTCCCGGCATTATGCCAACGCCTTTTCTCACCGAACTATACGCAACCATACCCTAAGCCGCCCCACGCCGCCGGCCGCTGCCTTTCACCGGCGATCGACGGTTGCCTTAGGCTAATACTCCCACCTCGCGCCAGGCGTTTTCCACCGCCTGCGCCTCGGCATCGGCAAAACGCTCACCGGCATGTTTAATAGTCAGGCGGGCAAAGGCGGCGAAATCGGCGTTTTGCTTTAACTGGCTATCGCACAGCGTGGCATACCAGATAGCGCCGGCTTTTTCCCACGCATGTCCGCCCAGCGCAACGGCCGCCAGGTAAAAAGCGCGATTGGGAATGCCGGAATTGATATGCACGCCGCCGTTATCTTCGCGGGTCTTCACAAACCCGTCCATGGCGGCGGGCTGGGGATCCTTGCCGAGCACCGGATCGTCATAGGCGCTGCCGGGCATGGACATCGAGCGCAGCCCCTTGCCTTTGATGGCGGCGGCCAGCAGCCCTTGGCCGATAATCCAGTCGGCCTGTCCGGCGGTCTGGCCCAGGTGAAACTGTTTGACCAGCGACCCGAAGACATCCGACAGCGATTCATTGAGCGCGCCCGCCTGTTCAAAATAGATCAAATTGGCTTCGGTTTCCGTGACGCCGTGGGTCAATTCATGGGCCACCACGTCGATGGCAATGGTAAAACGATTAAATATTTCCCCGTCGCCGTCGCCAAAGACCATTTGTTCACCGTTCCAGAAGGCATTCTGATAATCGGCGCCGTAATGGACGGTGCCGTTCAGCGGCAGGCCTTTGGCATCCAGGGAGTTGCGTTTGAATACCTGCCAGTAAAAGTCATAGGTTACGCCCAGGTAATCGTAGGCTTCATTAACCGCGACGTCGGTACCCGCCGCCTGGCCTTCCTGGCGCACCGGCTTGCCGGGCAGGGTCATGGTGTTCTGGGCATCATAGATGGCGCGTTTCACCGTCCCGGCCTGGACCTGCGACGGGTAAGCCGGCGCCACCGGGTTACGCGCCATCAGGCTGTGGACATGGGTCAGGGTGTGACGGGCATACTGGCGCTGGTGTTCGCTGCCTTTTTCGATAATGCGCCGCAGTATATAGGGCGGGATGACGCTCTGGTAACGCTGGTTTAGGTTTTCCACTTTATTCCCCTTTTCTCCGGCCTGGATAATATTCCGAACCTTTAATTACCGGACGGCGCCGCGGGTGAAGTTAGCGGCCAGCTGCCGGTAAACCAGTTGAATGTTATAAATGTAAATTATTAGCATTGCATCTAAGTATAATGCCATCTGGCGACATGGGGGAAATGACGGTCCGCCGGGTTTGGCTGCGGACCCATGATGGGGCTAACGTTGGTATTTGATAAAATCGGTCTTGCGGGCAACCTTGTCATACAATTTCATGGCGGTATGATTGTTGGTTTGCGTGGTCCAGTACACGCTGGCCATGCCGAGGCGATCCGCCTGGGCATACACCTGTTCAATCAACAGCCGGCCCGTGCCTTTACCGCGCGCCGATTCGTCGACATACAAATCCTGCAGGTAAACGACTTTCTCCTGATACCAGCCGTGGTCGTGCACGATGCAATTGACCAGGCCGATCAGGTGCCCCTGCGTTTGCGCCACATAGGCAAACATGCCGGGGTAGGCAGGATCGAGCAGGCGCGCGAAGGTATGTTCATATAGCGCGTCGTCGCGGATTGTGGAGTAAAAACTCAAATAGCGGCGCCAGAGGAATTTCCACTCATCTTTATCTGCAAGCGTAATGGGACGGACAACTATCTTGGCTTCATCGGTCATGGGCACCTCCCCGGTCCGGAATGGTCGAGGTCGATACCGACGTTAGCGATAAAACCGTCGCGCTGTCAATCAATAACCTACGCAAGGGCATTAGGTTAAAGCCAATCAGGAACAGGATGGCCGGCAGGCGCGGGTCGAATACCGGGGAGAGGTATTTAAAGGTGCCCACCAGCAGGAACGGCGGCTCGAACATATGCAGGGCCTTGAGGATAACCACCTCTACGCCGCAGGAGGCGAATGGCGATCCCAGATGAAGGGGGTATTACCCTTGCCCGCGGATATTTAGCCGCGCTGCCAACGTAAGGTGTAGCAATACTCCCGCTCGGAAAGCAGATACTTTTCATGCACGCTCGGGCTCCAGGAATCATCGCCGCCGACGCCCATATGCCGGGCGTCCAGATGTAGCCACAGGCCTGCTTCCGGCCGCATTAAATGCCAATGGGTGGCGCGGGTCAGCTGGCCGGTGCCATAGGGGCTAAGCGAAAAGTGGAAATTGCCGTCGACGCGCCAGTCGCCAAACGTCAGTTCGCGGGTAAAGCAGCGCAGGCCGTTTTCCACCGGGAAAATATAGGGCGTATACATCTGCTCCAGCGGCAGGCGCCAGCGGGAAAACCGTGCCGAGGCCAGGCGATCGGGGTAGTTTTCATGCGGTCCCAGGCCCAGCCAGCCGGCCTCCCGCGCATCCGTCGCGATCTGGCAGGCTGCACCGACGCGCGGCAGGGGCGGCAGCGCCGGTGAAACCAGCACGCGGATCGTGTTTTCCATCGCGCCCGCGTCGTCGATGGTGGTTTGCCAGAGGCTTTGCAGCAGCAGCCGATCCCGGTGGTAATACCCGTGCGCCGCGCGGAACATCACCCGATCCGCCAGCCGGTCGGCCCGCAACGACAGGCAGCGATGCTCCAGCGCAAACAGACCGGCCTCGCGCCAGCGCTCCACCCAGGCGTTGGGATCGATGCGATCCGCCTCGCTGACGCCGATATCGTTATCCAGCGGCGCGCGGATAAACTGGTCGGCCAGCGGGCTGAGCAGTCCCGGTATGTCGCCGCGATACCACTGGGTCAGCCGGCCGCTTTGTTTATCCACCAGCCAGCGCTGGTCCTGATGACAGACGATAAATTCATGGATATTTTCGTTCAGCCGGGGGGCGTCTCCCGCCCGATGCGGTAGTTCAACCGGCGCAATAACGCCGGCGGCCAGCGGCCATTGCTCCCAGGCAACCCGATGCCCGGCGGCCGACCAGGGCGTGGCGGCGGGCTGCTCGACGCTGACATGCAGATACAGCGCGCCCGCGTTTTTCGCCTCCGGCAGGGCATTGCACAGGGTCAATGCGGTTTTTTGCCCCGGTTCCAGCCGCAGCGCCGTCTCGCCGCTTAACAACGGATAACCGTCGCACTCAAGCCGCCAGCGCAGCAGCTCGTTGTCGCTGGCGCGAAACAGGTACTCGCTGGTGATGTCGATGGTAAGCGGCTCGGTGTTCAGCAAACGGAACTGGAAAAACTGCTGCTGGTGCTTCACTTCCTCCAGGGCCGGGTGCGGGACGCGGTCGGGGAAGACCAGTCCGTTGAGGCAAAACTGGCGATCGTTGGGTTTATCGCCGAAGTCGCCGCCATAGGCCCAGAATGTCCGGCCGTCCCGGCCGTCAAGATTGAGCGCCTGATCCGCCCAGTCCCAGATAAAACCGCCCTGCAGCCGGGGATGCTGGCGAAAGGCCCGCCAATACCCGGCGAATCCCCCCAGGCTGTTACCCATGGCATGGGCATATTCGCATAAAATCAACGGGCGTTGTTCGCCGGGCAAGCCAATCCATTTTTTTATCGACCACTTCGGCACCGCCGGGAACGGCTGATCCTCGTCCACCCGCGCATACATCGGGCAGATAATATCGGTGGCGCGGGTATCGGCGCCGCCGCCTTCGTACTGTACCGGCCGGCTGGGATCATGGGTTTTCACCCATTGATACAAGGCGTCGTGGGTGGCGCCGTGGCCTGACTCGTTACCCAGCGACCAGATGATAATGCTGGCGTGGTTGCGGTTGCACTGCACCATGCGCGTGACCCGTTCGCTGAACGCCGGGAACCAGACGGGATCGTCGGCCAGGCGGCCCATGGGTTCCATGCCGTGCGTTTCGATATTGGCCTCGTCCACCACATACAGGCCGTATTGATCGCACAAGCGGTACCACAGCGGATGGTTAGGGTAATGCGAACAGCGCACCGCGTTAAAGTTATTCTGTTTCAGCAACAGGATATCCTGGCGCATGCTCTCGGCGTCCATCACCTGACCATGGGCCGGATGATGTTCATGGCGGTTAACGCCGCGCACCAGCAAGGGCTTGCCGTTGATCCGCAGCAGGCCGTCCCGCACGTCCACCTGACGAAAGCCCACGTCATAGGCTTCGGCTTCCACCACCGCGCCCAGGCCGTCGCGCAGCGCCACCACCGCCCGGTATAAAGCCGGCGTTTCGGCGCTCCATAGCCGGGGCGACGGCACCGGCACAAGCAAGGTAAGGCGTTCCGGATAATGGCCGCGCTCGTCGATAATAGCGGAGCCGAGCGGGGAACCCTGCGCGGCCACGCGTTCTTCGCCAAGCCAGAGGGATACCTCAATGCCGTAGCGCGCAATATCGGCGGCCCGTGGGGTAATGGCGGCGGTGACCTCCAGCACGGCATGATTAAACAACGCGTCCAGCCGGGTATCGATACGGATATCCTCGAAACCGACCTCGGGTTTATGCAATAGGGAAACCGGGCGAAAAATGCCGCTCATGCGCCACATATCCTGGTCTTCCAGGTAACTGCCGTCGCTCCAGCGCAGCACCAAAACGCAAAGCCGGTTGCGGCCCGGCAGCAGATGGTCGCTTAGGTCGAACTCCGCCGGCAGGCGGCTATCCTGCGAATAACCGACCCAACGGCCGTTGCACCACAGATAAAACGCCGAATTGACGCCGTTGAAAATAATGCGGGTGCGCCCCCGCCCGAGCCATCCGTCGGGGAGGGTGATGTCCCGCGAATAGCAGCCGGTAGGGTTGTCCTCCGGCACGAAGGGCGGGTTGACCGGAATAGGGTATTTGACATTGGTATAAACAGGCCGGTCATAACCGGCGGTTTGCCAGTTTGACGGCACGATCATGGCCCGCGCGTCGGGGAGATCCTCTTCCAGCCAGCTTTCCGGTACCGCCCGCGGGCGGGGGAAATAGCTAAAGCGCCATTCACCGTCCAGGCAATAGCGCCGATCGCTGGCCGCATCCCGCCGGGCGCCGTCCTCGTCCCGCCAACTGTTAAACGGCGGATGGGCCGGCAGCCGGCGGTAATGGGTGACGCCTGGGTTTTGCCAGTCCCCACGGGATAAAACGGTGGCCAGGGAGGATAAAGCGGCCGGCTTCCTTTCCTGCGGATGGGATATCGTCATGGCATACCTGCTGTGTGCTGGATTGATCGTTACGTTACCGGTGGCCAAGGGGCGTTGGCGGTCCGGCTTGCCAGTACCTCGGGGACGGCGGCAATGACCCTGTGTTATGCGCTCACATTTCATTGCAGTTAAATACCAAAATCCTGGCTTTGACAATATGATAAAGCGGAATTAGTGATCTTTTTCACAGAAAATAGCGCTTTTATTGGTATTTATAAGGCATTAACGGGCATTATCATGATATGTGAGCGTATTACTTTATCATCCGGGCTGACGAGGTCGCGGATTTGACGATAATCCAAAGGAATTCAACGTTCGGCGCAGGGATTGCGCATGCGCAGGCTAACGGGAGAATTAACGGTGAAACCAAAAAACGCCACGCTGGATGATGTGGCCCGCCATGCCGGGGTGTCATATCAAACCGTATCCCGGGTGCTTAACCGTTCCGCGCACGTTGCCGAACCGACCCGGCTTAGGGTGGAGCAGGCCATCGGGGCCCTGAACTACGTGCCCAACCGCATGGCGCAGCAGCTGGCCGGCAGGCGCAGCCCGACCCTGGGGTTGGTGACCACGTCGCTGGGTTTCCATGCGCCTTCGCAAATTGCCTCTGCTATTGAGCTCCATGCCAATCAGCTGGGATTTACCCTGTTGATAGCCATGGTGGACGCGCAACGGGGCGAAGGCGTGCAGGCGGCGCTCAACGAGCTAAAAGCCCAACGGGTGGACGGGGTTATCCTCAACCTGCCGCTGGAGGCGGCACAGGCGGAGGAGGTGGTTAACCGCAACCCGGATCTGTCATGTCTGTTTCTCGACGTGCCCCCGGATGCCGGGGTGTTCCACGTGATGTTCAACCCCGACGACGGGACGCGGGCCAGCGTCGACCACCTCTACCGGTTGGGACACCGCCGGTTCGGTTTGCTGTCCGGTCCGCTCAGCTCGGTGTCAGCGCGGTTGCGTTTGCACAGCTGGCAACGCTCGCTTAAGGAGTATGGACTGGATCCGGTGGAATACCGCGAGGGAGACTGGAGCGCCGAAAGCGGTTATTGCCGGGCCCTGGAGATGACCCGCAACGCCGATGCCTTCAGCGCCCTGCTGGTGGGTAACGATCAGATGGCGCTCGGCGTGTTCAGCGCCTTAAGCCGGCAGCAGATCGGCGTGCCGGCGCAAATATCGGTGATCGGCTACGACGATACCCGTGATAGCGCGTTTTTTTTACCGCCGCTGACCACGGTGTCGCAGGATTTTAATCGCCTGGGGCGGGAGGCGGTGACCCGGCTCGTCGCCCATCTCGGCAACGGCGGGCGTGAATCGCCCGCGTCAATGATGTTGCCTACCCATCTGGTGGCGCGTAATTCGACCGCCCGTCCGGACGACGGCGGGACAGATTACCGGCAGTTGGCCGAGCAGCTGGCGCGGATTGCGGCGCGCCTGCGCCAGTAGGCGCGGTAGCCCGGTTAAAACGGCGACCGGGCGGCAGGGCGCGGCGCCCGCCGATTGGAAGACGACGGCCGTCGGGTTCGCCGGTCGTCGTGGCTGCGGGCCTAGATGGCTTTTGGCAACGAATCCCAAACGCCCGTGGATATCGACGCGTCATGGCCATGGGTCGCCTCGACGCAGGTCAAGCGCAGGATATCGCTGGTATAGGCGCGTATCTTATTGGTCATCTCGACGTTGCCGTCGAGCGCGCGGCCGTAGGTCGGGATCATTTCCTGCAATTTAGCGCGCCAGGCGGCGGAGGACGCCTGCTGCTTGAACATGCTTTCGAGCAATTGCAGCATAATGGGCGCGGCGGTCGACGCGCCCGGCGAGGCGCCCAGCAGCGCCGACAGGGTGCCATCCGCCGAACTGACCACTTCTGTGCCGAACTGCAGGATGCCGCCTTTCTCCGCGTCTTTTTTGATGATCTGGACCCGCTGGCCGGCGTCGGTAAGTTCCCAGTCCTCCAGGCGCGCTTCGGGGTAATATTCCTTCAGCGCCGACAGCCGCTTTTTATCCGACATCAGCGATTGGCTCACCAGGTACCCCAGCAGGCCGAAATTATCCAGGCCGACGCGAATCATCGGCATCAGGTTTTGCAGCGTCAGGGAACCGAATAAATCCAGCCAGGAACCGCTTTTAAGGAATTTACTGCTAAACGTGGCGTACGGCCCGAACAGCAGGGTGCGCTTGCCGTCCAGCATGCGGGTATCGATATGCGGCACCGACATGGGCGGCGCGCCGACCGACGCCTTGCCGTAGACTTTCGCCAGGTGGCCGTTGACCACCTCCGGCCGGGTGGTCACCAGGAACTTGCCGCCCACGGGAAAACCGGCGTAGCCACGGGCCTCGGGAATACCTGATTTTTGCAGAAGCCGAAGCGACGCGCCGCCGGCGCCGATAAAGATATGCCGCGCGCGCACCGAGGTCTGTTTGCCGTTATTGTTCAGGTCGGCGACTTTTATCGTCCAGGTATTGTCGTCATTACGGCTGATATCCAGCACGTCATGGCGCAGATGCAGGTTAACATTCGACCGCCGCTCAAGCGCGTCGAGCATTTGCCGCGTCAGCTCGCCGAAATTGACGTCGGTGCCCATGGTCATGCGGGTGGCGGCCACTTTCTGGAAAGGTTCGCGGCCTTCCATGATCATCGGCGCCCATTGCCTGATTTTGTGGCTGTCCTCAGTATATTCCATGCCCTGGAATAACGTGCTGCGTTGCAGGGCGGCATAACGCTTGCGCAGGTAATTGACGTTTTCATCCCCCCAGACAAAACTCATATGGGGAACGTTATTGATAAAGGTGCCGGGCTCGCCGAGAATATTATTCTTCACCAGATAGGCCCAGAACTGCCGGGAAACCTCGTATGATTCATTGACTGACACCGCCTTGGCGATATCGATCGAGCCGTCGGCCATTTCCGGGGTGTAATTCAGCTCACAGTAGGCGGCATGGCCGGTGCCGGCGTTATTCCAGCCGTTGGAACTCTCCTCCGCGGTTTTATCCAGACGCTCGTACATATTGATGGTCCAGTCTGGCTCAAGTTCCTTAAGGTAGGTTCCAAGCGTAGCGCTCATGACTCCACCACCGATCAGGACAAGGTCCACCGGGGCGTTATTCGCAGCCGTTTGCCGTTGGGACGATGCCAACATATTCATGCAAAGGGATGCGATGAAATGCTCTTTCATGCGCAATGTCTCTATTTAAGAAATTAAGTATACCGCAGGGCAATATTATTGAGGTTGCTTTGGGCCCAATACTGTCTGCTTAGCGTTTTCGATTCTAAAAGCCTGCAACCGCTAAGTAAACTAAAATGTGATGTTATGGCTTGGTTAAGATACATAAAGCTTATATTTTGTAATTATCTGATATAAAGCATGTTATCACTGAATCATGCTTAAATTTTACCTTTCATTAACAAATGGTTACTCTCTTTTTAGCAGGGCAAAAAAAAGGATTTTAAGTGTTATCTGCGATGGTTGACCCGTTACACAGCCGGATCCTCTCTATTATAGGAATAATTAGCAGCTCGTCGTTACGCTATATTTTTTTCATGGCGCAGAAGTTGTTTTCATGGCGGCTTGATTGATATTATTTTTGCTTCTTGGCGGCAATACGGCGCATTGAGTTCATTATTATCCCCGTTTTGTCCATAATATTGGTTGTCGCACGCGTTTGGCCGGCGGCGCATTTTCCCCCAGGATCGATACATGGTTGAGATTAGAAGATATGTGCCCACCGACCGGCAGGGTGTGATTGACGTTATCGTGCCTATCCAGCAACACGAGTTTGGTATCGACATCACGGCGCGGGACCAGCCTGATTTATTCGATATCCCGGGATTTTACCAATCCGGCAACGGCGGATTCTGGGTGGCGGTACACGACGGCAAGATCGTCGGCACGCTCGGCCTCAAGGATATCGGCGCTTCCCAGGCGGCGCTGCGCAAAATGTTTGTCCGCGCCGAGTTTCGCGGCCGCGAACACCGGGTGGCCGCCCGCCTGCTTGAACGACTGATCGCCCATGCCGAACGCCAGGGCGTGACCGGCATCTTCCTCGGCACCACCGATAAGTTCCTCGCCGCCCAGCGCTTTTACCGCAATCATGGTTTTTCAGAAGTGGCCCGCGCCGGCCTGCCGGCCGCCTTCCCCGTGATGGCGGTGGACTCGCTGTTTTTCAACCTAAGCCTAAGCCCGCAATAAACCTCCTGGCGCCCATTGCGCGAGCGTGCGCGCCAGGCGTTACGACAACGATGTTCCACTTTTGCGTTCCGGCCGGTCGCCGGCCATTACAGGTCTTAGGAATTTTATGATAACCACTCCAACGGAATCGGCCGACGGCAGCCGCTACTGGCAGCGGAACCTGTTTGTCTGCGTATTCGGATCCTTCACCACCATTATCGCCATGACCCTGCTGCTGCCGTTCCTGCCGCTGTTTGTCGAACAGTTGGGGGTGACGGATCATGCCGCCATTAGCCTGTGGTCCGGGCTGGCCTATGGCGCGACCTTTTTCAGCGCGGCGCTGACCGCGCCGCTGTGGGGGCGGCTGGGCGATCGTTATGGCCGCAAGCTGATGCTGATCCGCGCCAGCCTCGGCATGGCGGTCGCCATGACGTTGCTGGGCATGGCGCACAGCGTCTGGCAACTGGTGGCGTTGCGGCTGCTGGCGGGCCTGCTGGGGGGCTATGCGTCGGGTTCCATGATACTGGTGGCGACCCAAACGCCCAAAGCGCGCACCGGCTGGGCGCTGGGCGTGCTTTCATCCGGCATCATGGCCGGGAATTTTACCGGTCCGCTGATAGGCGGCACCCTGCCGCCGCTGATTGGCATCCGCGCCACCTTTATCGTGGCCGGCGCGGCGATATTTGTCTCTTTTCTGGCCACGACGTTTTTATTGCGGGAGGAGCCGGGCGCCGTCACCCGTCGCAAGCAGGAGATCGTGCCCGCCGCCGCCGGGTTCAGCCGGGCGGTGCTGGCGATGCTGGTTACCGGCACGTTGCTGATGGTGGCCACTATGTCCATCGAGCCCATTATTACCCTTTACGTGGCGCAGCTGGTGGAATCCCACCGGGTGACCTTCGTCGCCGGCCTGGTGATGGCCAGCGCCGCGTTGGGCAGTATTGTCTCCGCCTCCTGGCTCGGCAAACTGGCCGATCGCAACGGGCCGTGGACGGTGATTATCGGCTGCCTGCTGGTGGCGGGGTTATTGCTGATCCCACAGGCCCTGGTCACCCGGGGCTGGCAACTGGTGGCCCTGCGCTTTTTTATGGGCGTGGCGCTGGGCGGGCTATTACCCTGTATCGCCAGCGTCATCCGGCATAATGTACCGGACAAGATTGCCGGCAGGATGCTAGGTTATTCCACGTCGGCGCAATATGTCGGCCAGGTGGCGGGGCCGCTGCTCGGGGGATTTATCGGCGGCCACTTTGGCATGCGGCCGGTGTTTTTCGGCACCTGCGCGCTGCTGGTTATCGGCGCGGGGTATAACGCCTTTGCCCGTCTGGCTTGCGCGCGCCGGGATCGGGGAGACGAGAAATAGGGGGCGGGAGAGGGCGTCCGGGATTTAGCGCGCTTTTTTAGCGCGCGGTTTTGGCGCGGGCGCGGCGGGCTTGACGCTCAGCACCCGGCTTTCCACCTGCCCGTCTTCCAGACGCGTGGAGAGGATATCGCCGGCCTTCACCTGCCGGGTTTGCTTGATCAGCGCGCCCTGGCTATCGGTGGTAACGCTGAATCCGCGCGCCAGCGTCTTCAGCGGGCTGACCGCCTCCAGCTGCGAGCACAGCATGCCGAACGTACGCTGTTGACCGCTTAACCGCCGGGTCATGCCCTGGGTCAGCCGGTAGCGCAGCGCCTGTACCTGACCCTGTTGGTTCAACCGGCCGCCGATCGCCCGCCGCAGCCTGTAGCCCAAGGCCTGCATACGCTGCTGCGCATGGCTGATACGCGGCAGCGGCGCCTGCTGGTTCAGGCGCCGGAGCAGGCGTTCCTGGCGTAAGCGCGCCTGGCGCAGCTGCCCCTGCAGGCTGTCATCCAGCCGGCGGCGCAGTTTCATCAGCGCCGTCTGCTGGCGCGCCAGGCGCAGGTGGGGATGTTGCTGCTGTAGGCGATGCTGCATCCGGGTCAGGATTTGCAGCCGCTGCGCCATAAAATAATCCATCGCCATTTCCAGGCGCTGCTGCTGGGACCGCAGCTGACGCACCAGCTCCAGCTGATTACGGCTGACCAGCTCCGCCGCGGCCGAAGGGGTGGGCGCGCGCAGGTCGGCGATAAAATCGGCAATGGTCACATCGGTTTCGTGGCCGACCGCGCTTACCACCGGCAGGCGGCTGGCAAAAATCGCCCGCGCCACCCGCTCGTCGTTAAAACTCCATAAATCTTCCAGCGAGCCGCCGCCCCGGCCGACGATCAGCACGTCGCACTCGCCGCGCCGGTTGGCGGTTTCGATGGCGCGCACGATCTGCGCCGGCGCGTCCTGGCCCTGTACCTGGGTCGGATAAATCACCACCGGCAGCGACGGATCCCGGCGCCTGAGGATATTGAGGATGTCATGCAGCGCCGCGCCGCTGGCGGAGGTGATTACGCCGACCCGGCGGGCCGGGCTGGGCAACGGCTGTTTATGGATGTGATCAAATAAGCCTTCGGCGGACAGGCGCTGCTTGAGCTGTTCGAACTGCTGCTGCAACAGGCCGTCGCCGGCCGGCTGCATGCTTTCGGTAACCAGCTGATATTCGCCGCGCGGTTCGTACAGCGTCAGCGCCGCCCGTACCAAGACCTGCTGGCCGTTGCGCGGCGCGAAGGTCACCCGCCGGTTGCTGTTGCGGAACATAGCGCAGCGTACCTGGGCGCGATCGTCTTTCAGCGTGAAATACCAATGACCGGAGGAGGGCTGCGAGAAGTTGGAAATTTCGCCGGTAAGCCAGACCTGGCCCATTTCGCCTTCCAGCAGTTCGCGCACCGTCTGGTTAAGACGGGAGACGGTAAAAATCAATGCGGTGGGAGGGGAAGACATGTGAGCCGGATCAACTTCCATAAATAAGGGTTAATCGGTTGATATTACTTATCGCCCAGCGCATATCAAGCATTTTTTTTAAAAAGTGCTGGAGGCAACCGGTTACGTTCTGTATAATGCCACGGCAATATTTTATACATCCATCCTGGTGAGATATTGCTATGCTACGTATCGCAAAAGAAGCCCTGACGTTCGACGATCTCCTCCTGTTACCTGCACATTCCACGGTGTTGCCCAACACGGCCGACCTGGGCACGCAACTGACCAAAAAAATACGCCTGAATATTCCGCTGCTCTCCGCCGCCATGGACACCGTGACCGAAGCGCCGCTGGCCATCGCCCTGGCCCAGGAAGGCGGTATCGGTTTCATCCATAAAAATATGCCTATCGAGCGCCAGGCCGACGAAGTCAGCCGGGTGAAAAAACATGAAAGCGGCGTGGTCACCGATCCCAAGACGGTAACGCCCGCCACCACCTTATCCCAGGTGAAGGAGCTGACCGCCCGTAACGGCTTTGCCGGTTACCCGGTGGTCACCGACGATAATGAGCTGGTGGGCATCATCACCGGCCGCGACGTGCGTTTTGTCACCGATTTGAACCAGCCGGTTACCGCGGTCATGACGCCGAAAGAGCGCCTGGTTACGGTAAAAGAAGGCGAGGCCCGCGAAGTGGTGCTGCAGAAAATGCATGAGAAACGCGTGGAAAAAGCCCTGGTGGTGGACGCGCAGTTCCATCTGCTCGGCATGATTACCGTCAAGGATTTCCAGAAGGCGGAACGCAAGCCCAACGCTTGCAAAGACGAACACGGCCGCCTGCGGGTGGGCGCGGCGGTGGGCGCCGGCGCCGGTAACGAAGAGCGTATCGACGCGCTGGTCGCCGCCGGCGTCGACGTGCTGCTGATCGACTCCTCCCACGGCCACTCCGAAGGCGTATTGCAGCGTATCCGCGATACCCGCGCCAAATATCCCGACCTGCAGATTATCGGCGGCAACGTCGCCACCGCTTCCGGCGCCATTGCGCTGGTCGAGGCCGGCGTGAGCGCAGTCAAAGTGGGTATCGGCCCCGGTTCCATCTGCACCACCCGTATCGTCACCGGCGTGGGCGTGCCGCAAATCACCGCCATTTCCGACGCGGTTGAAGCGCTGGAAGGCACCGGCATCCCGGTTATCGCCGACGGCGGTATCCGCTTCTCCGGCGATATCGCCAAGGCCATCGCCGCCGGCGCCTCCTGCGTGATGGTCGGCTCGCTGCTGGCCGGCACCGAGGAATCCCCCGGCGAAATCGAACTCTACCAGGGCCGTTCGTTTAAATCCTACCGCGGCATGGGATCGCTCGGCGCCATGTCCAAAGGCTCCTCCGACCGTTATTTCCAGACCGACAACGCCGCCGACAAACTGGTGCCGGAAGGTATCGAAGGCCGGGTCGCCTATAAAGGCCGCCTGAAGGAGATTGTCCACCAGCAAATGGGCGGGCTGCGCTCCTGTATGGGCCTGACCGGCTGTGCTACTATCGACGAGTTGCGCACCAAGGCTGAATTTGTGCGTATCAGCGGCGCCGGCATTCAGGAGAGCCACGTCCACGACGTCGCCATCACCAAGGAATCGCCGAATTACCGTATGGGTTAAAACGCCGGGACGGCGCGCGACGGGCGTAATATGACCTTATCCGCGCAGATCGCCGCCCGCGATGGCTATAGTCCGGATGGCCGAGGATCGGCCGTCCCTGAATTTATTCTTCCCGGCCGCGGCCGGGTCGTGTTTTATTTGCTATCCGCTCCTGGAATACGCCTTCTATGACAGAGAATATTCATCAACACCGCATCCTGATCCTGGACTTCGGCTCGCAGTATACCCAACTGATCGCCCGCCGCGTCCGTGAGCTTGGCGTCTATTGCGAACTCTGGGCCTGGGACGTGACGGAAGCGCAGATCCGTGCCTTCGCCCCCAGCGGCATCATCCTTTCCGGCGGCCCCGAAAGCACCACCGAACAGGACAGCCCCATCGCCCCGGAATATGTTTACCGGGCCGGCGTGCCGGTCTTGGGCGTATGCTACGGCATGCAGACCATGGCCATGCAGCTGGGCGGCCGGGTGGAAGGATCCAACCAGCGCGAGTTCGGCTACGCGCAGGTCGAGGTGGTGTCCGACAGCCTGCTGGTGCGCGATATCCAGGATTCATTAAGCGTCAATACCAAGCCGCTGCTGGACGTGTGGATGAGCCACGGCGACAAGGTGACCGGCATCCCGGCCGGTTTTGTCACCGTCGCCAGCACCGAAACCTGTCAATTCGCCATCATGGCCGACGAAGAGCGGCGTTTCTACGGCGTGCAGTTCCACCCGGAAGTTACCCATACCCGCCAGGGACAGCGTATTTTACAGCGCTTCGTCCACGATATCTGCCGGTGTGAAGCCCTGTGGACGCCGGACAAGATCATCGAGGACGCGGTCGGCCGGCTGCGCGAGCAGATTGGCGACGACCACGTGATCCTCGGCCTGTCGGGCGGGGTGGACTCATCCGTTACCGCCATGCTGCTGCACCGCGCCATCGGCAAGCGTTTAACCTGCGTATTTGTCGATAACGGCCTGCTGCGCCTGAACGAAGCCGACCAGGTGCTGGAAATGTTCGGCCAGAAATACGGCCTGAATATCGTCCATGTCGCCGCCGAAGAGCGTTTTCTCAGCGCGCTGGCCGGCGTGGACGAGCCGGAAGCCAAACGTAAAATCATCGGCCGGGTGTTTGTCGAGGTGTTCGATCGGGAAGCCAGCAAGCAGTCGCTGGTAAAATGGCTGGCGCAGGGCACCATCTACCCCGACGTGATTGAATCCGCCGCCTCCGCCACCGGCAAGGCGCATGTTATCAAGTCCCATCACAACGTCGGCGGGTTGCCGAAAGAGATGAAGCTGGGCCTGGTGGAGCCGCTGAAGGAGCTGTTCAAGGACGAGGTACGTAAAATCGGCCTGGAGCTCGGGCTGCCCTACGATATGCTGTACCGCCATCCGTTCCCGGGACCGGGCCTCGGCGTGCGGGTGCTGGGCGAAGTGAAAAAAGAATACTGCGACCTGCTGCGCCGCGCCGACGCGATTTTTATCGACGAACTGCACAAGGCCGAGCTTTACCACAAGGTCAGCCAGGCATTTACCGTGTTCCTGCCGGTACGTTCGGTGGGGGTGATGGGCGACGGCCGTAAATATGATTGGGTCGTCTCGCTGCGGGCGGTGGAAACCATCGACTTTATGACCGCCCACTGGGCGCATTTGCCGTACGAGTTTTTGGGCCGGGTGTCTAATCGGATTATCAATGAGGTCGATGGGATTTCAAGGGTGGTTTACGATATTTCGGGGAAACCGCCGGCGACGATCGAGTGGGAGTGATCCAAGGTTTTTCAGGTGGTATGGAACCGCATCATTCTGCCGGATACCTCGTCGTTAGTGTTGGATAATCTGGCGGGAGCTGATCCTGCCGGTTATACCGGACTGGAGGATGGCACCGACTGGCACTGGGATCGCATTATCGCCGGTGCGGCAATGACCACGCTGTTGGGAGTTGGTGCTGAACTGGCCGCGCCGGAGAACCGCCAGGATGGCGACCGCATCATCATCGCCGGGCGCGACAGTTTGCAGGATACGGTGAATGAGGTGGGACAGGAAGTCACGCGGCGCAATCTTAATATTCAGCCGACGCTGACGGAACGGCCGGGCTTGCCGGTGCGGATTATCGTTAATCGGGATCTGGTGCTGAGGCCGTATCAGCCGCTTTTTTTCAATAGGGGGATTTCGCGATGAGTTTCACACGTAAAATGAGGCTGGGACGGTTGCCGAATACCGAGAATGTGAAGCTGACCTTTACCTGTCCGGCCAGCCTCAAGACCGAACTCGATCGCTACGCTGCCCAATATGCGCAAACTTACGGCGAAACCGTTGATGCGGTGACGCTAATCCCACATATGCTGGCAGGATTTATGGCGGGGGATAGGGGGTTTAAGAGAGGGGACAGATAATGTTTCAATGCCTTAATACGCGGCTTGAAGGTATCTATTTTGCCTATCAATCCGTCGTTGATAGCGATGACAGCCACTGAGCTTGACTATTTTTGGCCGCCAATATGACCCAAAAAGAGAAAAATAGCGTAAGCCGATTGCAGATGCTGCCAGGGAAAACGCCTTCAAAGAGAGGCAGACTCTGCTGAGCGGATGACTATGCAATAAACTTCAGTATTGACTCCAACAACGTGCAATAGGACATCGTTAGCCGGTTGGTCGTTAAAACAAGAAACGATCCTGTTTTCTTGAAGGAGAGAATTCAACGACAGTAAGGAAGTCATTGAACAGATCGCCAGCTTTGTTAAGTTGTCCAAGCAGTAAACCTGCTTCTTCCTCTGGAGATTTTGGACGCAGTTTATCTCGATAGGCGATTTCGAGGTGATTGTACTGCGACTTGAAGACGCTTTCTTCGTTGGTCTGAACTGGATGGAGGTGGAGACTATGGACAATAAGGTTTCGGCGCTGAAGAAGCCACTTCAAACCATCCTCTTTTTCCGAAGTCTGGAACGATCTTAGCCGCTTCCAGCTCGTGCTATTTTTCAATAGATCATCCATCGGGACCGCGTTTAAGTGAATGCGATCCATAACCGAGGTAAAGCCGTTTTGGTCGAACTTACGAATATTGAAGAAAGAGAAATCCAACACCTGCCCGAGCCGGTCCCAGAATGAATACAGCCAAATATACGCTGCCTCCGCGTGCTCCCAAAAAGCAGCTTGCGCTTGCTCGATAAACCAAACTTGTTTAGTCGGGTTGTCGGGAAAATTTAGCAGGTTCGGGTGTGCCGTAATAAGTGAGGAGCCCGCCTGAAACAGGTGAGCACGTATGACCGATTTGCGAGCTCGTGAGAAGACTGAAAACACTTCACGCATGACGGCTTCTGGGTAATTATCGCCGGGCGGGATTTTTTGTTCCTGATCTTCGGTCACTATATAGAATTCTGGCGGCCCGCCCAAGTGTTCAATAACTTGATTGACGCGTTTATCGAATACCCCCTTATCGCTTTCCAGACAGAGTTTAGCAAACTGGCCTTGCTGGGCTGTCGCTTCGTATTGTGCAAGCACTAACGACTCATTTGCGATAAGGGTTACCGCGTTGGCAAGCACTGCATAACGTCTGTCTTGTTCATCTGTGATTTTTCCGTTTTCGACCATTATCCTTTGACTACCCTCCTCATTGCGTTGCTTCATTCGCATCGTCATGGCTACTCTCACGAACAAAATTCATCATAGAAAGCATGTATGCCATGTACTTTCTGTAGACCTTGACCTTTAAGCTCGGTGGAGACAACAAGCCAGTATCTTGCTATACTTTGAACGTAAATAGGAGATTTTTCGATGACTAAAATGGCCGCTGTAAGTGTTGCAAGTCGAGTTCGCAGGCTTGCTAGATCCCATAAAGTCACAGCTGAACGTGACGGCATGAGCCGTATGGCCGTGGCTATTACCCGTCTGGCTGGTGACGTCGTCGAGTTGGATAACGTTGAGCAGTTACTCGTCAATCTCAAAAGAAAAGGCGTGCTGAGCAAGTCTGAGACCCTGACGCTCCAGGGGGGGTACCTTCAGGAGAAAAGGCGTTCCAAGAAAAAAATTAGCGTATGAGTTTCGATCCCTTTGGCGATTTCGAAACTGCTGGATATCTCCAAAATTCGCTACTGCTCAAAGATCCCGTTGAAGTAAAAGAGTCAGAGCATCTTTCGTTCGAATTGAGTATCGAAGATGCTCTTGCCTACTTGGCTAAAAAGAGGCCCATCGACTACCAGAGCGTACTCAAAGTTCACGAGATCCTTTTCTCCGATTTTTATCATTGGGCAGGAAAAGCTCGTAACGAGCTTGTGCCGCATCTAGCCGTTTTCAAAGGCCCGCATGACGATCCTCATAGCATCGCTTTCGAGCACCCGGATTTGATCAAAAGGTCTATCGACTATGCACTTCAGTTAGCAACTGACAAGAAGCGCTTCAGAGATCGGCCTGGCGAGGTGATGGGCCAATTGGCTTTTGCACACCCCTTCTTGGACGGCAATGGCCGCACTATTTTACTTGTCTTTATGGAACTCTCCTATCGTGCCAAATTCGCTATCGATTGGTCAAAGACAACCAAGGACGGCTACTTACGGGCACTCAGCGACGAAATCCGGGAGCCTTTCAAGGGACATCTCGATAATTACCTAAAACCGTTCGTGGTGGACATATCCAGTCGTGACGCGTGGCCTGAGATCATAAGTGGTATCAGGGGCTTAGATGGCTTAGACAAAGAAGATATCGTGTACGAGAGTCTGGACAATCCAGACGTCAAACAGACTTATAATACATATAGAACACAATCTCTGGACACGCCTGTTCCTCCTGAATTTGACGACTGAAAATGCCAAAGGGTCATCTATAGGCCAACAGTTTCCACGCTCCTAGGGCCATTCCAAACAGGATTTGGAAATGTCCGGCATTATACTGATGCACTACACACCGAGAAAAAGGAATTAATCCACCCGTGTTTGACGATTCTGCGAGTATATATAACGAAACTTATCTCCGTAGATAGATTCCGTCTCCAGCACAAAGTCCAGTCGATATGGAGACAATGAAGCCCATTTCAAACGAAGCAGATCTCCCGCGCAGCTTCTATCTCCCCCCCGGGCTTCAATCAAAAAAATTTCTTCCCCAACCTTGAAAGAATCGTTGGGACGCGGACCACCGATGATAAAACAACCAACGCGTAGCCCCAAAGCCTGTATTGCTCCAACGAAAATATTATTCTCAACGGCATTAACTGGTTTGCCATCAACTGTTACGGTAATAGTGGTAACAAACGCTGCTCCCATACCGTTATTGATTGCGTAAATTCCCCATTTGTCTTTTCGACCATCAATGGAGAAATACGCATTTATCCTTGGTTCAACCGAAACATGATTATGTTTGATCTGTTCCTTCCCTTGCCAGATAGCAAATCCGAGTGAAATACTGGCGATAAGAATGCCAACAAAAGCGAGAACAGAGTCCCGATACTCGGTGAGAAAATGACGCATTATTATTGTTCTCTCTACGCTGAATTTAACAACCCGAGGCATGATAACTGATGGGATCGAGCAAAGAAAAGTGTCCTGCTTGGCCTGAAGCGGATTGCTGCTGGCATGGCAGCCGATGCCGTTAACGAGGCGGTGGGTCAAAAATGGAGTAACGGAGTTATTGAGGAACATGTAAATTGCCTAAAGAATGTATGGGCGAACTGGGTTCAAGCTTCTGACATGAAGACTATTGGGAGCTATGGCGTGAACGGATACACCCCAATTACGAAGAGGATCACAAGTACGTGTGCATCAGCTTTTCTTAGGTCTTCTGCTAGAAAACCGGTCCGTTGCCGGGGCAAAATCCCCCCTATCGTCAGCACAGCGATTTTCGCATGTAACAATCCCGGCGGTGCGATTCTGTTATCAAACGCGTTAATGAATTATCAGTGCTGACCAGAGGCTAGGGGAGCAGCGCCGGCTACAGCTAAATGTCATACTGCCTTACGTACGGTCTAGCTATGAAATCGAATATCTCCCCTCGCGTTCTTTAAAGGCCAAGTGTCCGCCTTCCAATAATGTACAGACTGCCTGACGAATGCCGAACATGTCGCCGTCTGTCAGATTGTGCTCCAGCGAGCCCGATTCATAGGTTATCTGTGGGTAAGGCTGACTGGAAGTTCGCTGCGGAAGCGCGATGATTATCTGTTCAGCATCCGTCGAAACAACCAGGTTGGGGTTATGCGTAACAATAATAATTTGTCGTTGCTCCTTAGCCTTGCGGATGTAGGGAACGAGCTGGAGATAGACCGAAGAATTATCGAGATTTCCCTCCGGCTGGTCTATCAGCAACGGCCGGCTATCGTCGCCGTCCATAAGCAGATACAACACCAACAGGGCGATCCCCCGTGTACCCGGGGAGAGATGTTCAAGATCCGTGCCGCCGTAACGGATTTTATAAGTCGTTCGAACGTGGTCGGTGGAGTACATCCAGTCTAGAAGGTCGATCAATTTAAGGGACGGAGCAGCAAAATGCGACATAAATACGGCCGGGTCAATAAGTTTGGACAATGCTTCCATCTCGTTTTTGATCTTTATGAGATCACCTGAGGACCATGCTGGCGAGAGGTGTTCAATCGCGAACGCCTCAATCTCATCTTTCAGCACTTGAGCCCCTGCCTTTCTCAGGTCAAAAAAACGGGAGGCTTTTTCGAGCCATGCCCGTGTGTCCACGCTGTAACCTGCTGAAAGCTCAAACTTCATTTCAGGACTCAGCCTTTCCAACTGGCGCTGCATGGGAGCGTACAGTTCATGCAGGCCGGCTTCGTCCTGTGCCAGTGCCTGGTAATACTTCATGTAAGAGCTGTCCCGTTCAGTTTCCTTGCTGTTCAGTAACTGGCGGGTCCTGCTGTCTAGTGTCTCAATTTCTTTCTGGATTCGGGAGGCGTCTGCTTCCGAGGAGGCGATTTTTTGCTGAAGCTCAAACAGTCGTTTTTTGTTGCTTTCATCCTGCTGCAGGGATGCCTTCATCTCCTCGAGTCGTTTGCCAATGTCCCAAGCGGTCTTTCCGTCACGCTGCCAAGTTGCTTCACTACCCGTTTTTGCCTCAATTTCGCTCTGTGTGCTCATGGCTTTTTCGGCCAACGTGGCGGCGATAGTTGGGTCCCAGCGGGGGTGAAGTCGTTCCAGTTCCTCCTGCGTGCATTCCTCTGCGAGCTGAGAGGCAGAGATCAGTTCTGTGACAGTGCGACGGGTCCTCTCAATGAGATCTTGGTAAGATTGTAAAAAGTCATCCAGCCTCCTTTTTTTCCGCCCCAGTCCGGTGATTTCGCCTTCAATCCCACGAAGGATGCGTTGCTCTTCGTCCAATTGCTTCAGAAACTTTTCATCAACCGTGGCAATGATGGATGGAAGCTGGACGCGCATTTCCTCGATCTGTTTCAGAAGTTGTTCCCGGTTAGCAATCTTTTCCGGTTTCTGCGCTAAGGCAGCGTGCAGCCGATCAATTTCCCGGTTGAGGGCAGCAATGTCTCCGCGATACTCATCTTGCCTCTGTTGGGAAGCTGATTCACGCGCAGAACGCAGTTCTTCAAAACTGGAATAACCTTCACGGTGTACATGGTCGAGGTGGGAGAACACGACTTCTTCGATGGCAACTTGAAGTTCATTGCCATCATGATCTATGGAGCACAGTCGCTCCACGAAGTCCTGTGACAAGTAGCGAACCAGTGGTCTGGACACCTGATGAGGGCTGTCTGTGAGGGTAGCGTCCGTTTTGGTCCCACTGCCCCATGTTAGACCAACCTTCATGCCGGTAAGTAGGCGTTTTCCTTTAATAATAAATGATGACTGTGACTTGGGATCTGGTGGCACGCCGGCAGCAAAGGCGATCAAATCAGCAATGGCCGTTTTCCCTGCACCCTTTTCACCAATAATGGCGACCAATCCCGGATTCAGTCTAACTGATGACTGTGAAAACCATCCACTATCAGGCTGAATATGAATTTCCGAGATCAGGCGGCTCTGGTCGGTCAACCCCGGCCGTGATTTACCAATATATACCCTGCAATCCGGTTCCCATATCACCTGCCTGAGTCCTTCGAACGTCGGATCAGCTTTTATCCAGCAGTTGCGCTCGAGATCCGGCATGAAAAGCTTTTCCAGCGTGTGTGCATCTGAACCGTGCAGGCAGGGTTTTAGGGAACGATACATGACCCGGATCTTTTCAGGAGTCGTGCCCGCCTTTTTGCCCAGATAATATTCCCGGTCCGTTGACGAACCCGAAAAGATAAAATCACTATGCAGTAATAACTGATCCCGAGTAGAAGCAAATCCGTCAGCCGGAAGCCCACTGATGCCATCTTTGCCGTTGGCAACCCCTACGAGACAGTTTTTCATCAGCCAGCCGTCGTTCCTGAACCACTTAATGATAATTTCGTAGGAAGGTTTAAACTGCAAGACACCATATTTGTAGGCAGCTTCATCGTCTCCCGCAAATCCCTGAGCGCGAGCGAAGGCGATCAAGTCATTTCGGATACAGCCGTAACTCTGCTGACCGTCTCCAACTGGCGAGGTATATTCGATCTTAAGATTGGCAAGTGCCCGTTTTATCTTTTGAATATGATCTGGATCGCTTGGGTCAATTAGCAAATGTATATTGAGTGCTTTTCCATCTTTTGTAGCCGGTTGGGCACGGAATTCGATGTTGGGCAGGATGAAATCAACACTTTGTAGCCTTGGTTTTTCAGGATCATTCCGTTCTCGGTAAAGTCTTTCATAGCCGTCAATGGTCATGTAATCGGTAATTCCGATAACGGAAATTCCCATACCTTGCGCCGTTGTCTCTAGCGCCGTCACATAGGCGTCCCAAGTGATACCAGAGAATGAGTCGCCGAGTTTACTCTCCGGCGTGTGAACATGAAGATCCCAGCGTCGCCATTCGGAACCCAAGGGATATTTCGAACTAAGTAGCTCATTTTTATTCATTGTTGTGTCCAGTCAACTGAGTTTTCCGCGACGAAAACAGTAGAATCCATTTCTTAAGGAGAAGGGATGCTGCTTAAGGTCAAATTAGATCAAAATTTCCTCGCTTACAACATGCCCAGAATGCAGCCTGTCAAATTTTTGATTATTATCATGAAATTATGACGTGCACGTATTACGCATACGGAGGACATACAGACTAGAAATGACCAAAGGCGGTGGGGACATGCATAGGTACACAGATTTGGTGGTGTAAGACACTGGTCTCGCTGAAAACAGCCCCAGCAAAATATGCCTGCATACGCTAGGGTGTGCTGTAGTTTTCAGAACTATTTTCTGGGGAAAATTTGGGACAATTTGCACGCCAAACTATGCCATTCCATGCCCGAATCGAATACTATCGCAGTAGAGCGTGAATAACTTAATACCATGAAAAATAATGATAAAAGCCAAATGTGCTCTCTTTAAGTTTCCCCTACAACAACACAATCGGGGTATGCTCCAGTAGCGGCAGAAAGCCAGATTCAACATCTGCCCCGCAGTAAAATGGGAGCCAAGCATGCCGATGTCGGCATCGCTGATATAAGGTCGTAATTCATCGGAAAAGTTGTCCACTCCACCCAACATGGTCTTTCTTTAAGGTTCCTACACCGAAAAAGGAAGCGCCATGTTAAGCAGAGAGGACCATC
>NZ_WUBS01000022.1 GCF_010131535.1 Acerihabitans arboris
CCAGAACGTTGGAGCGGTGGAACAAGAAACTGGCAACCAATAAGTACCGTGACACTTAATCCTGAGCGGGAAAAACAGGCAGCCTAAATCAGCAGGGGATGACAACAACCTTGACACTGACCGATGGGCCACCGTGCGCGATGTTCTTTCATTACCAACCGAACCGTTGCCGTTGCCCGAGACCTATAAATTGGGCGGTCCGCAACATTACAATTGGCATGTTACCAGGGCATTAAACCAAATAACAATTGATAGGTTAAAGTTTATTAAAGCAGGTGGTTCACGATTTGATTTACCTGATAGATTAAGACCTGATTGTCATAAAGGTAAAAATGAAGGTTTCAGTAATGTTTATGGCAGGATGTCTTGGGATAAGCCATCTCCGACAATAACAGGTGGATGCACAACTCTTAGTAAAGGTCGTTTTGGGCACCCTGATAAATTAAGAACCATTTCTATACGAGAGGCAGCTTTACTACAAACGTTCCCTGCTTCTTATAAATTCAAAGCTTCCTCTGTTGATAGTGTGTGCCGTATAATAGGTAATGCTTTACCTTGCTTATTTGCAAAAAAAATGGCTTTAGCATGTATAGATGCTCTAAAAAAACAGAGTAAAATTGAGGTTTGACTTAGAATTTTTTAGGTTTTTGAACTTCGCTTTTATGCTAATTTCATAAGTGAAACTGGTTAGTTTTTTTATTAAATCCGCTGTCAATACAATTAATCTGGTCACGCCTGATATTGTTGAATACACCGATTTACATATTAAACTTGGTGAAATACTGACCGGAGAATTCAAAAAACACGTACCCTTATTTTTACCGAAAATATATTTCTCTACAATATTTTAGCTTAGATTACTGTTAAACCTTAAAGTGGTAGCGCCATTTCGTCAGTAGATCGATGGCTGGCGCATTGCTATATCCAATTTCTTTCCCAGCTACGCTGGAAGAGTGTCGGCGATATTGGCGGCGGCTGATGAGTACCTAGTAACGGTAAACAGCAAGTGATCTGCCAATATCTCCGGCGTGGAATCCTTCGAAGCGTTTCGCCACTGTGTCACCGATGAGGCTGGCTATTAAGATGCTTATATAATGCCTGACGTCTCCGTGATGAAATCCCCGAGATCGGTCTCATTTGCCAAAATGAATGAAACGGATTTTAAAGCCTTATACAAAACCACCAATAATATGCTGGGGACTTTCATCATTTCTAAAACTTTAACAATCAGCAAGCCGTCTAGGACTCCGTCTCATAGCTGATGAGCTATGCTAATTAAGGATTATGAACAAATCAGATCTGATATATATTGCCTGGCTAGCGGCCTAGGGCTGTATTGTTTGCCGAAACCTTGGCATCGGGACTACACCATTTGAGATTCATTAGTGTAGAACCGGTTAGGGCGCTGGTCAACACGCTTCTAATCTCATGTTTGGACCTTCCCGCTTATCCAATATTGTCCGGGCTATGTATCTCTCTGAAGTCATTCAGACTAGCAGCCGGCCCGCTCTTATGATAGCTGTCTTTTGTATGAAACCATTAAAGAGGTGCTTGTACTCGGCTGTAAGATCTACGCAGGCGAAACCAATGAACAGGTACCCCAGTCAGTTTCGGATAAAGCGGTGGAGTAAGTGGCACCCAAGTGGAACCCTGTGGGGAGAGCCGCTTATCAATCACGATTTCCCCCCACTTTCCGGCTATATATAGACAAAAAGTGGGGTACTAGCCCGAAAGCCACATTCTGCCTGGGTTGAGCCTGTATCACCGGAAAACAGGTGGGGGATAATCTGGACGCCATAAAAGTGGGGAGAAAAATGGGGAGCAGGTCAAGAGCAAGAGGCCTGTCCCTCCCTATTATCACGCACCCAGCGCCACCGCGATGCTGAGATTGCCGGTGGCGGCCTGCTCGACATAATTTCCCCACCAGTCCATCATTTCCCGGCGCTGCTGTAAATACTGCGCCCGGTTATAAGCCCGGCGCACCTCATTCGTATCGATATGTGCCAGCGCGGCTTCGATAACGTCCGGGGGAAACCCCTGCTCATTGAGCGCGGTTGACGCCATAGCCCGCATACCATGGGCAACCAGCACATCCTTGAACCCCATCCGCTTGAGCGCCATGTTGGCTGTCTGGCTGCTCATCGGCTCTAGGGGATGCCGGTTACTGGGGAAGACATATTCCCGGTGCTGGCTGATAGGCCGCATTACCTCAAGCAAGCGGAGCGCCTGCGGCGAAAGCGGGATAACATGCTCGCGCTTCATCTTCATCCGTCCCGCCGGGATATGCCATTCCCTGGCGGTGAAATCAATATCGGCCCAACTTGCGCTGGACGCTTCCGCCGGTCGGGTCATGGTCAGCAACTGCCATTCAATCACGCAGCGGGTTTGACGGTGGATACTGGCCACAGACAAGGCACGCATCAGGTCCGGCATTTGTTCAGGACGCAGGGCAGGGCGGTGCCGGACTTTGGGCTTTTCAAACACCCGGCCAATGCGGGCCGCCGGATTGGTGGTGACCAGTCCGGCATTTAGCGCATAGTCCATCACTTCATTGATGCGCTGCGTAAGCCGTTTTACTGTTTCCAGCTTGCCGGCGGCACGCGTAGGCTCCAGTGCGCCAATAAACTGCTGGGCGGTGATACTGGCGATGCCCAGGGAACCAATATGTGGGAACACATATTTGCTCAGGGAGCGCCAGATATCATTCAGGGTATGTTCTGCCAACCCGGCGGATTGCTTGGTTTTGTACCAATCAGCGGTGACTATCTCGAAGGTACTTTCACGGGCCTGTTTCTGCCGTAGCTGTTCGCTACGTTGATGTTCCTGCGGGTCGATATATTTGCTAAGGAGGGTACGCGCTTGTTCGCGCAGCTGGCGGGCATCAGCCAGGGAGACAGCGGGATATGCGCCCAGGCTCATCATCGCCCGTTTGCGGGTATGGGGCCGGTAATAACGCAAACGCCAGAGTTTAGATCCGGTTGGCGTCACCTGAAGCTCCAAGCCATCGCCATCATAGAGAACCTGCGGGCGGGCGGGTGCCCTGACGTTTTTGACCTCGGTATTGTTCAGCGGTTTGGTTTGACGAGCCATATGCCATTCCCCCACGCAAAATGACTTGCGGGTTAGGCATAGCGAATCATCCATCCGGCCATGCCTATGCCCAAAGATATGCCTAAAAACTGTGGATTTTACTGTATCAAGGAGGAATGCATTGGACAATAAAAAACAGCAAGTCATGATAACTTGCTGTTTTTTAATTTCTTACTGGCCTTGTCTGGACATCTATGGACAAAACCTTGGGATGTATTGGTCGGCATGAGAGGATTCGAACCTCCGACCCCCGACACCCCATGACGGTGCGCTACCATGCTGCGCTACATGCCGACTGTATGGGCGCCTATACTACCTTTTATTGCGTTGATTGCAATAGCACGTTGAATTGACTGCCTTAGATTTAAGCAGTTAATTGGCAATAAAGCGTTTCTCATCCGTCAGCACCTGTAAAAGCAGCGCCAGCTGCGGTTTTGCATGGCGAATAATATCGCCGTTCAGGTCATAGGTACGGTAGTCGCCGTTGCTTTGCAGCACGATGGTCTGCGTCGGGGTATTGATGACCAGCGTGCCGCTATCGCCGCTGACCACCCAATCGTTACCCCGTCTTGGCGCGAACAGATCCTCGCCCTGGGTATAATCGCTGGCATCGGTGGCGACATGCAGCAGGCGCTGCATCAGGGTGGCGGTGACGTCATTATGGTAAGTCAGCTTATCCACCACCTGCGCCGGCGTGCCCGGCCAGTGGACGATAAGCGGCACCTGCAGCTGGTAGCGGTTAAGACGCGTGCCGGCTTCCCGATGGCCGTTTTTCCTGTCGTTCAGCTCCAGGCCGTTGGCGGCGGTGATCACCACCACCGTATGCTCCAGGTCGCCCTTGGCGCGCAGCGTGGCGATCATCTGGTCGATATAGCCGTCCAGGCGCTGCGCGCCCTGCTGGTAATGCGGCGCCAGGGCAGGGGTGTTGTTCAGGCCGGCGGCGACGTCGGTGCCGCTGAATTCCACGTAAGAGAACCAGGGCGCGCCGCCGCTGAACGCCGCGCGCCACTGTTGCCATTGCTGGGCGGTCTGGCCGTCGGTCTGGTTGACGGGTTCCGGCAGGCTGAAATCGGTCAGCAGCGCCTGCCTGTCCAGCGGGCTGCTAAAGCCGTTGGAGGAGAACAGGCCCAGCTGATAGCCCTGCTTGCCGAGCGCGTCGAATAACACCGAGGTCTTGCGCGCCGCCATGATGCCGTCCATATAAGAAGACGAAATGCCGTAAAACAGACCGAACAGCCCGGTATCCGCGTGATTGCCGGTGCTGAAATGGTTAGTGAACCGCACGTTGTCCGCGGCGAACTGCTTTAACGCCGGCATACGCTGATCGACGGTATCGTTGCGCAGCGCGCCCGTGGCGATAATCAGCAGGTTATAACCGCTGCCTTTATTCTGGAACTGCACCGCGCTTAACGGATATTCCACCGCCACTGCTTCGGGGTTGCCCTGCCGCACCAGGCGGCGTTCATATTCCTGCGCATCCAGCAGGCCATGCCGTTCCAGGAAGCGGCGCGCGGTCATGGGGTAGGATAGCGGCAGGTTGGAGCGCTGCATGGTAATCGGCCGGTAAAAATTGGCGTCCGCCCAGATATAAATCACATGCGAGGCAAAAAAGGCGCAGATAAGTAAAACGGCCACGGGTTTGCCGATTTTACGCCGGTTAAGGCTGCGCAGCTTTTGCCATGACCAGGTGGCGAACAGCATCTCGACAAGGAAAATGATCGGGATGCCGATAAACATCAGCTGCCAGTCGCGGGCCAGTTCACCCTCGTCGGGGTTGACCACCAGCTCCCAGACCACCGGGTTAAGATGCAGGTGGAAGCGGGTAAATACCTCGGTATCCACCAACAGCAGCGTGAGCCCGGCGGTGGCGACAATGGCCGACAGAAAGCGCAGCAGGCGCTGCGACATCACCACAAAGGTCAGCGGGAAGATAATCAGCAGATAGAGCGTGAAGCCGATAAAACTGAAGTGGCCGAGCCAGCTGGCAAACGCGTAAATGCGGCCCGGCAGCGAGCCCGGCCAATCGGCGACAAATAGATAGCGGCTGCCAAGCCCGAGGCTAAGCAGGATGTTGAAAAGGGCGAACCAGTGACCCCAACTGATCATTTGGGAAACTTTGTCACGGTAGCGCTGACTATTTATCACCATAAATCAGTCTTGGCAGATAATCAATTAATGAGTGTCGTGAGTCCGGACGGAGGAAAGTAATGCCTCGCCGAACGAGTTTGCCAGGGTTTTGCGCTGTTCCGGCGCCACGCTGGTATTGATCACATGGGTAATCATATTACCCAATACCATCAACGACAAATCGGTTGGCGTACGATGCTTTTCCAGCACCGCCGAAAGTTCGCTCAGCAATGTTTCAACCTGTTCGTCGCTATAACGGGATGCTTGCGGCATAATATATTCTTAGTGATCTGATAAAGTCCGCTATCTTACCGTATCAACTTCGCTTTTTCCGCTTTTTTATCGTTTTTCACCCTGGCCGCCCCCCGCAATGTGCTGCCCCGTGGCAACACCGGTTGAGCTGCGGGCAATTCGGTGTTTGAATACGCACCTGGCCTGAAGGAGAATAAATCATGAGTCTGGATATTGACCAGATAGCGTTGCATCAGCTTATCAAACGTGACGAGCAAACGCTGGAGCTGGTATTGCGGGATTCACTGCTGGCGCCCAGCGCGGCGGTGGAAGAGATGATGGCGGAACTGCACCGGGTCTATAGCGCGAAAAATAAAGCCTATGGTCTGTTTAACGAAGGCAGCGAGCTGGCTCACGCGCTGCGCAATTGCCGCAAGGGCGACGACGACTTCCTCGCCTTTACCCGCGCCGCCACCGGCAGGCTGCGCGACGAACTGGCCAAATATCCCTTTGCCGAAGGCGGCGTCGTGCTGTTTTGCCAGTACCGGTATCTGGCGGTGGAATATCTGCTGATTGCGGTGCTTAACAGCCTGAGCAGCATGCGGGTTAACGAGCAGCTTGATATCAGCAGCACCCACTATCTGGATATCAACCATGCGGATATCGTCGCGCGTATCGACCTGACCGAATGGGATACCAATCCGCAGTCCACCCGCTACCTGACGTTCCTGAAGGGCCGGGTGGGGCGTAAGGTGTCTGATTTCTTTATGGATTTCCTCGCCGCCAGCGAAGGGCTGGATGCCAAGGCGCAAAATCGCGGGCTGTTGCAGGCGGTGGATGATTACTGCGCCGACGCCCAGCTCGATAAGAATGAGCGGCAAAATGTTCGTCAGCAGGTTTACAGCTATTGCAAGGATCAGCTGACGGCGGGTGAGGAGATCCAGGTGGCCGAACTGTCTGGCACCCTGCCGCCGGTGGGCGAGAAGACCTTCCAGGCGTTTTCCAGCGAAGCGGGCTATGAGCTGGAAGAGCGCTTTCCGGCCGATCGCGGCACCCTGCGGCAGTTGACCAAGTATGCCGGCAGCGGCGGCGGCGTCACGCTGAATTTTGACGCGCAGCTGCTGGGCGAGCGTATTTTCTGGGACCCGGCCACCGATACCCTGACCATTAAAGGCACGCCGCCGAACCTGCGCGATCAGCTCGCGCGCCGGCAAAATGGCGGCAGCTAGCTTATCGGCACGCCCTCCCTTGAACACGCCGGTGTCAAGGCGGGGATGGCGAGCTTCGGGGCGCAAAAAAAAACGCCGCGTAAGCGGCGTCTCCCATCGTATCGGTTTAAACGCGATTAAACGCGGACAAAGTCGATATGAGTCAGTTTTGGTTTGAACGGATGGCGTTGTACCGCCTGAACCTTAACCTTGGTTTCGGCGCCGTCGATAACCAGCGATAATGTGTCGCTGTAGAAACCCGGTTTAGTCTGGGTATTCAGCACGATTTCGTGGTCCATCTCGATGGAGACCGGCGCTTCGGCGCCACCGTAAACGATAGCAGGAAACTTATTCGCCAGACGCAGGCGGCGGCTCGCACCCTTACCCTGATCTTTACGCACTTCTGCATTAATAATTAACATGTATTTTCTCGATACTTAAAAAAGTAACCCCGCTACAGGCGACCCAGCAGCAGGTTGGATAAACGTGCTTTAAAGTAAAGCGGGCTGAATTCTACCGGAAATAGCCTGCCGGGGCAAACAAAACCCCTTCAGCCGCGCAATTCGTGGGCCAGGCGAAAGCGTCCCTGGTAGTCGAAAATCTTTTCCCGCACCTGCCAGAAGTGGCCCTGGCGGCGGGCGACGACAAAATCCGGCTGGCGCAGCCGGTCGGCGGCCAGCTGGATGTCGAGGGCGGTCCGCCAGAGAAAGGGCACGCCCGGCGCCCGTTGGTGCTGGCGCAAAAAACGGTGCTCGAACGCCCGCCGCTGGGGCGGGGTATGCAGCCGGAAACGTTCGCCGACCTCGGCGCCGTCCTCGTCATGGTAGGTGACCCGGAGCCATTCGCCCTTGTCGTCGCGGCCGCTGTCGAGGGTCATGCCGCTGCAGCGCAGCACCAGCGCGTCCTTGAGCCGCAGCGCCGCCTTGAGCATATCGTCGGGATCCACCAGGATCTTATCGCACTCATGGCAGCGCCTGGCGGCGATGTCGTTTTCGGCGCCGCAGTCCGGGCAAATCTTGAAGCGGAAGCGAAAATCGCACTGGCGGCGTTCGCCGTCCTCCTGTTCTTCGAAGCCCTGGCAGCGGCGGCCGTAGTGTTCGATAACCTCGCCCTCCGCCGTGGTTTTGCCCCAGAACTGGTTGGCAAAGCCGCAGGCCGGGCAGAATACCTGCACCGGCGTGCCGGATCCCGCGGGCTTGGCCTGGCCGACCTCGGGCGAGAACAGGTCGTGGCCGTTGCCGGCGTAGTCCAGGATCAGGCACTGGGTCTTGCCGGGATACAGCCGCAGGCCGCGCCCGACAATCTGCTGGTACAGCCCGACCGATTCGGTGGGCCGCAGGATGGCAATCATATCCACATGCGGGGCGTCAAAGCCGGTGGTCAGCACCGCGACGTTAACCACATAACGTAGCGACTGTTGCCGGAAAGCGGCGATCAGCCGGTCGCGCTCCGCCTGCGGCGTTTCGGCGCTGATTAACGCCGCCTGCGCCGGCGGCAGCAGGCCGAGGATCTCGCGGGCGTGCTCCACGGTGGCGGCGAAGATCATCACGCCGCGCTTATCCGCCGCGTATTCCCGTATCTGGCCGACGATAAGCGGCGTAATGCGGTTTTGCCGGCGCAGCTCCAGGTTAAGTTCAGACTCGGCGTAATAGCCGTTGATATTGGGCGACAGGCGGCTGAAATCGTAATGCAGTACCGGCATATCCAGGCGCTCCGGCGGCACCAGGAAGCCGTGTTTTATCATATAGTGCAGCGGCAGCTCATAGACGCAGTCGCGGAAAAAACAGCGCTCGTCGCCCCGGACCATGCCGTGATGGTGGTATTGGTAAATCCATCCCTTGCCGAGGCGGAACGGGGTAGCGGTCAGCCCCAGGATGCGCAGCTCCGGCCGGGCCAGGCGCAAATGGCGGATAACCTGCTGGTACTGGCTGTCGTCGCCGTCGCCGAGCCGATGGCACTCATCGATAATCAGTAATGAGAACGCCCCGTCGAACAACGCCAGGTTGCGCGCCACCGACTGCACGCTGCCGAACACCACTTTGCCCTGGCTGGCGCGCTGTTGCAGCCCGGCGGCGAAAATATCCGCCATAAGCCCGAGCGTCTGGAATTTTTCGTGGTTTTGCGCCACCAGTTCCTTGACATGGGCCAGCACCAAAACCCGGCCGCGCGCCATGCGTGCCAGCTCGGCGATAACCAGGCTTTTGCCGGCGCCGGTGGGCAGCACGATAACCGCCGGCGCGTCGTGGCGGCGAAAATGATCAACCGCCGCGTCGACCGCCTCGCGCTGATAAGGACGAAGGGTGAAGGACATTTCCAAATGAATCTCGTTGTCGGCTATGCTGCGTAAGCAAGCCCCGTTATACTGTTGCTTCACATTATAAGCATATGCGGCATCCGCCGCCTTTCCCGCACTATCCCCGGACCCGAGGCTGATGGCCAGGCCGCGCGCCGCGCAGATGCCGGCGGGCGGGGGGAGGGTCGCCGGGCGCTTTCCAAGATTACAGGCAAAACGACGTTAATGCGACTGGACAAATTTTTATCTCAACAGTTAGGTATCAGCCGGGCGCTGGTGCAACGGGAACTTCGCGCCAAGCGGGTGACCGTCGACGGTGACATGGTTAAACAGGGCGCGTTCCAACTGCGGGCGGAGCATGAGGTCCGCTTTGACGATCGGGTCCTGCGCCAGATACTCGCCCCGCGTTATTTTATGCTGCATAAACCCCAGGGGTATGTGTGCTCCACCGACGATCCCGATCATCCCACCGTGCTCTACTTTATGGACGAACCGGTGCCGGACAAGCTGCACGCGGCCGGCCGCCTGGACATAGACACCACCGGCCTGGTGCTGATGACCGATGACGGCCGGTGGTCTCATTGGATCACCTCGCCCAGGCATCATTGCGAAAAAACCTATCTGGTGGCGCTTGAGGATCCGCTGGGCGGCGATATCGCGCGTCAGTTTACCGAGGGGGTGATGCTCAACGGCGAAAAGCTGCCGACCCGTCCCGCGCGGCTGGAGCAACTGGCCGAGCGGGAAGTGCGTCTGACCATTAGCGAAGGGCGCTATCATCAGGTGAAAAGAATGTTTGCCGCCGTGGGCAACCATGTGGTGGCGCTGCATCGTGAACGCGTCGGCGCCATCGTGCTGGACGCCGGTTTAGCGCCCGGCGAATATCGCGCGCTGACCGACGATGAGATCGCAAGCGTCGGCGCGCCCGCGCGCCCATAACCAGGCCGGCGGGCGGTGTGCCCGGCCGGTAAAGGATCGATGAAGGAATGAACGAGGAGTAGTGCAACGTGCAAGCTGACCGGAAATCCCATATCGGTTTAATCATCATACTTGGGTTATTGTCGATGCTGATGCCGCTGGCCATCGATATGTATTTACCGGCCATGCCGCTGATTGCCGCGGAGTTCGGCGTTAGCGCCGGCAGCGTGCAGATGACCCTGAGCGCCTATGTGCTGGGGTTTTCCGTCGGCCAGCTGTTTTACGGTCCGCTGGCCGATAGCCTGGGCCGTAAGCCGGTAATCTTGTTCGGCACCTTCTTTTTTGCCGTCGCCGCCGCGGCCTGCGCCTTGTCGCAGTCGGTTGATCAGCTGATTAATATGCGTTTTTTGCACGGCCTGTCCGCCGCCGCCGCGAGCGTGGTGATCAATGCGCTGATGCGCGATATGTTCACCAAGGATGATTTTTCGCGCATGATGTCGTTTGTGGTGCTGGTGATGACCGTGGCGCCGCTGCTGGCGCCAATCATCGGCGGCGCGCTGCTGGTGGTGTTCAACTGGCACGCCATTTTCTGGATCATGAGCCTGACGGCGCTGGTCGCCACCGTGCTGGTGCTGCTTTACATCCGGGAAACCCTGCCCAGGGAGCGGCGGCAAACGTTTAACTTGCGCACCACCATCGGCAACTTCGGCTCGTTGTTCCGTCATAAGCGGGTGTTCAGCTATATGCTCGCCAGCGGTTTTTCCTTTGCCGGGATGTTTTCGTTCCTGAGCGCGGGGCCGTTTGTCTATATCAATCTCAACGGCGTGTCGCCGCAGAATTTCGGCTACTATTTTGCCCTTAACGTGTTGTTCCTGTTCATCATGACGCTTATCAACAGCCGGAGCGTGGCGTATTTCGGGGCGCAGAAGATGTTCCGTTTCGGGCTGTTTATCCAGTTGCTGATGGGCATCTGGCTGCTGATTGTCTGCGGGATGAACCTGGGATTTTGGCCGTTGGTCATCGGGGTGGCGGTGTTTGTCGGCTGCGTGGCGATGGTGACCTCCAACGGTATGGCGGTGATCCTGGATGATTTTCCGCATATGGCCGGGACCGCGTCGTCGCTGGCCGGCACCCTGCGGTTCGGCGTCGGCGCGGTGATAGGCGGGCTGTTGTCGCTGGCAACCTTTACCAGCGCCTGGCCGATGGTACTGTCCATGGCGTTTTGCACCCTCAGCGCGATGCTGTGCTATCTGTATGCCAGCCGTCCGCGCCGGGCGGCGCGTACCGCCTGATCGGCCTCTGTCTTTAACACGCCTGCTTTGAGGTTCGCTGCCGGCGGGCCGTTGCCCCGCGAGCCTCTTTACCTTTTATTTTTTTTGTGACCGTTTGTAGCCGGTTGGTTACAAATGGTCGCAAATCTGCGCTTGTGTTTCTTTTCATCGTAATGATAATCAATATCGTTTTAATTGACGTTTCTTTACTCTTTGACCGCCCCTGACAGCTCCGAGGTAATAGGTATGTTTGTGCCTTTTCTGATTATGTTGCGCGAGGGCCTCGAGGCGGCGCTGATTGTGAGCCTGATTGCCGGCTACCTGAAGAAGACCGGCCGCGGCCGCTGGCTGAAGGCGGTCTGGGCGGGCGTGATAAGCGCCGCGCTGCTGTGCCTGGCGGTGGGCATCGCCATTAATGAAACCACCGGCGAGTTTCCGCAAAAGCAGCAGGAGCTGTTCGAGGGCATCGTGGCGGTGCTGGCGGTCATCATCCTGACCTGGATGGTGTTCTGGATGCGTAAAATGTCCCGTTCGATCAAAGCCCAGTTGGAAAGCGCGGTCGATCAGGCGCTGGGCAATGCCAACGGGCAGGGGTGGGCGCTGGTGGGCATGGTGTTTTTCGCCGTCGCCCGCGAGGGGCTTGAGTCGGTATTTTTCCTGTTGGCGGCGTTTCAGCAGGACGTGGGCATCGCGGCGCCCATCGGCGCGGTGCTGGGATTGGCCAGCGCCATTGTCTTAGGCATGCTGATGTATTACGGCGGCATCCGCCTGCGCCTGGAGAAGTTCTTCAAATGGACCAGCCTGTTTATCCTGTTTGTGGCCGCGGGGCTGGCGGCCGGGGCGATTCGCGCTTTCCACGAGGCGGGATTATGGAATGGTTTCCAGGATATCGCGTTTGATTTTAGCGCGACCTTGTCCACCCATTCGTTGTTCGGCACGTTGCTTGAGGGGCTGCTCGGCTATCAGGAAGCGCCTACCGTCAGTGAAGTCGCAGTGTACTTATTATATCTGGTGCCGGCCCTGGTGGTGTTTGTCCTGCCAGCCCGGGGCAACCGGACGACGCGCGTCGCCGGATAATTTCCATTAAATTGTTCCACTATTCAGGGTAAAAAACATGTCCAATATGCAACGCTTCCGTCGCCGCATTCTTCCTGCCGCCTTATTGGCGGCGCCGGTGTTGTCGTGGGCCTTGCCCGCGACGGCGGCCGAGGTGCCCCAGGTCAAGATCACCGTTAACGATAAACAGTGCGAGCCGATGGCGCTGACGGTAAAACCGGGCAAAACGCAGTTTATTATCCATAACGCCAGTCAAAAAGGGCTGGAGTGGGAAATACTCAAGGGCGTGATGGTGGTCGAGGAGCGTGAAAACGTGGCGCCGGGCTTTACCCAAAAGATGACCGCCACCCTGGAGCCGGGGGAATATGATATGACCTGCGGCCTGCTGAGCAACCCGAAAGGCAAGCTGACGGTATCGGCGGACGGCGGCGCGGGCGCGGCCAAACCGGATGCCATGGCGCTGGTGGGTCCGATTGCCGACTATAAAGTCTATGTGCTGCAACAGGTCGGCGAACTGGTCACCCATACCAAGACCTTTACCGATGCGGTAAAGAAGGGCGATCTGGCCACCGCGCAGAAGCTGTTCGCTTCGACCCGCGTTTATTATGAACGTATCGAGCCGATCGCCGAACTGTTCTCCGACCTGGACGGCAGCATCGATGCCCGCGAGGACGACTTCGAGCAGAAATCAGCCGATCCGAAATTTACCGGCTTCCACCGGCTGGAAAAAATCCTGTTCAGCGATAAAACCACCGCCGGCACCGCGCCGTTTGCCGATCGGCTGTATCAAGATACCCAGGATCTGCAAAAACGTATTAGCGACCTGACCTTTCCGCCGAGTAAAGTGGTCGGCGGCGCCGCCGGACTGATCGAGGAAGTGGCCTCCAGCAAAATCAGCGGTGAGGAAGACCGTTACAGCCGTACCGATTTATCCGATTTCCAGGCCAATATCGACGGCGCGCAAAAGATCGTCAACCTGCTGCGTCCGCTGTTGCTAAAAGCCGATGCGTCGCTGCTGGCGAAGATTGACGGCAACTTCGCCAAGGTGGATAAAGTGCTGGCGAAATACCGCACCAAAGACGGCTTTGAATCCTATGATAAGCTGACCGATGCGGATCGTACCGCGCTGAAAGGCCCGATCACCACCCTGGCGGAAGATCTGGCGCTGCTGCGCGGCGTGTTGGGCCTGGAGTAGGATTTATCGCATCATGAGTACTGATAAAGACAAAAAACCACGGGAGGCGGCGGCGATGCCCTCCCGGCGGCGTTGGTTGAAAGGGCTGGGGGCCCTCGGCGGCGCCCTGGCGCTGCGCGGCGCGTCGGCGGCGCCGGCCGCCGGTGATTCCCCCGGCACCTTATCCCCCGATGCGCGCTGGCAGCGCCAGCCGTTTTACGGCCTTCACCAGGCCGGCATCACCACGCCGCAGCAGGCGGCCATGATGCTGGTGGCGTTTGACGTGCTGGCCGACGATAAAGATTCACTCAGGCGGTTATTCCGCCTGCTGACCGATCGCATCGCCTTTTTGACCGAGGGGGGGCGGGCGCCGGCGGTGGATGAAAAATTGCCGCCGATGGATTCCGGCATCCTGGGCGAGCGCATAGCCCCGGACAATCTCACCATGACTGTCGCGGTGGGCGATTCGCTGTTTGACCAGCGTTTTGGCCTGGCGCCGCGAAAACCCCGGCGTCTGCAAAAAATGACGCGTTTTGCCAACGATGCGCTGGACGCCGATTTATGCCATGGCGATCTGTTGGTGCAGATCTGCGCCAACGGCAGCGACACCCTGATCCACGCGCTGAGGGATATCATTAAACATACCCCGGATTTGCTGGGCGTGCGCTGGAAACGGGAAGGATTTATCTCGGCCGGCGCGGCGCGCAGCCAGGGCAAGGAGACGCCGATTAACCTGTTGGGCTTTAAGGACGGCACCGGGAATCCGGATACCCGCGACCCGGCGCTGATGGATCGGGTGATCTGGGTGGGGACCGGCGCGGACGAGCCGGCCTGGGCGGTAAACGGCAGCTATCAGGCGGTACGTATCATCCGTTTCCACGTCGAATCCTGGGATCGCACGCCGCTGCACGAACAGCAGACCATATTCGGTCGTGATAAACGTACCGGCGCGCCGTTGGGTATGGCGCGGGAACACGACGTTCCCGATTACGGCCAGGATCCCCACGGCCGGGTTATCCCGCTGGATGCCCACATGCGCCTGGCCAATCCGCGTACGCCCGCCACCCAGGACAGCCTGATGCTGCGGCGGGGCTATAGCTATTCCCTGGGCGTGTCCCGCTCCGGACAGCTGGATATGGGGCTATTGTTCGTCTGCTACCAGCATGATTTGGCCAAGGGTTTCCTTACCGTTCAGCAGCGGCTTAACGGTGAGGCGCTGGAGGAATATATCCAGCCGATCGGCGGGGGATATTTTTTTGCCCTGCCGGGCGTGGCTGGCCCTGGCGGCTACCTGGCTCAGGGGCTGCTGGCGTAGCGCCGTCCGCCAGGATTTACCCGGGCAGGGCTCACCCATGCGGCGCTATGTGCCTACGCCGCCAATGCATCAGGTTTGCCCACATTGCCGCTGACACCACGGTCCTTGTCCGCACGCTATGGCGCTCCCCCATGCGCTATCCCTCCACCCGTTTGATTCCCGTTCGTGTCCCATGACGCGAGTCCGCCGCTATCCCCGACGTCTTTATCGGCGGCTGTTGTTGCCTGTCGGCTGAAGGCTGATGTCCAACTTGTTCGTGAAATGTAAACAATAAGCTCGTATAAAGTTATGCAAATGCATAAAAAAGAGTTGTATTACGGCGTTTAAAGCGGTACATATAAGCCGAAAAAGAGATCTGTATCGCGTTTTAATTGTAAGTGTGCTGTTTTTGTGAACAAATTGGCTGCAAATGTCACGTCAAGATTATATTGTTGTGATAAAATTGTTACTGGCTAATTTTTTTCGTCTGGGGATGTTGAGTGACAAATCTACAGTTATCCGTGGTGCATCGTTTGCCCCGCCATTATCGCTGGCTGAATGGGTTTAGCGGGATTAAAGTCGAGCCTGTCTCCACGGCGGATGGGGACGACAACGAGCTGATAGGCCTAACGCTGCTAAGCCATGAAGGCGATGCCGCATGGGAAGTGATGCGTGAACTGGCCCGCTCCCTGGTGGAAATCCAGGTCACCTGCTCCGTGCTGGAATGCGAAGGCCAGCCCTGCCTGTTTTTGCACCGTGACGATGAGTGCACCGGCCTGTGCCGCCTGAAAAACATGGGCGTGGCCATCGCCGAACCGGCCGCCGCTCCTTACTTTTCATAAGGCGCCCTGGCCGGGTCCCCTTAGCGCCGCGCCTAACCGGCCGCTTGCATTAACTGGCGGGTATAGTCCGCCGACGGCGAGTCGAAAACCTGCCGGCAATCACCCTGTTCCACCACCTCGCCTTCCCGCAAGACAATCACCTGATGACACATTGCCCGCACCACCTGCAGATCGTGGCTGATAAACAGGTAGGTCAGATGGTATTTTTCCTGTAGCGATTTCAGCAATTGCAGGATCTGCGCCTGCACCGACCTGTCCAGCGACGAGGTCGGTTCATCGAGGATTACCACGTCCGGTTGCAAAATCAACGCCCGGGCGATGGCGATGCGCTGGCGCTGCCCGCCGGAAAATTCGTTCGGGTAGCGATGGCGGGTGTCGGGATCCAATCCCACTTCCTGCAGCGCGGTAATCACCCGTTGCTCCTGTTCCGCGGACGTATATCGATGATGCACCCGCAGTCCCTCCACCACGATTTCCGCCACCGTCAGCCGGGGATTAAGCGCCGAGTTCGGATCCTGGAACACCACCTGGATACGGCGGCGCAGCGGCAGCATCCGCCGCCGGTTAAAGGTGTGCAGCGGCTGGCCGTCAAACCAGATCTCCCCGTCGGATTTCAGCAGCCGCAGGACCGCCAGCGCGGTGGTGCTTTTGCCGGAACCGGATTCGCCCACCAGGCCCAGGCTTTCGCCGCGCCGCAGGCTGAAGGTCACCGCCCGCACCGCGCTTTTTTGCGCCGCCTGGCGGCGAAACAGCCCTCTCCGCACGGAAAAATTCACCCCCAGGCCGTCCACCCGCAGCAGCGGCGCCGCGTCCGCCGGCACCGGCGGCGGATGCCCGCCCGGTTCCGCCGCCAGCAGCCGGCGGGTATAAGGGTGCCGGGGCGCGCTGAACAGGGTCTGGCAGGGACTGATTTCCACGCATTTGCCCTCTTGCATCACCGCCACGTTATCAGCCAACTGGCGGACGATATTCAGGTTATGGGTAATAAACAGCAGCGCCATGCCCATTTCCCGGCGCAGATCGGCCAGTAGCCGCAGGATTTGCGCCTGGACCGTGACGTCCAGCGCGGTGGTCGGCTCGTCGGCAATCAGCAGTTTGGGCCGCGTCAACAGCGCCATGGCGATCATCACCCGCTGTCGTTCGCCGCCGGAGAGCTGGTGGGGGAAATCCTTCAGCCGGGATTTAGCCTGGCGGATGCCCACCCGATCGAGGCTGGCGAGCACTTCGGCATGGGCTTCGGCCCCGTGCATGTCCCGGTGCAGCGCCAGCACTTCCAGCAGCTGTTTTTCCACGCTGTGCAGCGGATTAAGCGACGACATCGGTTCCTGGAATATCATGGCGATGTCATTGCCACGTACCCGCCGCAGCGCCGCGTCGTCGGCATGCAGCAGGCTCTTGCCCGCGAACAGGATATCGCCCTGGGGATAGAGCACCGGCGGCGACGGCAGCAGGCGCAGCACCGACAGGGCGGTAACGCTTTTGCCCGAGCCGGATTCGCCCACCAGCGCCAGGGTTTCGCCGGCGTTAAGCGTAAGCGACACCCGATCCACCACCAGGCGGGTTTCATCCCCCTGGCGAAAGGCGACGCTCAGTTCCTTAATCTCTAGCAACGGTGTGGTCATAGGTTAATGGGCCTTGCTGGGATCGAAGGCGTCGCGCACCGCTTCGCCGATAAAAATCAGTAATGACAGCACCAGGGCCAGCGTGATGAAGGCGGTGATGCCGAGCCAGGGCGCCTGGAGATTATTCTTGCCTTCCAGCAGCAGGTTGCCCAGCGACGGCGAGCCGATGGGCAGGCCAAAACCCAGGAAATCCAGCGAGGTGAGGGTGGTAATGGACCCGCACAGGATAAACGGCAAAAAGGTCAGCGTCGCCACCATGGCGTTGGGCAGCATATGGCGCAGCATAATCATCCGATCGCTGACCCCCATGGCCTGCGCGGCGCGGATATAATCGAAGTTGCGGGTGCGCAGGAATTCCGCGCGCACCACGCCCACCAGGCTCATCCAGCCGAACAGGACGGTGATTCCCAGCAGCCACCAGAAGTCCGGCGGCACCACGCTTGATAATAATATAATCAAGAACAGCGTCGGCATGCCCGACCAGACCTCGATAAAACGCTGTCCCCACAGGTCCAGCCGGCCGCCGTAATAACCCTGGCTGGCGCCGGCGATAATGCCGATCGCGCTCGACAGCAGGGTCAGCGCCAGGCCGAACAGCATCGACAGCCGGAAACCATATAATAAGTTCGCCAGCACATCCTTGCCGGTGCTGTCGGTGCCCAGCCAGTTTTGCGTGGTGGGCGGCGAGGGGAAGGGGCGCTCGGTGGCAAAATTAATGGTGCGGTAGTCATAGCGGATCGGCGCCCATAGCGCCCAGCCGTGCTCGGCCAGCCGCCCGGCGACAAAGGGATCGCGGTAGTCCGCCGGGGTGGCCAGCTCGCCGCCGAAGGTGGTTTCGCTGTAGTTGAACAGCAGCGGCGAATAAAACCGCCCCTGGTAACGCACCAGCAGGGGTTTGTCGTTGGCCACCAGCTCCGAGCCGAGGCTGACGATAAACAGCAGCAGGAACAGCCATAACGACCAGTAGCCCCGTCGGTTGTGGCGAAAGCGCGCCCAGCGCGCCCGGTTGACCGAACTCATCCGGCTCATTGGCGGCCCTCGAAATCAATACGGGGATCGACCAGCGTATAGGTCATATCGCTGAGAATATTGAGCAGCAGGCCGATCAGGGTAAAAATATACAGGGTGCCGAACATCACCGGGTAATCCCGTTGCAGGGTGGCGTCATAACCCAAGAGCCCGAGGCCGTTCAGGGAAAACATCACTTCTATCAGCAGCGAACCGGTAAAAAACATGCTGATAAAAGTGGCGGGAAAACCGGCGATCACCAACAGCATGGCGTTGCGAAACACATGCCGGTAGAGGATCTGGTTTTCCGACAGGCCTTTGGCGCGCGCGGTGACCACGTATTGTTTGCGGATCTCGTCCAGGAAGGCGTTTTTGGTCAGCATGGTCAGGGTGGCGAAACCGCCGATCACCGTCGCCAGCACCGGCAGCGTAATATGCCAGAGATAATCGGTGATTTTTTTATACCAGGGCAGGCTGTCGAAATGGCTCGACACCAGCCCGCGCAGCGGAAACCAGTCGAGATAGCTGCCGCCGGCAAACAGCACGATAAGCAGGATGGCGAACAAAAAGGCCGGGATTGCGTAACCGATGATGATCAGCGTGCTGCTCCAGACGTCAAACGCGCTGCCGCTGCGCACCGCTTTTTTAATGCCGAGCGGGATCGACACCAGGTAGATAATCAGCGTGCTCCACAATCCCAGGGTAATGGATACCGGCATGCTTTCCTTGATTAAATGCATCACCGAGGCGCCGCGAAACAGGCTGTCGCCGAAATCAAAACGCACGTAACTCCACAGCATGCTGAAATAGCGCTCGTGCAGCGGCTTATCGAAGCCGTAGCGCCGGGTGATCTCTTCGATCACTTCCGGATCCAGCCCGCGGGCGCCCCGGTACTGGCTGTCGCCAATCTGGCCGCCGTGCAGCGTCTGGACGCGGGCGGCGGGGTCGCTGTACCCGGCGCTGAAGCCGCTTTGCCGTCCCATTTCAATGGCGGCGATGGCCTGATCCACCGGACCGCCGGGGGCGATTTGCACGATAAAAAAGTTCAGGGTAATAATCGCCCATAATGTAGGGATCACCAGCAATAAGCGGCGTAATAAATAAGATAGCAAGCGGCTCCTCCCTTAGAGCTTTGGCGATATTCAGGCGTAGACCGCATGGCATGGTCGCGGCGGCACGGCATTTGTCGTCAGCGTCGTTCAGCGGGCAGCCTGGCCGCCCGGTTGACATCATACCACCAGGCGTCAAAACCCAGCGCATAGGTGGGCTTAACCGCCGGCATGGCGAATTTATCCCAATAGGCCAGCCGGGTCTGGTGGGAAAACCACAGGGGTATCATAAAATAATTCCAGGTCAATACCCGATCCAGCGCCCGCCCCAGCGGCAGCAGCGCCTTTTCATCCCCCTGGTGGCGCACGATTTCGTTTATCAGGCGGTCAACCGCCGGATCCTTGACGCCGGGACGGTTGTAGGTGGATTCCACATACGCGCTGCCCCACAGGATTTGTAAATCGCCGCTGGGGTAGGGGAAAGCGGCATAGCTCGACGGCATCATATCAAAATCGCGCTTGCGCAGGCGGTTGGTAAACTGCGCGTTGTCCACTTCGCGAATGGTCATGCGGATGCCCAGGCGCTGCAGGTTATGCTGGAACGGCAGGATATAATTGCTGCTGTTGCCGCCGCTCATCAGCATCATTTCAAACGTAAACGGCTTGCCGGTTTTACCGTTGACCAACTGCTGGTCTTTTAACTCCCATCCGGCCTGCTTTAGCAGCGCGAGCGCCTTAAGCAGGTTTTTGCGGTCATAGCCGCTGCCGTCGGATACCGGCGGCCGGTAGCGTTCGGTAAACACCTCCGGCGGCACCAGGCCTTTCAGCGGCGCCAGCGCCGCCAGTTCGTCCACGCCCGGATAGTCCCGCGCCGCGTAGTCGGTATTGATAAAATAGCTGTCGACCCGCTGGTACCCCTGGTAAAACAGCGCCTTGTTCATCCATTCAAAATCAAACGCCAGCGTCAGC
Source organism: Acerihabitans arboris (assembly GCF_010131535.1). Lineage (GTDB taxonomy): Bacteria > Pseudomonadota > Gammaproteobacteria > Enterobacterales > Enterobacteriaceae > Acerihabitans > Acerihabitans arboris. Next base: position 20,150 of record NZ_WUBS01000022.1, read on the forward strand.
GCCTCGCGCACCCGCCGGTCGGCAAACAGCGGCCGCTGGATATTGAACGCCAGCCAGGGGGTATTGACCGGCGCATCGTTGGGGATTTCCTGCTTGATAATATAACCGCGTTTGATATTGCCGCCGTGGTATTGGGTGGCCCATAGCTTGGGCGAGCTTTCGATACGCAAATCAAACGCGCCGGCTTTGAACGCCTCCAGCGCCACGTTGTCGTCCAGGTAATAATCATACCGGATGCTGTCGAAATTATTGCGGCCGCGATTGACCGGCAGATTGGCCGCCCAGTAATCCCTCACCCGCGTATAGGTGACGTACTGGCCGGTGCGCCAGGAGGTTATCCGGTAAGGTCCGCTGGCGGGCGGCGGGGAACCCAGCGGGTCGCCGAGCTTATGATGCTGCCAGTAGCTTTCCGGCATCACCGGCAGGGTCAGCAGGCCCAGCGCCATATCCTTGTCCGGTTTGGGAAACTCGTAGCGCACCGTTAACGGCGCGATGGCTTTTACCGTGACGCCTTTGTAATAAATCCGGAACTGCGGCACCCCTTCGGTCATGAATTTGCCAAAGGTAAACGCGACGTCCTTGGCCGTGATCGGCTGGTGATTGTGGTAATGCGCCTGGGGATTGATGGCAATTTCCATCCAGGAAAAATCAGCGGCGTAACGCGCCGACTCCGCCACCAGGGGATAATAGCTGCCCAGTTCATCGTCCGAGGTGATGAATAAACCGTCATACAGCTGATCGGTGCGCATCGCCGCCGTGCCGCGCAGCGCAAAGCGGTTGAAATTATCAAAGGTGCCGATGGCCGCCAGGGTGACGCCGCCGCCCTTGGGCGCGGCGGGATTGACGTAATCAAAATGGCTAAAGTCGCTGGGATATTTCGGTTCGCCCAATAGCGCAAAAGCGTAGCCTTCATTAATGGTTTCGGCGCGCGGGCCTAGGGAGACGACGCTGAAAACCAGCGCAATCCAAACACGTGCAAACATCAGGTTACGCTCCCGGGATAATGCAATATATCGACCATAGGGTAAGTCGCTGAAAGGGGTCCGCTACAGGTTCTATAATACCAGGGCCTGCGATAGTGCCATTAACGGTTTTTTTATCATAAATGTCAAAATTATCAATCAGATTATTATACGGTTAAGTCATTTTTAACGAGAACGCCGATGCGCAAGGCTACCGCTACCCTGTCCGGCAGCCTGCCGGAAAAGCTGAGGCGATCGCCCGCGCGGCGGCGCAAACCGGTTATCAGGGTATCTGGTCGCTGGAAATTTTTAACGGCAGCTATCAACAGGAGGCGCCGCAGCGCTGTCGTGACTCGAACAGGCAATGGCGCGGCGATCGGCTTGAGCGAAAGCCGCGCCCCTGCGAAACTGCCGCGTTGATAAGCCGGAAAGCCGATCGGGAGGGAGGGGGTGCCGTGAGGATATATTGTTTTCGCTGATAGATTGGTGTGCTTAATTATTAGCCAATCCGCAGCAATCACGGGCGCAAGAAATTACCGCAATCCCACCGCAGTGGCGACAAATGACGTAGATTATAATGATTAATATGTTGATAACATGCAGGCAATTATGTTAAGCAGTTTGAAATATATCGGCTGGAATAGTGATCTGGTTCGGATAATAGCTATTAAGCAAAAAATCAGATATACAAATCTTTAATAATGGTTAAAAAAAAGCCACCTCATCCGGTGGCTTTTTATCTCGTTCGGCATTCAGGACGTTTAAATAATAACCGGTACTAATCAGGAATTGCTATTACGCATTGCCGTGGTTATTGCACCTTTGGCTTCGCTGTTCAATACCCGCCGCGCTTCACGATAACGCTTGTTCCAGTAGGTTTCCGACAGATTGGAAATCATTACGCCGCTGGTGGTGGACGCATGGACGAACTGATCGTTGCCCAGGTAAATCCCCATATGACGCCCGGTAGAACCGGCATGGAACACCACCAGATCGCCTGGGCGCAGCTTGGCGCGCTGTATTTTAGCACCGACTTCCTGCTGCTCGCCGCTTGAGCGCGGCAATTCCAGGCCGAACTGTTCATGAAACGTCTTTTGCACAAAAGCCGAACAGTCGATACCGCGTTTAGAGCTGCCGCCAAGACGATACCGAACGCCTTTCCATACGGCGTATTGGTCCATGATTTTCGTCTTAACATCGACATTACGGACCATATCTTCGAATTGATCCTGAGAGGCTTGCAGTAAAAAATCACTTTTATCGTTGACTGCATGCATCTCAGCTGTTTGTTGACTGCCCTGAGAACTACAGGCGGAAAGCATAACCGCTACCGCCACTGCGGGGATGAACCGCAGCACATATCTCAAAATAGGTTGAGATTTGACCATTATAAGTGTTATCCCTTAAAGTCCTTAGCGACGGTGCCGCTATAAAATACCGAGCGAATCGAGAATAATGTGCAAATACTGATTGACCAACCGTTATTCCCGCATTGTGTGGTATTACTCACACATTTTTATTGGCGGGAAAATATCAGTCCAGAAGTACAGCGAATTCGAGGTTACCGTAATGAATAAGGGAAAGCGAGGTTTTTTATCGTCTAATTTATAACTTTTGATGATGTGAAATAGTATTAAAATAAACGTAAAGAATTGGATCAAACGATCGTCCCGGATTCAGGGAATGGCGGCGGGCCGGCATCGCGGTCGGCCGGCGGGCGGAGAACCGGCAACCTTCCGGCAACCTGGCGCCGGGCGACCGGCCGCCGGCGACATAATTAATTCCTATTGATATTGCCTTGATAACTTCTGTCGCGCTCACCCGGCAAACGGCGGTTACACCAGATCACCGCCTTATCGCTGGCCGTGGTCACCAGCCACCAGCTCAGGCCGACCAGGACCACCGACAGCGATCCCACCGCGATATCGCTAAACCAGTGCGCGCCGATCATCACCCTGGGAAGGGAGAACAGCACTAGGATAGCCATGCCGCAGGCGAACGCCCTGCCGCCAAAATAGCGCAGCATATACGCGGCAAATATCATCAGCATCATGCCGTGGTCGCCGGGGAAGCTGTCCATCGACGCGTCTTTGGTGGGAATACCGGTAACCTGCGATACCCGGACCACGCCGTCGGCGTTTTGGAAAAATACCGTCGGGCTGGGACGGCTGCCCGGCAGCAGGTGGCCCAGTTGGTTAAGCACCACCGCCGAGAGCAGCATGACGATACCGATGCTTATCAGTTGGTAGCGGCGCTGGGGCGGCGTGCGCAGGAAATAATGTACGTAGAGCAGGCCCATCGCCAGCAGGGACATGAGATCGAACGCGCGATAGTTGGTAATGGCCAGTAATACCGCAAACGCGTGGCTGCCGGCAATATAGTGGTTAAAGTACAGGAAGATGCCTTCGTCCAGCCGCAACCATAATCCGTGATTTTCCGGCAGGTACCAGGAGGCGAACAGCGCGATGCCTAAGATATTGAGCATCAGGATGGCCGATAAGCGACGCATAAATCAGCACCTATAAAACAACTAAATAGATTAATATAAATATAGTATTCCTGCTAATTTAAACGGATCTTCAACAAAGAGGTTTGCAGCGCGTTCCAGTCCGCGGACGCCGGATGAATCAGCTCGATACGGCTGTCCGGCGGCGGCGCGGGGAGCGTTTCGATACGCAAATCCTGTCCCTGCCGATTCACCTGCAGGGTGCCTTCGGGGATGCGCATCACGCCCTTGACCCGTTCCACCGGCGCCAGCCGCGCCCATTCCAGCAGGCCGACGGTGTCAAAGGTGGTGGCGCCGTCAAAAATCCAGCCGCAGGCATGATAGCCCTGGCCCTGGTTAAGCGCCCGCCGCCAGCCGGTGTTGCCCGGCAGGCGCAGCGCCGCCAGTCCCGCCCTGGGGGCGGCATGCCCGTGGTGGTGGGCGCCGTCCGGCAGTGCGCGCGTATTCATCCGCGACAGGTCGAGCAGCGCCAGCGGCACCCGGCCCTGCACGGCGTCGATAACCTGCCGGCCGCCGGCGTGCCGTGCGGTCCAGTCGGCCAGCAGCAACCGATCCCGCGGCTGATAGCCGTCCTGCTTATTGGCAATAATAACGTCGGCGGCGGCCAGCTGATCGCGGAAGTTTTCATTGTCGCTATAACGGGCGTCGCCAAGCTGGCGGGCGTCCAGCAGGCAAAGGGTGGCGCGCAGCGACAGCCAGCTTTCATAGACCGGCGAGGTGAGCAGGGAGAGGATCTGTTTTGGATGGCCAAGCCCGGTCGGCTCGATCAGCAGCCGATCGGGGGTGTTGCGCTGCAGCAGGGTATTGAGGCCGACCTGCATCGGCAGGCCGTTGACGCAGCACATGCAGCCGCCGGGAATCTCCTTGAGCACCGCGCCGCTGTCGGCCAGCAGCGCGCCGTCAACGCCAATCTCGCCAAATTCATTGACCAGGACGGCCCAGCGCTCGCCGGCCGGTTTTTGCGCCAGCAGATGCAGTAAAGTGGTGGTTTTCCCGCTGCCGAGAAAACCGGTTACCAGGGTGGTCTTGGTGGTCATGGCAGGCGCCGGTCGCCCGCGGGAAGGGCGGCGGCCACCGTGGCTTTGGCGCCGTTACGCGCCAGGCCCAGGTAGGCCTGGGTCACGGCGGCGACAAAACCGTCATGGTCCGCCAGGCCGGCGCCGAACACCTGGCGCAGCGCCAGCAGCGCCCGCACCCGGGGTTCGCCCTCGGGGCTGGTGTCCACAATACGCCGCAGCTCGTCGCGCAGCGGATCGCGGATATCGATTTCCGCGCCAAGATCGTCCCGCCCGCCCACATACCGCATCCAGCCGGCGATACCCAGCGCCAGCAGGGGATAAACGTCGCCGTGGGCGATATGCCAGCGCACCGGGTCCAGCATGCGCTGCGGCAGCTTTTGCGTGCCGTCCATGGCGATTTGCCAGGTGCGGTGCTTCAGCTCGGGGTTGGCAAAGCGCTCGAGCAACCGCGCGGCGTAAGCGGCGAGGTCCACCTCATCAGCGCCCAGGCGCAGGGTCGGCGCCTGCTCCCGCGCCATCAGCCCGGCCACGGCGGCGCGGTAGCACGGGTCCGCCATGCAGTCGCTGATATGCTGGTAGCCGGCAAGATTTCCCAGCCAGGCAAGGAACGAGTGGCTACCGTTCAGCATGCGCAGCTTCATCTCCTCGTAAGGCGCGACGTCGGCGACAAACTGCGCGCCGGCGCGCTGCCAGTCCGGCCGGCCGGCGACAAAATTATCCTCGATAACCCACTGGATAAAAGGTTCGCAGGCGATGGCGCAGGGGTCCTCCACGCCGAGGATAGCGGTGATTTCCGCCAGCGTTTCGTCGGTGGCCGCGGGCACGATGCGATCGACCATGGTCGCCGGGAATGAGACGTGCCCCTCAATCCAGGCCGCCAGCGCCGGATCCCTGGCCTGCGCCAGGCCGAGCACCGCCCGTTTGACGACATGGCCGTTGCCGGGAATGTTATCGCACGACAGCAGGGTCAGCGGTTTCAGGCCGCGGGCATAACGCCGGCGCAGCGCCTCCACCAGCAGGCCGGGTACCGTGCCCGGCGCTTCGGGATGAAGAATATCCGCCTGGATCCGCGGATTGGCGCGATCCAGCTCGCCGCTGCCCGGCTCGATGCAATAGCCTTTTTCAGTGATGGTCATCGAGACGATGGCCACCTGCGGCTCGGCCAGTTTTTCCAACACCGCGTCGATACCCTCGATGGCGGCAATCACCGACTCGTTTACCGCGCCGATGATGCGCGCCTGCCTGCCGTTGCCGTCCTTTTCGAGCACGGTAAACAGGTGGTCCTGGCCGCGCAGCGCCTGCAATAAACCGGCGCTGTGCAGGCTGACCTCGCAGATGCCCCAATCGCCGCCGAGGCTATTAAGCACCCGATCGGTCATCACCGCCTGGTGGGCACGGTGAAACGCGCCAAAGCCGATATGCACGACGCGGCTTTTGAGCCCGGCGCGATCGTAGCCGGGTCGTTGCACCCCGGCGGGTAAAGATGTCGTGGCAATGGTCGTCATGGTTATGCGTCCTGTTTGGCCGCCGAAGGAAACGGTTAGTCGGCGCGGCTCATATAGCGACGTTCCGCCACGTGAACACGGATTTTCTCGCCGCTGTTGAGATATTCCGGCACCGAGACGGTCAGGCCGGTGCTCATCAGCGCCGGCTTGGTGCGGGCGCTGGCGGACGCGCCTTTGATGCCCGGGGTGGTCTCGATAATTTCCAGATCCACCGTTTGCGGTAGTTCCAGCGCCAGCACCTGGCCTTCCAGGGTCAGCACCTGCATGCCGGGGATGCCGCCTTCGGGGATAAACAGCAGTTCGTCTTCTATCTGGTCTTTCTTGAACAGGTACGGGGTATAGTCCTCGTCGTCCATAAAGACGTATTCTTCGCCGTCGATATAAGAAAAGGTTACCGAGCGCCGCACCAGGTTGATGGTTTCCAGGATATCGTCACCCTTGAAGCGCTCTTCCACCTTCAGGCCGGTCCGGACGTCGGAAAAACGCATCTTGTACAGCGTACTGGCCCCGCGCGCGCTCGGGCTCTGGATATCAATGTCTTTCACCAGCAGTAACTTACCGTTGTAGTTTACCGCCATGCCGCGCTTAATTTCGTTTGCTCTAGCCATCAAAGTGGACCTGTATAATTGTGTCGGAGTCTAAGGCGACACGTTACCGTTGCCCGGGCCTTCAGGCAAGGGGATCGTACGCGTGTCGCGGGGCAGCGGCGAATCTACATCACGAATGCGCCACATGCAATAACCGGCGCCGGCAATCATTAGCAGCGCCACGAAAAACACCGTATGGTACCGCCAGATTTCCGCTATCAGTCCCGCGACCGACCCGGCGATAATCCAGCCCACCCGCCCGGTGTTGGTAAATAGCGTCGTGGCGGCGCCGGCCTGGCCGGGCATCAGATCCTGGAAATAAATCATGCCGATGCCGGCCAAAATGCCGATAAACACCGCGTTCAGCAACTGCAGCGCCAGCAGCGCCAAGGGGGCGGTAAACACCAGCAGCCCCAGGTAAAACAGCAGCCCGGCGGCGACGGCGATGCGCATCAGCAGCCGGTTGCCGAAACGCCTGGACACATAACCCGCCGCCAGCATGGTCGGGATTTCGAGGCCCGCGGCGGTGCCCATCATGACCCCGGCCAGCTTTTCCGGCAGCATAAGCTCATGGATTAAATATAGCGGCATATTGATCAGGTACATGCAATTGCAGGTCCACATCAGGGTGCAGGCGGCGAACAGCAGCATGGCGTCGCGGCGATTGCGACGGGGCGCTTCCAGCACCGCGGCGGTTTTCAGCGCCGATTTGCGCATCGACGGCAGCATCAGCCATACCATTGCGCCGCAGACCACGAAGGTGACGGCGGCCATCATATACATCATCTTGAAACCAAAACCCAGCGCCAGGGCAAACGCCAGCGGCGGGCCGACGACCCAGGCCAGGGACACCTGGGCGCGCATCACCGAGCTGAACATCACCGCCTCGCGGCCGGTCTGGTCGGCGTGCTCGCGTGCCAGGGCGAACATCTGCGGGTTGGCGGTGGACCCGAAGCTGGTTAACAACACGCCGCACGCCAGCAGGACAAAATAGCTGCGGTTAAAGGCAAACAGCACGCAGCCCGCGGCGCCCAGCAGGCAGCATTGCAGGATCAGCTGCTTGCGATCGCCTTTTCTATCCGAACGTCCGGCCAGGAACTGGCTGACCGCGATGCCGATCGCCGCGCTGCCGGTATAAAATAATCCCACCATAAACGGCCGGGCCAGCACTTCAGTGGACAGGAACAGGCTCAGGGTGGGCAGCTGTAGCGCGCCGGCGATGCCGGAGAGAAAAGCGATCGCCAGAAATGCCGCAGAGGTCATATCCGGAAGGCGCCGCGAGAGGGCGATAGGCGTATGCATGATGATGGAATCTGGATCAATTCGAATGGACGCGGACATGATACGCCTGTTGGCAAAAAACAACAGCAGGCGGTGAAAATAAAGGTGCTTCAGCCCGGCTTCAGCTTTTGGCGCCAAAAAACATCGCCATCCGCCTTTCTGCAGATAAACTGTGCGGCGCTTCAAAGATTCGATAGGAATAATTCGACGATGCTTGCAATCATTACCGCAACGTCGGAGACTTTATTGAAACGTTTCAGCGACATTGTGCGGGCGGAAGCCCAGACGATATCGCTTTTATTGTTCATCACAGCTGAAACGATTCAACTTTCAACAAGCGAGGAGAGGTATGTTTGATCTGTCATTGAAAGATATTCATCTCGGTGCCCATGCGCAGAACAAGCAGGAGGCCATCACCCAGGTCGCCTCGGCCATGACGCAGGCGGGTTATGTCGGCGCGGGCTACGTGGACGGCATGATGCGCCGCGAGCAGCAGACGTCGACCTTCTTGGGCAACGGCATCGCCATTCCGCACGGCACCACCGATACCCGCGACCTGGTGCTGAACACCGGCGTGCAGGTATTCCAGTTCCCGCAGGGGATCGACTGGGGCGAAGGCCAGACGGCCTATGTGGTGATCGGCATCGCCGCCCGTTCCGACGAACATCTGGCGTTGCTGCGCCAGCTTACCCATGTGCTGAGCGATGACGGCGTGGCGGCCGGCCTGGCCACCACCACCTCGGCCGAAGAGCTGCGCGGCGCGTTGACCGGTGAAAAACAGCCCGCGCCTTTCCTGTTCGATATCTCCCTGATGGCGCTGGACGTGCCCGCCAGCGACATGACCACCCTTAAGGCGCTCAACGCCGGCCGCCTGCAGCTGGCGGGCGCGGTGGACGCGGGTTTTGTCAGCGAAGTGATAAGCGGTCGTCCCCTGAACCTGGGGCAGGGCGTTTGGCTCAACGACAGTACCCACGGTAATCTGGGCAGCGCCGTGGCGCTCAGCCGCCCGGCGGCGCCGTTTGCAGAAGAGGGTGAAAGCGTGGCGTTGCTGGTGACCGTCGCCATGGCGGACGATCGGCCGCTTGACGTGCTGAACGTCCTGGGCGATCTGCTGCTGGCCGGCGAGGCGACGCGCCTGCTGACCGCCGACGGTCCCGGCCTGCTGGCCCTGCTCAGCGGCGAAACCGCCGCGCGGGAGTCGCTGTTGAGCGCGGAATTCGTGGTGCGCAACGAACACGGCCTGCACGCCCGTCCCGGCACCGCCCTGGTGAATGTGATCAAACAGTTCAACAGCGCCGTTACCGTCACCAACCTTGACGGCTCCGGCAAGCCGGCCAACGGACGCAGCCTGATGAAGGTCGTGGCCCTGGGCGTGAAGAGCGGGCATCGCCTGCGCATCACCGCCGACGGCGATGATGCTGAACAAGCGCTGAAAGCCATCGGCGAGGCCATTGCCTCGGGCCTTGGGGAGGGCGCGGCATGAGCAGACGTGTAGCCACCATTACGCTGAACCCGGCCTATGACCTGGTCGGCTATTGCCCCGAGATTGAACGCGGGGAAGTTAACCTGGTGCAAACGACCGGACTGCACGCCGCGGGCAAAGGGATCAATGTCGCCAAGGTCCTCAAGGACCTGGGAATCGACGTCACCGTCGGCGGCTTCCTGGGCAAGGAAAACCAGGACGGCTTCCAGCTGCTGTTCAGCGATCTGGGCATCGCCAACCGTTTCCAGGTGGTCCAGGGGCGCACCCGCATCAACGTCAAGCTGACCGAGAAGCAAGGGGACGTCACCGATTTTAATTTTTCCGGTTTTAACGTTACGCCGCAGGATTGGGAGCGTTTCGTCAACGACTCGCTGACCTGGCTGGGCCAGTTCGATATGGTGGCGGTCAGCGGCAGCCTGCCGGCGGGCGTGCCGCCGGAAGCCTTTACCGAATGGATGATCAAGCTGCGCAGCCATTGTCCCTGCATTATTTTCGACAGCAGCCGCGAAGCGCTGGTGGCCGGATTGAAGGCCGCGCCCTGGCTGGTCAAACCCAACCGGCGCGAGCTGGAAATCTGGGCCGGGCGCAAGCTGCCGACCCTGGCCGATGTGGTGGTGGCCGCCCACGCCCTGCGCGAACAGGGCATCGCCCATGTGGTTATCTCGCTGGGCGCCGAAGGCGCGCTGTGGGTCAACGCCTCGGGCGCCTGGCTTGCCAAGCCGCCGGCCTGTGAAGTGGTCAGCACCGTCGGCGCCGGCGATTCCATGGTCGGCGGGCTGATCTACGGCCTGCTGATGCGCGAATCCAGTGAACATACGTTACGCCTGGCGACAGCCGTGGCGGCTTTGGCGGTCAGCCAGAGCAATGTCGGCATTACCGATCGGCCGCAGTTGGCCGCCATGATGGCCCGGGTCGATCTGAAACCTTTTAATGACCAGTTGGAGGCACAATGAAAACGCTGCTGCAAATAGACAGCTCACTGGGGCAGGCAAGAAGCCATCTGGTGAAAAAATTAGTGGTCGACGCCGCGCCGAAAGCGGGTTTGACCCTGGTTGAATCCGCCGCCGACGCCGAACTGGTGGTGGTGGTGGGCAATCTTACCCCGGACGCGGCCCTGAACGGCAAACGGGTGTTTTACGGCGATGCCGCCCTGGCCGCCGGCGCGCCGCAGGATTTTCTCGCCCGCGCCAAAACCGAGGCGAGCCTCTACCAGGCGCCGGCTGAAAGCGCGCCCGCCACCGCCCTTGCCGCCAGCGGGCCAAAAAGGATAGTGGCCATTACCGCCTGCCCGACCGGCGTGGCCCATACCTATATGGCGGCGGAAGCCATCGACGGCGAAGCCAAAAAACGCGGCTGGTGGGTGAAGGTGGAAACCCGCGGTTCGGTGGGGGCGGGCAACGCCATTACCGACGAAGAAGTGCGCCAGGCTGACCTGGTGATCGTCGCCGCCGATATCGAGGTGGACCTGAGCAAGTTCGCCGGTAAGCCAATGTATCGCACCAGCACCGGCCTGGCGCTGAAAAAGACCGCCCAGGAGCTGGATAAGGCGCTGGTGGAGGCCAAGGTCTACCAGCCGGCGGCGCAGGAAGGCAACAATGAGTCCGGGCAAGAGAAAAAAACCTCCCCCGGCCCGTATCGCCATCTGCTGACCGGCGTGTCCTATATGCTGCCGATGGTGGTGGCGGGCGGCCTGTGCATCGCCTTATCCTTTATCTTCGGTATCCATGCCTTTGAACAGCCGGGCACTCTGGCGTCGGCGCTGATGCAAATCGGCGGCAAATCGGCGTTTGCCCTGATGGTGCCGGTGCTGGCGGGCTTTATCGCCTTCTCCATCGCCGACCGTCCGGGCCTGACCCCGGGGCTGGTGGGCGGCATGCTGGCGGTCAGCACCGGCGCCGGGTTTATCGGCGGTATCATCGCCGGTTTCCTGGCCGGCTACGTGGCCAAGCTTATCAGCACCAAACTGCCGTTGCCGCAAAGCATGGCGGCGTTGAAACCGATACTGATCATTCCGCTTATCGCCAGCCTGGTGACCGGCCTGGTGATGATCTACGTGGTGGGCACCCCGGTGGCCAAGCTGTTGACGGCGCTGACCGACTGGCTGCAGTCGATGGGCACCGCCAACGCCATACTGCTGGGCGCCATTCTCGGGGCCATGATGTGCAGCGATATGGGTGGGCCGATTAACAAGGCCGCCTACGCCTTCGGCGTCGCCTTGCTCAGTACCCAAACCTATGCGCCGATGGCGGCGATCATGGCCGCCGGCATGGTGCCGCCGCTCGGCATCGCGGTCGCCACCCTGCTGGCGCGCAATAAGTTTGATAAACCTGAACGCGAGGCCGGCAAGGCCGCCTTTGTCCTCGGGCTGTGCTTTATCTCCGAGGGGGCGATTCCCTTTGCCGCCCGCGATCCGTTCCGGGTTATCCCGCTGAGCATGATCTCCGGCGCCGTCACCGGCGCGCTGTCGATGTTCTTCGGCGCCAAGCTGATGGCCCCGCACGGCGGCATGTTTGTGCTGCTGATCCCGGGCGCCATCACGCCGGTGGTCGGTTACCTGATCGCCATCGCGGCCGGTACCCTGCTGCTGGGCGTAATGTACTCGGTGCTGAAACGTCCGGACGCCGAACTGGCGAAAGCCCTGGCGTAAGGTTCGGCCGCGCGGCGCACGTCGCGCGGGCCGGATTCGGCTCCGGTTATATCAACGCCCCGCGCGCGGCCCTGTCCCGCGCGGGGCGTATTTTTTCCCGCCATGTCAGAACGTCTTGTTTTGCAACGCCCACACCGCGGCCTCGACCCGCGACTTCAGCCGCATTTTTTTCAGCAAATGTTTTACATGTACCTTCACGGTGCTTTCACTGATGTCAAGCCTGCGGGCGATGGTTTTATTCGGCAGCCCATGGGCAATCAATTTCAGGATGTCGCGCTCGCGCGGCGTAAGCCGGCCGATATCACGCTCGCCACCGGGACGCTCTTCGCGCAGGCTGGCCGCCAGCACCGGCATCAACGCCTCGCTTAATACCATCTTGCCCGCCGCCGCCTGGCGGATGGCGGCCAGCAGATCCTCCGGCTCCATGTCCTTGAGCAGGTAACCGTCGGCGCCGCGCTTGAGGGCGGTAATCACGTCATCCTCATGATTCGAGACGCTGAAGACCACGATCCGCCCGGAAAGCGGGAGGCGGCGCAGGCTGTCGAGCGTATCCAGTCCGTTCATGCCCGGCATCTTCAAATCGAGCAGGATTAAATCCGGATCCAGCGCTTCGGCCAGCCGCACGCCTAGTTCGCCGTTGGCGGCTTCGGCAATGACCTTCAGGCCGGGGTCCATGCCGATCAGCTGCCTGACGCCGCTGCGCAGCATCGGGTGATCGTCAATCAATAAAATGGTGGCGACGTCTGGCGCGCTCATGATGTGTTCCTGTTAATGGGTTGGCGCCGGCTGCCGCGGGACGTATACCCGCACTTCGGTGCCGCCGCAGGCGAGCCTGGCGACCCGGCAGTGGCCTTGCAGGCTCCTGGCGCGATCCTGCATGATCACCAGTCCGTAATGATGCTGGCGCTGATGTTCGTCCGGCAGGCCGCGGCCGTTGTCGCGGATGTCGAGCACCAGCCCGTCCGCCTCAAGGCGGGCGGCGACGGCGACCCGGCTGGCGCCGGCGTGTTTGACAATGTTGGTTAACGCTTCGCGCGCAATTTGCGTCAGGTGGATAACCTGATGGGAGGAGACGGTTTTCGCCGGCAGCCGATAGGTGAAGTCAATGGCGAATCCCAGCCGGGCCGAGAACTCCTCCACCGTCGTTTGCAGCGCCGCCCGCAGGCCCGGCTCGGTCTGGCGCAGGCGAAAGGTGGTCAGCAGTTCCCGCAGCTGGCGATAGGCGGTATTGAGCTCGTCGCGCATCTGCTGCATCAGCAGCTGGTTTTCAGGCGTGGTGTCCGCGCTTTGCATTTGCAGGACGCCTATCTGCAGCTTCAGGCAGGAGAGCGATTGGGCGATGCTGTCGTGCAGTTCGCCGGCGATGGCCGTCCGCTCCGCCATCAGCAGCAACTGCTGTTGGTGTTCGGCCTGGCGTTCCAGCGCCAGCGTGCTGGTCAGCTGTTCGATAAGCGTGGCCACCAGCCGCCGCTGCGCGTCGTCCATGATGTGCCGCGCCGGATATTGCGCCAGCATGATGCCGTATTGGCCTAGTTTATCATGCAGGCTCCAGCTGAGCTGTTCCGCCTCGTCCCCAACCGGGACCACGGCCGCGGGTACGACGCCCGCCGTCTCGGTTATCCCGGCATCATGGTCATTTTCATACAGCCGGATCTGGATTTCCCGCAGCGGGGTCAAGATTTGCAATTCTTCCAGCACCGTATGCAGGCGGCCGGGCAACGGCTCGCCGGTATGCAATTGCCGGCTGGCGCGATAAAGGAAATCCAGCGCCCGGTTTTTTTGCCGCAGATCGGCGGTCTTATCCGCGACCCGCTGCTCCAGTTCGGCATAAATCTGCGACAGCGACTGCGACATGCCGTTCAGGGTTAAACCCAATTGATCCATTTCGTGATGTCCGCCCCGCCGGGCGCCGGCCGGCAGCGGATAGCGCTGGCTGAAATCGCCGCGGCTCACCGCCCTGGCCTGGTTGAGCAATCGCCGCCAGGGACGCAGCAGGCGGCGGCGCAGGTAGATAATGGTGCCGGCCAGTACCAGCAGCGTCAGGGCAATGACGATTTTCTGCACGCTGGCCACCAGCGTCAGCCTGCGCTCGGTATTGCGATCGAGATCCGACACCAGCGCATCCAGCCGGCGCACGAATTCCGCCACGCCCCCGGCGGCGTCCGCCGGACGTTGCGCGCGCAGCAGCAGCGGCTTAAGCGTGGTGTGCCAGTGGGCGCGCAGAGCCAGGTATTGTGGCGTCAGGCGCTCGCGCTTCACCGGCTGTTGCAGATCGTCGCTTAACTGATCCCGCTCCAGCTCTGCGATAAGCGGCCCGCTGTCCCGGTCCAGCGGCACCCGCGACAGCAGCCGGTAGCTCTGCATGCGCAGCGAACCGGCTTTGTTGATGGCATGGGCGTTGCCCTGCATGCCCTGCGCCATCCATAACGACAGGCTCATGCCGCCGACGCCCAGGATACCCGACAGCAGCATCAGCAGCGCCACCTGCTGGACGATGGATAATGGCGCAAACAGCGGTTTGGTCATAAGGCAAAGTTCCCCGGATACCGGAAGAGAAGGGGGCGTGGGGTATTCTTCCCGATCGCGACCTTTAACCCTATACCCCTTTGGGAGTACCCACAAATAGCCGGCGACGGGACGGGTGCTGCCCCCTTGGCCCTGGACGCGGCATAACCTAATGAATCATAGGGTCTTCGTTGAAAAAATGCACTACCTACAAATGATAGCGCCGGCTCGAGGGCGCGTTTGCTAACGGATTATCCATTGATTCACATCAAGTTTACCCCGGCCACGCTTGCCTAGGGTAGCGGATATAACAACAGATCCCCTACTCGTTCGAGGCTTTTATGACACAACCTTCCCGTCCAGCCGCAGCCGGGCGCCGCCGGGGCGCCGTTATCGAGGACTGGCAGCCGGAGCAGCCGGAGTTCTGGCGCACCCGTGGACAGCCGGTGGCCCGCCGCAATCTCTGGATTTCCATTTATTGCCTGCTGCTGTCGTTTTGCGTCTGGATGCTGTTCAGCGCGGTGGCGGTCAACCTGAACAAAGTGGGCTTTGATTTCTCCACCGATCGGCTGTTTCTGCTTACCGCGCTGCCGGCGGTGTCGGGCGCCGTCCTGCGGGTGCCCTACTCCTTTATGGTGCCGTTGGTGGGCGGCCGCCGCTGGACGGCCGTCAGCACGCTGTTCCTGGTGATCCCCTGCCTGTGGCTGGGCGTGGCGGTGCAGGATCCGCAGACCCCGTACGGCGTGTTTATCACCATCGCGCTGCTGTGCGGCTTTGCCGGCGCCAACTTCGCCTCCAGCATGGCCAATATCAGCTTCTTTTTCCCCAAGGCCCGCCAGGGCGGGGCGCTGGGACTGAACGGCGGCATGGGCAACCTGGGCGTCAGCGTCATGCAGTTGATTGCGCCGCTGGCCGTCTCCACGTCGATATTCGCCCTGTTCGGCGGCACCGGCCGGGTGCTGGCGGACGGTAGCCGGCTGTGGCTGGAAAACGCCGCCTGGATCTGGGTGCCGCTGCTGCTGGCCGCGGCCGGGGCAGCCTGGTTCGGCATGAACGATTTGGCCACCGCCAAAGCGTCGCTGCGTAAGCAAATGGTGGTGCTCAAGCGCGGCCATATGTGGATCTTAAGCTTTCTCTACCTGGCGACCTTCGGCTCGTTTATCGGCTTTTCCGCCGGGTTCGCCATGCTGTCGAAAACCCAGTTTCCAGAGGTGCAAATCCTGCATTACGCCTTTTTTGGTCCGCTGATCGGCGCGCTGGCGCGCTCGGCCGGCGGGGCGCTGTCCGATCGCCTGGGCGGCATCCGCGTGACCCTGGCCAACTTTATCCTGATGGCCCTGTTCGCCGGGCTGCTGTTCCTCACCCTGCCGTCGGGCGGACAGGGCGGCGCCTTCGGCGCCTTTTTCGGCGTGTTTATGCTGCTGTTCCTGACGGCGGGCCTGGGCAGCGGCTCCACGTTCCAGATGATCGCGGTGATCCTGCGCAAGCTCACCCTGGACCGGGTCAAGGCCGGGGGCGGCAGGGACGAAGAGGCGCAGCGCGAGGCGGCCACCGAGTCCGCCGCCTCCCTGGGGTTTATTTCCGCCATCGGCGCGGCGGGCGGCTTTTTTATTCCCCAGGCCTTCGGCATCTCGCTGGCCCTGACCGGCTCGCCGGCGGGCGCGATGAAAGTGTTCCTGGTGTTTTACGTGGTGTGCGTGCTGGTCACCTGGCTGGTCTACGGCCGCAACATCAATCGCGGCATGGCGACTAAAAAGCCGCGCTGACGCCGTATCGCCCGTAGTCGCCACCTAGCGTCGACCCCGGCGCCCAGGCTCCCATTATGACCGCAAGTCCCCGGGACTTGCCTTGCAGGAGAACACCGGATGAGCCATTTCCTCGACAGGTTCCGTTATTTTAAACAGCTCGATCAACCCTTTGCCGACGGGCACGGCCAGGCGATGAACACCAATCGCGATTGGGAAGAGGGCTACCGTAGCCGCTGGCAGCATGATAAAATCGTGCGTTCCACCCATGGGGTAAACTGCACCGGCTCATGCAGCTGGAAAATCTACGTCAAGAGCGGGCTGGTCACCTGGGAAACCCAGCAAACCGACTATCCGCGCACCCGCCCGGATCTGCCCAACCATGAACCGCGCGGGTGCCCCCGGGGGGCGAGCTACTCCTGGTATCTCTACAGCGCCAACCGGCTGAAGTACCCGCTGATGCGCAAGCTGCTGCTCACCCTCTGGCGCGAGGCCCGCGCGCGGCACGACGACCCGGTGGACGCCTGGGCCGCCATTATGAACGATCCGGCGGCCACCCAAGGCTATAAACAGGCGCGCGGGCGCGGCGGATTTATCCGCTCCAGCTGGCCCGAGGTAAACGAGCTGATCGCCGCCGCCAACGTCTATACCGCCAAGACCTACGGGCCGGACCGCATCATCGGTTTTTCGCCGATCCCGGCCATGTCGATGATTTCCTACGCCGCCGGCGCGCGGTATCTTTCCCTGATTGGCGGCGCCTGCCTGAGTTTCTACGACTGGTACTGCGATCTGCCGCCGGCCTCGCCGATGACCTGGGGCGAGCAAACCGACGTGCCGGAGTCCGCCGACTGGTATAACTCGTCGTATATCATCGCCTGGGGCTCCAACGTGCCGCAAACCCGCACCCCGGACGCCCATTTCTTTACCGAAGCCCGCTACAAAGGCACCAAAACCGTGGCGGTGACCCCGGATTACGCCGAAATCGCCAAGCTGTGCGACCAGTGGCTCAGCCCGAAACAGGGCACCGACAGCGCCATGGCGCTGGCGATGGGCCATGTGATTTTGCGCGAATTTTACCTGCGGCGGCAAAGCGACTATTTCCTCGATTATGTCAGGCGCTACAGCGATCTGCCGATGCTGGTCATGCTCGAACCCCGGCCGGAGGGTTATTACGCCGCCGGCCGCCTGCTGCGCGCCGCCGATCTGGTGGACGGTCTCGGCCAGGACAATAACCCGCAGTGGAAAACCGTCGCCATTGATGAAAATACCGGCGGGCTGACGGCGCCGCAGGGGTCTATCGGCTTCCGCTGGGGCGAGCAGGGTAAATGGAACCTGGAGCAGCGCGACGGCGCCGGCCAACGGGAGGTAAAACTACAGCTCAGCCTGCTGGGCGGCCACGATCGGGTGGTGGAGGTGGGGTTCCCCTACTTCGGCGGCGCCCCGAGCGAGCATTTCAGCCCGGTGCCGCTCAACGACATCCTGCTGCACAAACTGCCGGTCAAGCGCCTGGCCCTGGCCGGCGGCGGCGAGGCGCTGGTCACCAGCATCTATGACCTGATGCTGGCCAATTACGGCCTTGACCGCGGCCTGGACGACGACAACTGCGCGCGGGACTACGACGATATCAAGGCCTATACCCCGGCCTGGGCGGAAAAAATCACCGGCGTGTCCCGCCACAATATCGCCCGCATCGCGCGCGAGTTTGCCGATAACGCCGAAAAAACCCACGGCCGCTCGATGATTATCGTCGGCGCCGGGCTGAACCACTGGTATCACATGGACATGAGCTACCGGGGGCTGATCAATATGCTGGTGTTCTGCGGCTGCGTGGGCCAGAGCGGCGGCGGCTGGGCGCACTACGTCGGCCAGGAAAAGCTGCGGCCGCAGACCGGCTGGCTGCCGCTGGCGTTCGGCCTGGACTGGCAACGCCCGCCGCGCCATATGAACAGTACCTCGTTCTTTTATAACCATTCCAGCCAGTGGCGCTACGAAACCCTGGCGCCGCAGGAACTGCTGTCGCCCCTGGCGGACCGGGCGCGTTACACCGGCAGCCTGATCGACTTTAACGTGCGCGCCGAGCGCATGGGCTGGCTGCCCTCCGCGCCGCAGCTGAACGTCAACCCGCTGCATATCGCGGCACAGGCCAGGGCGGCCGGCCTGTCGCCGGTGGACTATACCGTGGCGGGCCTGAAAAGCGGCGCGCTGCGTTTTGCCGCCGAGCAGCCCGACGCGCCGCAGAATTTCCCGCGCAATTTATTTGTCTGGCGCTCAAACCTGCTCGGGTCGTCCGGCAAGGGACACGAGTACATGCTCAAATACCTGCTGGGCACCGAAAACGGCATCCAGGGCGAAGACCTCGGCCGCCAGGGCGGCATCATGCCGGAAGAAGTGGAGTGGCGGGACCAGGGCGGCGAAGGCAAGCTGGATCTGGTGGTGACCCTGGATTTTCGTATGTCCAGCACCTGCCTGTATTCCGATATCGTGCTGCCCACCGCCACCTGGTATGAAAAAGACGATTTGAACACGTCCGATATGCATCCCTTTATCCATCCGCTGTCGGCGGCGGTGGACCCGGCCTGGGACTCGAAAAGCGACTGGGAAATCTACAAGGACCTGGCCAGGACGTTCTCGCGGGTCTGCCGGGGACACCTGGGCCTTGAGACCGATGTGGTAACCCTGCCGATCCAGCATGACTCCGCCGCCGAACTGGCGCAGCCGCTGGGGGTGGAGGATTGGAAAAAAGGCGAGTGCGAGCTGATCCCGGGCAAGACCGCGCCGCATATCATGGTGGTGGAGCGCGACTATCCGAACACCTATGAGCGGTTTACCTCGCTCGGGCCGTTGCTGGACCAGCTTGGCAACGGCGGCAAAGGCATCGGCTGGAATACCCAGGTTGAAGTTGATTTCCTGAAAAAACTCAACCTCACCAAAACCGACGGCGCCGCCGCCGGACGTCCCAACATCAACAGCGCCATCGACGCCGCCGAGGTGATTTTATCCCTGGCGCCGGAGACCAACGGCCAGGTGGCGGTAAAAGCCTGGGCGGCGCTCGGCGTCATGACCGGACGCGATCACCGGCACCTGGCGCTGAACAAGGAAGACGAGAAGATCCGTTTTCGCGATGTGCAGGCCCAGCCGCGCAAAATCATCTCCAGCCCTACCTGGTCCGGACTGGAGGATGAACATGTATCCTACAGCGCCGGCTACACCAACGTGCATGAGCTGATCCCCTGGCGCACGCTCTCCGGTCGCCAGCAGCTGTACCAGGATCATGAATGGATGCGCGCCTTCGGCGAAAGCCTGCTGGTTTACCGTCCGCCCATCGATACCCGCGCGGCCGCGCCGCTGCTCAACGCCAAGCCCAACGGCAACCCGGAAAAGGCGCTCAATTTCCTGACGCCGCACCAGAAGTGGGGCATCCATTCCACCTTCAGCGACAACCTGCTGATGCTGACCCTGTCGCGCGGCGGGCCGATTGTCTGGCTAAGCGAAGACGACGCCCGCCAGCTGGGCATTGCCGATAACGACTGGATCGAGGCGTTTAACGCCAACGGGGCGCTGATCGCCCGCGCGGTGGTCAGCCAGCGCGTGCCGGCCGGCATGACCATGATGTACCACGCCCAGGAGCGCATCGTGAATATTCCGGGGTCGGAAATCACCGGCCAGCGCGGCGGCATCCATAACTCCGTCACCCGCGTCTGCCCGAAACCGACCCATATGATCGGCGGCTATGCCCAATTGGCCTATGGCTTCAACTATTACGGCACCGTCGGCTCCAACCGCGACGAATTCGTGGTGGTGCGCAAAATGGACCGTATCGACTGGCTGGACGATGAACATAACGACTATGTCCAGGGCAATGCTCGCGCCGGGACGCGCGGCACGCGGGAGAAAGCACAATGAAAATCCGTTCCCAGGTCGGCATGGTGCTGAACCTCGACAAATGTATCGGTTGCCACACCTGTTCGGTCACCTGCAAAAACGTCTGGACCAGCCGCGAGGGCGTGGAATACGCCTGGTTTAACAACGTGGAAAGCAAGCCGGGCATCGGTTATCCCCATGCCTGGGAGGATCAGGAAAAATGGCGGGGCGGGTGGATCCGAAAAATCAACGGCAGGCTGCAGCCGCGCATGGGCGGCCGGGTCGGCGTATTGTCGCAAATTTTCGCCAATCCCCACGCGCCGGAAATCGACGACTACTACGAACCTTTCGATTATGACTACCGGAACCTGCACACCGCGGCGGCGGGCAAGCATCAGCCCATCGCCCGTCCACGCTCGCTGATTACCGGCCGGAGGATGAAAAAAATCACCGGCGGCCCGAACTGGGAGGAAATCCTCGGCGGCGAATTCGAGCATCGCGCCAGGGACCAGAACTTCGGGCATATGCAAACGGCCATGTACGGCCAGTTTGAACACACCTTTATGATGTACCTGCCGCGCCTGTGCGAGCACTGCCTGAATCCGGCCTGCGTGGCCACCTGCCCGAGCGGCGCGATCTACAAGCGCGAAGAGGACGGCATCGTGCTTATCGATCAGGAGCGCTGCCGCGGCTGGCGCATGTGCCTGACCGGCTGCCCCTATAAAAAGATCTATTTCAACTGGAAAAGCGGTAAATCGGAAAAATGCATTTTCTGTTATCCACGCATTGAGTCCGGCCAGCCCACGGTCTGCTCGGAAACCTGCGTCGGGCGCATTCGCTACCTGGGCGTGCTGCTGTATGACGCCGACCGGATAGGGCAGGCCGCCGCCGCGGAACAGGATAAGGATCTGTACCAAAGCCAGCTGGCTATCTTCCTCGATCCCTCCGACCCGGCGGTGATCGCGCAGGCCCTGGCGGACGGCATTCCCCAGGGCGTGATCGAATCGGCGCAGAAATCGCCGGTGTATAAGCTGGCCGTCGACTGGAAGCTGGCGTTGCCGCTGCATCCGGAGTACCGCACGCTGCCGATGGTCTGGTACGTGCCGCCGCTCTCGCCCATCCAGTCCGCCGACGACGCGGGCGCGTTGCCGCACAGCGGCGTGCTGCCGGACGTGGAAAGCCTGCGTATCCCGGTGCAATACCTGGCCAATATGCTGACCGCCGGCGATACCGCCCCGGTGCTGCTGGCGCTGCGGCGCCTGCTGGCGATGCGCCACTATAAGCGCGCCGAAACCGTGGAGGGCCGGGTGGATACCAGCGCGCTGGAGCAGGTCGGGCTGTCGGAGGCCCAGGCGCGCGAAATGTACCGTTACCTGGCCATCGCCAACTATGAAGACCGCTTTGTCATCCCCTCCGGTCACCGCGAGCTGGCCCGCGAGGCGTTCCCGGAAAGCAAGGGCTGCGGTTTCAGCTTCGGCGACGGCTGCCGCGGCAGCGACACCCGCTTTAATCTGTTTAACAGCAAGCGCATCGACGCCGTTGACGTCGGCGCCAAGACCGGTGGGACGCCGCATGATTAGCCTGATGATTATCGGACGTTTGCTGGATTATCCGGACGAACCGCTGTGGGCCGCCCGCGAGGAGCTGATGAGGGCGCCCGGCGCCGCCGGGGAATTAACCCTGGAACAGGCGGCGCGGTTGACCGGTTTTATCGACGGTTTTTGCGCGCTGCCGCTGCTGGACGCGCAGGAGGCCTACTGTGCCTTGTTCGATCGCGGCCGCGCCACCTCGCTGCTGCTGTTTGAGCATGTGCACGGCGAATCGCGCGATCGCGGCCAGGCGATGGTGGATCTGCTGGAGCAGTACCGGGCGGCCGGGCTGGAGCTGGACAGCCGCGAACTGCCGGATTTCCTGCCGCTTTACCTGGAATATTTATCCAGCCGCACGGAGGCCCAGGGGCGGGCGGGACTGGCGGATATCGCGCCGATCCTGGCATTGCTCGGCGCCCGCCTGCGGGCGCGGCGCGAGCATTACGCGCTGTTGTTCGACGTGCTGTTGGCGCTTTCCGGCAGCGAACTGCCCGGCGCCGGGCTGGACCGCGCCGTGGCCGGCGAGGCGCGGGATGATACCCCGGCGGCGCTGGACGCGGTGTGGGAGGAGGAACAGGTGAAATTCATGGCGCCGCCGGATTGCCCCACGGGCGAGCAGGCCCGCCATCAGCGCCGCTTTGCCGGCGCGGTGATCCCGCAGTATCTCAGCAGTGATTTCAGCACCGATCCCGGCCCGGGCGGCCGTCATGCAAACAGCGGCGGTCCGGTCGGCATGCCCCGTCGCGCCGCCGATAAGAAAGGAGATTAGCCATGTCGTTTCTTAACCTGTTCTTTTTTGATATCTATCCCTACGTGGCCGGCACCCTCTTCCTGATTGGCAGCTGGCTGCGCTACGACTATGGCCAATACAGCTGGCGCGCCGGCTCCAGCCAGATGCTGGATAAAAAAGGCATGCGCCTGGCGTCCAATCTGTTCCATATCGGCATCCTGGGCATTTTTTTCGGTCATTTGCTCGGCCTGCTGACCCCGCACTGGATGTACGAGCCGTTTTTGTCCGTGGCGCTGAAGCAACAGCTGGCGATGGGGGCGGGGGGCGTCTGCGGGCTGTTAACCCTGGCGGGCGGCGGCCTGCTGCTGAAACGCCGGCTGCTTAACCCGCGGATTCGCGCCACGTCGAGCGTGGGGGATATCCTGATCCTGACGCTGCTGGTGGTACAGGTTATCCTCGGCCTGCTGACCATCCCGGTGTCCGGCCGGCATATGGACGGTGTGGAAATGATGAAGCTGGTGGGCTGGGCGCAGGCGGTGGTGACGTTCCACCCGGGCGCGTCGGCGCATCTGGCGGGGGTGGCGTTGATTTACCGCCTGCATTTGATCCTCGGCATGACGCTGTTCGTGCTGTTTCCATTCTGCCGGCTGGTGCATATCTGGAGTGCGCCGGTGGAGTATCTGACGCGCCGGTACCAGGTGGTGCGCAACCGACGGTAACGGTACTGCGGCGCTATATGCGGCACTATTCTTGCGGCACGATTCGCGGCGCTATTCGCGGCGCTATTCGCGGCGCTATTCGCGGCGCTATTCGCGGCACTATTCGCGGCGCTATTCGTGGCACTATGCCTGCGGCGCCGGGCACTGGCGGGCATTGCCGGGCGCCGCCAGGCAGTGCGCGGCGTCGGCGCGGCGCATGCCTGGTCCCGGCCGGGCCGTTACGCCGCCTGTCGATCGGGGTCCATGGATTTCAGCCAGGCGATTTCCTGCGCCCAGATCTCCGGCTCGACGGTTTCCAGGATCATCGGGATATCGTTAAAGCGCGGGTCGGCCATGATCCAGGCGAACGCGGTTTTGCCGATATTGCCTTCCCCCAGGCTATGATGACGATCGACCCGGCTGTTAAACGCGCTTTTGGCATCGTTAAGATGCATGCCGCGCAGGTAGGAAAAACCGACGGTATGCTCAAACTGCGTGAAGGTATGCCTGCAGGCGTCCCCGGTGCGCAGATCGTAACCGGCGGCAAAGGCGTGGCAGGTATCGATACACACGCCCACCCGGCTTTTGTCCTCCACCCCGGCGATAATCGCCGCCAGGTGCTCGAAGCGAAAGCCCAGGTTGCTGCCCTGGCCGGCGGTATTCTCGATCACCGCCGTCACGCCCTTGGTGCGCGCCAGCGCATAGTTAATCGACTCGGCGATGCGCGCCAGGCACTTATCTTCATCCATCTGCTGCAGATGGCTGCCGGGATGGAAGTTAAGCCGCGTCAGCCCCAGTTGCTGGCAGCGCGTCATTTCGTCGATAAAGGCGTCGCGGGATTTTTCCAGCGCGTCCGTCACCGGATGTCCCAGGTTAATCAGGTAGCTGTCGTGGGGCAGGATGTGGTCGGGAGAAAAATGGTACTGCGCGCAGGCCGAGCGGAATTTCTCGCAATCCTCTTCGCTCAGCTCCGCCGCTTTCCACTGGCGCTGGTTCTTGGTAAATAGCGCAAACGCCGTGGCTTCCAGCTCATGGGCGCGGATAACCGCCCGATCCGCGCCGCCCGCCGCGCTTACATGGGCACCGATAAACTTCATGTCTTTCTCCTGTTTGACGTTATTATTATCCCGATCATGCCCTTAAACCGGCCGAAAGGGAAAAAAACATCATCGTCAGCCGAGCAGGCGGTGAATACCCAGGTTTACCAGGGCGCCGCCGGCTATCAGCCAGAGAAACAATACCAGCGCCAGCAGCAGCGGCCGCAGCCCCGCGCGCCGCAGCGCGCCGCTATGCGTGGTCAGGCCCAGGGCGGCCATGGCCATCGCCAGCAGCCAGGTATCGAGGGTATCGAGGGTCGCGATAAGGCGCGGCGGCAACAGGTGGAAAGAGTTCAGGCCGGCGACGGCGATAAACGCCAGGGCAAACCAGGGAAAGACGATCGGGGCGTTTGCCGCGCCGCGGGCGCGGGGCGCGCGCCGTTGCAGCCAGGCCGACAGCAGCAGCAGGAACGGGGCCAGCAGCATCACCCGGATCATTTTGCTTATCACCGCCGCGTTTTCCGCCTCCGGGCCGACGGCGTGGCCGGCCGCCACCACCTGCGCCACTTCGTGCAGGGTGGAACCGGTGAAAATGCCGAAGCTTTTTTCACTGAACGCCAGCCAATGATAATGGGCGTTAAGCGCAAACAGCGCCGGATAGATAAAGATGGCGGCGGTGCCGAACAGCACCACCGTGGCTACCGCCACGGCCGCCTTGCCCGCGTCCGCCCGCAATACCGGCGCGGTGGCCAGCACCGCCGCCGCGCCGCAGATGCTGCTGCCGGCGCCGATAAGCATGGCGGTATCCCGGTCCAGCCCGAATACCCGCCGGCCCAGCCAGCAGGCCAGCAGGAACGTCGAGGCAAGCATCAGCACATCGATAACCACCCCGGTGGCGCCGACGTCG
Organism: Acerihabitans arboris; assembly: GCF_010131535.1. Lineage (GTDB taxonomy): Bacteria > Pseudomonadota > Gammaproteobacteria > Enterobacterales > Enterobacteriaceae > Acerihabitans > Acerihabitans arboris. The sequence goes on from NZ_WUBS01000022.1 coordinate 45,212, forward strand.
CCGATTTGCTGGAACGTCAGCCGAAAGCCATACAGGATAATGCCCAGGCGCAGCAGCCGTTGCTTGGCGAACTGCACGCCATGGTCACAATGGCGATGCCATGCCGGCGTGATGCTATTGCCCAGGACGATGCCCGCCAGTATCGCCAGCGTCAGCGCGCCAAGGCCGAGGCTGGCCACGGCGGGCAAGGCGCCGATGCTGACGGCAACCAGGGCGATGGCCGCCGTCAGCAGCAGTCCGGGCAGATAATGCCCGGCCAGGCGGGTAGGGGGCAACAGATGTTCATGGTACAGGCGCAGGGACATCATCGGGGGAGGGCTCCATTCTTATGCCATAACAAGCCAGGGGATAAAAACAGGGTAATGGGCGCTGGCATAAAAGAGAAATTGATTATATGTTTATAACCTATCGCTATTAGTGGTTAAGAGATCGTCCAAGGATAAAACCCCCGATGCATATCACCCTGCGCCAGCTTGAAGTCTTTACCGAAGTGGTTAAAAGCGGCTCCACCATCCAGGCCGCCGCGGAGCTGTCGTTGTCCCAGTCCGCCGTCAGCGCGGCGCTGACCGAGCTGGAGAGCCAGCTGGCGCTGCAGTTATTCGATCGGGTGGGTAAACGGCTGGCGATCAACGAGCACGGCCGGCTGCTTTATCCCAAGGCGGTGGCGCTGCGCGAACGGGTGATGGAGATCGAACAGCTGTTTCACGGCGGCAACGGCGCGCTGCGTCTGTTCGCCAGCAGCACCATCGGCAACTATATCCTGCCGGAAATGATTGCCGGCTACCGCCGCGATTACCCCGACACCTCGCTGGAACTGCAGGTGGGCAACAGCCAGGACGTGGTGAACGCGGTTATCGATTTTCGCGTCGACCTGGGGCTGATTGAGGGGCCGAGCCACAAGCCGGAGCTGGTCACCCAGCCCTGGCTGCAGGACGAACTGGTGGTCTTTGCCGCGCCGGATAATCCGCTGGCCGGACGGCGGCTGGCGCTGGATGAGCTGGCCGGCGCCCCGTGGATCCTGCGCGAGCAGGGGTCGGGCACCCGGGAGATCGTCGATTACCTGCTGCTGGCCCGGCTGCCGCATTTTTTGCCGGTAATGGAACTGGGCAATTCCGAGGCCATCAAGCACGCGGTGCGCCACGGCCTGGGCATCAGCTGCCTGTCGCGGCGGGTGGTGGCGGAAGCCCTGGCGCTCGGTACTCTGGTGACGCTGGACCTGCCGCTGCCGCCGCTGATGCGCACCCTCTACCTGGTGCATCATCGCCAAAAGCATCTCTCCCAGGCGCTGGCGCGCTTCCAGGACTATTGCCGCCGGTTTAACCTGCCCGCCCGCTGAACGCCGCCGACCGCCGGCGCTGGAAAAAACGACGATATTGCGCTGCGCAGCTTATAATTGACCGCCGATTATGAAGGTCTCTTATAACCGGCGGGTTGCGCTATATCCCACGGCCTGATTTGTTACAATCCGCCCTCGTTTTTTGCACGGACAGATTGAACAACCATGCCGCAACACCACATCGAACCCCAGGCCGCACCGGGTCTGCGACGTGAACTCAAAGCGCGTCACCTCACCATGATCGCCATCGGCGGCTCCATCGGCACCGGGCTGTTTGTCGCCTCGGGGGCGACCATCTCGCAGGCCGGGCCGGGCGGCGCGCTGTTATCCTATATCCTGATCGGCCTGATGGTCTATTTCCTGATGACCTGCCTGGGCGAGCTGGCGGCGTATATGCCGGTTTCCGGCTCGTTCGCCACCTATGGCGCGCGCTACGTCGAGGAAGGCTTCGGTTTTGCCCTGGGCTGGAACTACTGGTACAACTGGGCGGTGACCATCGCCGTCGATCTGGTGGCGTCGCAGCTGGTGATGAACTACTGGTTCCCCACCGTGCCCGGCTGGATCTGGAGCGCCCTGTTTCTCGGCATTATGTTTATGCTTAACGCCATTTCGGTGAAGGGGTTCGGCGAGGCGGAGTACTGGTTTTCTCTGATCAAGGTGGTCACGGTGGTGGTGTTTATCGCGTTGGGGGTGCTGATGATTGCCGGCATCCTGCGCGGCGGCGAAGGCGCCGGCTGGCATAACTGGCAGGTGGGCGACGCGCCCTTCGCCGGCGGCTTCCCGGCAATGATCGGGGTGGCGATGATTGTCGGTTTTTCCTTCCAGGGCACCGAGCTTATCGGTATCGCCGCCGGCGAGTCGGCCGATCCGGGCAAGAATATCCCGCGCGCGGTGCGCCAGGTGTTCTGGCGCATCCTGCTGTTCTACGTGCTGGCCATCCTGATTATCAGCCTGATCATTCCGTATACCGATCCGAACCTGCTGCGCAATGACGTCAAGGATATTACCGTCAGTCCGTTTACGCTGGTATTCCGCAACGCCGGGCTGCTGTCGGCCGCCGCGGTGATGAACGCGGTGATCCTGACGGCGGTGCTGTCGGCCGGCAACTCCGGCATGTACGCCTCCACCAGGATGCTGTATATGCTGGCCTGCGAAGGCAAGGCGCCGAAAATCTTCGCCAAATTGTCCAGGGGCGGAGTGCCGCGCAACGCGCTGTACCTGACCACCCTCATGGCCGGCATGTGCTTTCTAACCTCGATGTACGGCAACCAGACGGTCTACCTCTGGCTGCTGAACACCTCGGGCATGACCGGCTTTATCGCCTGGCTGGGCATCGCCATCAGCCATTATCGCTTCCGCAAAGGCTATATTGCCCAGGGCCGCGAGCTCGGCGACCTGCCGTATATCTCGGGCTTTTTCCCGCTGGGACCGATGTTCGCCTTTGTGCTGTGCCTGCTGATTACGCTTGGGCAAAACTACCAGGCGTTTTTACAGGATCGCATCGACTGGTACGGCGTTACCGCCACCTATATCGGCATTCCGCTGTTCCTGGCGATCTGGCTGGGTTACAAATGGCGCCACGGTTCCCGCCTGGTGCGCTACCAGGATATGATTTTCCCCGATCGTCCCGCCGCCTCCGGACGCCGGGACGCCGCCGGTCAACCATCGACGCGACGCGCCGAACCGCCGCCGCGTTAGGACCGTGGGGTCGCCTGGGGCGGCGCGGCGCCCTTCGTTTATACCGGGATCGGCTTTCCATATGCCGAAATAGTGCTTAATCATTGCCCCGTTACCCAATATTATATCCTGCTCATTTCCAGCGCGGGCCGGGGCGTTAACGCACGCTTGCCCGGCGCGCGATTTTTTACAGGCCAAGGCATGTCATACGCAATCCGAGTACAGGTTTCCCCCGACAATTATTACTCCTACCCCGGCGCCATCGAACAACTGGCGCAATTTTATCCTGAGGACGCGCTGGAAAACGCGGTGTGGATTTATGGCCAGCGGGCGCTGGCGTCGGCGCGCGCCTACCTGCCGGCGGCCTTTGACGCCCCCGGCGCGCTACGCATCGGTTTTGGCGGCCACTGCAGTGAAAGCGACGTTGCGGATCTGGCGCGCCGGGCCGGCGACGATCGCCGGGTGGTGATAGGCGTCGGCGGCGGGGCGGTACTGGATACCGCCAAGGTCGTGGCCCGCCGCCTGGGCGTCCCGCTGGTGGCGATACCCACCATTGCCGCCACCTGCGCCGCCTGGACGCCGCTGTCGGTCTGGTACAACGACGCCGGACAGGCCCTGCGCTTCGAAATCTTCGCCGACGCCAACCACCTGGTGCTGGTGGAGCCGCGCATTATCCTGGCGGCGCCGAAAGCCTACCTGCTGGCGGGCATCGGCGATACGCTGGCAAAATGGTATGAAGCGGTGGTGCTCAGCCCCGAACCGGAAACACTGCCGCTCACCGTGCGCCTGGGACTCCAGACCGCGCTGGCGGCGCGCGATGTATTGCTCAACCAAAGCGCCGCCGCCCTGGAGGCGCTGGATCGGGGGGAGCTTAGCCAGGATTTCCTCGACGTGGTGGACGCCATCATTGCCGCCGGCGGCATGGTGGGCGGCCTCGGCGAACGCTATACCCGCGTGGCGGCCGCGCATGCGGTGCATAACGGCTTAACGGCGCTGCCCGCCACCGCGCCTTTCCTGCACGGCACCAAGGTCGCCTACGGCATTTTGGTACAGTGCGCCCTGCTGGGACGGCACGACTGGCTGCGCGAATTAAGCGCCGCCTGGGGCCGTTTCGGCCTGCCGACGTCGCTGGCGGCCATGCGGGTGGATATTAACGATCGGGACGCTATCGGCCAGCTTATCGCCCGCACCCTCCAGACCGGCGAATCCATCCACCTGGTGCCGATAACGATAAATGACGCCATCCTGCTGCAGGCGCTGCGCGACGTCGAACAGGTCGCCGGCAGCCCAATCCTGCAATAAACGCAGGCAACGCCCATCCACGATCGCCGCATTCTGGACCGGCCTGTTCAAGGGAGCGCGCGCCGATGGGGTCGGAGCGGCCTTGTCAGGCCGCCGAAGCGCCCCAGGGTGCGGTAGGTCCGCAAACTCCGCGCTTAAACCCGGCGGGCGCTAACGGAGAGTCAGCCGTTAAGATGTTCGGCGTGGAAGCGCAGATGATCCTCGATAAAGCTGGCGATAAAGAAATAGCTATGATCATAGCCCGGCTGGATACGCAGGGTCAGCGGCCAGCTGTTCCGACGCGCCGCCTCCGCCAGCTTCGCCGGCTGCAGCTGCGTCGCCAGGAATTGATCGCCATCGCCCTGGTCTATCAGCATCGGCAACCGCCGGGCCTCGTCGCCCGCCAGCAAATGGCAACTATCGTATTCCAGCCACGCCTGCTCGTCATCGCCCAGATACTCACTGAACGCCTTACGCCCCCAGGGCACCTGCGCCGGATTAACGATGGGCGCAAACGCCGACACGGAACTAAACCGCCCCGGAAAACGCAACGCCAACATCAGCGCGCCGTGGCCGCCCATCGAATGCCCCATGATGGACTGCCGGGAGCTCACCGCAAACTGTCGCCGCACCAACGCCGGCAGCTCATCGGCCACATAGTCGAACATCCGGAAATGCCCGGCCCACGGCTCCCGGGTCGCGTTGACATAAAACCCCGCGCCCTGGCCCAAATCATAGGCCGCGTCATCCGGCACCCCCTCGCCGCGCGGACTGGTGTCCGGCATCACCAACAACAGGTTAAGCTCGGCGGCCAACCGCTGGGCACCGCTTTTTTGGCTAAAATTCTCATCGCTACAGGTCAGCCCCGACAGCCAGAACACCACATGCGGCGGCGCCGCGTGCCGATCGGCGGGCGGGACGAACAGGCTATAGGTCATCAGCCCGCCGGTGCTCGCCGAGCGATGGCGAAAACGACACTGCCGGCCGCCGAACAGCAGATGCTCATCAATACACTCAGGCCTATCATCCATTACACATTCTCCAGTATTACCTCGTTGTGCGCAAACCCGTTCCCGGCCGCGGCCGGCTGTTGTTCCATAATGAATTTTTTCAGCGCCGCCACGTTGGGGCTAAAGGCCTCGGCGCGCCAGATCAGCCAGGTAGCCGCCGCGGCGGTTTCCGCCGGCAGCTCATGCACCGACACCCGCTGTCGGTCCGGCAACTGCCGCAACACCGCCAGCGGCAACATGGCGACGCCGGCGCCGCTGGCAACGCAGGCCAGCATGGTATGGTACGACTGGATTTCCAGGATCGGCCCGGGGGCGACCCCCTCATTTTGGAACCACCCTTCAAAGCGCCGGCGGTAAGAGCAACTGGGGCTAAAGGCAAACAACGTCTTGCCGCCGATATCCGCCGGGCCGTCAATCGGCGGCTGATCGAGCGCGGCAATCAGCACCAACGTCTCGGCAAAGCTAAAACAACTGCTGATTTCAGGATAGTTGACCGGCCCGTCCACCAGGGCGGCGGCCAGGGTCCCGGCGCGCACGCCGTCCAGCATATCCCCCGAGGAACCGGTCACCAGCGACAGGGACACCCGGGGGAAATGCTGATGGTAGGTGGCCAGCAGCGCGGGCAGGCGGATGGCCGCCGTGCTTTCCATCGCGCCGAGGGCAAAATTGCCGGTCGGCTCCCCGGCGTGGGTCATGCTGATGGCCTCCTCGCTCAGCGCCAGGATGCGCGTCGCGTAGCCCAGGAAATTATGCCCCATCGGCGACAGCCGCAGGCGCTGTTTTTCCCGAATAAACAGATCGGCGCCCAGCTCCCGCTCCAGCTGGCGCAGCCGGGTGGTCAGGTTGGACGGCACGCGGTGCAACAGCTCGGCGGCGCGCGCCAGCGAACCGGTACCGGCGGTGGCGCAGAACATTTTCAGCTGGGTCAGATCCATGTGTTCTCTATTTGTAATTAACTTGGTCTTAATTATTCATTTTTAGTGAGTTTATTGATCGTGCATGCTATTGGCAATATTAATCTACCATCCGGAGAGGATATGGCAATAAAAGCGGCCCTGAGCGGCTTCCTGGCGCTGCTGGTGGCGATGGGCATCGGGCGTTTTGCCTTTACGCCGCAGGTGCCGTTGATGATAGGCGCGGGGCAGCTGACCCTTACCGGGGCGGGGGTGGTGGCGACCTGTAATTACCTGGGATACCTGCTGGGCGCCTTCGACGCCATGCGTTCGGCGAACGGACTGGAAAAACGGCTGTGGATCGGGCTGTGGGGCGCGGTGGCGCTGACGCTGCTTTCGGCCCAGACCCATAGCCTGCTGGCGCACGGCCTGCTGCGCCTGCTGATAGGCGCGGCCAGCGGCTGGGCCATGGTGCTGGTGGCGGCCTGGACCAACGACCGGCTGGTACAGCTGCGCCGCCCGGCGCTCGGCGCGGCGGTATTCGCCGGTCCCGGCGCCGGCATCCTGGCCAGCGGCCTGCTGGCGCTGGTCATGCATCGTCTCGGCGTTAACGTCGCCGACGCCTGGCTGGTCTACGGCGTCACCGCGCTGGTGCTGGTGGCGGCCATCAGCCCCCACCTGCCGCGCGGCGGCGAACTGACGCGCCGGGGACCGCGCGACGCCATGCCGGCGCTCACCCCGGCGCTGAAAAACCTGGTCTGGAGCTACTCGCTGGCGGGCTTCGGGTATATCCTGCCTGCGACCTTCCTGGCGCAGATGGCGGCCGCGCGTTTTCCCGGCAGCGAAACCGGCCACTGGGTCTGGCCGGTGTTCGGCGCCGCCAGCATGGCGGGCATCGGCGTCGGCATCCTGACCCGCCATTGCCTCAGCGCCGGTAAACGGCTGGCGCTGACCCTGTGGGCGCAAACGATCGGCGTCGTCCTGATGATCGCCATGCCGGGCGTCGGCGGACTGATGACCGGCGCGCTGCTCACCGGCGGCGGGTTTTTAAGCGTGGTGCAGCTGACGCTGGTCTGCGCCCGCCGCCAGGCGCCGGATCATATGCGCTATATGGCCGGCCTGCTGACCTGTGGTTACGCGCTGGGGCAGTTGGCCGGCCCCATGCTTTCGTCGCTGGCCAGCGCCCTGACCGGCCGGCTGGAGCCGGCCCTGGTGGCGGCGGCGGCGGCGCTGGCGCTGGCCGGCGCGCTGGTATGGCGCCAGCCCTGAGCCGGGTGGGGGGCTTAACGGCGACAACCAGGCCAAACCTGCGACAATTTCATCCAACATGAAACACAATCACTGGATAAACGCGGCGCTCTCCACTAGAGTGGGGGCGCATCTTGACGCGATGAGATCAAGAGCAGATAGGCCTGCCGGAGAAAAAGTATGCTATCGCTGACAACTGAAGCCGCACTGGTGCATGAAGCCTTAATGACGCGCGGCCTCGAAACGCCCCTGCGCGGCGAAGTGCTGGACGGGGAAACCCGCAAACGGCAGATTGCCGAGCACATGACCGCCATTATGAATTTGCTTAACCTGGATCTATCCGACGACAGCCTGGCGGAAACGCCGCATCGGATTGCCAAAATGTATGTTGATGAAATTTTTTCCGGCCTGGATTACGCCAATTTCCCCAAAATCACCCTGATTCAAAATAAGATGAAGGTGGATGAAATGGTTACGGTACGGGATATCACCCTGACCAGCACCTGCGAACACCACTTTGTGATTATCGACGGCAAGGCCACCGTGGCCTATATCCCGAAGGACAGCGTGATCGGATTGTCGAAAATCAATCGCATCGTACAGTTTTTCGCCCAGCGCCCGCAGGTGCAGGAGCGTTTGACGCAGCAAATCCTGGTCGCGCTGCAAACCCTGCTCGGCACCCTGAACGTGGCGGTCTCCATCGACGCGGTGCACTACTGTGTAAAAGCGCGCGGCATCCGCGACGCCACCAGCGCCACCACCACCACCTCGCTTGGCGGATTGTTTAAATCCAGCCAGAATACCCGCCAGGAATTTTTACGGGCCGTACGCCACCACAACGGCTGATGCGGCGCTGGCTTAAGACGTTGCGGCGCGGATCGCGCCGTTTGAATGAAGAGGTTGCCCATGCGCGAGCGCATCGCCATGCTGGACTGCGCGCGGGGGATGGCGATTCTCGGCATCCTGCTGATGAACATCACCGCCTTCGGCCTGCCGAAGGCGGCCTACCTCAATCCGGCCTTTATGGGCGCGCCGTCCCTGGCCGACGCCTGGACCTGGGCGGTGATGGATATGGTGGCGCAGGTCAAGTTCCTGACCCTGTTCGCGCTGCTCTTCGGCGCCGGCCTGCAAATGCTTATCCCGCGCGGTGGTCGCTGGATACGCTCGCGGCTGCTGTGGCTGATGGCGTTCGGGCTTATCCACGGCATCTTCTTCTGGGACGGCGATATCCTGCTGGACTACGGCCTGGTGGGGTTGCTCTGTTTGGGCGCCATCCGCCACGATCTACCGCCCGGGCGCCTGATCGGCGCCGGCATCGCCCTGTACGCCATCGGCCTCGGCATCCTGCTGCTGATGCAGGCGATGCTGGCCGACGCGCCGCCTGGGCGCTTCTGGCTGCCCGGCGTGGCCGACCGGATTTACGAATATTACTGGCAAACCACCGGCGGCCCCGAGGCCTGGGCGATACGCCTGGATTTATTGCAGGCGAGCCTTATGTCGCTGGCGGCGCAGTACGGCTGGCTGCTGGCCGGGGCCATGCTGATCGGCGCCGGGCTGATGCGCAGCGGCTGGCTGGCGGGCAAAAGAAGCCCCGCGCATTATCGGCGTATGGCGGCCTGGCTTATCCCGCTTGGGCTGTTGATCAACCTGCCGTCGGTAGTCGCGCAGTGGCAGTCGGGCTGGGCCTATCACTGGTGCGCGTTCCTGCTGCAAATTCCCCGCGAGCTGGGCGCGCCGTTCCAGGCGATCGGCTACGTGGCGCTGTGCTATGGTTTCTGGCCGGCCATCGGCGGCCTGCGCGCCGCCGGCTGGGTCGGCAACGTCGGACGCATGGCGTTGAGCAATTACCTGCTGCAAACGCTGTTATGCACCCTGGTGTTTAACCAGTTCGGCCTGTTTCTGTCCTTTGGCCGCGCCGGCCTGCTGCTGCTGGTGCCGCCCGTCTGGCTGGCCAATATCCTGTTTTCCGCCCTGTGGCTGCGCTTTTTCAAACAGGGGCCGATGGAGTGGGTATGGCGCCGGCTTACCCGGCTGACCGGCGGCGCCGCGATGCCCGCCGCCGGCTGACGCCGCCGCCGCTTCGCGTTGAACACCTGGCCCGGCCGCCTATGGCCGCGGCCGCTTAACGCCGGCCCGGGCCGTTGAACCCCGTCACCACGGTTTTTATTCAGCGGTAGAGATCAGGCGCTTGCCCGCGCTTAAGGTTTGGTTAATACAATCATGGTTAACTGGCGCTAATATTTTCCAGAGCTAACCTGAATATGTGGTTCAACATTGCTAAAGTCGCGCCGCGGCCGACGGTCAGTCCGTGGTTTTTCAATATTATCGTGGCGCTGGTGATTACGTTTTTCCAAAATGTCATCTATTTTAAAAACGTTTTAAAATTAGTTGATATATCGGTCGGTGATAATCTGCTGTTTTTTATCAGCATGCCGCTTACCCTGCTGTTCGCGCTGAATGTGGTCTTCAGCGTGATCCTGTTGCCTTATATACGCAAGCCCATCGTTATCCTGTTTTTTATCTGTGACGCCCTGGCGCAGTATTTTATGCAGACCTACGGCATCATCATCGATCGGGGCATGATCCAAAACACGCTCGATACCACGCTGGTGGAGAGCGTGACGCTGCTGACGCCGCGGCTGGCGCTGTTCTTCCTGGTTTTCGCCATCCTGCCCTCGCTGCTGGTGCTGTGGATCAAGGTCAAACCCACGGCGCCCACCTGGCAAAATATCGGGCTGCATATCCTGAATGTTCTGTTATCCCTGTGCATTATCGCGCTGGTGGCGACCTTCTTTTATAAGGACTATGCCTCGCTGATGAGGAATAACCAGCAACTGGTCAAAAACCTGGTCCCCAGCGATATGGTGCTCGGCAGTTATTCCTATTACAAACATGATTACGTCCAAAAAATGCCCTTCGCCGAGCGCGGCCTGGACGCGCGTAAAGTTCCCCCCGCCCATGATAATCACAAAAAGAACCTGATCATCCTGGTGGTGGGCGAGACCTCCCGGGCGCAGGATTTCTCGCTGGGCGGCTATGGCAAGTTGACCAATCCCAAACTGGCGGCGGACAACGTGATTTATTTTCCGCACACCTCGTCCTGCGGCACCGCCACCGCGGTATCGGTGCCCTGCATGTTTTCCGGCATGACGCGCCGGCGCTACGACGGCGCAAAGGCCGACAGCCAGAGCAATGCGCTGGATATTATCCAGCGGGCGCGGGTGGATGTCCTGTGGCGGGAAAACGACGGCGGTTGCAAAGGGGTTTGCCTGCGGGTGCCCACCGAGCAGCTCGGCACCTGGCATTTGCCCGAACTCTGCGCCGAAGGCGTATGCCTGGATGAAGCCATGCTGCGCAACCTGGACGGTTATATCGGCGCGCACGACAACGACCAGGTCATTGTGCTGCATACCGTCGGCAGCCACGGCCCGGCCTATTATCAGCGCTACCCGAAGACCGCCGCCGCTTTTACGCCGGCCTGCGACACCAATGAGATTCAAACCTGCTCAAACCAGGCGCTGGTTAACACTTATGACAATACTATTGTCTATATAGACGACATGCTTGATAAGACCATAAAATTGCTGCAAGCTCACAATGATAAGTTCAATACCGCCCTGGTCTATCTGTCCGATCACGGCGAATCCCTGGGCGAGAACGGCGTCTATCTGCACGGCATGCCTTACGCCGTGGCGCCGGCCCAGCAAACCCATATCCCGATGCTGATATGGTTGTCGCCTGGCTACCTCCAGTCGCATGCCGTCCGGGAAGACTGCCTGCGAGACCGGGCAAAACGACAGGCCTACTCACAAGATAATCTCTTCTCAACGTTGCTTGGACTCGTGGACGTCAAAACGCAGCTCTATCAGCCGGATCTTGATGTGTTACAACCCTGCCGGGATGCGCAGCAATGAAAATACTGATCATAGAAGACGACAAATTATTGCGGGACGGCCTGCGGATGGCGCTGCAGCAGGAGGGCTACGCCAGCGATAGCGCCGGCAACCTGCGCGAGGCGGAAAATTTCATGGCCAGCACCGCCTACAGCCTGGCAATCCTCGACCTGGGCCTGCCGGACGGCGACGGAATGTCGCTGCTGAATCTCTGGCGCAGGGCGGGCAACGACGTGCCGGTGCTGATCCTGACCGCGCGCGACGGCGTCGACGAGCGGGTGCGCGGCCTGAACCTCGGGGCGGACGATTACCTGGTCAAACCCTTTGCCCTTAGCGAGCTGCTGGCCAGGGTGCGGGCCATTATCCGCCGTCACCAGGGCAAAAGTAATAACCAGCTGTGGGTGGATAATATTTCCCTCGATTTAACCAGCCACGAAGTGACGCTGGACGGCAAAATCATCGAACTGACGCCGAAGGAATTCGCCATTCTCTCCCGGCTGATGCTGCGGGCGGGGCACCGTATCCATCGCGAAATCCTGCACCAGGATCTCTACAACTGGGATGACGATCCGTCATCCAACTCGCTCGAGGTGCATATCCATAACCTGCGGGCGAAAATCGGCAAGGAGCGTATCCGTACCCTGCGCGGCTTCGGTTACCTGCTGACCAAAACCGCCGAAGGCGAGCCGTCATGAAAACCCCCGCCGACGGACCGATGGCCAGTATGCGCTGGCGTCTTATCGTGGTGCTGGGCATTATCCTGCTCTGCTGCCAGCTGATTACCGTTATCTGGTTATGGCATGAAAGCAAAGAGCAAATCGACCTGCTGGTCAACCGTACGCTGGCGGAAAATGTGCGCAACGAGCACGTCAACCAGGAGATACGCGAAGCCATCGCCGCGCTGAGCGTGCCGGCGCTGATGATGATCATCTTCACGCTGTTCTTCTGCTTCCAGGCGGTGAACTGGATAACCCTGCCGCTCTCGCGCCTGCAGGATGCGCTTGGCTCCCGCAGCGCGGAAAGCTTCGAGCCGCTGCCGGAACACGGCAATATCCGCGAGGTGATTGCCGTCACCCGCAGCCTGAACCAACTGTTGTTCCGCCTCAATGCCACCCTGCAGCAGGACCGGCAGTTTACCTCCGACGTGGCGCATGAACTGCGCACCCCCCTTTCCGGTATCCGGCTGCACCTGGAAGTACAGGAAAAGCAGTACGGCATCGACTGCCAGCCGCTGATCGAGCGGGTGGACAATATGTCCTACACCGTAGAGCAACTGCTGCTGCTGGCGCGTATCCGCCACGATTTCTCCTCCGGCCATTACCAGACGGTCAGGTTCAGGGACGATGTGGTGATACCGCAGCAAAACGAGCTGGACGAGATGGCGGGGCAGCGCGGCCAGCGGCTGCGCTGGATGCTGCCGGCAACGGAGATTGTGTTCCAGGGCAACGCCATCCTGATGCGCCTGCTGCTGCGCAACCTGGTGGAGAACGCCCATCGCTATAGCCCGGCGGGCAGCGCTATCGTGGTGCAGCTAAAGCTCGATGGCGCCAACGGCATCCTGCTGCAGGTTATCGACCAGGGGCCGGGCGTCGACCCGGCGAAGGCGGTGGAGCTGACCAGGGAATTTGTGCGTATGGATCAGCGCTATAACGGCATCGGCCTGGGATTAAGCATCGTCACCCGCATCGCGCAGCTGCACAACGGCCGGTTCGAACTGGTCAACCGCGACGACCGCTCCGGCACTATCGCCCGGCTGTTCCTGAGCGAACCGGAGTAGGGGACCATTATGCTGACCGAGACATCCGCTCCCTGGGCCTATAACCTGATTATCCTGGCGCTGCTGCTAAGCGCTTACGCGCACCTGGCGTGGAAAAAAGAATACCTTTATATTTTCCTCAGCCTGGCCGGCACGCTGTGCGCCTCGTGGGTGGTGCTTATGCGCGTCGACAGCCTTAGCCTGTCGACCGCCTGGCCGCTCTTTTTGCTGATCAACGCGTCCTTTGTCATGGTGTCGGTGGTCAGCTCCTGGTCGCTGTCTTTTTACCTCCGGGTCAAAAATGCCCGCCGCGGCGACCACAAATAAACATTCCGTGGTAGGATAAGCGCGAATAACAAAAAAAAACCTCCCTTTAGTTACAACATCCACTAACGCGTCCCTTACTGATGTTTTCTCCCGCCGGCCAACGCGCCGGGTTCGTCATACAGATAAAATTCCGTTTATGCATGTAAACGCTTCCGGTCCTGTGACCTGATTCACGCTGTGTTAAGGCTAAACCGGTTAGGATAGCGCTTTATGTTTCAAAACTGTTATCACAATCAGGAGCGTATGCGGTTCGGCGCCCGCCGGTTTGGTCGGGAAAATACCTGGGCGAAAAGCACCATAAACAGGGGAAGAGATGATCACTATTCGTGATGTGGCGCGGTTGGCCGGGGTATCGGTGGCGACGGTGTCACGGGTATTAAACGACAGCGCTATCGCCAGCAAGGAAGCCCGCGACAAGGTGATGAAAGCGGTTAAGGAACTGGGCTACCGGCCGAATGCCAATGCGCAGGCGCTGGCCACCCAAATCAGCGATACCATCGGCGTGGTGGTCATGGACGTGTCCGATCCGTTTTTTGGCGCGCTGGTGAAAGCGGTGGACACCGTGGCGCAGCGGCATAAAAAAAATGTATTGATTAACAACAGTTATCACCAGGCCGATAAAGAGCGTCATGCGATTGAAGTGCTGATCCGCCAGCGCTGCAGCGCGCTGGTGGTCCATGCCAAGATCCTGTCCGACGAGGAGATGATCCCCTTTATGGTGCGCGAGCCGGGCATGGTGCTGATTAATCGCATCCTGCCGGGCTTTGAGCACCGCTGCGTGGGGTTGGACAACGTCAGCGGCGCCCTCATGGCCACCCGCACCCTGCTTAAGCAGGGGCACCGGCAAATAGGGTATATCGGCTCCAATCATCCCATCGAGGATGAACGCCAGCGGCGCCAGGGTTTTATGCAGGCCATGGCGGAGGAGGGCATAGTGCCGTCGCAAAGCTGGCAGGCGTTCAGCACGCCGGACCTGCAGGGCGGCGAGGAGGCGATGGTGGAGCTGCTGGGGCGCAACCAGCAGCTGACGGCGGTGTTTGTCTATAACGACGGCATGGCGGTGGGGGCGCTGGCGACGTTAAAAGAAAATGGTATCGCGGTGCCCACGCAATTTTCGGTGGTCGGGTTCGACGATATCCCCATCTCCCGCTACACCAGCCCCAATCTCACCACGATACGTTATCCCATTTTCGCCATGGCGGTGGCCGCCACCGAACTGGCGTTGCTCGGCACCGCCGGGCGGATCGACGAGGGGCAAACGCATTTGTTCATGCCCACGCTGGTGCGCCGCCATTCGGTGGCGCCCTGGAAAAACGTGGCGGCGATCGCGTCGTCTTCAGAAGATGAGATGTAACCGCTTCCAAACTGTGAGAATATTCACAGTTTCTTAACATTGAACTCTCTATGCTAGCGTTGTTATTCCCCCACGATGATATCAGGTCAACATTGCGGGGGCTTTTCGTAAATGGACGTTGTTGAAGCCAGGGAAGGAAACTGTCTGCCTTTGAGTAAACCTACCTATTTCCGGAGAAACTAATGAATAAGAAGGCATTTACCCTTACCGCTCTGGCAACCGGCCTGCTGCTGTCCGTCGCCGCCCACGCCGCCGACACCCGCATTGGGGTGACTATTTATAAATACGACGATAATTTTATGTCGGTGGTGCGCAAAGCGATTGAAAAAGACGCCAAGGAAGCCAAAGGCGTGCAACTGCTGATGAATGACTCGCAAAATGACCAGTCCAAACAAAACGATCAGGTGGACGTATTGATTGCCAAAGGCGTAAAAGCCCTGGCGATTAACCTGGTCGACCCCGCCGCCGCGCCGGTAATCATCGAGAAAGCGCGCGGCAATAATATTCCCGTGGTGTTCTACAACAAAGAACCCAGCCGTAAAGACCTCGACAGTTATGACAAGGCGTATTACGTCGGCACCGAATCCAAGCAGTCCGGCATTATCCAGGGCGAGCTGATCGCCAAGCACTGGAAAGCGCATCCGGAATGGGATCTAAATAAAGACGGCGTTATCCAGTATGTGTTGCTGAAAGGCGAGCCGGGCCATCCCGATGCCGAAGCGCGTACCGCCTACGTGGTCAAGACCCTGACCGATCAGGAGAAGATCAAGGTCCAGCAGCTGCAGCTGGATACCGCCATGTGGGACACCGCCCAGGCCAAGGATAAAACCGACGCCTGGATGTCCGGCCCCAACGCCAACAAGATTGAAGTGGTGATCGCCAACAACGACGCCATGGCGATGGGCGCGGTGGAAGCGCTGAAGGCCCATAACAAATCGGCCATTCCGGTATTCGGCGTCGATGCCCTGCCGGAAGCGCTGGCGATGGTGAAATCCGGCGCCATGGCCGGCACCGTGCTGAATGATGCCGACAACCAGGCCAAGGCGACCTTTGACCTGGCGAAAAACCTGGCCGACGGCAAACCGGCGGCGGAAGGCACCAACTGGAAACTGGACAATAAAGTCGTCCGTATCCCTTATGTCGGCGTCGATAAAGATAATTTAACCCAGTTTATCAAGAAATAATCCCCACTCCCCCCACCGGACCTGACGTCCGCGGGGGGATTTTTCTGTCTTATCCTAGCCGGGTATAACTATGGCCGATATTACGACCGAACAGCCTAGCGAATGGCTGCTGGAAATGAAAAACATCAGTAAATCGTTTCCGGGCGTCAAAGCATTGGATAATGTGAATCTTAGGGTGCATCCCCATTCCGTCCACGCATTAATGGGCGAAAACGGCGCGGGGAAATCCACGTTATTAAAGTGCCTGTTTGGTATTTATAAAAAAGATTCCGGTAGCATTATTTTTCAGGGACAAGAAATAGATTTCAAAAGCTCCAAGGAAGCGCTGGAGCACGGCGTTTCCATGGTGCACCAGGAACTGAACCTGGTATTACAGCGCACCGTCATGGACAATATGTGGCTGGGCCGTTATCCACGCAAAGGCTTTTTTGTCGACCACAAAAAGATGTATGCGGATACCAAGGCGATATTTGACGAGCTGGACATTAATATCGATCCCTACGATAAAGTGGCCACCTTGTCCGTGTCGCAAATGCAGATGATCGAGATTGCCAAGGCATTCTCCTATAACGCCAAAATCGTCATCATGGACGAGCCGACCTCGTCGTTAACCGAACGCGAAGTAAATCATCTGTTCAGTATTATCCGCAAGCTTAAGGCCCGGGGCTGCGGCATTGTGTATATCTCCCATAAGCTGGAGGAAATTTTCCAGCTGTGCGATGAAATAACCATCCTGCGCGACGGTCAATGGATTGCCACCCAACAGGTGGAAGGCCTGACCATGGACCAGATTATCTCGATGATGGTGGGGCGATCGCTCAGCCAGCGCTTCCCCGATCGCGAAGGCGAGCCGGGCGAAGTCATCCTGGAGGTGAAAAACCTGACTTCGCTGCGCCAGCCGTCGATCCGCAATATCTCCTTCGACCTGCGCAAAGGGGAAATTCTCGGCATCGCCGGCCTGGTGGGCGCGCGGCGCACCGACATTGTCGAAACCCTGTTCGGCATCCGCGAAAAGGTGACCGGCACCATTATCCTGCACGGCAAGACCATCAAAAACAATAGCGCCAACGAGGCGATCAATAATGGTTTTGCCCTGGTGACGGAGGAACGGCGGGCCACCGGGATCTATGCCTATCTTGATGTCGGGTTTAACTCGCTCATTTCCAATATCCGCAACTATAAAAATAAAATCGGGCTGCTGGATAACTCGCGCATGAAAAGCGATATCCAATGGGTTATCGATTCCATGCGGGTGAAAACGCCGGGCCACCATACCAATATCGGCTCGCTGTCCGGGGGCAACCAGCAAAAGGTGATTATCGGCCGCTGGTTATTAACCCAGCCGGAAATACTGCTGCTGGACGAGCCGACGCGCGGGATTGACGTTGGGGCCAAATTTGAGATTTATCAATTAATTACCGAGCTGGCGAAACGCGGTAAGGGCATTATTATTATTTCGTCCGAGATGCCGGAACTGCTGGGGATAACCGACCGGATACTGGTCATGAGTAACGGTCTGATGGCGGGGATTGTGGAAACGAAACAAACTTCGCAAAACGAAATTTTACGTCTTGCTTCCGTGCATCTTTAATTTTAAAGGGTTCTTATTATGAATGCGTTAAATAAGAAAAGCATGCTCACTTATTTAAAAGAGGGCGGCATTTATGTGGTGTTGTTGGTACTGCTGGCCATTATTATTTTTCAGGATCCGACCTTTTTAAGCCTGATTAACTTGAGTAATATTTTGACCCAGTCATCGGTGCGTATTATTATCGCGCTCGGCGTGGCGGGACTGATTGTCACCCAGGGCACCGACCTGTCGGCCGGGCGCCAGGTGGGGCTGGCGGCGGTGGTCTCGGCGACCCTGCTGCAATCGATGGAAAACGTGAACAAGGTATTCCCGGATATGCAGACCCTGCCCATCCCGGTGGTTATCCTGACGGTTTGCGTAATTGGCGCCTTTATCGGCCTGATTAACGGCGTGGTGATTGCCTATCTTAACGTCACCCCGTTTATTACCACTCTCGGCACCATGATTATCGTGTATGGCGTCAACTCGCTGTATTACGATATCGTCGGCGCCTCGCCGATTGCCGGCTTCGACGCCCATTTCTCCACTTTTACCCAGGGGTTCCTGCGCTTTGGGGAATTTAAACTTTCTTATATTACCTTCTATGCGCTGTTTGCCATTTTGTTTGTCTGGGTCATCTGGACCAAGACCCGCTTTGGCAAAAATATTTTCGCCATCGGCGGCAATCCGGAAGCGGCCAAGGTGTCCGGCGTTAATGTGCCGCTGAACCTGATTATGATTTATGCCCTGTCCGGGGTGTTCTACGCCTTCGGCGGTCTGCTGGAAGCCGGACGTATCGGCAGCGCCACCAATAACCTGGGCTTTATGTACGAACTGGACGCCATCGCGGCCTGCGTGGTGGGCGGAGTTTCCTTTGCCGGCGGGGTCGGCACGGTGGCGGGGGTGGTGACCGGGGTTATTATCTTTACGGTTATCAACTATGGCCTTACGTATATTGGGGTGAATCCTTATTGGCAGTATATTATCAAAGGGGCGATTATTATATTTGCGGTGGCGTTGGATTCGCTTAAATATGCGAAGAAGAAGTAAATACAGCGGGGATGGGATATAGGCGGGGGCGGGTTTTGCTTGCTTAGGGCTGGGTTTGCGGGGTTGGGCTGGATTTGCGGGGGGTAGGCTGGATTTGCGGGGGTAGGCTGGATTTGCGGAGTTGGGAGCCGGTTTCGCTTGCCGCGGGCTTAGGTGATTTCCTTTTGCCGGTGCGGGCAGTCGACGAGGGGCCGGCCGTCGCCCCGGCCCCCTCGACCCCCGGGCGACCGGCGGATCGCGCGCCGCGCTGCGGTGCCTTCCGTCCCAGTTCCCGCCCTATGGACCGCCAGGGACGCGCTCCCGGCGCGACCCTGTCTTGCGCCGCTCCCGGCGGCCCATCCCGGTCGGGAACCGTGCCGTCAGCGCGCTTTACGCCGGAGCAAGGTCAAAACCTGAAAAACCCATATTCCATATCCCATATCCCAAATCCCAAATCCTGAATCCCAAATCCCAAATCCCAAATCCCAAATCCTGAATCCCAAATCCCAAATCCCAAATCCCAAATCCCAAATCCTGAATCCTGAATCCTGAATCCTGAATCCTGAATCCTGAATCCTGAATCGTAAGCGTCAACTCTGGGCCGTATTGACGCTTATTCAACAGGGATTTTGAGGTTCCACGGCAGGAGATCTTTGATCTTATTGATGGGATGATCCGCGATAATCGCCAGCACATGGCGTAGGTA
>NZ_WUBS01000023.1 GCF_010131535.1 Acerihabitans arboris
GAAATGGACGATGCCGCTGAGGGACTGGCGCATGGCGATGAGCCGTTTTATTATCGAGTTCGGTGACCGCCTGGACGGTCACTTCTGAGAAAAGGCATTTACACAGAATCGTAAACAGGCTCCGGCCTGCGGATAAAAAACTGTGCCAGCATATTATTTTCCCCCAGTCCCGGATGCTATTGCCGCCGAATTGGTCTTAGCGTCAACCTCCACGGCCTTCACCAGCGTGCCGGGCTGAACCTTGTCTGTTCCCTCAACAATCAACTTATCACCACTCTGCAGGCCTTGAGTAACCAACCAGCTATTGCCAATTACCCGATCCGTTGTGACATTGCGCAGTTCCACCTTATTTTCACCATTTATTATCAAGGCGGTGGCATTACCTTTAACATCACGGGTTATCCCTTGCTGTGGGGCCAGAATGGCATTATCCATGACACCGTTGTTCACCGTCGCGCGGATATACATTCCCGGCAGCAGCTCATGTTCCGGATTGGGGAAAATCGCGCGTAAGGTGACTGAACCGGTTGATTCATCCACTGAGACTTCAGTCAGTTCCAGTCTGCCGATATGCGTATAAACCGAGCCGTCTTCGAGCCTGACGCTGACAGGGAGCATTTCACCATTCTGCTGTGTTAATGATTGCTGTTTACGCAATTTCAACAGCTGTGTACTCGACTGCGTCAGATCGACATAAATGGGGTCCAGCGCACGGATGGTTGCCAGCGCATCAGACTGACTGGCCGTCACTAATGCCCCAGGAGTTACAGAAGATATACCGATGCGCCCGGAGATTGGAGCCTTGACTTTTGTATAGTCTAGCTTGATACGAGCACTTTCCACCGCAGCCTGGTACTGTGCCACCGAAGCCACATTCTGTTGATAAGTTGCCAGCGCATCATCGGCATCTTGCCGGGACACGCCATTCTCTTTGACCAGGGCGACATAACGTTCGGCCTTTAATTTGCTGCTTTTCAACGTTGCTATAGCGTTTTTTAATTGTGCCGTTGCTTCATCGTAACTGGCCTGGTAACTAGCCGGATCAATCTGGTATAAAACCTGTCCCTCTTTAACCTCCTCCCCTTCGGTAAATAAACGCTTTTTGATAATCCCGTCAACCTGAGGCCGGACATCCGATTTCATGCTGCCGGTAATTCTGCCCGTGAGATCACTTGTCAGGGTAACTGTTTGGGCCTTTAATGTCTTAACACCGACTTCCGGTGCCCCCATGCCTCCCTGCATTCCACCTGAATGCTGATCGCAAGCTGTAACCAATATTGCCAAAACAATTAAAAAAAACCTGTGAAGAACCATTTCAACCCACCTGGTAATGAATGTTCATTCTCATGATGACATGCTATATTAGGCTCAACAATATTTTAAGAGTAAAGATTTAGAAAAGAATAATGGCAGAAATAAAGGATGAGAAGACTACCGATGGCATCAAAAACACCGACTATGACAGAGGTCTTGCGCACCCGCCAAATCATTGACGCGGCAAAAATATGCTTTAAAAATCATGGATTTCATGGCACATCCATGGCTATCTTAGCTGATTTTGCCGACCTCAGCGTGGGGCAAATATATCGTTATTTCAAGAGCAAAGAGGCATTGATAGAAGCCATCGTGAAAGAAATCGTTTACCATCGAATTGAAGTTCTTGAAGCTCGTGGATTCAATGTGGAAGAGGTTGCGCAAATGCTGGCTGAGCGTGACATGGGGAAATTTGACAGTGAATTTGCGATTGATCAAATACTTATGCTCGAAGTAACTGCCGAAGCCAGCCGCAATCTAAATATTTCCCGGATTTTTAAAGACGCAGATAGAGAATCGTGCAATAGGTTAAATATCTCATTACGAAAAAAATATCCTCATTTTACTCCGCAAGAGATAGCCGCGCGCGTTGAATTGTTCACAGTGTTGGCATCGGGTTCTGATACCCGTTTTTTGGTCGAAAAGAAATTCTCAACGGAGGAACTGCGTAAAATTTATCTCAATATTTTTAACTCAGTTTTTACTGAAAAACACTCAGAACATCCTCAATGACAGATACGTCGTTTTGAATGAGGTTATATGACATTGATAGCTTCCGTAAGCGTCAGTCGGACTTAGTATGACTGTTAACGTTGTCCCGTGATAATATCAATGGATGTCCTGATTTTATGCCCCACTATGCTTCTGCCATTTAGCATTGAAAGAAGCAAACCTCCGGGTAAAATAGAGGGGCTGATTGCATCTTGAAAAGCCCATGACAGACATCGCTTGTTCTTTACGCTGTTATTGATTGGCGTAAAGTCGAATAAATACCTGGGTAGCAGCGGCGACCGACGCTTCCAACACTGCTGCTTCTACCGGCATAGGATCCAATCCCCAGAGAACTCTCTCTACAATGCCCGCTTCGCACAATGTTTTAAAATGCAAAGATAACGTTCGCACATCACTCTGATGTATTAGCTTTCTATCCATCAGCGCGCTCATGACTTTGCCAATATGAGACAAGGTCTTTTTCGGCCCCAGCCCGTAAAACAAACGAACCAGTTCCGGGAAGCGCCCCGCTTCACCGATAATCAGGCGGTTCAGCGCCACAATATTCGGCTGGGTCACCAGTTCGAGATAGCTTATGCCCAGACGATGCAGAATAACGACAAGCTCCTGACTTTCCGTCGGCGCATCCAGCAAACGCTCCACCAGCCCTTTACCTGCTTCAACGACATAAGCCTCAAACAACGCCTCCTTGGAAGAAAAATAGCTATAGAGCGTTGCCTTGGAACTTGCCGCCGCAAGCGCAATCGATTCCATAGTGACCGCAGCAAAGCCATGATCCATAAATAATTTACCTGCGGCCATCACAAAATTTAAACGCCGTGCCTCTGTTTTTTTGCGCATCATTCTTGCCCGAATTCTTCATTTTATGAACGATATAGTACAGATATGTTGACCTTTGTTCCAGATCATGGATAAAGTATACGCATTCGTTCAGTTAATAAAAAAGACGCCAACCGAGATATGTGCTTTACCGGCAACAGCTTCATCGCGCTGTTACTTGGCTTTGGCCCGGCGCCAAGTCATCAACAACTAATCACCATTTTTGACATACCATAACAACGGAGAGCACCTGCATGAGCCTGCAATTCCCCAACACCCCTGAATTCACTGGCCTTTATCAACCAAGCCGTGTCGAAACCAGCATCATCGACCTTGAAGTAGAAGGAATGATCCCCGAAGCCATCAAAGGGACTTTTTATCAGGTCGCTCCTGACCCGCATTATCCGCCTATGCTCGGCAACGACATCTTCTTCAATGGCGACGGCATCGTCAGCGCCTTTCATTTCGAGAACGGCAATGTCAGCCTGAAACGCCGTTACGTGGAAACTGACCGTCTAAAAGCCCAGCGCCGCGAGCACCGTTCTTTAAACGGTATTTACCGCAATGCCTACACTAATGATCCGCTGGCGGCCGACAATAATACGACCGCCAACACCACCGTCATCAAGCACAATGGTGTGCTGCTGGCCATGAAAGAAGACGCGTTGCCCTGGGCCATGGATCTTGGCACGCTGGAGACGCTCGGCGAATGGGACTTCCACGGACAAATTACCTCGGCGACCTTTACCGCTCATCCGAAAGTGGATCCTGATACGGGCGCCCTGCTTTGTTTTGCCTATGAAGCCAAAGGCGAGGCCACCCCCGACATCGCCTATTTCGAAATCAGCGACGAAGGCAAGCTAATCCGGGAGATCTGGCTTCAGGCGCCGTATGCCGCCATGATCCACGACTTCGCCGTTACCCCACACTATGTGGTTTTCCCTATCATCCCGCTGACCGCTGACCTTGAACGCATGAAAAGCGGTGGACAGCATTTCCAATGGCAGCCGGACTTGCCCCAGCTGTTCGGCATTCTGCCGCGCAACGGGTCCGCGGCGGATGTACGCTGGTTTTACGGCCCGGCCAATGGCTTCCAGGGCCATACCCTTAACGCCTATGAAAAAGGCAACAAAATTTTCGTCGATATGCCGGTAACCAGCGGCAACGTCTTCTATTTTTTTCCACAAAAAGATGGCTCTGTCCCACCGCCGGAATCCCTGAAAGCGGCGCTGATGCGCTGGACGTTCGATCTAGATAGCGGCGACGCGCATGTCATCCCGAAAATCCTGACTCGCAGCCCCTTCCCTTGCGAATTCCCGCGCTGCGATGAGCGCTATAGCGGCAAACCCTACCGCTACGGCTTCACCCTCGCCTACGACCCGCAACTGCCGTTTAATAGTGCAACGTTAGGCGCGCCGCCATTCCAGTTCTTCAATCAGTTGGCGCGAATCGACGTCACGACCGGGGACTGCGAGATGTGGTATCCGGGCGACGCCCAGTGCTTTCAGGAACCGATCTTTATTCCGCGCCACGGCAAGGCTCCAGAAGGAGATGGCTGGGTGGTCTGCGTGATGAATGACCTTAGAACACGAAGCTCCGATTTGGTGATTCTCGACACGGCACACTGGACCAATGGGCCCATAGCGAGAATCATCATACCTTTCCGCTTAAGGATGTCCCTGCATGGTAACTGGTCGGGCGACTGACTTATGAGACCAGATTTATGAGGTTTGTAACTATATGAATGACGCCGGCAACAAACCGGCGTCTTGTTTAACGACACTTACCCTACTTCAATTTGTTACTCTGCATTGTATCGACAGGGCGGACGCTGGGTAGCATTGTCCCAACGCCATCGATGATAACTCAAGATTGCTCCAACGTTTATTGGCAGACCAACAGCGGATCCCCCGTCATTTAACCACCCCGTTGGATACTATACCAGCAGGTGTACTATTTGACGTTCCTCGCAAAAAAACACATTGTTCCGTGATTGGCAAAATTTCTATCGAATTTCATTGTGTGATATATCTCTCAATTTAATAATCCAAAAGTATAATTATAGTGATCAGTGATCTTTTTTATCAAAAATTTTTTCGTGAAGGGATTATTCAATATTTTTATATAATCGCCATGGGATGATATTGATTACAAGACGGCGCATATTTGTCCGTGAAACTTAGTTGCAAACTTGTGTAAGCTAGTGGGCCATGTCATTTTATTAATAAAAAATCGGACAATCATTTATGAATCAAAACATCGAGCAAATGACTTTAAAAAAAATAACATGGCGGATTGTACCTTTCGTCATGATTGTTTATTTCATCGGGTTCTTTGACAGAATAAATATCGGTTTCGCCGCACTCACCATGAACCAGGAGCTGGGTTTCTCAGACTCGGTTTTCGGTCTCGGGGCGGGACTGTTCTTTCTTGGCTATTTCATCACAGACGTACCATCCAATATTATACTACAAAAAGTTGGCCCCCGAATCTGGCTCGCTAGAATTCTCATTACCTGGGCCATAATAACAGCCTGCATGATTCATGTCGAAACCGTTAGAGGATTTTATATACTCCGATTTCTATTGGGCGTAGCGGAGGCGGGATCCTTCTCTGGAATAATTCTGTACCTTAGTACCTGGTTCCCCATCAAACGACGCGCTCAAGTTATTGCCTTTTTTATGGCCGCGGCACCCATATCCGCAATGCTTGGGTCGCCGCTGGCCGGCGCAATCCTGAGCACCAACGGCGCATTGGGGCTAAAAGGCTGGCAACTGATGTTCCTGCTATGCACCATAGCCGCAGGCCTGATGGGAATATTCACTTTCTTTTATGTAAACGATCGACCTGAAAAAAACCGCTGGTTAACCGAAAAAGAGACTAAATGGCTAATCGACACACTGGCTAGTGAGAAACAAAAAAATACTGGCACGGTAAAAACCAGTATCTGGAAAGGGTTAACCGATATCCGTGTCCTGACCTTGGCGATAGTTTATTTTGGAACGTCGGCAGGGCTTTACTCGCTGAATATATGGTCGCCACAATTTATTAAGTCCTTTGGCTTGAGTACCATGCAGATCGGCTTTGCTAACGCCATTCCATCAGCTTTAGCTGCTATCTCGATGATTTTGTGGGCAAAGCATTCTGATAAAACCAAAGAACGCACCTGGCATGTGGTCGGTGCCTGCTTGTTTGCTTGCATCGGATTTTTTCTTGCCGGCTCGGCCCATGCATTGCCATTGGCAATTGTAGCGTTGATTATGGCTAACATCGGGATTTCCTCATGTAAACCACCGCTCTGGAGCATCCCTTCACTTTTCCTATCCGGTCCTGCGGCGGCAGCGGGGCTTGCTGCGATTAACTCAATTGGCAATTTAGGCGGATTTGCTGGGCCTGCGCTTATTGGCTGGCTGAAAGAGAGTACAGGGAATTTTTCCACTGCCCTTTACTGCGTCGCCGGCATGTTGGTTGTTTCAGCATTGTTAACACTTTTGATTGAATTCAGGCGTCGGCAACAAGAAAGTAAAGCAGCGCTTATTCCCAATAAAATTAAATGAGTAATTGGAGGTCTTTGTGAGTAACCAGGAAACAGTATCAGCCCAGAATGCAGTAACAATACTAACCGATGTGATGACGCGTTTTACCGGCTATGTCGGCAAACGCCTGCCCACCGACGTTATTAAAAAATTGGAAGACCTGCGCGCCCAGGAAAACAGTCCCTTGGCGAAGGTAGTTTATGACTCAATGTTTATTAACCAGCAGCAGGCCGACAAGCTAGACCGTCCCTGCTGCCAGGATACTGGCGTTATCCAGTATTTCATTACCGCGGGAGCCAATTTCCCGTATTTGGGACAATTAGCCGACATTCTGGAACAAGCCACGCTTGAGGCGACTAAAAACGCCCCCCTACGCCATAATGCGGTTGAAACGTTTATTGAAAAAAATACCGGCACAAATACCGGCTCGCGTATTCCCTGGTTAGACTGGGACATAACGCCCGATGATGACGGTTGCACCATAGAAGTCTATATGGCCGGGGGCGGCTGCTCTCTGCCGGGAGCTGCCAAGGTGCTGATGCCCGGGCAGGGTTATGAAGGCGTCAACCAGTTCGTTTTCGACGTTATCACCTCTTATGGCATTAACGCCTGTCCGCCGCTACTGGTTGGCGTGGGTATATCCACTTCCGTCGAAACGGCCGCTCGCTTGTCCAAAAAAGCCATACTGCGCCCCGTAACTTCGCACCACACCAATGCGGATGCGGCAAAAATGGAGCAATTACTGGAAGATGGACTGAATAAAGTGGGGCTGGGGCCGCAGGGACTGGGTGGTAACTGTTCGGTTATGGGGGTCAACATCGAATCGTCGGCGCGTCACCCCTCCACCATTGGTGTAGCCGTGTCAACGGGCTGCTGGGCCCACCGCCGTGGAGCCATTCATTTTACCGCCGATCTTGCCTATGAAATCCTGTCACACGAGGGGGCCGTATTATGAAAAAAGTCTTAACCACGCCAATTAAAGATGAAGACCTGCTTTCCCTCCGAGTCGGCGATGTCGTCTACCTCACCGGTACGCTGGTCACCTGCCGTGATGTCGCGCACCGCCGGCTCATTGAACTGGGGCGTGAATTGCCGGTGGATCTGAAGGGGTTGGCCATTTTCCATGCCGGCCCCATTGTGGTTGAAAAAGATCAGGGACGGTTCGAAATGATATCCATTGGCCCAACCACCAGTATGCGTATGGAAAAATTTGAAAAGGAATTCATCGAACACACCGGCGTGAAATTGATCGTTGGCAAAGGCGGGATGGGAAAAAATACCGAAGAAGGATGCCGTCTTCATAAAGCTGTCCATGCCGTATTTCCCGGTGGATGCGCGGTATTGGCTGCCACCAGCGTGGAAGAGATAGAAGACGCGCAGTGGCGCGACCTGGGAATGCCGGAAACGCTTTGGGTCAGCCGGGTAAAAGAGTTCGGGCCGTTAATTATTTCTATCGATACTGAAGGCAATAACCTGTTTGAGGAGAATAAAAAGATCTTTAATCAGCGCAAACTGCCTGTCATAGAAGAAATTAACCAACAAATTAAATTTATTAAATAATCAAATTATAGGTCTTGGCATGAAATTATTAAGTTTCATTCATCCCCATACCGGGGAAAAAACCTGGGGACGCGTTGAGGGAGAGCGGGTTTACGATCTCGGTAAACGCTACTGTGCGTATTTTCCGGATCTTAAATCAGCCATCGCAGGCGATGCCTTGCCGGAATTAGCCCAGATGACATTGGAAAAACCCGATTTTCATCTGAATGATATTCATTTTTTACCGGTGATCGAGCAGCCCAATAAAATCTTCTGTGTCGGCATGAACTACCTGGAAAAACGAATTGAATTCGAACAAACCATTGATGCCCCTACGCTGTTCGTGCGCTTCCCTGATTCTCTCTCCGCCCACGGAGAAGGGATTTGCAAGCCTGTTTCAAGCAATGAGTTTGATTATGAAGGCGAACTCGCGGTGGTGATCGGTAAACCTGCGGACAACGTTTCGCGGGATAATGCGTTACAACATGTTGCGGGTTATAGCTGTTTTATGGACGGTTCAGTACGGGATATGCAGTATACCTGGTTCACTTCGGGCAAAAACTGGCGCAAAACCGGTGCCTTTGGCCCCTGGCTGGTAACCAGTGACGAAATAACTGATCCACAGGATCTGACCATCAATACCTGGCTGAATGGTTACCTGGTACAGAATGATTCTACCCATAATATGATCAATTCCGTTGCCTGCCTGATAGAGTACATATCACGCTTTAGTCCCCTTGCCGCGGGGGATGTAATTATTACCGGTTCGCCGGGTGGTGTGGGGAAAAAACGCACGCCACCGCTTTTTATGCAAGAAGGGGATGTGATAGAAGTCGATATCAGTAGGATTGGTCGATTGGTCAATCCCATCTCAGCATTACCCGCCAGGGCATTGCAGTAATAACAGGGCGAATATGCCGGCTTGCCGGCGTATTCCTAATAGGCCTCGGCAATCTTGGCCAGTTCGTTTTTCAAGATGACCAGCATTTTGTCCCGCGCTTCATCACGGGAGTCTTTAATCCAGACCGCGGCAATCGGCAGTTTTTTTCTGATATTTTCATACTCTTTTGCCAGTGGAATGAATTTTACATGCGGTATGGACATTCTCGACACCCACCGGGGCATGATTGCCGCCCCGAGATCCGCCGCGACCATATTAATAATCGTTTGTTTTTCATCAGCCATTTGAATTAATCGAGGTTTGAATGTGGTATGCTCAAATAGTTTCAGGGTAAGATCATGGCTATGCGGGCGGATTTTACGTTCGGGTACAATCAATGGAACATCGAGCAAATTATCAATGTGTATTTCTTTTAGCGTTGCAAGTTTATGCGTATCTGCAACGGCCAGCACAATATCTTCGTAGAATAAAAAATAGGTTTCCAATGACTCATCCATCTGTTCCATGGGCCGGATAAAAATCAGGTCAAGCCTTCCGGATTTAAGCCGCGGAAGCAATTTTGTTGTTTTATCCTCCATGATCTGGATCTCAATTCCTGGATTATTATCGCAAAATATATGCAGAATATGCGGAATTAACCCCACGGCGGCACTGTCAATGGCCCCAATACGCAAACGCCCTGCATTAATCCGGCTGATATTCTGAAAACGTTCGAGTAGTTCGTCGGAGAGTGTGACTATTCTTTGTGCTTCCTCCAAAAATATCTTGCCATGGGGAGTGAGCGAAACGTTACGCGTAGAGCGACTTAACAACCGGGTGCCGAGTTCTTCCTCCAGTAATTTGATATAGCGGCCCAATGCGGACGGCAGCATATTCATCTGTTGCGCAGCATGGCCAAAATGTAATTCTTGGGCAACAACAATGAAACAACGAAGCTGATGGAGTTCCACAATCTATCCTTTTTTCGATTATATCATATTTTTGCATAATCAGATGAAGATGATACTAACCATTTTTCATGCATAATGATAGTTATCATGTGTCAAATATTGATATCAGCTGACAATATTGTGATGGAAATAACATGATTCTGAAAAAGCAATACTCGGAGGGTTAATTATCTTGGGGGATATCTTCAGGAAAAAATATCATCAATGTGCAAAAAAAAAGTCATTAAAAAATCTGTAGCTCTTCTACATACAAATAATAAACCGATAAAGGAGTCTTGCCATGCGTAACTACAAAATCGCCGCCATTCCGGCAGACGGCATTGGTACCGAAGTGATTGCAGCGGGTGTCAGCGTGTTGGAAAGCCTGCAAAAACGCCTCGGCAACGTCAGCTTTGCCATCGAACATTTTGACTGGGGCTCGGACTATTATAAAAAACATGGCGTGATGATGCCGACCGATGGGCTGGAAACGCTGAAAAACTTCGATGCCATTTATTTTGGCGCGGTAGGCGCGCCGGATGTGCCGGACCATATCACCCTTTGGGGATTGCGTTTGCCCATTTGCCAGGGTTTCGATCAATATGCCAACGTGCGGCCCACCAAAATTCTGCCGGGTATCCAGTCTCCTCTGCGCAACGCCGGGCCAGGTGATCTCGACTGGGTGATCGTGCGTGAAAACTCAGAAGGCGAATATTCCGGCCATGGCGGCCGCGCACATCGCGGCCTGCCGGAAGAAGTGGGCACAGAAGTGGCGATTTTTACCCGCGCCGGCGTATCGCGCATCATGCGTTACGCGTTTAAACTGGCCCAATCCAGGCCGCGCAAACTTCTGACCGTCGTGACCAAATCCAATGCCCAACGACACGGCATGGTGATGTGGGATGAGATCGCCGCAGAAGTGGCGAAAGAGTTTCCTGATGTCACCTGGGATAAAATGCTGGTTGACGCCATGACCGTGCGCATGACTCTGCACCCGCAATCCCTGGACACCATAGTCGCAACGAACCTGCATGCGGATATCCTTTCCGATTTGGCGGGCTCGCTGGCGGGTAGTCTGGGCGTCGCGCCAACCGCGAATATCGATCCGCAACGCCGCTTCCCGTCCATGTTCGAACCTATCCATGGCTCGGCATTCGATATTACCGGCAAGGGCATTGCCAACCCAATAGCCAGTTTTTGGACCGCGGCGCAAATGCTTGAGCATTTAGGTGAAAAAGAAGCCGCCACATTGCTTATGTCCGCAATTGACCAGGTTTGCGCAGCCGGCATCAAGACGCCTGATGTGGGCGGCAAGGCAACTACCCTTGAAGTGACTGAAGCAGTTATCACCGCTATCATCAAGAGTTGATTAGGGGGCAAGATGGCGACATGGACTGAAAAGCAGATGCGTAGCATATTGAGGGAACTGTTCAATGCGGCGATAAAAAGCGCGGATCCGCACGCCGTGCTGTTGGATGCGTTGCCGGAAAAGCCCCGGGGAAAATGTATCGTAGTGGGCGCCGGCAAGGCTTCCGCTGCTATGGCCGCCGCCATAGAAACTGCCTGGCCAGATGTGACGTTCTCCGGTGTGGTGGTGACGCGCTATGGCCATGGTGTGCCGACGCGACAGATCCGCATTATTGAGGCCGCACATCCTGTGTCAGACTCAATGAGCGAAGTGGCCTCTCTGCTGATCCTTGAATCGGTAAAAGATCTTACTCAGGACGATATGGTCATCGCGCTGATTTCCGGCGGAGGATCGTCGCTAATGGTGCTGCCGCGCCAGGGACTGATGCTGGCCGATAAACAAGCCGTGAATAAAGCGTTACTGCATAGCGGCGCCACCATAAAAGAAATAAATGTGGTACGTAAACATCTTTCGGATATCAAAGGGGGCAGGCTGGCGCTGGCGGCACGTCCCGCCAAGATTGTCACCCTGGTTATCAGCGATGTTCCAGGTGACGATCCAGCGGATATCGCCTCCGGGCCAACGGTACCCGATAACAGCACGCCTGCAGAGGTATCGAGCATCCTTGAACGCTACCATATTGCATTGCCGCAAAATATTGCGCGCGTGGTAGCGCAGACGCGCAAAGCCGTTAGCGCAGATGATATTGATGTTGATATACGCATTATCGCCACACCGACGAAAGCGCTTCAAGCGGCATCCGCAGTAGCGCTAAGCCATGGTATTACCCCGTTTATCCTGGGGGATGCGCTGGAAGGAGAAAGTTCGCAATTGGGAATTTTCATGGCCGGCATAGCCCGTTCGGTAAAGTACCATGGCCAGCCGGTCAAAGCCCCGGTCATGCTACTTTCAGGCGGTGAAACAACGGTGACTATTGGCAATGGTATCGCGAAACGGGGAGGACGCAATACGGAATTTCTCCTTGGTTTTGCTAATGCCATAGGCGGCGAAAAGGGCATTTGGGCGATAGCAGGCGACAGCGACGGCATTGACGGCACCGAAGATGCCGCTGGCGCCCTTATCAGTCCTGATATCCTGACGCGGGCGCATGAGATAGGTCTCGACAGTAAAAAGATGCTGGCGGAGCATGATAGCTATAGCTTTTTTGCCGCATTGGATGAACTCATTAAAACCGGTCCCACGCTGACCAATGTCAATGATATCCGGGCCATTCTCATAATCTAGGCCAGCCAGGCCATCCGTCAGTGTTTCCTCAGAACGACCTGTTAATTACCTGTCGAATTTTTAAAGGTAGTGTCCATCTTTTGATCTGCATCCCTGATCCTGGACGTTTATTTACCTATACTTCCAGGCCAGGTTCAGTGCGAAACTGCAAAAATCGGATCCTGCCACAGAGCGACCACCGCGCCAAAAGCCTTTGACGTACGTCGATAAGTCCCTCCCCCTCACGCCAAGCCTTAAAATAGGCTCTATAGTCTTGACCTTCATCCATGACCTGATTTGTGACTACGGATATATTCCACCGGACTCGGGTTATGATTTGTCAAAGCCAGCATAACCATTTATTGCTTCAAAAAATAAATTAATTCATCGCTCGCTGAATATAAAGCCAGACAAGTGTTAAGATCAGCAAAACCTGTTTTCACGAAAAGGGCTGAAATGACTAACACAGCCGAAAAATCTCGTCGGCGAAGGGGTAGACCGTTTAAAACACAAGCCCCCAAGTCCGATGTGATTTTGGAAAGCGCGCTGCATATCTTCTCCAGACATGGCTTCGAAGGTTCGAGCCTGCGCCAGATTGCGTCAATGGCGGATGTTGATGTTGCATTGCTTTCTTATAGTTTCAGATCGAAGCTTGGCTTGTGGCAGGCGGTCATTGACCATATTTCTGCTCAGGTTGTTCCCGTGATATTTACTATGGTTCAGAACAATAGTGGTGCCCGAACGGGGAGCGAGACTTTTCGTCATGTGATGGAGCAGCTTATTGATCTGATCTGTGATACACCAATTATGGCCAAATTTATGGTTAAGGAAATAGCACAAAATAATGCGCGGTCCGAATATGTTTACGAGCGTTTGATCAAACCGCTCCATAATATGCTGTTGCCCATTGTTAAAAAAGCGCGTGATTCTGGAGACATCGGAGACACCGATCCTGAACTGTTTTTCTTTATGTTCACGGGTTCGCTCGCGATGATGGCGGCGGCCCAGCTATTTATCGTTCGCTTTTCACCGGCTGCCGCTCAGGAAGAATCATTCCGCTGGGAGCTAAAGCGCACAATATTCGGAAAAATAGCGTGGGAAATTTAACGTGGGAGAAATCATGGCCGCCCCTCAATCAAATATTATAAACGCCTTACTCGATTGGTTAGAAGATAATCTGGATCAGCCCTTATCACTTGACGATGTAGCGGCGAAGGCGGGTTTTTCCAAATGGTATCTGCAGCGCATGTTTAAATACGCCACCGGACATAACCTAGGCGCCTATACCCGAGCGCGGCGATTATCCATGGCCGCCCTGGCATTACGCGTAACAAGTCGACCCATTCAAGATATCGGAACTCTCTATCATTTCGAATCACAACCAATCTTCGGCCGTGCCTTTAAACGGCAATTTGCACAATCGCCAGGATCCTACCGCTGCGCTCCGGACTGGCCTTTGTCAAGGTTTTGTCCGCCAATACGCCTAGGCGCTGCCAGTTTACCAAAACCCGATTTCATCATCATGCCCGAAATACACTTGGTCGGCGTAACTAAATGTTATTCCTGTACATTGGAACAAATTGACGATTTTTTCCATCACGACGTAAGACCGCATATATGGCATAAGTATCTTGATAAGGCAACAACGCTCCCATCGGTACTTTATGGACTCAATTGCCTGGTACCAGGCGAAAAAAAACGTAAAGGAGAACGGGATATGATCTTTCAATACACGACAGCAAAGGAACCTGATTTTCTGCCGGACTATTTCCCGAAAGGGCAATCTGTTGTAATCAAAAGGGGAATCTATGCACAATTTACTTATAACGGGACTGCCGAGGGTCTACAGGATTTTATTATTCTTATCTATGGTACGGCTATGTCGAACCTGGGTTTAACACGCCGTCAGGGGCAAGATATCGAGATCTTCTACCCCCAACCTAAACAACACCCCCTGGGTAATTATGTATTTCATTGTAAATATCTTATTCCGATTCGGCACTAAACTGCGTTACTGCCATTTTATTCCTTCCAAATCAGCCGTTTCGGTCGCCATGATTATATAGAATCATTTTTCATATAATAACGTGAGTTTCATCAGCATGATGAGATATGACATTCCGTACTGGGTATAATAAGTACAATTATCATTTTTATGCCAAGTCAATGGCCCATATTCATATCAAGGCACACCATATATTTAATAATAAGTGTATAATAAGTCAAGTCTACCAAGGGGGTAATATCCCTCTTGGTAGCATTATCATAGGCTAAATAGTACATTGATCTGCTTGTTTATAACGGTCAAAAATGACAGCTGCCAGCAAAATAATTCCTCGCACCACGTATTGGGTAAAGGGGGAAATATTAAGCAGGTTCATGGCATTTTCTATGGTGCCTAAAATCAGCACTCCGGCGACTACGTATGATATTTTACCTACCCCGCCCTTCATCGACACCCCGCCAAGCACGCACGCGGAAATAACGGTCATTTCAAAACCAATGGAGGTCATCGGCTGACCGCTGGTCATTCGCGAAGCCAGAATAATGCCGCCGATGGCCGAGACCAAACCGGAAAGTACAAAAATAATCACTTTTGTGCGGACTACCGGAACGCCGGATAACCGCGCGGCTTCTTCATTACCACCAAGTGCGAGCGTATTACGGCCAAATGTGGTCTTGTTCAGCAGGAAACCAAATACCGCCATACAAATGATGGTTAGCCAAATAGGCACTGGTAAGCCAAGCCAGTTGGCAGAACCCAGAATAAAGAAAGATTCTTTTGCAACCCCAACCGCTTTACCATCAGAAAAAATATAGGCCAGTCCGCGTACAATTTGCATGGTGGCTAACGTGGTGATCAACGCATTAATTCTCAGCCGTGCAATCACCAGACCATTAATCAGACCGCAAATAACTCCGACCATCAGCCCGGCCAAAATTCCTACAAACAAGCTGTCCGTTTTATTAATGATCACTGCAGTAGTGACCCCGGCACAGGCAATAACCGAGGCTATGGACAAATCGAAATCTCCGGAGGCCAGGCAGAACAGCATACCGCACGCTATAATACCGGACATGGACATTGCCAGTCCCAGCCCTTTCATATTGATATAAGAGGCAAAATTGGGTACAAAAATAGAGCAGGCAACAAATAAAACGGCAAAAACGACCAGCATTCCGTAAGCATCCCAGATTCGGGTCAACCCAATATTATGCTTAGATTTAATTGATGGTAAAGAAGGAAGCAACATTTTATTTTTCCTCTATAATCACATCACCTCAGTGGTGATTTCATGGTTGTTGGTGGCTGTATTCAGCATGGCTAGACACAATACTTTTACCTCTGTGGCTTCGTCATGTGTAAGCTGGCCAGATATTGCCCCTTCACGCATCACGACGATACGATCCGCCAAACCCAATACTTCCGGTAAATCACTGGAGGCAAACAAAACAGCAATACCTCGTTCAGCCAATGAATAAATAATGTTGTAGATTTCATGTTTGGCGCCCACATCAATACCGCGAGTTGGCTCATCCAATAAAATGACTTTCATATCCTCCGATAGCCAGCGCCCTAGAATGACTTTCTGCTGATTGCCACCGGACAGATTCATCACCAGTTGTTCAGTGCTAGGTGTTCTAATATTCAATGCCAGGATATGTTGACGCGCATTACTCTCTTCCCAAGAGTCATTAATCAAACAGCCCGCGTTAATGTTTTTTCTCCGGGCGCTGATATTGATGTTATCCCTCACCGAATGAACCGCAATTACACCATCCGCCCGGCGATCTTCAGGGCATAGCATTATTCCGTGATGGATAGCATCAATGGGTGAACGAATAGTTATCGGCTGGTTATCGAGCAAAACTCTGCCGCTGGTAATGCGGGTCCCACCAAATAGAGCTTTCATCAGTTCACTGCGCCCGGCCCCCACCAGACCGAATAGCCCGACAATCTCCCCTTGCCGCACACTCATGTTAATATGAGTTTTCACGTCTGGGGCTTGGACAGCATCAAGCTGTAGGCGAACGGCTCCCAAAGGCCGGGGCTGATAGTGATAGATGTCGCCTAAATGCCTACCCACCATCGCTTGTACCAGTTTATCATTATTCACTTGCGTTATATCGTCAAAGGTGCAAGCGTAACGACCATCCTTGAAAACTGTTATTGCATCACACAACGTGAATACTTCCTCCATGCGGTGGGATACATACAAGATGGTACACCCCTTTGCTCGTAGCTCTCTGATAACGCCAAATAATTGGTCAATTTCACGTACAGATAGCGAGCTGGTAGGTTCATCAAATGCAATAATTTTTGCATTGCGGGCCAAGGCCTTGGCGATCTCCACCATCTGCCACTGTCCAATGGAAAGGTGCTTTAAGGGGGTTTCGGGGTCAATATCCAATCCAAGATGGGTAAGCTGGCTCTTTGTCTGACGATTGAGAGCAGCGCGGCTAATAAGCCCATGAGTGTTCGGTAATTGACCAATATAAATATTTTCCGCCACTGTCATCTCAGGTATCAAAATGCAATTCCTGATAAATAATAGCGACACCGGCAGCAATGGCATCGGCGGTGTTAACAAAGTGTACTGGCTGCCCATTGATAATGATCTCACCTTTGGATGGTAACTCATCTCCGCTGAGTATTTTGAGCAGTGTTGATTTGCCTGCTCCGTTTTCCCCCATCAGCGCGTGAATTTGTCCAGCTCTACAGACAAAACTAATATCCTGCAAAGCTTTTACCCCGGGAAACCGCTTCTCTATCCGATTGAACTCGAGATAAGAATGAGTTGTCATAAGTTTCACCTCGCCATAATTTTTTATAAATTTTTCAGTGCTATGCCCGTAATTTACTTTGTATCCCTTCCTACGAAAATTGGATTCATCAGTAGTCATTTAACTTTTTCATGCAGAATCCATACTATATAACTATGCATTTTTTTATTTGAAACCTCCTTTGGTCATCTCAATGCGGCTCGTAATTATGAGTAGTGAGTTTAATTTAACATGGCCGCCCTGGGCCATGAGCCCTATCACATTCGAAGATTATAGCCAGTATGTTTATATCTTTAGCTAATTTGACACTCAAATTATCGAATATCTTTCCACAATACTTTTAGTCATTAATCTGAATCAGAAGAAGGAAAGTAAATTTTGATTCAGGATGTTTATTGGATGAGAAGCCCATCACCAACGAGAGGATGTACCTCTATAAAGTTCTAATCGCTGTTTGAAGAGATCGTGGTATTCGCCAAGAATCTCTGTCTTGATCGTAACTACATCGATTGTTTTTTAACGCTCCATGAAGACAACTGTGGACGCTATGATGGTACACTCGCGTGACTATATTGAGCGATTATCAGTTCAGGGTCTGCCAGGTTGCTCCCCCAGTTTGGCCTATATGGATCATCTCTTAATATCAATGAGCATAAAGAGATAATGAGCAGTGATAAGATAAATATATTATTCAGAAATTATTTCGCCTAATGCACAATCAACAAGGGAACACTCATTGACTTTAAGATCGATCGCGTCACGCCCCCGAAGATAATTTCGCTCGACCGACTGTGACTGTAAGCCCCTAGGACAATGAAATCTATATTATGCTCTTCCGCATACTCCATGATCACGGTGGCTATGGAACGACCTTGTGATAATAGTGAGTCGAGGGTGACCTTTACGCCATGCCTGCTGATATAAAGTAATAAATCCGTATCGAGAGAGTCGCCATGAGGTGCACTTTTTCCCGGATCGACTTCAACAACTGACACCGCCTGAGCCTCGATCATAAAAGGCATGGAATCTGTTATAGCCCGGCGCGACTCACGGCTACCATTCCAACCGAGCAGTATCCGTGCGCCGATCTCCCCTGATTGACACTGCCATCCATTGGGTACTAGAAGAAACGGTACGCCGATAGCGAGTAATATCGTCTCAGCCGACCAGTTTTTCGGCAGTCCATTAGTACCTGGGTTACCTGCGATGATCAAGTCCGCATATAATAAAATTGGTCTTAACCTCTGGTCGGCATCGCTGTCTTTGATAATGTGAAATTTGGCGCTGATTTTTTCATTATCGATGGCGGTGTTAAAAATTTCCATGGCCTTTTTTGAGGTCTCATGCTCTTGGTCGCGATGAAATTTTGTCACCGCTGTGATTGCCTCGCTGCCAATAGCAAAGGACTCAGACGGACTAGCTCCCCAATGTGTTGGGGCGATATAAATTCCGGTAAGATGAGCATCATGTCGGTGTGCGATTTTTACTGCATAATCAATTCGTGCCTGGCTATTTGGCGATATATCAATGAATACCACAATTGTCTTTAGTCGCATAAGTGAAGGCCTTTATCAACGTCGTATTGAATTTAAGAGGCTAAACCACAAGACAGTCTCAATCTAATGTGCTTGAATGTTAATTCACTAAAAAACAACTCTATATAATCAATACATATAAATAAACCAACTCACGATAATTATACAGCATTTGATTACATTCAACTTATGTATTAAATTGAATATTGTATTTTCAATCATCTGATATACCGCCATACCGGGGCCGATACCTTATCGCCTACCCATGGTAAATTCTACGAGTCGATGATCTGCTGCGCTATTAAATATTTCAATATTATCATCAGTGAGTCCATGTTTATTTTTATCAAAAATTCGCTCCATACTATCGATATTTCGGCATCTACGTAGTAGCATTAGCCAATCTTTTGTTGTAGCCATAATAGGATACCTGCATTCGTTGCCATATTAGAACTTAGATTATTTTCTCATCCATAGGTGATGTATTAATAACAAGAAGGTGATAAGGGCCTGTTTTATTAACATCACTGTAATAAAAATTTCGTTCTTCAAATAGTTTCGCGACTTTTTTCACTTCCCCGAGCAAACACAATTGAAGAACAGCAATTTGCGTGCCATTAGCATCAAATACTTTATCCATTGCCCCTTGTTCAATAAACAGAACATTCTTTTTTGAAGTCGGAGGCAAACAAATCTGCCAAGGTGCCGCCCAGTCTTTTGGAGATAGGCTAAAATCCTGCCACCCTAACGAACGCAATGATTCAATCACGCAATTGAACCGGGTCTGGTCTGTAGGTTCACCTAATGGACTCATACCGACGATATAAATAGCGCGAAGTTGTTGAATTAGATTCGCTCTAATGCCCAATCGCCTAGCATAGGCAATGAGTAGTGATATATCCATTGCAATCGATTTTGGAAAACGTTTCTGTTTTTGCGCGGTGGCCATCCAACTTAACAAAAAGAGATGTTCGTCAAGCTGGGAGCAGATCCTTCCCTCCCCAAAAGCAAGTCTAACAGCCACCTGCGCACACCACGAAAAGTGAGCTAGCTCTAAAAGAGTGTTACCTGGAGCAACCATTGCCATGTTCTCCATTGTAAATTCAGTCAATATTATCTTACTTAATATGGATATTTAGATTGTGCTTTAAGTGCCCTTGCGGTAGAATTTTTTTAAGTTATGATAGCAACCGCACCGGTCATTCGCCGGGCATTTTAGTAACGTATCCTATAATAGACTGACCTGCCGGTAGATAGGAAAGCTGACCTGAGCCTTCAACTAAACGCCTTCTCATATTGTCGATTATATGCTCACAATAAGGTCTCAAATGAAACCACCCAATCAAATTCTCTATTAAACGTATGTTGGACTTACGTATTTCAAAGAAGTCCTCGTGAATTTTACGCAAATTTGTTCAACAACGCGCACAAGCTCCCATAAACCCCCGGTCTGCCCTCACTGAGCAAACCGGTATTGTTAATAATGACAAATTCAGATGGCGAGCCTGCATTCTACTCATCTTCTCGACTGCAGGTTACAGAATATCTTTCCAATGGGTAATTCTCTTTTCCCAGATATAGCTGTATTTATGAAGCAGTTCACGCGGGGTGAACGGCTGTTTACCGGTGAGACTGAAAACATCATCGGACCTTACATCCATCAGCCCTTCGGCGATGCTTGCTTCATTGGTGACCATATCATTACCACACCAGGGAACCGGTGATTTGGAGAAATCCTGCTCGGTATCGCGCGGAATATTAATGGAATCGAGATAGTCGAAAAACGCATCCTTCTCTACAGGGCAGTATTCAATATTGATGCCAGAAACATCACTAACCAATTGACAGAGGTCGCGTTGCGATACCGATTCAATACCGGTAATATTGTAAGCGCGGTTCTTTTCACCAGCGCCCAACAATAACGCTGCGCCAACCAGGGCGCTATCGTCCTTAGCGATATAAGTGGCCTTGCCCTCGCCAGCCGTCGTATACCATTTATTCCCCGATAGCAGGGCCAGCATCACCGAAGTGGTAAGATAATTTTCCAGATAGAGATTATTGCGCATGACATTGAAATCCAAACCGCAGTCCCGCAGGTATAGTTCCGTCGCCGTGTGATCGGGCGTTACATAGACATGCGCGTAGGCCGGATCCGTTGCGCCGAGAAAAGAGGTATAGGTGAGATGTTCAATCCCCGCTTCCACGGCGGCGCTTATCACGTTTTTGTGCTGCCTTATCCGTTTTTCGCCTATCAGCACCCCCGAGACCATGAACAACCGGCTGCCACCTGTAAATGATTGTCTCATTTGTTCCGGGTCTTCATAATTGGCTGGCCGCAATTCTATACCCAAACGCGCCCAACGAGAGCTTATTACAACAGGGATCCTTTCTGGGAAAGGACAAGTGAATATTAACTCTCCGGGGTATACATTACCTATCATAATTTCAGCAACTCGGCCACCCAGTTTTCCGTCCACTCCCGTAACTATATATTTCATGCTCTTCTCCTAAAAAGTTAGAATAAAATTATACATATAAACTGTTTTAACATGGATTTGATCCTTCTATAATGCCCGCCCCATCTTTTCAAATCCATCTCTGAGTCGCACATCAACAGCACTGGCGTTTGCACATGGAATGAAATAACTGCAATTGAGAAAGCTCGTGCGCCACGAAGATTTCCCCCGTTCCCAAAAGTAATATTGCTCAATATCTGAACCTTTACGGCGCATTACCCCCAATCTGGGGAGATGATGCTGATTTACAGCGATAATAAACGGTTGGAATCCTTCCGTCGTGCCTGCGTAATCGAATCGAATATAATCTCCTCCCTCCAGCTTAACTGCGGTTCTTTTTTTTCCACTGGAAAGATGTATTGGAGTCTCTACCGCTGTGATATAGGTTATATTGAGCATGTTAGTCATCCTCTTATCAGGACCGAGTTCACTTAGCCCGTAGATGCACCAGGGAAAATCGGTAACGTGTTTAAAGTGACGAAACCAAAAATCATTTCGAATTTCCATATCGAACTGGTCAATATTCTCCGGCAGGCAGCGATAGCAATGGGTTACTCCCTCAAGCAACCGGTGGGGTAGTGAAACAACGGCAGGTTGCAGAACGGGGTAGATGTTTTTCAGGCATGGCGGATAAAGTAATGAGCAGTCCCACTCATCGCAGTTACGATATGCCTCCGGTGACTGTCGGAAATAATGGTTGAAGGCACGTATAAAAGTCCTTTGAGAATTGAAATTATATTTTTGTGCGATATCTAAAATCGGCGTGAATGTCATCCGTAATTCAAGTGCTGCCATGGACAGCTTGCGGCGTCGGATATACGAGCTTAGCCCGCATCCTGTGATATCTTTAAATAAGCGCTGTAAATACCATTTAGAGTAACCCGATTTAACGGCAACCATGTCTATTGAAAGACGTATATTCAGGCGAGCCTCTATCCATTTTACAAGATCAAAAATCACGTCGTAGACATTCATTACATGCCTCCGTATTTCCATGGGCTATATCGAATATTAAATTTAGTGCTGTTAACCCCTCCTTTACCATCCAACTGTTCGCTGGCATAAAAATGCACGTTCTTAGCGCGCCGGTGAATACGAAAAAGGCCAGGCAAGCCAGCGTCTCCATCGGAATGCCAGTCTTGATTTCACCCCGCGCTTTTCCAGCATCGAAGGCGCAGAGCAGTAACAGGAGCAATTTTTCCGCGCCATCCTTTCCCATAGCAAATTCATTGCTTATCTCTTCGGGGCATTCGCCGCGAAAAAGTACAACCTCAATCACGTTTCTAAGATGCCTATCACTCTGTAGATCTTCTAAGCTCCGCTGGAGGAATTTGTGTACAGCTGCTATCGGTTCGGCATTCCGAGTCTTTGTTTGGAGTTCGGCGTAAAACAAAATATGGGCTCGTTCAACGACTTTCCTTAACAATTCGTATTTTTCACCGAAGTGCCAGTAAATCGCTCCGCGGGTACAACCGGCCCGCGCCGCTACCATCGCCAGTGTTGTGTGCGCCACACCAACATCGCGAAAACAAAGTTCCGCCGCATCCAGAATCTGTTCGCGGGTCTCTTGTGCCTCGGCCTTTGTTCGTCTTGCCACTTGTTCGCCTCCTTATCATTCTTTCAGCGATGGAGATATGGTTGACGGCGAAGACGCCCAAAGGGCCATATCGCCCGGCACCTCCGCATAACGCCGGACGTGGCGTCTAGCTCGCCGATTGTTCATCGGCGCCCGTAGCGGAACGCGCTTTTTTGTTTCGGCTGAACCATCCCGCCACCAAGACATAGAACAATGGAATATAAAAAATCGCCAGCGCGGTGGCAGTGAGCATGCCGCCCACCACCCCGGTGCCGATAGCGTGTTTGCTGCCGGAACTGACCCCCGTGGAAATAACCAGCGGCATCACCCCCATAACAAACGCCAGCGACGTCATGATGATC
Source organism: Acerihabitans arboris (assembly GCF_010131535.1). Lineage (GTDB taxonomy): Bacteria > Pseudomonadota > Gammaproteobacteria > Enterobacterales > Enterobacteriaceae > Acerihabitans > Acerihabitans arboris. The sequence continues at coordinate 23,177 of NZ_WUBS01000023.1, forward strand.
GGACGCAGGCGTACGCGCGCGGCCTCGATAGCGGCCTCTTTTAGCGGCTTGCCCGTTTTCTCGTGCAGATCGCGCGCGAACTCCACGATCAGGATGGCGTTTTTTGCCGACAGTCCGATGGTGGTCAGCAGGCCGACCTGAAAGAACACGTCGTTGCCCAGGCCGCGCAACAGGGTGGCGACAACTGCCCCGATTATCCCAAGCGGCACCACCAGCATGACGGATAACGGAATGCTCCAGCTTTCATACAGCGCCGCCAGACATAGGAAAACGATGAGCAGGGAGAGCGCGTACAGCGCGGGCGCCTGCGCGCCGGAGAGCCGCTCCTCGTAGGAGAGTCCTGTCCAGGAAATATGGAATCCGTCCGGCAACTTGGCGGCAATCCCCTCAACCGACGTCATGGCTTCGCCTGAACTGTAGCCCGGCGCGGGTTCACCCAGTAGCTCGACCGCCGGCAGGCCGTTGTAACGCTCCAGTTTCGGCGAGCCGTAGACCCATTTACCGGTAGCAAAGGACGCGAACGACACCATATCGCCGTCGCTGTTCCGCACATACCACTTATCGAAATCCTGCGGTGAAATGCGTGCACCGGCAACCCCCTGGATATAGACCTTCTTAACGCGGCCACGATCGTTGAAGTCGTTGACATAGCTAGATCCCCAGGCGGCTGACATAGTGCTGTCAACGTCCGACAAACTCAGCTTCAGCGCCTGCACCTTTTCGTTGTCGATCAACACCTGATACTGCGGTTCATCATTCATACCATTGGGCCGCACCATATGCAGCGAGGGATGCCGTGCCGCCACGGCCAGGAACTCATCGCGCGCCTGCATCAGCTTTTCGTGGCCGTTGCCGCCGCGATCCTCCAGAAACAGGTTGAAGCCGGTCGCGTTTCCCAGCTCCGGAACCGCCGGCGGCACAAAGGCGATAATGTTGGCTTCCTTGATAGTACTGAAATAAGCCATGGCCCGGTTAGCCACATCAAATACGCTGCCATTACGCTCGGCCCAGGGTTTCATCTGCACAAATCCCATCGCCGAACCCTGCCCTCGTCCGGCGAAGTTGAAACCGTTGATGACTTGCATGGATGACACCTGCTCCTTCTCATGGTTGAGGAAATAGTCGGAGACATCCGTCAACACCTTCTGCGTCTGCTCCGCGCTGCTATTGGGCGGCATCTGTACCTGCACCATCAGTTGACCCTGATCTTCATCCGGCAGGAATGAGGTAGGGATCTGGGGAAACAGCACAGCCAGAACGGCAACAATCAACACAAAAAACATCATCGCCCGCCTGGGCGCATTCAGGGTTTTCACCACGCCCTGGCGATAGAGCGCCGCACCGCTGTCGAACTTGCGGTTGAACCAGCCGAAGAAGCCCTTTTTACCGCCGTGCTGCCCGTACCCTGCCGGCCGCAGCAGGGCCACGCACAATACGGGGGTAAAGATCAGCGCCACCAGCACGGACAGCGCCATCGCCGACACAATGGTGATGGAAAATTGCCGGTAAATCACCCCGGTGGAGCCGCCGAAGAAGGCCATGGGCACGAACACCGCCGACAGCACCAGTCCGATGCCCACCAGCGCGCCGGAGATCTGATCCATAGATTTGCGGCTGGCCTCCAGTGGAGTGAGATGCTCCTCCGCCATCAGTCGCTCTACGTTTTCCACTACCACGATGGCGTCGTCCACCAGCAGGCCAATAGCCAGCACCAGCCCGAACATGGTAAGAAGATTGATGGTAAAACCAAACGCCGCCATCACGCCGAAGGTGCCCAACAGGACCACCGGCACCGCCAGAGTGGGGATCAACGTCGCACGCCAGTTTTGCAGGAACAGCAGCATCACCAAGAACACCAGTACAATAGCCTCCAGCAAAGTATGCGCCACGCTTTCGATGGACTCGCTGATGAACGGCGCGGTATCGTAGGGGTAAACCACCTCCACGCCGGGCGGGAATCCCGCCTTCAGCTCATCCACCTTTGCCTTTACCGCGTTGATGGTGTCGAGCGCGTTGGCGCCGGTACCCAGGCGCAGCGCGATGCCGGTGCTGGGCTTGTCCCCGCCGTATTTTGACTGAATGGAGAAACTCTCCGCGCCCAAGCCCACGCGGGCAACATCTTTCAGCAGTACCCTCGAACCATCCGGCTGTACCTTGAGCAGAATATTTTCAAACTGATCCGCTCTGGTGAAGCGCGTCTTGCCGATGACGGTGGCGTTGAGCTGTGTGCCGTCCGCGGTGGGAAGTCCCCCCAATTGTCCGGAGGAAACCTGCACGTTTTGCGCTTGTATCGCCGAACTGACATCCAGCGGCGTCAGGTTATAACCATTGAGCCTAGCCGGATCCATCCAGATGCGCATGGCGTACTGCGACCCCAGTACGATAAAGTCCCCCACGCCGTTGATACGCGACAGCGGATCCTGCAGGTTCGACACCACATAGTCGCCCAAGTCGAAGCTGTTCATACGTCCGTCTGTGGACACCAGCCCGACGACCAGCATGAAATTGACCTGGTATTTAACCACCTTCATCCCTTGCGACTGCACTTCGTCGGGGATCATCGGCGTCGCCAGTGAAAGCTTGTTCTGGACCTGTACCTGGGCGATGTCAGGATCGGTGCCCTGATGGAACGTTACCGTGATGGTAAACGAACCGTCTGAATTGCTTTCGGATTTCAGGTAGCGCAGATTATCTAGGCCGCTCAACTGCTGCTCGATCACCTGCACGACCGTATCCTGCACCGTATCCGCTGAAGCGCCGGGATAGCTCCCCATAATGGCTATCGCCGGCGCGGCGATATTCGGATACTGGTTAACGGGTAGGCTCTTGACGGACAGTACGCCCACCAGCATGATGACGAAAGCGATGACCCAGGCAAACACCGGCCGGTCGATAAAAAAGCGTGACATAGCGGCTCCTTACTGCAGCTGAGATTTGATGGTTGTGGCGTCTGGTGCTACCAGCTTCGCGTCCACGACCCTGACTTCGCTGCCTGGTATCGCCTTCTGCACTCCGTCAATAATCACCCGGTCGCCGAGTGCCAGCCCGGAGCTGATCAGCCACCTATTGCCCACAACCCGTTCCGTCGCCACCTCCTTCAATACAACCTTATGATTGCCATCCACCACCAGCACTGTGGCTTGGCCGGAACTGCTGCGCGTGATACCGCGCTGCGGCACCAGCAGCGCCCGTTCACGCACGCCCTCCTGCAGTCTGGCGCGAACGAACATACCGGGAAGCAACCGTCCCTCCGGGTTGGGGAACAGGGCGCGTATAATCACCGAATCCGTGCCTTCATCCACCGTCACCTCGGCAAATTTGAGGCGCCCGGTGTAGGGGTATTCTGTTCCATTGTCCAACAGCAGCTGTACTTCTGCCATCTGATCGCCGCTGCGTTTCAGTCGACCGGCGGACAGGTCGTCCTGCAGGCGCCACAGTGCCGTCGATGACTGAGGGATATCAACATAGATGGGATCGAGCTGCTGAATGGTCGCCAGAGCATCCGTCTGGTTCGCCGTTAGCAGGGCACCTTGCGTCACGGATGAACGACCAATGCGGCCCGAGATCGGCGCGATGATTTTTGTATAACCGAGATCAATACGGGCAGAGTCTACCGACGCCTGCGCTTGCAGCCATGACGAGCGGGCGTCATCGCGATCCTGCTGGCTGATGGCATTAGTCTTTACCAGCCGCTCGTAGCGCTGAGCCAGCAAACGTGAGGACTCCAGGCTCGCTTCCGCTTTCGCCAACGTAGCCCGGTAAGGCGCGGCATCAATCTGATATAATACCTGACCCGCATCGATCATACTGCCCTCGTCAAACAGACGTCGCTGAAGAATGCCGCTGACCTGCGGTCTGATTTCAGCGATCCGATATGAAGATGTTCTGCCGGGTAGTTCGGTGGTTAACGCGACATCCGATTCAGTAAGCGTAATAACACCCACTTCGGGAATTACGACCGCAGATTGATTGTTGGGGTGGTCGCAGCCGGCCAACAATAACGCCAGTAGCACGGGCCAAATCGGCGGGGTGATACGATAAAAAAGAGACATTACTTGGAAGCCTCAATGAATTAGAATGTTCATTCTAGTATATTCATACTAAAATGGAATTTGCAAGGCTACGCGCGCAAAGTACACACCGGAGAACAAAAAATGATTGGCATTGAAGATAATGAAGCCCCGGGGAAAAACCGGGATCGCAGGCAACAGGTACTGGACGCCGCGGCAAAATGTTTCAGAGAAGAAGGGTTTCATGGCTGCAGCATTGCCCGGATTTCCAAGGCCGCTGGCATGAGTCCCGGGCACATCTACTATCATTTCGCCAACAAGGAAGCGATCGTCGAAGCGCTGGTAGCACAACAGGAAAATTCATTGATTGAATTGGTAAACAACATTGCCGCATCTCCTGCGGATGAACAACTGGTCGACACTCTGACCCGCCATACTGCGAAAATGGTCGAGCACCACACTGCGCCAGATTTCGTTGGTCTGTGGCTCGAAATGGCCGCAGAAGCGGCGCGAAACCCGAGCATCTCCAGGCTAATCAAGCTATCGAACAAAACTATCGACGCAAAATTCGACGAACAACTCATCGCCAAAGGAAAAGCCACCTCCATGGAGGATCTTAAGCGGCTAAGTATCGGCATGGAGATAATAACCATTATCTTCAACGGGTTGTCTGTACGCGCGGCTACTCAGGCAAAGGAGGATAGCGTCCCTAAATTGCTGCTGACAGAAACAATCAACGACATCATTTCTCATCTGTTTACCCGCAAATAACAAAGGGCAACGATTGAAAAGCTAAAGCGATAGCAAATTGATATAGGCTAATGGTGTCGCTTAGCAGTTGGTATCATGGCTCAATAGAACAAAGAACTGCCAATCTCACCCGATGCGCGACGATAGTGCTTTATCATCGCCATCCTGTGTTTTATGTGAAAATAATTGATAGGTTTATCCATTAGGACACATTCCACATTCTGCGTATATACAGTATATTTCATTCCATAAAAGAGGAATGATTAAAATAATAATTACACTTTATGAAACTATTATTTCGTATCATCCCGGCACCAGAGCTATTAACGTTTAAGATTGTCATAGTAACATCGCGTAGGCAAAATTTACTTAACATTCTTATCGTTTTCTTTAATCCGTCCTGAAGGAAATGTAATGCAATCAAGAATATAATTTACTCCCTTCGTGGTGATCTAAGGAGAGAAACATGATAGGTATCAAGAAAATATTTTCAGTTGCAGGTCTGATACTGGCTACTGGTTTCTATTTATCAACGAATGCAGAGCCCTATCGATCAAGATCCGAGATTGGACCTCCATGGGATCCACCATTTGATCCATGGGGACCTACTATTGTTTTATATCCGCCAACATCGCCCCACGTTATTTACATATCGCCCGCGCCACCTCAAGTATGGGTAGAAAAAAGCTCCCATTACAGATATTACTGTCCTAAACCTGTCGGGTATTACCCGAATATAAAAAAATGCCCTAAAGGCTGGATGAAAATTGTTTTTGATACTTCAAAATAAAGAGGTAGTAAAGATGGGCAAATCTTACGCGATTATAATTCCGTTGCTTGCAGGGATCGTACTGATGGGATGTGTTTCAACTCCGGTGGCGCCCACCGTGATGACACTGCCTGGCAGCGGCAAAACCTACGACCAGTTCAGAGTGGATGATGTCATCTGCAAAAACACAGCATACAGCTCACTCAGTGGTGAAGCATCCTCCATCAATAACAGGAGTGTCGCCACCGTTGCAGCCGGTACCGCCATTGGCACCGCCGCCGGCGCAATGATAGGCTCAGCAGGTGGCCCGCGTGGTACAGCTGATGGAGCGGTAATCGGTGCGGGTGGAGGACTTCTCGCAGGAGCTGCGGTAGCCGGCGGCAAGGGTGGTGATGCGCAAGATTCTCTGCAGGACCAATACAACGTGGTCTATTTACAGTGTATGTACGCCAAAGGGAACAAAATACCACAGTCATATGCCTGGGACAGCAATGAGGATCCATCCTCAGTTCCACCTGATTATCACCCCTAATACCAATGGCTGGAAGCCGGAGCCGAGACATCCTGCTATCGGACAACGGCAAGGCAAAAATAGGGCGACTGTGACTTTGTGAGTATGAAAACCGTAATGCCGGTTCGACGCTGCCCCATTTGCCCCTTACGTTGTCGTTCGTATATCCGGCCAGCTAATAAAGTTAAGGCATCTGGCCACGTTGAAACATCCTCGCATTTCGGCCTTAAAGGCCTGGACCTCTCTCAGGTTTTCGGTGCCCCAATCTGGCCTGCTTTTCATCGCTTCTGCTTTCTTCGCAATTTCAGGGTAAGACTTTTGCTCAGAACCTATTCTGACTGTTAGTACTAACTCTGATGATATAATCCTTCAGAGAAGTAAAGTTCCTGACGGGTAATTATTACCCAAACAACCCTAATCGCTGAAGCTGGCCCTGGAGCAGACTCAGTACGGAAAAAAACCGGCCCTTATGATGTTAGCTGCCAGACGCGTTAAGCACAAACCCTTAAGGCGCAGATAATGACTGGCGCTAATAGCAGAATAAAAAAAGGGCTGTATTGGATACAGCCCAAAGGAAGAACTACATTTACTATTTTCTAGCACAAGAATACTTTTATCCTAAGTATTCTTTTTTTATTATACCGCCATTTTAAATAATTACCTCATGCGACACGTTAAGCAAGTGTAAATTAATCGTAATTCCCAGATTCTTTATATGTCGCGTGCAAAAATATACATAAGTATATATCACGCAGGGTATTTATCGTCCTAACAGCCGTGATTACCAAGTCTTGCCGATATTAAACTGGAATTGCTCCGCCGAATCGCCTTCGTATTTTTTAACCGGCAGTGCATACGAAAACACCATTGGCCCTAGAGGCGACTGCCACTGCAGGGAAATCCCCGTCGAAACGCGAATTTGCATCGGATCGCCATAGTCGGGAATATCCGCCGAACGCGTTTGATAGGTATTTTCCCACTCGGTATCCCAAACGGTTCCAGCATCGACGAACAACGAGGTGCGCACGGAAGTGGTGTATTTTTCGCTTAGGAACGGAGTCGGCACATATAATTCCAGGCTGGCCAGCGCCATGGCGTTGCCACCGACCGCATCGTCCGACTTTTCCAATGGACAGTCGCTGTATGACGTTTCAGAACCGTTGCAGCGATAATAAGCCGATTTGGGACCAATGGTGTTGGATGAAAAGCCCCGCACACTGCTGGATCCGCCTGCGTAGAAATTATCATAAAACGGCACTTCGCTGCCGCCGAAACCGTTGGCATAACCCGCTTTGGCCCTTTCCATCAACACCCAGCTACCGCTATCGCTGAGGTTGGTATAATGATTGGCGTCAAAGGTGATTTTATAATAACTGTTATCGGAGCCCGGCAGGGTGATCTTGGTGTTCAGGCTAACCCGGCTGCCGGCGGTTGGGAAAAAGCCGCGGTCGACATCGTTATAGCTCCAGCCCAGGTTGACGAACAGGTCATCGGCGCGCAGTGCCGCCTCGCTGTCGCCGTCTTTAGTCACCACTTTCGGATCAAGGCCCTGTGAATAAAGATAACGCCACATGGCTACCTGCGGTTCCATATCCGACAGGCTGTTGTGCACATAATCCAGGCCGAGGTTCAGCGTATTGCTTTCGCTTACCGGGAAGCCGAAGTTGCCGCCAAGGCCGATGCTTTTCAACTTATAATCGGCGAGATCGTCATCGTCAGCGTCGTAATCGTTATAAAAAATCTTGCCGCCTAAGCTGATACCGTCCAGGGTAAAGTAAGGGTCGGTGGCCGACAATTCAACATAGGTTTGAGAATCGCTCTTGGTGCCGTTAAAACCCACGGTATTGCCGGTGCCCAGCCAGTTATCCTGGCTCAGTCCCAGTTGGAAGCTGACGCCGCTGTCGGAGCCATAACCTACGCCGATGTTGATGGTACCGGTGTTGCGCTCCTTGACTTTATACACCACGTCGACTTGATCCGACGAGCCAGACACCGGCCGAGTATCCACATCCACGGTTTCGAAGAAGCCAGTGCGGTTCAGGCGCGTCTTGCCTAGCTCCACCTGGTCACTGCCCAGCCAGGCACCTTCCATCTGGCGCATCTCACGGCGCAGCACCTCATCTTTAGTGAGAGCGTTGCCTTCAAAAATAACTTTACGCACCGTGTAGCGGTTGCCGGCATCCACGCTCATATGCAGCATGACCGTTTTATCGGCGTCGTTAATCTCAGGCGTCGTCGCCACGCGCGGATAGGCGTAGCCATAGCGCCCCAACAGCTTTTTGATGCTCTCTTCCGTGCGGGTGATCTCGGCGCCGTTGTACAGTTCGCCGGGATGGACCTGGGCCAGTGCGTCAATGTCAGCTGAGTGCCCCGCCATATTGCCATTGACCACCACGCCGGACAGGCGGTAAAGGCTGCCCTCGGTGATATTGATGGTGATATAGAGGGCTTTTTTATCAGGCGTCAGGCTAACCTGCGTCGAGTCGATGGCCATGCGGGCATAACCGCGATCCAGGTAGAAACTGCGCAGGATTTCCAGGTCGCCGGAAAGCTTCTGCTTTTGGTATTTACGATCGCCTATCAGATTCCACCATGGCACATTGTCGCGCAGTTGGAAACGAGAGATCAGTTGGTCGGCGGTAAACGCCTGGTTGCCGACGATGTTGATCTGCTGGATTTTGGCCGACAGGCCTTCTGTAAACACCAGTTTCACATCCACCCGGTTACGTGGCAGCGGCGTCACCACCGCCTTTACGCTAGCACTGTATTTGCCTGCGCTGTAGTAGAAGTCCTCCAATCCTTTCTCGATGGAAGTTAAGGTATTGCGATCCAGAGATTCGCCGACGCGCACGCCGGAGACCTCCAGATTTTGCTTCAGCACATCCTCTTTCACCGCTTTGTTGCCGGTAAAGCTAATGCTGGCAATGGTCGGCCGCTCTTTCACCTTGACGATCAGGAGGTTATCGTCGCGCAGTACCTGCACGTCCTCAAAGTTCCCGGTGGCAAACAGGGCGCGCAAGGTACTACCGATATCCTCATCCGAGACTGTATCGCCAACACGAACCGGCATGCTGAGCAGCGCTGCCCCCACGGTGACACGTTGCAGTCCCTCGAACTTGATGTCACGCACCACAAAGCCGTCCGCACCGTATACAGTGGCGCTACCAAACAGCAGCGCCCCAAGCACTAGATATTTCATTGCCATTTAACGACATTTTCCCGAATTACTAACATTGAGAGTGTTATTTACGCATGAAAGAAGCCAATGGGATTCCCTCACTTAAAGAGCAACATCATAGAATTGACTATGGCTGAACAAGGAGGTTCATCAGACTGGGCGGGGTTTTCAGAAATACATCGTTTCTTTAACGTATTACTTACCGAATTGTCATTACCCGCACAATACGATTTCAGCAATTATCGTGGCAAGATCAGGCGATCCTGGATTTTGAGGGAGTTGCAATTCCTGTATGAATAAAAAGGGAAAACATGGTTTTCCCTAGGGATGGGTAAAAAGCGTCGGTCAAAAATGCGTATTCAGCGACATGTAATATGTGCGGCCTGATTCATTGTAGGTCGCCGCGCCGGCGCCATACATATAGGCGCCGGTGGTTGAGTTGCCGGTGGTGGACGCATTGCCGGCCCGATAATGACGCTTATCGAACAGGTTGTCGATACCGCCTGTCACATCGACATATTTATTGACTGTATAGGTGGCGCTGGTGCCAAACAACGCGTAAGGGCTGATTTCGCGTTTTTCACTGCCGCTCGCCGCTTCGCCTTTATAGTTGTATTTTTTCGGTTTTTGCCTGCCGTACCAGGTCATGCTGCCGCGCACCGACAAATCCGGCCGCGCCTGCCATTCCACCGTGGAATTGGCGGTAAACTCAGGAATGATGGACAGGTAATCGCCGGTGGTTTTATTCTTGTTCTGCAGGATATACGTCAGGTTATTTTTAACCGCGACGCTTTCCGTCACCGGGAAATTCAGCGTTCCCTCCAGGCCCTGCACCACGGCTTTCGGCACGTTTTCCCATTTATAGACATCGGACGTACCGTTGGAGTATTCCGCCGCATAGCCTGCCTCGATCTTATTACGGTAATCATTGCGATAGTAGGTTAAACCGGCCTGCACCCCTTCATGATGATACTCAATGCCGATCTCTTTATTAACGCTGGTTTCCGCCTTCAGATTGGCATTACCCTGCAGATAACAGCTGCTGGTGCTGGCATAGCACCCTTGTCCGTTGCTATACAGCAGATAGTTGGGATTGGTCTGGTACAAATTGGGGGCTTTATAGGCCCGGGCTATGCCCATTTTAACGGTAAAATCTCCGCCCACTTCCTGCGACAGGTTTAGGGACGGACTAAAATTACTGCCGGTAATGGAATGGTAATCAAAGCGCAGGCCGGGTGTCAGCGTGGTCGAGCCGGTTAATTCGACATTATCTTCGGTATAGAGCGAATACAGGTTGGCGGAAGCGTACGGGCTGCGGCCGCTGGAAGACAATCCGTCCACCCCACCGGTGCCGATACTTTGGGTGTTGGAGGTGGGATCCTTCATCTCCTGGTGATTCCATTCCATACCGAAAGTGGCGGTTTGCTGGAACAGCCAGTCAAAAGGAATATTCACCTCCGAATGGGCATTGATGTCGCCCAGGGTAATGGTGGAGAAACCTTCATCGGTGGTGCTGAATATTCCCTCGGTGCCGCCGGCCAGGCCCTCGTTCAGCCGGCTGTTGCGGGTACGCTCGTACTGGATATAGTTGGTGGTGGTCACCCCGCTATCCCAGGCGCCTGTGTATTTCAGGCTAACGTTCTGGCGATAAAGCACGTTGGTTTCCTTGCCGTAATATTTCTGCACCAGCTGGTTGGTATTGGTATTTTGCGTGTCACCGGCATAAATATTGCCCTGACGGCTGTATCCCGCCGTTAATTCCAGCGCCTGCATCGGCTGGAATTCCCAGCGCAGCGCGGCATTGATATCTTTATCGCGCACGCCCTCCCGTCCGGCGGGCAGCGAGCTGGCATAGGTACCGGTGCGCAGCGACTGATGCCCGTCATTAATGTTCTGGGCATCGGCCTGGGTTTTACTCCAGCCGCCATACAGCCTGAAGCTGAGATTGTCGGTCAGCGCACCGTTTATACTGCCGTTAAAGCGCTTGGTGGCACCCTCGGATTTATGTTCAGGCACGTTGTAGTAGCTGTTAAAACTGCCGTGCAATTCCTTCTCCACGGGTTTGGTAATGATATTCACTACCCCGCCCATGGCGCCGCTGCCGTACAGCGCCGCCGCCGGTCCCCTGATAACCTCGATTCGTTCAATCATTTCCGGCGGCACCCAGTTGCTGTCGCCGCGTGAATCCCGTTCGCCGCGCCAGCCGTAACGCACGGAATTTTTGCTGCTCACCGGCATGCCGTCAATTAGCATCAGAGTATTTTCCGGACCCATGCCGCGAATATCGATCTGGCGGTTATTACCGCGCTGGCCGCTGGTGGAGTTGCCGGTCAGGTTAACGCCAGGCATGGTGCGGATTATTTCCGACACGTCCCGCTGCGGCGGATGCTTTTTGATCTCGTCTTTATCAATAAGGGATACGCCCGGCGCCTGTAGCGTCTGCCTGCGCGCCGTTACCACCAGGGTATCCTCAGCTTCTTGTTTTGCAGCCGTTTTTTCGTCTACCGACTGGGCGGCGGCGGAATAAACCACACTTATCAATGCCGCGCAGACACAGGTCGCGAGGCTGGATTTACGGTAAGTTTTCATCAGGTCAAGACACCCTTTCCTTGCTAAAAAAAGCAACCGAAACGATCGCTATTTGTAAGTTATTGTAAATGCGGAGATAGCGAAAATTTAGCATTAATGATAACGATTACCAATCTCAATAAGTGTAAATAACCCGTAATTTTTGTCTTTATTTCATCAAAATAGCGAAAGGCTGTTAACAAACGGATATAGCCTGTAGTGTAGGTTGGCGGCGACATGGCTATACCCGGCGTAAGCGCTCAAAGGATGGTACACACCAAGATCGTCTTAAGCAGCAGCCGCCCAGATTCTAATGCGCTCCAGATCGCGAAACATCTTGCACGTATAGCGTTCCAACATCATGCCTGCCGAGAATACCGGTGTTACTACGTTCCAGCGGCATGATGCCAAATATATGTTTCAGCAAGGAGATCTGTCGGTTGATCGCTGATGTTGCAATATGTAGGCGAACGGCGGCGCTACAATTCGATCCGGTTTCAGCTACTTCGTTAAAATATATATAATTCATTGCTCTTTACTATGTAGTAATAAATTAAATGTTATGTCTATATTACTGATCCTCATGGTAATCTCCGTCAAATATGAATAACTGAGCCAATGTACTTTTTCATGGATGTGCTAATAACACTAATTTGCATTTCACACAACCCAATGTTAAAGATCACTTTATAATAAAACCATGTTTAAATTAAAATAAGCAACGGCACTATATTTTCACAGATACAATAACATTTTATTTGTTATTTCAGAAAGTGATGTAAATTTAAGTTAGAGATTTCTAAACCATTTCATCATATAAAAACTTCAAGTAAGCCTAATGGCTAAAACAACCTAGTAATTTTCTTTTCAAACATTACACAAACCTTACCATTAAGTTATTGAACCAAGATAACCATATTGTTAACCTATCAAGTTAGAGCTTTCAGTTGGTGACTGATGATGGATTATTATACTCCTTACATACAATTAGTGGTTATTTTATTGATGATAGTTATCATTATCATATTATTCATCCGTTGATTTTTACAATAAATTTAAATATATATTTATGATAATTGAAGGTGCTTGATTTTGTAAAAGCCGAGTATGATTTTACTCAAAGCAATGTGCACAGCTCTAAGCAAAAATTTAGTTTCAAAATTGTTACGGACTGAAGCCACCATAAGCACTGTGACGATGCCAGCGATCATAATCCCTTATAAATCACCAAACATCGTCTTCTTTCATTTCTGCCCAACTGCTGAACCGTTCGCCGTGAATTCATTCGTCAGTGACTCAGGTAGGTCAACCTTTCTGACGATTATCAAGACTTTGGGCTGACTTTCCATGGGATTAGTTCATTTACTTTATTTGCAGGCCAGTACGCTAGATTACCGATTACATGACTCAGCCAGGCCTCCAGGTCAACCCCGCTCAGCCTTCATGTGCCGATCAGCATGTACAGGATTGCCACACGTCCAACACCATGTTTCTGCCTACAGCAATTCAGAGCAAGGCATTTTCTGCGATATTATTGTCGGTATGCATTCAGCCACTACGGCAGCGTTCGTTCAACCCCTCCCACAGTTTAAGCCGATATACTGACGCCTTTGCCACATCCGGGTGACGTGACAGTTTACTTATTTGAGCCGGGATCCCGTCATACAACGGCTACATCAGCGGCACTGTTGCTTATTCCTCTTCGCCAGCCTCTCGTCCACCTAGGAGCCTCGAATATCTACGTCAATGACATACAGTTCACCACTACGCTTTGGCGATTCCGTGGTCAGATCCGTTGGGGCCCCATGTGGACGTCGTGGATTTTCCTATGAACTTGCACCTTGCACGATGCTTCCGTTATGCGCCCGTCTTTTACTGAGCGTTATAGCCACGCGCGCGCCAGCCTGCAGCGCCTCGCTGTAAGTTGGCAGATGCTGCTGCGTATGGGCTATCCGCGCCCTTATATTATTGCAGGCATCACTCAAGCAATATTATAATGTCTGGCCGAAATAAATCTGATAGTTCAAATCAACATTTCTCACCACTGATTTCCCCGCTAATCTTTTCAACAACAGTTCCGCAGTGGTTTTGCCTATATCAAAGCGGGGTGTGATCACGCTGGCCAATTTTTGCACGTTGGCCCGGCCGATATCCAACCCATGAAAACCGACAATCGCCATCTGTTCCGGCACCCGGATCCCCTGCGACTGACACTCCAGCAGGGCGCCAACGGCCAAATCATCGTTAGTGCAAAATAATGCATCCACGCCGGGAAATTCCCTTTGCGCGCGGATAAACAGCTGACTGCCGAGCGCTATCGATGAGATGCTTTTGGGCAACAATTGCAATGGCGTTTTGCCCACCTGTTCCAGGGCCTGGCAGACGCCGCGATAACGGCTGGCATCGCGGGGATCGGCCATTGAGCCAACATAAACAATATTTTTCTTGCCGCTTTCCAATATCGCCTGCGCCATATCATAAGCGGCTTTTTCATTGTCAAAACCCACCTGGATATCCAGATATTCCTCGGTTATATCCATTATTTCCGCGATAGGTATATTTGCCATACGTAGAAATTGCCGGGTACGCTCGGTATGTTCCTTACCAGTCAGAATAATGGCATCAATATTATACGAAAGCAGGTTGATGATTTTTTCTTCTTCAATTTTCGATTCATAATCATAGTTCGCAATGATAGTCTGATAGCTATGGGCTGAGGTTACGGATTCAATCCCCGCCAACACATCGGAGAAGATTTGATTTTTGAATGAGGGTATGAGAATGCCAATACATTTGCTATGTGAGTTGAGCAGAATTTCCGGCGCGCGGTTAGGGATATAATTTATCCCCTCCAAGGCCTTGCTTATTAGTTGTCTACTTTTTTCGGAGACCTGGTTCGGATCGCGCAGATAACGGCTGACAGTCATTTTAGTCACCCCGGCTAAGGTGGCAATGTCCTGTAGCGTTATCCTGGTGCCTTTCATTTTTATCCCCGTGATTAAAGCATGCATTATTATACATAACTTCATCTGGGATGCCTATGAATACGGGTGCAATGGATGGCGGCATAGCTTTCACCGCCGCTGGCGGCGCTTATGCGCCGCCGCTTTAAGTAAAATGCCGGTTTTAATGAGCTAACGTATGCGTCTCCTGCTTGAACCAAGCCATGGGGGCCGTGGATCATGATGCGAAGCGTTTACCGCGGGGTGGTAAGCCGGAAGGCTGTGAGACCGCGCGAACATTAAACATGATGATCACAGAAATCAGCAGGGCGCTCGACATAAAACCATAGGATATGCTGGGATTGCCAGTCAATCCGTTAAGATAACCGACCAGCCAAGCGCCGATAAATGCGCCTAACGCCCCGACGCTGTTAATCAGCCCCATTGACACGCCCGAGACATTTTTCGGCAGCAATTCGGGAATCAAGGCAAAGAACGGACCGTACGGCGCATACATACAGGCGGCGGCGACCACCAGCAACGCATAGGACCACCAGAAATGCTCATTGCCAATCATATAGGACATGAAAAAAGTGGCGGAGGCGATCAGCAATAACGGCCAGATAAACACTTTACGATTTTGCATTTTGTCGGACAACCACGAGACGACCAGCATGGTGACAATAGCGGCAAAATAGGGTAATGCCGATAACCATCCCACCGCGACGATATCTACGGCGGCGGCGGATTTAATGATGGAAGGCATCCACATCATAAAACCATAGACCCCGACGCTCCACAACGCATGGACGGAGCACAGCATGATGACATTACGTGATCGCAGGGCTTCGCCATAATTTCGCACCGGTTTGATATTTTGCTGCTCACGATCCATAGCGGCCTGCAAATCGGCCTTTTCCTGCTCGGTCAGCCAACTGGCCTGCGACGGCTTATCCCTGACCAGGACCCACCAGCAAACGGCCCAGATTACCGCGGGCAGCCCTTCGAAAATAAACATTTCACGCCAGCCATACGCATTGATCAGATAGCCCGACACTATAGACATCCACAACACGGTAACCGGGTTGCCCAAAATCAGGAAGGTGTTGGCCCGCGAACGCTCGTCCTTGGTAAACCAGTTGCTGATGTAAATCAGCATCGCCGGCATCACCGCCGCTTCCACCACCCCTAGCGTAAACCGAATTGCCAACAGCATCGGTATATTACTGACATAACCGGTGGCGGCGGCGCAAATGCCCCAGAGAATCAAACTGAAAAATATCAGTTTTCTTACGCTGCGCTTAACCGCATAAATCGCGCCCGGCACCTGGAAGAAAAAGTAGCCGAGAAAAAAAAGGGCGCCAATCAGCGAAGATACGCCTTTGGTGATCCCCAGATCCTGTTGAATGCCTGACGCGGCGGCGAAACCGAAGTTTGCACGGTCAAGATAGGCCAAACTGTAGGTAATAAATATGATCGGCATTAAATACCACCAGCGCCGGACAGCTAATTTCTTATTTAGCATAGTGCCAATTCCTCAGTGCAAAGATATTGATTTTATGGCCGACGCAGTCAGCCATTATTCTATTAATTGATCAAATATTTAACTATGCCGATTATACCGCCGCCAGCATTCCGCCATCGACAAAAATAATATGGCCATTGACAAAATCCGAGGCCGGCGTGGATAAAAATACGGCGGCTCCGATTAATTCTTCGGGATTGCCCCAGCGAGCAGCAGGGGTGCGTTTAAATAGCCAGTCAGAAAACTCTTTATTCTCCACCAGCGCTTTGGTCATGTCGGTGGCAAAATATCCTGGGGCAATGCCATTAACCTGGATGTTATAAGCGGCCAATTCAACGCACATACCGCGGGTCAGCATTTTCACAGCCCCTTTTGACGCAGCATAGGGGGTAATGGTTTCGCGGCCGAGTTCGCTTTGCATTGAGCAAATATTGATAATCTTGCCGTTGCGGCGCGCCATCATTCTTTTCGCCACCTGCTGCGAGACCAAAAATACCGATTTCTGGTTAACATCAATCACCTTGTCCCATTCGCTCTCAGGAAATTCGACGAAAGGATAGCGGCGCTGAATGCCGGCATTGTTAATCAAAATATCAATCGGCCCAATTCGCGATTCAATGTCGTCTATGGCGGCCACTATTTCTGCCGAAGCGGTGACGTTGAAACCACAGCCAGACGCATTAATATCTAGCGCCCGCAGTTTGGCCACCGCCTCGTCCGCCCGCTCTTGGGTGATATCGTTTACGATAATTTCCGCCCCATATTCGCCTAATCCGCGGGCCAGCAAATACCCAATGCCCTGGGCTGATCCGGTGATCAAAGCGCGTTTTCCGGTTAAATCAAATAAATTTTTCACATAAACCTCTTTTTTATTTACTGT
The DNA here is from genome assembly GCF_010131535.1 of Acerihabitans arboris. Classification (GTDB taxonomy): domain Bacteria; phylum Pseudomonadota; class Gammaproteobacteria; order Enterobacterales; family Enterobacteriaceae; genus Acerihabitans; species Acerihabitans arboris. The sequence goes on from NZ_WUBS01000023.1 coordinate 40,310, forward strand.
TACGCGTAACTGTATACGCGTAACAGTTTCAAAAAAAAGATGTATGTCACAATTTTAAGTAAAAGCACAAAAAAGGCGGTTCTCTGTTGGTGGGCTATACCGCCGCCTGCTTTGAGGCGCTTGACGTAATCACCATATTGGACTGCGGCCCGGCCTGGCGTAAACTCAATGGGCCGATTGAGGGGTAGATAATGATTTTACGCGAAAATAATCGTCCTAGCGAAAGCCAACATGACGCGGGAATGGGAACAAGGATTGGCAGCATTAATAATAAAAAACATTCGGCAAGCACCCTGGATATCAAAATAAAACAAGCAACGATGCGCATGGTTGCTCCCCAGGAAAAACGTTGCATCAACCATCCCGCCACCATCGGCTCAAGGAGTGTCCCTACCCTAGTCCTGATATGGGCTATCTCACGTCAATTCCTGGGCATGATTTTTCTATGCCACCAGCATCACCACCCCCACCCCAATCAGCACCAGGCAAAAAGCAAGCTTCAGCCATAGGACGGGTAATTTATGCGCCAACGCCACTCCCCAGGATACGCTCACCACACCCCCGACAGCCAGCGGCAAGCCGATAATCCAGTCCACTTGTCCGGCATGAGCATAGGAAAACAACGCCGCCAATGCCCCGGGCACCACCAAAGCCAAGGCAATCCCCTGCGCCTGGGTCTGCGTAAAGCCGAAAAGCATCACCAAGGCCGGCACGACCACCAGCCCGCCGCCGATGGTGAAAATGCCCGACATAAACCCGCTCGCCACCCCCAAAACAGGCAGGAATTTCGCCGACAATTTAGCGGGTGCGGCAGCCGGGTGGCTCCGGCTGTTAAACCATTGCCAGATATAATAAGCCGCCAGCACCAGCAAAAAGGCGGCAAAGAATTTTTGCAGCCGTTCTCCCGCGATAGCCGTCGCCATTTGCGCGGCGAACCATGCGGAGACGGTGGCGTACAGGCATAGCACCAGCGTCTGGCGGAGATCGATTTTGTTGCGCTGACGGTAACGCAAGAAACCGATCATCACATTGGGGGTCACCATAATCAACGCAGTGCCCTGCGCCAGATGCTGATCCATGCCAAAAAACAGGCCCAGCACCGGAATGGCGATCAATCCACCGCCGATGCCCAACATCCCCCCGCAGATACCCAAACCAACGCCCAAAATAAAACAGGTCACCATCTCGGAAATCAACATATTCACTATTAAACCGGTTAATACTGCTCGCCCTCATGCCATTGTGGCTTATCCGGCCGGCACAAGACAGGGGGGTTTATCCACATACCGCCGTCAGCTGGATCTCGACCAAATAATTGTGGTGCAGTTCCGGTACCGGGATGATGGCCCGCGCGGGTTTATGCGCCTGCAGATATTGCGCATAGATATGATTGAATGTGGGCCAGTGCTCTACGCCGGCGATATACGCCGTGCACTGAGCGACCTGCGCCCAGCCGCATCCCGCCGCCGCCAGTATATGCTGGCACAGGTCAAGCGCGGCGCGCGCCTGCGCGGTGAAATCCGCCTCGGGCGATACCGTCACCGGCAACACGCCTGAAACAAACACCAGATTGCCGGTTTTCACCGCATGGGAATAATGGCCGGCCGGCGGCGGCGCCTCCAGCGTCATAATACTGTGCAGTAAGGTCGTTTTTTCTTCAGGCATAGTTAACTCCTTTTTCATTTATTGCGCCCCGCCGGCGGGCAGGAATCGCTCAACCAGCCGGGACCAGTAGGCGGCGCCGGTCACCAGGTTTTCATCGTTGAAATCATAACCGGGATTGTGCAGCATCTTATCGATCTGCGCTTCGCCATTGCCGATGCGTACCAGGCAACCGGGACGGGCCTGCAGCATATAGGCGAAATCCTCACTGCCGGTAAGTAAATCCATATTGCCGTCTACGTTCTCCTCACCCACCAGCTCCGCGGCAACCCGCAGCGCGAAAGCCGTTTCCCGTTCACTGTTCTTGACCACCGGGTACCCCTCCACATAATCAATCTCGGCGCTAAGGCCCAGACTGGCCGCCTGGAGTTGCACGATATCGGTAATGCGCCGCCGGAGCAGCGAACGGATGGCCGGATCAAAACTGCGAACGCTCAGCCCCAGCTTGACCTCCGCCGGGATCACGTTCAGCGCCTTGCCTCCCTGGACCGTACCGATAGTGATCACCGCCGTCTGGTCCGGCGGCACATTGCGCGCCACCACGGTCTGCAGCGCCATAATGATACTGGCGGCGCCGACCACGGGATCCTGGGCCAGATGGGGGCGGGCCGCATGACCGCCCACCCCGCGCACGGTAATGAACACCCGATCGCCGGCGGCCATAAACTCGCCGCCGCGGCTCATCAGTCGCCCGACTGGTTTACCCGGATGGTTATGCATGGCGAATACCGCATCGCAGGGGAACTGCTCAAACAGTCCCGCATTCACCATCCGCTGTCCGCCGCTATCAAAGCCCCGTTCTTCAGCCGGCTGGAAAATCAAATGCAATGTGCCGTCAAAACAGCGGGTGGAAGCCAGGTATTGCGCCGCGCCCAGCAGCATGGTCATATGGCCGTCATGGCCGCAAGCATGCATCTTGCCAGGCTGGCGGCTGACATGGTCAAAGGTGTTTTCCTCATGGATAGGCAGCGCATCCATATCCGCACGCAGCCCAATGGCGCGAGTGGAGCAACCGGCGCGCAATGTTCCGACTACGCCGGTTCCCGCGACACCGGTGGTAACCTGATACCCATGCTCCGTCAACAGCGCCGCAATGGTGCCGGCGGTATGCTGCTCTTCAAACGCCAGTTCCGGATGCTGATGGAACCGGCGCCGCAACGCGATTAATTCAGCGCGCAACGGCTCCAGATCGGCCAAGGTTGCGCAACGCTGGTTTTTTGTCATTGTGTTATCCATATCTCATCTCCCGATGTCGGTCCAGCCGGTTAAAAGGGTCCCCATTGGATCTCCACGCCGATAATCAATGCAATAACCGACACCACCGTCCAAACCAGAGTCAGGGGAAAGACGAATCGCAGCCATTGGCCGTAGCCGATGCGGCCAATGGCCAGCACCGCCATCATTACCCCTGAAGTAGGGTTGACGGAGTTGATTACCCCCTCGCCAAGTAATATGGTTTCCACCGTTACCTGGCGGGTAATATGCAGCGCATCCCCCAGCGGGACATACAGCGGCACCAGCGCGGCCGACTCGCCGGAGCCAGAGGAAATGGCGATGTGCATCACCGCGGCGCTGATGAACATACCCAGGGCGGCGAACATTTCACTCAGCGGCGCCAGCAAGCCGGCAATGGCATTCACGATGGTATCCAGGATATGGCCCTGTCCAAGAACCAGCGCGATGGCTCGCGCCAGGCCGACAATCAACGCGCCGGGAATCAATAGCGCGCAACCCTTAAGAAAGCTATCGGCGATGGCCCCGGCAGAGAAACGGGCGATAAGGCCGACGCCAATGGCGATGATGATGAACATCGCCGACATTTCATTCTCCGACCACTGGAAATTGATGGCGCCATAAATAAACGTCAGCAGGGCCAGGGTGGTAAAAGCCAGTATTAGCCAATGGGCCGGCGTCACTGTCGCCACGATATGCTGTTGCGGGCTATCGTCTTCATTGGTTAATCCCTGGCGCCGGCAACGACGGGCGTAGAGCGTAAGGAAAACGATTGCGCACAAGGCAAAAACAATATATACCGCCAGGCGAAAACCCATGCCGGAAAATAGCGGTAGTTCCGCCAGGCGTTGCGCCAGCCCGGTGGTGCCGGGGTTGATGATGGCGGAATTAAAGCCGGAATAGGTGCCCAGATAAATCAGGCCGACGCCAAAGATGCGCGGCAGATTCATAGAGCGGGCCAGCAGCATCCCCAAAGGTATAAAGGCCACCACGGAATTGATGACCACGCCGGTGGTGCCCAATACCGAAAACACCGCGCACACGCTGATGATAATGAGGGTATCGCTGCTGCCTTTCCTGCGCGCCATCGCATTAAGCGCGTTGCTCAGGGCGCCGGATTGTTCCAGCACATTAACGGCGCCGCCGGTAAACAGGATCAGGAAAATAATGGGCGCGGATTTGACCATCCCGTCGGCAATAAAAGTAAACAGTTCTCCGACGCCTACGCCGCTGCGCGCTACCGGGTGAAGACTGCCGGGTACGGCGAATTTCACACCGTCGCGTAATATATGGTTGAACTCGCCGGGAGGAACAATCCATGTCGCCGCCGCGGTGATGGCCAGCATAATAAACAACAGAACATAAGGATTGATGGAACCGGCCTTTTTTATCCGCTTTCCCGCCGGAGATTCTTGCGCCGGGCTTGATGCTATATTGTGCTGCATAGGTGCCTCCCCCAAAGAAAAATTAAAAAATCATTAATAAAGCCTCGATTTCACTGCCTGGATATCCCGCCCTGATGTTCGGAAATGCCTGCTTGCGGCGCATCGTCGGCGTACCGGCGCCCTTGCCATACGCCGATGTCGCGGACTGGCCTGACGACGGCCAGTGGTAAACCGGATTGGCAGACTCGGCGCCCGCCTGCCGTTAACGGTGGGCGATGCTACTTACCAGCCCTGGAATCTTTCCCAGGGCGTGGCGTCGCCTTCAGCATCGCAGGCGTATAACACCGCGTGCTGCGCGCCCGTGGCGCAGGCGTGATTCGGCAAAATGCGCAGTTGCGTACCAAAAGGAAATTTTTGCGTAATATCAATGGATTGCATCGATATATCGGGGGCAATAATGCCGTGTTCCTGATTGACGCCAATCATCGTGAAGCCGGCGATAGGCATGCCGTCCAGCGTGCAGGGCTGGCCATAACCGAAATCCCGCTGCTGATTGGCGGTGCCGCGGTCGCGGCTCATCGCCATCCAGCCCGCGTCCACCATCACCCAGCCTTTTTCCCGTTGATGGCCGATCACCGTGGTCAACACGCTTAAGGCAATGTCGTCCATCTCGCACACGCCGACGTTATGCATCACCAGGTCGAAGAAAACATAGACCCCGGCGCGCACTTCGCTGACGCCCTCCAGATGGGCGGCGGCGAATGCCGTGGGGGTGGAGCCGACGCTCACATTATCGCACCGGATCCCGGCCTGGTTGAGCCGGCGGCCGGCAAGCACGCAGCCGGCGCGCTCCTGCTCCGCCAGCGCGGCGAGTTTCTCCGGCGAATGCAGTTCATAGCTGGAGCCGGCATGGGTCAATACCCCGCCGACCTTCGACCCTCCCTCCTGCAGCATCGTCGCAACCGTCAGCAACTCCTCGCCCGCGGGATCGATGCCGGCGCGATGGCCGTCGGTATCCACCTCGATCCAGACCTCGAATCGTTCCTGGTGAGCGCGGCCAAATTCGCAGACCTGCAGCGCGGACCGTTCGTTATCGACCAGGATTTTCAAATCACAGCCCTGGCGGCGCAGCGCCAGCGCCCGGGGCAACTTAGCGGCGGAAATGCACACCGCGTACAAAATGTCCTTGATGCCGGCGGAAAAAAACACCTCGGCCTCTTTCATGGTCGAAACGGTAATACCCTGCGCGCCGGCCGCCAGTTGCGCCAAAACGACCTCTATGCATTTGGACGTTTTGGCATGAGGGCGAAATTTCACCCCAAGCCGGTTCATGTGCTGTTGCATGCGTTGAATATTGCGTTGTACCCGCGGCAGATCCAATAAAGCGCAAGGTGTCTCCAGTTGTTGCAAGTGCATAACGATATCCTTGGTCGAAGCGGTAACAGAAAAACTTTTCTTCATACTAGGGCATTTGAAATTCATTGATATTTAATATTCATGACTCTATGATTCAACCATGCTTAACTCATCCGACATTCAATTCCTGCTGGTGATCCGGGAAAGCGCCAGTCTGCTCGCTACCGCGCACAAACTCGGCCTGACCCCTTCCGCCGTGACCCAGCGGCTGCAGCAGCTCGAAAAAAAACTCGGCATCCAGTTGATGGATCGTTCGGCGCGGCAATTGCAATTCACCGATGAAGGCGATCTGCTTTGCCGACGCGGCATCGGCATCATCGATCAGTTCAACGTTCTGTTAGAGGAACTTCACGCCCGGCGTCATGGGATGGTGGGCAAGCTGACCATTAATGCCCCGTTTGGTTTTGGCCGGCGTTACGTCGCTTCGGTGGTCGCCGCATTCCGCCAGCGTTACCCGGATGTGGAGATCAGGATGACCCTCTCCGATCAGCCGCTGGTGGCCAGTAGCGACCGTTTCGACCTGGTGATCCATATCGGTGAGCTGCGCTCGTCAAATTTAATTAGCCATTACATTGCGCCTAACCGGCGGATCGTCTGCGCCTCGCCTGGTTTTGCCGAGCGCCATGGCTTGCCTGAACACCCCAGGGATTTGGCGATGCTGCCCACCATCGCCCTGCATGAAAATAATGAAGATGTCACCCTGTGGCAGTTCCGGCAGCGGCGAACCACCGTCAATATCCGCACACAGCCGGTATTGATCAGCAATGACGGCGAAGTGATCCGCCAATGGGCGGCGGAAGGATTGGGCATCATCATGCGTTCGGAATGGGATGTCGCCGATGCCTTGGCGGAGGGCAAACTGGTGCCATTGCTGCCGGACTGGAAGCCGCCCGATGCGAATGTGGTGGCGTTGACGCGCCAGAGCGCGGGATTACCGGAACGGACCCGAACCTTTATGCGCATGATGCAGGAGCAGTTTCGGCCCCACGCTCCCTGGCGCTTGCGGCTGCGGGACCTGGCATCCCGCCAGTGAACATCAGGACTGAAGCCCAACGTTTACTCAGTAAGCGCTGTTAATGCCGTCTCGCAATAGATCCCCTTACAATGGATTCCAAATCACCATTCCTTTGATGATCCAGAACGCTAAGAGCGCTATATCGGTTAGACTATTGCTGATAAGTCCCGCCAACAACCAACCTATCCACCTTGAACGTTGGCTGCCCGATTCAGACCGGCACGCTTTGTCCGTAAGCGGTTGCCCAGCACCGTATTGACAGTTATTCAGCAAGGATGTCGAGGTTCCATGGCAGGAGCTCTTTGATTTTATTGATGGGATGATCCGCTATATTAGCCAGCACATGGCGCAGATACGCTTCCGGCTCCACGCCGTTCAGTTTGCAACTGCCGATGAGCGTGTACATCAACGCCGCCCGGTCCCCACCGCTGTCCGAGCCGAAAAACAGATAATTTTTTCGGCCCAGGCTCACCACCCGCAGCGCGTTTTCCGCGATATTGTTGTCGATCTCCGCCCAGCCATCGCCGGCGTAGTAGCACAACGCCGGCCAGTGGTTCATCAGATAGTTGAACGCCTTCGCCGTATCGGCCTGGCGCGATAACGTCGTTAACTTTTCCCGGATCCAGCTCTCCAGGCCCATCAGTAACGGTCGGGATCGCGCTTCGCGCACCTGCCTTCGTTCTTCGGCCGGACGCCCCCGGATGTCGGCTTCGATCGCATACAGTTCACCGATCCGGCGCAGGGCTTCGGTGGTGGTCGGCGACGGATGGCGCACATGGATATCATGGATTTTACGCCGGGCATGGGCCATGCAGCCGACCTCGCGGATATGGCCTTCTTCATACAGCGGATTGAAGCCCGCATACGCATCCGCCTGCAACAGTCCGCTGAACCCGGCCAGATGCATTTGCGGATGAGCACCCTTGCGGTCCGGGCTGTAGGCGAACCACACCGCGGGCGGCAGTACCGAACCGGCATTCCGGTCGTCACGCACATAGACCCACAGCCGGCCGGTTTTAGGCTTGCCGTTGCCCGGTTGCTGACGTTCTATGCTTCTTCCGTGATACTCGGCTTCTAATTCATCTCTGTGGCGCAGGTCACCATTTCTTGTTGCGCGCCGTTGCTGGCCCTGTGGTCCTGAAACGGATGAACTGGGAAAAACTTTCTCCCCGGCGCGTTGTCCCTGCTACGTGAAGCGCAGCAGTTGGGTCATTCAATTAGCGCCTCGCAGGAGTTGTCCGGGGAATTGGTCATCGGCGCCACGGTATCGTTAGCGCCGACGGTGATTCCAGAATTGCTGGCGCGATTGGCCAACGCCCATTCCAGGCTCAGGGTCAGGGTCGTTGTTCGCGGCGCTAACGAATTACTCTCCATGCTTGAGCTGGGCGGCCTGGAGCTACTGGTTTCTTATGCCATATCCACGCCGTTACTGCGCTTGAAATCGGAGACGTTGTTTCACTCACAGTTCGGGGTGATTGCTTATCAAGACTGTTTCGCCGTTGATCGCCGGACGCTCTCCCCCTCCACTCTGGTGGGGTTGCCTTGCGCGATCCTCGACAATTTCGTCAGCCGGCAACGTTTGTTTGACTATCTCTCCTCAGTCGAGGGGGGCGTTGATATTGATGTTCACTATCCGGTGGGAACGCTGGCGCTTTGTATCGAACTGGTCCGGCGTAAACTGGCAGTGGCCATCATTCCGCTGTTCCCTCCCTTGATCCGTAACTTGCCTCCCGAAGTACGATGGTTTGAACTTGAACCTACGCCGTTCCCGCTCAGCGCGACGGTGAGTTGGCTCGCCAAAATATCGCTTAGCCCGTCAGCGCAGGCATTGCTCGACGAGGTTGCAAAGTTGGGCCAGGTTACGAAATGGGCCGCCTTGCCTTAACGGATGCGGGGGCCTCAAACAACCTGGTCTGTTTATTACACATAGCGTGAAGTTTCCGATGGAGAAGTAGAATGCGGATTGCCAATATCCTTATATGCAACAAACGTACTCCAGTTTTAGTTGTATCTTCGATTATATTGAAGTGTTCTACAACCGCGCCCGCCGGCACAGCCATCTGGGCGGCGTCAGTCCCGAGGTTTTTGAATTGGCCTCATCGTGAGGACAGGATATGTCCACGTTTTGGGACAGTCCATTCTGGTAATACCCATGGTTAACGTATATCGTCAATGCTTGCACTTCCTTCAATTAATTCAGGGTGATTGCTTGATATAATTTCCAAAGTCGGAAATGTTGCATCAAGTTGGACCTGAAAAACCGCCGCCGCATTCTCAACATCATTCATCCTGATAAAGTTATAAATACTCTCATGCTCTTTGAGTACTTCGTCATAGTTTTCCTGAAGTGGGAATGCAAATCGTCTTACACGATCAAGTTGGCCAGTGGCGTTATGAATAACACGCCATGCTTCAGGAAAACCCGAGCAACGACAGATTAGTTGGTGAAACTCGTTATCGAGAGAGAAAAACTCTTCAGCGTTCTTTCTCTTCGCCGCGCTCCTTTGCTTGAACAACGCCAACTCGAAATCCGATTCAAATTGCGCGGTGTAAGTACGCGCCGCTAATCTGAGCAGGCGCATCTCCATGGTATCTCTGATGAGCTGTCCCTGGAGCACATCAGATAATAAAATCTTAGTAACAAATGTACCTCCGCCAGGTTTCACCATGATTAGCCGTTCAGAAGCAAGCTCAAGAAGCGCCTCTCGTAATGGCGTGCGAGATATGCCCAAATACTGACAAATGTTCTTTTCCAGTATTACTGTCCCAGGCATAAGCCTCATCGAAATGATCGCCGTTCGGATAATTTCGTAGGCTTGGGTCGATTTCGGTAGTTTCTCATCGAAACTAATTTCACCCAGAATTTTTCCCAAAGAGGATTCAGAATCAAGAATGTTGTCCAAGGCTGTACCATTCCATGCCGCGTTAAACAGATAATGCAATGTACCAGTATATTGCACTCAGACTGTGACAAACCTATCTATGGAACGAGAGCGGTGAGAATGGGACAGACGAGTAAAACGTCCGCGCGAAGGTTGGCGCGGCTCGAGCTTACAAGGACGTACTTGCAGCGTCTTTACGATCTACCATTTTCACTCTTCGACACACGTTGTCATCAACCTCAATGCAATATACCAGTATATTGCATTACTCTACAGATGTGTTCAATTGATTACTGACTCAAATCTCGTTGCTTTAAAAATGCATGACCCTGGCCCCGAACCTGATCTAGTCATAATCAGGAATAACAGGCTTCAGTCTGGCTGCATATTCTGGCAACCGGCAGATTTTTGGGCGAATTCGGACGGAGTCATCCAGCCCAGCGCAGAATGGGCCGCCTCTGGTTATGCTCCGCATCCTGGCTGGGGTGGCATCGGCGTGAGTAGCCCGCGTGTTAACAGCTAAGTTAATTTTACAGGGTCGGTCTGCAACATAGGCCTCGGCTTCCCCCAGTCATGCTGCAACTGATAAAACCGTAATCGGTGACCAGGATGGGACGAAACATGCAAATAGCGACGGGACTATAACCAATGCCGTCCTCATTCATCGCTGAAATATCTCATTCCTCTGAAATTTGCAGCCAGTTGGCAGAGCAATGAAATTGATAATGAAAAATCCGACACCACTAACTGAGCGTTGTATCTGATCCTGAGGGCGGGTCAGATGGAGCATGGCATATGGCTCATATGAAATTCTGATAATAGAAAATGGGCGCTTAGTGATTCCTTACTCCATTTTTCCAGTAAAACGCGACCTTAAATCCAAGGCTAACGCGGTTTTACCTCTCAATTTCTTTTCTGCCTCCCTTTCATCGCAGTAATGACGTGAGCTTCGCTCCTTTTTAGCTCCCTCTAAGGGCAACTCTGTTCAGAGAAAGTCAACATACAACTTTCATTTCATTCCCTGCAGAATTTTATAATTAAATAATGATCATTTATCAACATGATAAACCAAACATTATGCAATTTACCCGCTTAAAATATCTATTAATGGAGTTTTATCAGAACTATAAGTGACCTTTTTGTTAACAAATTCTCGTATGAGGCGGGTCAGAAATTTGTTTTGACTGCCGCGATATATTGATATATCAATGATGGAAATACGGTCTGCCAACGCGCTTCAATACTGATGGTTTAGGAGCCTCACCTGTGACTGAATTCTTCCGATTACTGACTGATGGCCTGTGGGGCGAGCAATTGATTGCAGGTGCCTGGCTATCAATAAAATTAGCGTTAAGCACGCTGCCATTTGGTTTAGTACTGGGTCTTCTACTGGCCAAAGGACAGGATTCTCACCAATATCTGATAGCGACTGGCGCCAGCGTTTTGGCTACGGTATTTCGTGGCCTACCCGAGCTAATGACAATTTTTATTGTCTACTATGGTGGTCAAATTGGCCTGAGTGCTCTGTTGTCATTGATAGGTTGGAACAAAACGGTTGAGATCAGTGCCTTCTTCGCCGGAATGCTCGCACTCGGCTTAGTTTTTGGCGCATTTTCTAGCGAAGTATTCAAAGCAGCCATGCATGCAATACCCCGAGGGCAAAAGGAAGCCAGCCATGCCCTGGGATTATCTTTATGGCACACCTATAAAAATGTCATCCTTCCACAGATGTGGAGAGTTGCACTGCCTGGTATAGGCAACCTATGGATGATGCTGTTAAAGGATACGGCTCTTGTATCACTCATTGCTTTGCCAGACCTGATGCGCGTAACTAATCTCGCCGTAAGCTCAACTCGTTTAGCTTTTGAGTTTTACCTTTTAACATTCTCTATATATCTGCTTCTGTCCATAATTTCGGGCCACGTATTTGCACGACTCGAAACACGCGCGAACCGACCATTTTTAGCAGGTAGCAAATGAGCTTAGAACTGATATCTGAATACGGCCCATCGCTTTTATTTGGCTTAATGAAGTCATTGCAGCTGGTCCTGATCTCCGTAATTATCGGTGGATTGCTGGCGCTCCCCATTGCCGCTGGAAAGCTATCCTCGAACAAAGTAATGCGTAACATCCTTGACGGATATACTTATCTATTTAGAGGAACACCTTTGCTTGCTCAGATTTTCCTTCTTTATTACGGCGCTGGTAAATTTCGCCATGAGTTAGAAGGACTGCATGTATGGTGGATCTTTCGAGATTCATTCACATGCGCGGTGTTAGCTTTCTCAATCAATACGGCAGCTTATCAAGCAGAAATCTGGCGAGGTGCCATACAGGCTATTCCGAAAGGCCAATGGGAAGCATCCTTCGCCTTGGGAATCTCAAGCTGGACTCACTTCATTCGTGTAGCCTTACCACAAGCAACGCTTATTGCTCTGCGGCCTCTTGGGAATGAAGTCGTCTTAATGCTGAAAGCATCATCTATTGCAAGCATTATTACTGTACCTGAACTACTCACTGCCGCAGGTACAGCCTATTCGAGAACTTTTGATTTTCAGATTTATGTTTATGCCGCTTTACTTTATTTAGTGCTTGTGGAAACCGTACGCCGCTTGCTTCTTATCTGTGAACGACGTTTAAGTAAGCATATGCATTTTAATCCGATTCCATCCGAGAAGGGTGAATCGTCTGAGCAAGTCAACCGTGTTACTGTGCACTAAATTGTCCTGATCATTGGGAGAAAATCATGAATACAATACATCAGAAAAAACCCATTATTCGCTTTGAGTCCGTTGAAAAAAGGTATGGTAAATTTTATGCTCTGAACGGTGTACATTTGTCCATTAATGCAGGCCAACGAGTTGTCATTTGTGGCCCTTCAGGTAGTGGTAAATCTACTCTTTTGCGTTGTATTAATGGTTTGGATTCTTTTCAAAAGGGGGAAATTATAGTTGACGGCGTCAACTTATCTGTCGGGCACCGGAATATAGATACTGTTCGCGGACGCTGTGGTATGGTATTTCAACACTTTAACTTATTCCCTCATATGACAGTACTGCAAAATTGTATGCTTGCACCTGTTACAACCAAGACGTTGAGTCCACGGCAAGCAAAAGATACAGCGCTTGAATTATTAGAAAGAGTGAAAATTAAGGACAAAGCAAATCATTATCCAGGTCAATTATCTGGCGGTCAGCAACAGCGTGTTGCCATTGCCAGGGCGCTGTGCATGGGTCCTAAACTCATGTTATTAGATGAACCGACCTCCGCGCTTGACCCTGAAATGATTGCTGAGGTGCTGGAAGTTATTACTGACCTTGCGAAAACCGGCATTACGCTGGTATGCGTAACGCATGAGATGAACTTCGCAAAGTCAATGGCTGACCGTTTAATATTTATGGATGCTGGTAAAATATTAGAAGATCATCCACCAATTGATTTTTTTAATTATCCTGAAACGGATCGCGCAAAGTCATTTTTATCGCAGATATTAAGACACTAATTTTTTACAACAAAAGGCGGCTTATATCACTACACGCAGTTCACCGCGCCGGCTGACATGAAATATGTCAGGCCTGCTATTTTTTAACCATAACCCGGGGTTGGCCATGTATTCAATCACAAAAAAAATCATCGCGACAGTTTTAACAACCAGCGTCCTCGCGCTCGTTGCTTTTAATGCAAATGCGCAGGATTCAGCTAAAATCAGGATTGCTATTGAAGGTGCATATCCTCCTTTCAACTATATTGAAAAAGGTCAGCTCGCTGGTTTTGATGTTGATATTGCCCATAACCTTTGTTCCAAAATGAATGCATCTTGTGAATTCGTCACACAGGAATGGGGTGGTATGATCCCAGGCCTATTGGCAGGTAAGTATGATGCTATTGTTTCATCTATGCGCGCAACCGAGGCTCGGCGGAAACAGATCGACTTCACAGACAAATATTATGATACTCCTTCACGATTTATTGCTCCTAAAGATACCACAATAACGGATGTCTCACCTAAAGGCCTCGTCGGCAAGACCATCGCTGTCCAGGCAGGAACCACTCAGGAAGTCTACCTGAATGATATGTATAAAGACTCAACAATAAAATCCTACAAAACCCAAGACGACGCCAATCGTGACCTCGCCTCAGGCCGCGTTGACGTAACATTTTCGGATATGGTTATGCTGTATAACTTCATCAATAAAACGCAGGATGGCTCCTGCTGTAAATTTGTTGGCGGAGATATTAAGAGTGAAAAATACTTCGGCAATGGGTTTGCTGTAGCCATCCGAAAAGACTCTCAAGAGCTTCGTGACAGATTCAATGCTGCAATTAAGCAAATTGTTTCTGATGGAAGCTATAAGAAAATTAACGATAAATATTTTCCCTTCTCGATTTACTAAAGCCACGGTGAAGACCACACTTTTATGTGGTCTTCATTATTATCCCCATTGTTCACGAAATTAATTTCATTAAAGAACTCGAGACAACCATTATGGAACACAATAAAGATTATTTAATTAGCGAAACAGGTCGACAGGATATCCACCACCACCTTCACTCGCAGGGTAATCCTCTGCATTTACAGAATGAAGGCCCATTGATTGTTACGAGCGGAGAAGGCCCCTGGATCATTGATGAAAGCGGTAATCGTTATCTGGATGGTTCAGCGGGTCTCTGGTGCGCCGCTTTGGGATTTAAAAACGATCGTCTGGCCGTAGCGGCGTCAAAGGCATATTTGAGTCTTGGGTGCTATCATACATTTGGCAACAAGACGCCGGCTGCCACCGCAAAGCTGGCTTCTCGTCTGGCAGGCATAGTTCCGATTTCCGATGCCCATATCCACTTCTCAAGCTCGGGTTCAGAGGGTATCGAGACGATGGTGAAGCTAACCTGGCTTTATCACAAATCAAGAGGCAATTCCGGTAAAAGAAAAATCATTGCGCGTAACCGAGCGTTTCACGGTTCAACCATCTTTGCTGCCTCGCTGTCTGGCTTGCCTCACATGCATCGTGAATTTGGCTTGCCACTGCCAGGCATACTTCATGCCTCCTGCCCGGATATTTATCGCGGTTTATTAAATGGCGAGAGCGAAGCTGAATATGCTAAACGGCTGGCAAATGAGCTGGAGCAAATGATCCTTGATGACGGCCCTGAAAATATCGGCGCCTTCATTGCGGAACCGATCAACGCGGGAGGGGGAGTCATTGTGCCACCCGCTGGCTATTTTGAACAAATCCATAACGTCCTTAAGCGCTACGATATCTTGCTTCTTGCTGATGAAATCGTTTGTGGGTTTGGAAGAACGGGTGAATGGTTTGGTTCACAAACAGTGAACATGAAACCAGATATGATGGTCATGGCAAAAGGACTTTCCGCGGGCCATTTCCCCATCAGTGCAACTGTGATTAGCCCTCGTATTCACGAATCTATTGCTTCTATAAATAAAGACGGTACCAATTTTGGGCATGGATTCACAAATTCAGGGCATCCTGTCGGGTCTGCTATCGCACTCGAAGCTCTGGACATATATGAAGAAATGGATGTACCCAATTACGCGTCCCACATTGGTAATCATTTACGCGATGTTTTAATCGAAGGTACACGAAACTCCGGGTTGGTTGGCGATATTCGCGGCGCGGGCATGATGATAGGGGTGGAATTAGTTGCTGATAAATCCACCCGAGCGCCCTTCTCCGCGGACAAACAGGTTGGAAAGCAGTTTGAGCAATTTGCCCTTAAACAGGGACTGATCATCCGTTCACAAGGTGGAGATACATTGGCTTTTTCTCCTCCACTGAATATCGACGAACCAACCGCAGAAGAAATGGCGATGAGATTCTGCATGGCATTGAAAGCGCTGGAAACGAGCCTTACGGCAAACGTTTAATTTTGTCAGGAAGAAGACCATTCAATGCACTTGTCTTCACTATTCTGAAGGAGCATAGAGGGGGTGCGGACGTTTTCCTGGTGTGCGTTTTTCCACTGCGGAACAAAAATGAAAACGCCCCATCTTATCCCGTTATCGAAGCAGCCTATCGCCCTACTAACATAAATCAGCAGATTAGGGGGCCACACCCAAAATAGTACTGACCAAACAATAATCGTAAGCGGCTGCCCAGCACCGTATTGACAGTTATTCAGCAGGGATGTCGAGGTTCCATGGCAGGAGCTCTTTGATTTTATTGATGGGATGATCCGCTATACCCCTAGTGTCAGGATAGATGTCACCCCCATCAAAAACTCCAATGGGGCGATGGGGACGCGATATGAAGCGCATTTCACCGGAGCGAAAGGCGGCCACACTGGCTAAACTTCTTCCTCCGTAT
>NZ_WUBS01000024.1 GCF_010131535.1 Acerihabitans arboris
AGAAATGGACGATGCCGCTGAGGGACTGGCGCATGGCGATGAGCCGTTTTATTATCGAGTTCGGTGACCGCCTGGACGGTCACTTCTGAGAAAAGGCATTTACACAGAATCGTAAACAGGCTCGCTGAAAACGAGGCTCCCGTTTCTCCCGGCCCGCTGTTTGATGCGTTAAGCCCGGTGATTAACGCATTAGATAAGTAACCGGTTCACGCGCGGCGCGGGCTTGGCTGCCCGGCTCCAGCTTGGTCATTCCATACTTTGCTTGTTTGATTGCAACCGGCAGCCGGTTTCACTGAATTGATTTAGCCGGCGTTTACGTACGGCGAGTGGGGTTTTCATTTTTACGCCTCAGCGTGCGCCAGGGCATCAAGTTCTGCATCACTTAATCCGGTAACCTGTGTTACCGTGGCGCGATCCAGGCCCATAGCCAGCATATTACGGGCGATTTCTTTATCCCGCTCGCTGCGACCTTCACTTCGACCTTCACTTCGACCTTCACTTCGACCTTCTTGCCATCCAATCTGACGCCCTTTCAGTTCCAACTGCTCTGCGATGGTCATCATTTCCTCCCTGTAGCGTGGCGTGTTTTCCCCCAGATTACGGAAAAAGGCTTCCGAGTCAAGGCTATTTGCCTCCTGAGCCAGGTAGTGCATCAGGCACACCACCTGCTCTTTACTGGGGAGCGCTAGCTCCAGCAGGAAGGCGATATCGCGTAGCCGAATGTTGATATCCCTGTCCCGGATATGCTTTTGCACATACTCCAGTAGCGCCGCCTTCCGATGGGTTTTGATTTCCTCGTCGGGCATGGCTGTCACATCCACCAGGGGAAACGCCTGGCAATACAGCGCCTGCGCCAGGGCCGGGTCGTGGAAGCAGTCCAGCCAGCGGGTGCTGTAGGGATAGGGGCTTTGGGGTCCGTGATAGAACAGTAGCGGTATGACCAGGGGAAGCCGGTTATTGCCCTGCTCAAGGTGGCGTTGCATCGCCGCCACGCTGTAGCGCAGCAGGCGAAACGCCATCATCTCATCCGCGTTGGACTGATGCTCAATCAGGCAATAGACATAACCCGCTCCCGCCGTGGTATGCAGGCTGTAAAGCATATCGGAGCAGTGGGTGCGCATGTCGTCCTCGATAAAGCTGCCTGAGGTAATGGCGAGCGTACCTAAGTCGCACTTTTCCCGCAGCGCCGGCGGCAGATGTATGTGCAGGAAATCGGTAACGACGCTGATATCGCTAAAAAATTTCCTGAATAACGAATCATGGGGTGTGGGGAATATTTTCATCGGCGCACTGTAACGGCGTCAATGTACACAGAATATAAACATCATTCCGCACGGGTGGCGCCAATTATAAATTCTGGGTGAGGTTCGCATTTTAATGAAACACGCTTGTTCGTTTCATTAAATTATTATTGGCAATGATTTTATGCAAAAAAATATGTGCATACCATTATTTAAAACTAAATGTCTTTACTCGAACCCGCCACTCACCACCAGCAACTCTACAAGGTAGTTACCATGGCTAAAAAGCATATTAAGTCAGGATCGTGCATATCCCAAGCAAAAAATCAACACGCGATATTATACAGTGGGCTATCCTCCAAACGGCGGCAGGTGCAATGCGTACCCGGCCTTGAATCTGAAAGGCCGCTGGTTGCATAAGTGTGATTTTTTTACCGGATAACCGGTGACTTTGACCGTTAAAAACGGGCAGCTGATTATTGATGCGGAAATACTTGTTTATGATAATAAATGAACTGGTATTTAATAAAGGTTAATTCTTGGTTGACGTCGACGGGTATCCAGCGTTGAGGTGTTATCAAGAATTAATCTCTGCATGACTTTTCCAACGTTTTTTGAGTCATGATTATTTATGGCATTTGGGAATAGCCGTTTCCGCCGCTGTTCCCCAATCCCGCAGCCGGATTTTGACTTCTTCGCCCGCCAGATGCGGGCCGGTTTCCTTATAGCCACGCCTGGTGTCCGGCACCTCCTGTTTAAAGCGTGCTAATCCAGTTGATCCATCGACCGATAGATCAACGGGCGTTGCACAGTAACGTCGGTAACAGTCATTACCTGTTGCAACATCAGCATGGAAATGAGTCGTCGGGAATAGTTTTTATCACGGTGCTGCCGGGCTTCTTTCCTCATCGGCTGTTGTTCGTCACCGGAGATAAATGCTATGGTCGAAATAACTCAGCCCGGTTGGTGATGTGGCTGGTTTGGCGATTGATCAGATCCCTTAACTCGGACTGAGTATCCTTCAAGTGACCTACTATTGTGCGAAGCTGTTTAGTGATGACGGCTGGCCGGGGCCGCACGGCTGTCAGGGCAGCAAATGGCAATCAGGACAGGATGATGATGTCTGAAAATCCAACCGTCGCCCTCGTTGGTCCGGGGGCAATCGGCACGACCATGGCAGCGGCGCTTCATGAGGTCGGGCGCACGCCGACAATTTGCGGCCGCTCGGCGCACGAGCGCCTGGAGTTGCGCTACAGCGGCGGTCGTGTTGTCGTACCGGGACCCGTGCGCATTGATCTGGCCGAAATTAAGAACAAGTTCGACCTGGTTTTCCTCGCGGTCAAGTCGACACGGGTGGCGGCGGCACCGTGGCTCTCTGCATTGTGCAGTGCGAAGACCGTTGTCTGCGTACTGCAAAACGGCGTCGAGCAGAAAACGCTCGTCGCGCCATACTTGTCCGGTGGCCCAGTGCTGCCCTCGGTGGTATGGCTCCCTGCTCAACGCGAACCTGACGCCTCGGTGTGGCTACGCGGCGAAGCGCGCCTCACCTTGCCGGACACGCCGGCGACCAGCGTGGTGCTCGCGGCTTTGCGCGGCACCAGGTGCTCGGTCGACGTGGCGGTGGATTTCACGTCCGTCGCGTGGCGAAAGCTTCTGCAGAACGCGGTCGCGGGTTTAATGGTTCTGGCAGGTCGCCGCGCCGGCATGTTCGCCCGAACCGACATCACCAGGCTGTCGCTAGCCTACCTACGGGAATGTCTTGAGGTTGCTCGCGCGGAGGGTGCGACATTGGGCGACGCAGTACCGCAAGAGATCGTCGATGGATTTCAACGTTCCCCGGCCGATTTGGGCACCTCCATTCTCGCCGACCGACAAGCCGGCCGACCCCTCGAATGGGACTGCCGGAACGGGGTCGTGCAGCGATGTGGTCTATCCCGCGGCATCCCGACGCCGATCAGCGATCTGGTCGTGCCACTTTTGGCGGCCGCCAGCGCAGGGCCCGGCTAGTATTACAGCCGTGGAATTACCATCGGGCGCACTACAACAATTATGGACACAAAACGGAAGTTTCTTATAATGTTTTGATTTATTGCGGGTTAATGCCCTGTTTTTTTCTGATGGGGAAAGCCCAGCACATAAACAGGGTCTTCTATTTTCTCGTTGCGGTACAACGCCACATAGCCGGAATCGCCGAATTCAATCATCAGTTCTCACAATACCGGCAGCTCAGTAAAAAGACGGCCCATTTCCGGGTTGTTTTCCCGTTGGTCAAGCGCTTCGAGCACTTGACCAGCCCTGTGATGGCTGCCAGCGGATTTTTACTGGTCGGGAACTCACGATAGTGGGTTAACCCGGTTGCGGCGCGTTGAGTAATGATTACTTGTGGCATCCAGGAATATCCGTTTCCGCTTCTGTTCCCCAACCACGCAGCCAGGTTTTGACTTCATCGCCCGTCAGATGCAGACCGGTTTCCTGATATTCACGCCGGGAGTCGATTGCTTCCTGCTTGAAACTCTCGCGTGCCTCTTCGTGTTCAATATATTGAGTGATAGCGGCAATCATCAAATAGTGTGGGCTGCGATCGCGCGTATCCGCCAGTTTTTTGACACGCTCTTTAAGTCTGTCGTCGATCTTGAGTGTGATGCTTGATGTTGACATGAAGCAAGCCTGTTATCGGGTATAAGGTGTTGCCTTTTACCCGCTTAGCTTGTAGGCATTGGCAGAGCAATTTCATAATGAGTAAAAGGTGCTTGAACAAAGTTTAGCCTGTAAGCATGGCTTACAAGTTCAATTCAAAGGCAAAAGAGTTTTGTTGGGTCTCCGAGGATCCTGAACGCTGATGGAAAGCTTGGCTGGAGAGAGGCAGTTGTAAACCAGAAGCTTACAATTGGCGTTCATGGCAAAGAGAATCTGATGCTGGTCTATTCCCGTCCGATGATTAGCGCCGTCGGCTACCAAGGACCAACAACGTACAGCAAGTCCTCGGACAGCGTTGCTCATTCAGTGAATAGCCCGATTGGGTATATCTCGATGTCCAAAGTCTCATCCTCACTTCCGATACAGAAGCTGGAAATATGTTGTATTCGTTTGATTATCATTGATATTTTTATTACACACTTGTGCGATGGGCATATTTATGGACACAAAACTATGTAAATGACTTTTTGGATATCACTGCGACTTCTGATTCGTTTTTATCTGTAAAAAGACAGCCATGGATATGAGCGTTCTTTACGCTCATAAATATGAAGCCGGAACAACTCAAACGCAAGTTTCAAAGGAGTGGCGTTTAAAAAAGAGCTACAAAATTTAGTTAACAAATTTTTTATATAAAATCCATCTCTTGATTATCTCAATCGAAAATCAAAAACAAGACAGGTTTATATCCACCACCCCAAAGTCGGCCAAAAAAACCATGACTGCCAGGACTTGTTAATTGATTTAATTTGTATACGATCTCCATGCCATGATGCCATTCCAATGGTTTACAGTATTTATTCACTATAGGAATTAATGCCTCAATATTGATTGCTTTAATTTTCCTGAAATTATCTTCTTCGGTTATAATTTCACAAGGATTGATCTTACATAAAAATTCATAATCATATATTGATTCTGATATATTACACAGATTAAACCAAATATATCTATTTTCATTATTGATATCCAAAAAAGAATCTATAGCAATAAATCCACCGATAGTTGCAATTCCATACTCTCTGGCGTGCTTTGCATAATTTAGTACACTTTCATTTATCTTCCCTGAAACAAAGTTTTCTAATTTTCCTATTTTCGGTCTTCTGGCGAACATTGCCATAATTCTAACACGTTTATGTAAATTTAATGCTTGCGATACAGAGTTACCTTCTCTAGTCCTCCAAAAATAAATTGGCGCTACTGAAGGAAATTCTTTAACTAAGGCTCTTAATACGGCTGGTACCAATGAATACTCTGCAGTACGTTCTGAGAAAAAACTTGGCATAAAAATATCTCCATCATTTTTTGACTAACTATGAAAAATAATTAATAAAAAATTCTAACCACTGCGTCCTCTCCGAGTCTCTTTACAAAAGCCACGTTGAACCGTGCCACACAATCCACAGTGTACAAAACCGAATTATCAAAAACTACAAAAACAGACTAGCAAAGACTAACTTTGCTATTTTATGAGGTCTTTAGCACAGATTGTTTGCCAAAATGCAAAATGCCTTCTTGGCAACGCAGATGACAGAATAGCTTTAAGACTATTTTTGTGTCTATCAGTAATTCTTCATCTTGAATAATGACTAATTGTGTAAATGGGAGTAATTCTGCCGGCTTGTAGCATTACAAAATCATTTTACCAATCTGCACGATATGCGATTTCGCCCAGTTCTTCACCTATTCAACAATCAGATGGGTAGCACCTTCTGTTCCTCAAAATATTCCCGGTAGCGATTCTTCTCTGGGTAGCCTATGCCACCCCAATTTTTTTGGAGCGAGGTAAATGATCATAATTTGTCCGCCGGTAGAGGTAATCTGATGCAAATGGGTAAACCGTTTATTTAACAACGCCAGCGATCCAAGTATGCCGATATTAAGATCCTGCATCTGCAATATAGTGAAGGGCTCTTCTTACGAAGTCCAGATATCTACACGGCGCGTATCATTGCCGGCTCGCCCCATAATGTCCACAGCTGATAGTGGCTAGGGGATGCTGTTGAAGCCACAATACATGAATGCCAGCACCAATATCCAATACGTGTCCCCCTAGACTGATGCAAAGCTGTCGACTCCATTGGGAAAAAATGTTAAGCCTGGCGTAAGAAAGCGGTGAAGGCAATGGAGGTAACGTTATCCTACTCGTCAACGCTTTCTAGCGTCGCGCTCGTCTCGCCCTGCCCATTATCAATAAATCGATAGCGTATAAGATATTTTACGTACGTCATTTATTAGACTTATTACTGATAATGATACTTTTTCATATCACTTGGGTAAGTAATATAAACGACATAACCGGTCTGTAGTACATAAATGTCGTCCTTTCGCAATAACGACTTTAAGATCAAATTTAAAGGAGAAATTGACCGATTTTGTGGAACAGTTACAGACAAGATCACAGTTTTCCTTGAGTTTGAATCGAACGTTGTTTAAGATTTGTTCACAACATTTCCGACTTTAATCCTTAGAGAGATGTAATATTAAAATATCCTTGGTTTTTTAACCTGCTGACATATCGTAATAGTGATCAATGTCATATTTTTTCTGTGAGATTGTTAGTATTAATTGGGGACGAAAAATTTTTTTTTGGAGGAATCTTGGAAGATAATAGATCGCTTAGAGAGCTACTGATGGAATTGTATCCTTCCTATAAAGTATCAGGTATTGCAAAACAGTCAGGACAAAGGGCTGTGTATTTTGGTGAGTTTTGCGATCAGACTGATTTTGAACCAAAAGGATGTGTTAACTGGGGACGCGTTGTCCTCAAAGTAACTGAAGCAACGTCGAAGTCAGCAATAGCATATTGGAGTCAGGAGGTTGAGCTTCTTTCACAGCTTAGTCATGACTCATATCCAAAACATTATTACCACGAAATTATCAAGGAAGATCCTCAGACTGAAACTCCTATTCATCCACAATTGTTAATTTCTTTCGAAGAATTTATAGAATCAAACCCCTTATCCTTATATATGCAAGATTATGCAGATGAGGGAAAGTTAATTGGGCTGATTTGTGACTTAGTGAAGATTCTCTCTGTCATATGGGAGCATAAGAATAAATTTGTACATAGAGATATAAAACCAGATAATATATTAGTTAGACCAGATGGTAAAATTGTTGTAATCGATTTGGGGATCTTAAGGCAAGAGGGGCAGCCTGGTGTAACAAATACAATGAATCCATATGGTCCATGTACTCCCTTGTATGCAAGCCCTGAACAATTGGTGAATGATAAAAGAAATATTTCCTTCAAAAGTGATCTTTTCTCAATTGGAATATTGGCTTATCAGTTACTAACTAATCAACATCCTTTTATTAAAAATGTTGAAAATGTGGACTTTGACGAATTGATTGAAGGGATATGTGAAAAGAAACAAATTTCATTAAAGGATATTGGGTATTCCTCTAAAATATCGGACATAATCGATAAGCTATTAATGAAAGAGCCTTACAGAAGATATAGATCTATTAATAAACTTTTGGAAGAATTGTCGGCATAACAGGAGGAGGTATGGTAAAAATATATCATCAGGCTGGACACAATACTGTATGGAATGTCAAATCCTTTAAAGAGGACGGAGTTGGTGACGGCATAATATTTAGTCCAGTCCATGAAGAATGTAGTAAGATAGAATCTAAAGATTTAAAAATTAGAACTAGTTCTTATTTTGATCCGCAGTTCTATCTTCCCTCTTCAGGAAAGAATAAGTTTAAATCTTATGATTTTTTTCCAAATACAATTTCCAAGTCAGGATTTAAAACAGTGGATTTTACATCCATTGCTATGGATGCTGCACGTGCTTGCGTTAGTTTCCAGGTTCGTAATAATTTCTCAGGTATAATAATTCCTGCGCGCTTTTTTGAACAAATGGAGCGTAATTATATTGAAAAACAAGACGAACATTATGTTGTTCCATTTTTACGCGCGATAGAAGAATCTGATGAAATATCAGAAAATAAGCCGATCTGGCTGACTTTGCCATTGACCTCACATATGGTAATGAGTGACTCATATAGAAAAGAGTTACTGAATTGGGTAACAAGCTATTCACAAATAAATGGCGTTTATCTATTTTGTCAGTTTGAGAGAAATACGAAACAAATTACTGATTCATTATTTATAATTAACTATATGGAAATGATAAAAATATTACAAGATGCTGATCTAGATATTATCGTTGGCTATTGTAATACAGAGGCTTTTCTATATTCTGCTCTTCCAAATATTGGTATAACGATCGGCACATTTGAAAATACGCGAATGTTTTCGCTTGATAAATTTGTTGTGACTGATGAGGAACGACGTGGACCTAAAGCAAGAATTTATTTACCCGGTTTGTTGAATTGGGTTGAGTTAGACGTAGCCAAAATGATTAGAAACAGGGTTCCTGCCATATGGGATAAAATATACAAAGCAACGGATTATTCAGAGGAGGCTTTAGATTCACCTAAAACTCCGACTTTTAACAGTCCTGGACTTTACTATCATTATTTTAAAATATTTAGTAAACAAATATCCCAAATATCTACCTTTAGCTCAATTAGAGAGCGATGTGATTTTATAGAAAAGCAGATCAAAGTGGCAATTGAGAACTATGAGGCTCTTAGAGCAAGGCGGACAGTTTTTGATACACATGGGGGACCGGATCATTTGTCCCCGTGGCTAAATGCGATTAATGAGATCTCGATCTCTCATCGTTAGTACATTTCTTTGCAATCAAAGCGTTAGCTTTCCAAAGAGCAATATCTGAATGATGTTGCTCTGGTTTTGGTTTATGATGGATACGAACTTCTCCAGACTTCGTCACGGATGCTAATCCTATATTAAAATCAATAAAGCTTTGAATGTTTTTAACTGCTGGGTTTTCGTTGACATAATCGAGTATTACCCAGCTTTCATTCGAAAATGTTTTATAACGGCAAGCCTGCCAAATCGCTCTTTTCCAGTTTTTTAATTTCGCTTCGAATGAAATTATGTGGTCAGAAATTAATGTTGGCTGAATGTTCTTTCTCCATGTGTCAACGGAAAATTGTTCACAATATCCAGCTTTGCTAAATTCTTTTAGCGCTTTTTGTGAACTATTTATTGATGAATTAGTCAGCTGTGAAAAATCTTTTGTAGAAAAAATTTTCCTGTATGTCAGTTTTCTTAATGAGTAAGCCCAATCCGGTGATATCAATGATAGATTAATATTATTATTTGTGATTCTCTTTGTCTTGAATAGAACTAAATCAGCGATGCCAAAATCACAATTTAATTCTCTTTCGATGAGATGGGAATTGTTATAGTTTGATTTGAGGAACTGATGGAAAATATTCACAAGCTCTAACTCTAGAGAGAAATGCTCGGCTATTTTGGTGTGTAGTTTAGTATCAAGTGCTAACATTATAAATCTCTCTCATTTCCAACTATGTTTACTATCAATAGTAATATATACTATTGCAAAGGATAAATAAAGCTCTAAGTGAGGTGGAAAATTGAATCGCATCACAAAAGAAAACAATAGTATGTTATTACATCTGTCATTGCCTATTAATTCAATAGGAAGAGACTTTTTTGTTGGTGATATTCATGGTGAATTGGATAATTTGAAACGCGCGTTATGTAAGTTGAAATTTGATTATGATAGGGATCGATTGATTTGCACCGGCGATCTTATAGATCGGGGGCCAAAGTCATTTTCTGCATTATCATTACTTAATGAAAAATTTTTCTTTTCTGTTATTGGTAATCATGAAGAAATGTTATTGAGATCGTTCGATTCGAGAGCTAACCGAGAATTGTCATGGTATCCAAATGGCGGCGGTTGGTGGGAGAATTTGAACAATTATGAAAAAATTACCTGTCGTGATCTAATAGTGAATAATATGGCTTTGCTTATAACTGTACAATTTGAAAAATTTAGTGCAGGTGTTGTTCATGGCGATTTCCCTCTAGGTATGAATTGGAGTGATGCAATAAGTAGTGTTCGTGATTCAAAAACTGACACACGTTATTTTTTATGGCAAAGGGACAGAATAAAAAATAAAATAGACGTTAGAGTTGAAGGTATTGATTATATTTTTCTAGGGCACACCCCGATTAGTGGTCCATGTAAGTTGGGTAATTGTTATTTCATAGATACAGGTAGTGGTCATCAAAGTTCAAACTATATTTATAATCCGTCACTGACTATTTGTTCGATAAATGACGGGGATGTTGTTTATTATAATTTTCCAATAAAAATAAAATTTTAATTGTTTCTGTGATGTCATTTCACTGAAAAAAATTCTTAATGATGTCACTAATGCTTAATATGATATTTTATTGACTTAATAATTAAAGATGCAATTTATTGTCACGTCATGTTGAATTTATCATGAAGTATCTAGCGACAATATACTGAAGTTAAGCATACAGGGGGATAGAATATGGTATCCCAACCCTTGTTTTCTCATATAACTGGCTTATATGAGAAAATTGGGAACGGCAAGCATAGCGCGTCAGTCTTGATAGTGGATAGGTAGTACGCCCTTGTTGTCTTAAGAAAGCTCTTTGCACGACAGGATTTTAAGTTAACGCACACGGGGGGTTACCTTTGTGATAGTGGCCTATCCTGTTTAGTCAGCAGCAGTGCAGGCCCGCTCCGGCGGTGATAACTTTTCTCCTTTTGTACTAATTTGGTAACGATGATTATTTCCCACTACCGTCCGACCGGGCCGGATGACAATGTTCTTGCTGCATCCTCACAATGCATTTCTTTTCTTGGCTGGCGTGGATTTTCACATGTTCCGCTACAGCACATCTCTCTCTACATTCTACGGCAGTTAGAGTTTTCATGAAGCAGCGGCGTCACTTTGCCCGCGACAGCGGGTGAAAGTGACGCCGCTGCTAGGTACCCTTTTCAGCTGCTTATTTAATAATCTGACCGGTTTATTGTGAATCTGACACAGCAATTTGTGCTATTTTCGTACCTGTATGGATTTAATTTTGCAATGCCACTGATGTCCACCGAATTCTGCAGGTGTGTCTTGCTGTCCATAATTTTAGATTATTTAGCTAGTTACACCCTTTTCTCGCCGTTGACTTCCATTTCCCGCATTGCTATGTTTTCCCTGTCAGACGTCATCTGCGGATGACAATCCCAATGCTCCGGTAACCTGCAAGGAGCGCCTTTCGGTGGTTACACGCCCAATGTTTCCGCAGTCTGTAAGAAACGCCTTCGGGTGACTGCAATTCAGACCTCCATCGCCTTTAAGGAGGTGCCTTCGGGTGGCGGATCGTCTGTCCGCCCCGCCAGTCAGACAGCGCCGGTTGGTCACCACCAATGGCGTCGGGGTTCACCGGCCTCCTTGCTGCCGGACTTTTCACTCTCCGTTGGTTTCCCGTACGAGATACCTTCATCCTGCGCCTGAACAGCGGCTCCGTTGTCAGAGCGACTGGATTTTTTCATATTGGTACACCGCTTTATCCTTTTCCCGGGAAGACAGCCGCGACTGGCTAAATCGTCCGATTTCCATCTGCTTTATTTTTTCTTCACCCAACCGGTGTTGGCGACTTTCTTTATTCTTCCGCGTATTGATTAAGCTCATTTTACAACGGGCACGGCACGCTCATTTTTCACTGCGCTTTTCATCCGGTACGCCGAGCTGAACAGCCGCTTACTTATCACCCATCAACTAAGGAGGACTGAACCGATACCTGAGGCAGGCTTTCGAGCCTGAGGGGACATTCCTGCTCACGCAGGCGGTTGCACAGAGTGCATCACCGATATCCCGCCATACCTCATCCGCTGCCGCTCCGGCGCACGGGTACCGTTCAGCGCGACACATGATTTCACCTGTGTTGCGAGACAAACCACGCGCCGGAGACAGAGGACCTCATCATGTCAGCACTTGGACGTGAGATGCAAAAACTTGCCCAGCAGGGCGGAGGCAGTCACAAGACCGTCCATGATCGGCTACGCATTACTGAACGGCTGGGTAAGCACCTACTAGCGCTGAATATCCAGGTGCGGTCGGTAAAGCACTTGAAGAGTGGACATATTGAAGCCTATATGGCCGATCGGCTCAGCCAGGGCATTTCACCACGTACGCTGCAAAATGAAATGGCCGCTATTCGTACCGTCCTGCGTGAAGCCGGACGGCACACCCTCGTGCAGTCGGATCGTCTCAGTAACCAGGCGCTTGGCCTAAGTGGTGCCAGCCGGGTCGGAACCCGCGCTGCCATTACGGCCGAGCACTATCAGCATGTCCTCAGCCAGTTTCAGCAAAAAGATGCCGGGCTGGCCGCCACCCTTGAGCTAGCCCGTCTGATGGGGCTGCGCTCGGAGGAGGCGGTTCGTTGCAGCCAGTCCCTGAAGACCTGGTCGCAGGCCCTGGGCCGTGGCGATGAGCGGCTGACCGTCGTGTTCGGCACCAAAGGCGGGCGGCCGCGCCAGACCCTGGTGCTGAACCGGGGAGCTGTCACGGATGCGGTAAACCGGGCGCTGAGTATTACCACAACCCATAACGGACATTTGATTGATAAACCCGATCTTCGCACCGCGATGAACCGCTGGCGCTCCCAAACCAGCCGTGCCGGACTCACCGGCCGATATTCCCCGCACAGCCTGCGTTATGCCTGGGCTCAGGAAGCCATGCAGCACTACCGGAACCAGGGGTTCAGCAGGAAGGAGGCCCGCGCTCTGGTTTCCACCGACCTGGGGCACGGCGATGGACGCGGCCGTTATATCGAGCGCGTCTATGGACGAGGGGATTAAACCATGCGTTTTGCACCTTGCGGCCATCTTGTGCAGCTCCCAGGCACCCATCACACCATCCCGTTTACCTTTCCTGTTATGGAGAGCCAGCCATGAAACCCGGAATTATCCCTATTAACCATCAACATCCCGCATTCACTACATCACTGCCCTTACGCCGGGGCTCGGATGGTTACGACACCCGGCAGGATTACCTGATTAAGGGCTATCTGCCCAGCCACTCGCTCAGCAGTATCTACGGCCCCAGCGGCTCGTATAAATCCTTTCTGGCGGTGTCTTGGGCCTGCCATATCGCCACCGGCAAGCCGTGGGCTGAACGGCGGGTGAACCAGGGCGCGGTGATTTACGTGGTGGGTGAAGGCGGTATCGGTGTGCCGCGCCGTATCCGCGCCTGGGAACAGACGCTGAACGGCGGCAGTCCGGTTGATGCCTTGTTTCGGGTGGATTGCCCGGTATTCCCTGCCAGCCCGGAGAGCGTACAGCAGGTAATTCAGGCCGCCGCCGACGTTGAGCAGGAAACCGGCATGCCGGTGCGCCTGATTATCCTCGATACGCTGGCCCGCTGCTTTGGCGGTTCGGATGAGAATGCGGCCAAAGATATGGGCGCGTTTATCCAGGGGTGTGACACCATCAAGGCGGTAACTCAAGCCTCGGTACTGATTGTCCATCATTCCGGCAAGGATCAGGAGCGGGGCGCCCGTGGCTCCAGCGCCTTTCAGGCGGCGCTGGATGCTGAGTTTAACGTCCGGCGCGAAGGCGATGGTAACGCCCTGGTGCTGAGTTGTACCAAGATGAAGGATGCTGAAGAGCCCTCCGCCGCAGCTTATGACCTGAACCCGGTGACGGTCTATGTCGATGAAGATGGCGAGCCGGTGGAGTCGTTGGTGTTATGTGACCGTCCAAGGGAAATTAATACCGTTGCCCAAACCGACCCGGCGCTGGCCGGTATACCTTATCTGACGGCTAATCATATTGCCCTCTGGCAGTGTATCCGTGGCCGCACCGTTAACGACGGCGTCTGCACCAAATCGCAGTTACGTCAGGACCTGCGGACCCTCGGCCTGAACGTCGACAAGAAGTTTACCCGCTGGCTGGATAAGCTGGTAAACGCCGGTCTGGTCACCGTCAGCGGTGAGACTGTGCTGCCCGCGATTCCGCTGGAGGAGAGGGGGGAATAGCCGGGAGAGGGTGGGGGAATGGCATTGGCTAAGAGGGTAATCCCCCACTTTTTATTTATATAGCAGTAATTATTGGGGGAAATGCGCCGAAGCCGCATTCTGCCTAGCCTGAGTGGCAATACCTGAAAAAAAGGTGGGGGAGGCTAGGTCAGAATAACAGTGGGGGAAATAATGGGGGATTTTCACAACAGACAGATGGCGTGATAAGTTGTACGAGCAGACGACGGAGTACCATTGCTTACCAATGAAGAATCCTATGACCAATCAGATGCAGATAACAGTATTTCAAGGGACAGTTGGCGATCGCAACGACCTGGCGCGGCCCGGCGCTATGGCGATCGGCACGCTGATGGCGGAAAGGCTAGGCTTAGCACCTGAGATTATCGGCGCACCGAGTGCGGTCATTGGCCGCGGCTGGCGGGAGGCGCTGGAAGCCGCCAGGCCGCCATTGAACGCTTTATCCGATCGGCTCAATCATCTTTTCGCAGAAAATATTAAGCCTTTTACCGCATCCAGCCGCTGCGCGGCATCTTTGGCAACATTACCGGTGGTTGCCCGCTATTACCCTGATGCCTGCATAGTCTGGTTCGACGCCCATGCGGACCTGAATACCCCGGCCACTTCGGTGACGGGCTATCTTGGTGGTTTTTCCATCGCGGGGCCGGCCGGTTTATGGGATTCGGGTTTAGGCAGCGGTTTAGATTTATCGGCGGTAATACTGGCAGGGGCCCGTGACATTGATCCCCCGGAGCAAAAACTGATCGACGACGGGAAGTTGCAATGGGTGCCGACAGGCGGCGGGCTGGCCGAAGGATTGCGGTGCGCCATTAACGGCCGAGCGGTTTATGTCCATCTGGATTGTGATGTATTGGAACCCGGTATCGTTCCTACGGAATATGAGGTCCCTGGAGGATTGTCATTAGACGATCTTTACCATGCCTGTCAGGTCATTGCAGAACATAGCATCATCGGCGTGGAAATTGCCGAGTTTCAGATTTCCCAGGCTGAAAACGGAGCTCCCGCTACGCCTGCCGCCCTGCTTGATGCGTTAAGCCCGTTAATTAATGGATTGGCCCGCTAACGCGCTGCGCTTGTTTCCCGGCAGATAGGACGGCAATCGAGTTGCCATCCTATCTGCCGGGTCTTTAAAAAATAAACAATCAGGTTATTACGCTCTATTATGAATTGTTTATTTTCGTTCTTCATCTTCTGCTTTATATGCCTTGCCAAACCGGCCAATAATGACTTTCCGGCCTTCTTCGATCTGCGCATCCACAAAGTTCGCCCATGCCTGAAGCATCTCCCGGCGTTGCCCAAGATATTCCGCCCGGTTATAGACGCCACGAACGCCGGCGATCTTATGCGCGAGACATTTTTCCACCCAGTCGGAATTATATCCTTGCTCATGCAGTAAGGTGCTGGCCGTGCGCCGGAAATCGTGGATAACAAAATCACGCAAATTCAGATCCAGCGTACGCACGGCGGCGTTAAGCGTTGTTTTAGAGATCGGGTGCCGGTAATCATTGCGGCTGGGGAACACATAGGGCGACGAACCCGCCAGAAATTTAAGTTCTTCAAACATGGCCAATGCCTGGCTGGACAAGGGAACGATATGCGCCTTATCCATTTTCATGCGCTCGGCTGGAATGCGCCATTCGGCGGTGAGAAAGTTAATTTCATCCCAGGTTGCCTCGATTAACTCGCTTTTGCGCACCATACACAGAATCAGCAGATGGAGGGCCAGCTTATGGCGCCGGTTCATGCCGGAGGTGTAAATACCGCGCAGCAATATACCGATCTCTTCCGCGGTCAAAGAAACATCCCGGCTGGAGGCTTGCGCTATATAACGGGCTTCGATGGCGGCAGCGGGGTTGTTGAATATGATCCCGCGCGAGATGGCATAGGCCAGCATGCGTTTCAGCACATTTCGGGCGAGAAGGGCGACATGATCGGAGCCGCGCAGCTTGATACGGTCGATTACCTCCTGTACCTGGGCGGTGGTGAGCTCTTCGATCTTTGCGTGTCCGATAACGGTAATAATATCTTTATCGAGAATGCGCACGATATTACGCGGGTGCCGGTTGGTACGCTCAACGATATCCGTTAGCCAGCGTTTCGAGAAGGCATCCACTGTAGTGGGTTCTTTTTGCTTGGTTTTATCTTGCTGCTTTTTCTGTGCCGGACTGACGCCGTGAGCGATCATGGCGCGGCATTCCTCGCGCCAGCGCCGGGCTTCGGCAAGCGTGAACGCCGGATACTCGCCCAGGGTGGCCTTCTCTTGCTTACCCAAAAAGCGATAGCGCAGACGCCAGACCTTGCGGCCTGTTGGCAGAATCTCGATAAACAGCCCATTACCATCCGCGACTTGCCATGTGCTGCTTCGAGCGGTGAGACTTTTCAGCTTGGTATCTGTAAGCGCCATATTTCACCTACCTTTGTGCCCATGAGATAAGTGTTCAATATATTGATAATAATATTTTTTTAAGAACTACCAATTCTTGCCGTGCCCATAGAAAAGGCAATTTGCCTGTTTTTTATACTATTTTTTGTGCCTTTTGGGTACTATTTTTAGGCTAAAATTTGAACATGGGCACATTGAAAACCGATGCATGGGCACAGACGCGGGCACAAAAATTGCTGGCTTTCAGCGGAAGGGTATAGACCAGAATGGAAATAAAAATCCAATAAAACAATCAGTAATATGGGATTAGCAGAACGGGGTGGACGTCCACGGAACTGGACTCACTTCCCGATACAAAAACTCGAAAATATCCTCCCCAGCAAATCATCCGAGCTAAACTCTCCGGTAATTTCGCTCAGCGCCCGCTGCGCCAGCCTCAGTTCCTCCGCCAGCAATTCCCCAGCGTAAGCACTCACTAACTGTTCTTTGCCCTGTACCAAATGTTCCCCGGCGATATCAAGCGCCTGCAAATGACGCCGCCTCGCCAAAAAACCGCCCTCCAGGCTGCCGTTAAAGCCGACGCTTTGTTGCAAATGTTCACGCAGCAGGTCGACCCCATCCCCAGACTGGGCGGAAAGGGTAATAAGCGAGTGACCGCTTACTTTTCCGATGCCGGGACTTTCCCCAGTCAGGTCCGCCTTATTGCGTATCACCGTCAGTGGCAGGCTCGGCGGAATGCGCGCAATCAGCTCCGGCCATAGCTGGTCGGGGTCATTAACGGCGGTGCTGGCGCCGTCCACCATCAGTAATATGTGATCGGCCTGCTCGATTTCCTGCCAGGCGCGCTCGATGCCAATGCGTTCCACCTCGTCGCCGGCTTCGCGCAGGCCGGCGGTATCGATGATATGCAGCGGCATGCCGTTCAGCAAAATATGCTCGCGCAGTACGTCGCGGGTAGTGCCGGCGATAGCGGTGACGATGGCCGCCTCGCGCCCGGCCAGGGCGTTCAGCAGGCTGGATTTGCCGGCATTGGGCCTGCCCGCGATCACCACCTTCATGCCCTCGCGCAGCAGGCTGCCCTGGCGGGCTTCTAAACGCACCTGGCGCAGGTCGCCCATGACGCGGTTAAGGCTACCTTCGATTTTGCCGTCGGAAAGGAAATCAATTTCCTCATCGGGAAAGTCGATAGCCGCCTCGACGTAAATCCTAAGGTTAGTGAGTGCTTCCACCATGTGATGCACCCGCTGTGAAAATACACCCTGCAACGAGTTTACCGCCGAACGGGCCGCCTGCTCGGAGCTGGCGTCGATCAGATCGGCAATGGCCTCGGCCTGGGCCAGATCCAGCTTATCGTTGAGAAAGGCACGCTCCGAGAACTCGCCCGGGCGGGCAATACGCAGCCCTGGCAGGCCCAGGATGCGTTTTAACAGCATATCCAGTATCACCGGGCCGCCATGGCCCTGTAACTCCAATACGTCCTCGCCGGTGAAGGAATTGGGGCCGGGAAAGAACAGCGCGATGCCCTGGTCCAGCGTCGTGCCGTCCGCGGCGCGAAACGGCAGGTAATCCGCATAGCGGGGCCTGGGTAATTTGCCGAGCACCTGGCGCGCCACCTGGGCGGCCAATGGTCCGGAAACGCGCAGCATGCCCACCCCGCCGCGCCCCGGCGGCGTCGCTTGGGCGACGATGGTATCCATTTGGCTCATACTGTTCTCTCTTCGCGCCGCTGGCGCGCTTAAAAAAGCCAAGGCGGTCAGATGACCGCCTTGGCAAGGTTAGCGTCCGGGAGACCGTCTGGGATTATTTCTTTTTGTCGCGGCTGTGCAGCCCGCGTTTTTCCAGGCCGCGATAAATCAACTGCTGCTGGATAATGGTCACCATGTTGCTGACGATATAGTACAGCACCAGGCCCGACGGGAACCACAGGAAGAACACCGTAAAGATAACCGGCATAAAGGTCATCACTTTCTGCTGCATCGGATCGGCGACGGTGGTCGGCGACATTTTCTGGATGAAGAACATCGTGATGCCCATCAGGATCGGCAGGATATAAAACGGGTCCTGGGCGGACAGGTCTTGTATCCACAGGATAAACGGCGCGCCGCGCAGCTCGATGGAGCCCATCAGCATATAGTACAGCGCCAGGAATATCGGCATCTGTACCACCAGCGGCAGGCAGCCGCCCAGCGGATTAACCTTTTCCGATTTATACAGCGCCATCATTTCCTGGCTCATGCGCTGCTTGTCGTCACCGATTTTCTCACGCATGGCCGCCAGCTTAGGCTGCAGCATGCGCATCTTCGCCATGGAGGTGTACTGCGCCTTGGTCAGCGGGTACATAATGCCACGAACGATAAAGGTGATAACGATAATGGAGAAGCCCCAGTTGCCCACATAGCTGTGGATAAACTTCAGCAGCTTGAACAACGGCTGGCTGATAAACCACAGCCAGCCGTAATCCACGGTCAGATCCAGGTGAGGGGCGACCGCCGCCATCTTGTCCTGGATTTCAGGTCCGACCCATAACGTCGCGGCCAGCGTGCTTTCGCTGCCCGGGGCAACGGTTACCGGCGTGGATTTAAAGCCCACCGCGGCCTGGCCGTTATCCATATGGGTGGTAAAGAACGTATTGGCGCCCTGCGTGCCCGGGATCCAGGCGGTGGCGAAATATTGCTGCAGCATGGCCACCCAGCCGCCCTGGGTATTGATGCTCAGCGGCTCGTCTTTGATATCGCTAAAGCTGTATTTCTTATATTTAGTGTCGCTGGACGAGTAGGCCGCGCCGCGATAGGTATGCAGGGCAAAATTGCTGCTGCCGGTATCGCGATGCTTGGGTAAATCGACGGATTGTTTTAATTGGCCGAACAAGGCCAGCTCAAGCGGCTTGTCGCTGGTGTTGTTAACGCCGTATTCGACGCCCACCGCGTAATCGCCCCGTTTCAGGATAAAGGTCTTGGTGTACGCCACGCCGTCGGCGCCGGTGTAGGTCAGGGGAACGCGCAGCTCGCCCTGGTTATCGGCCAGTACATAGGTGTCCTGGTTGATATTGTAGAGCGGGCGCTCGCCGTTGGCCGGGTTGTCCGGGCCGCTTTTGCCGGTCAGGCCGCTTTGCGCCTGGTAGACAAACTCGGGGGAGGTTTCCAGCAGGTGGAAAGGCTGGTCGGAACCCAGTTTATCAGGATAGGTCAGCAGATGGGCCTGCTCGATATCGCCGCCGCGGGCATTAATAGTCAGTGAAAGCACGTCGGTCTTCACTTTGATCAGTTGCCCCTGGCCGCTGGCCGGTAGTCCCTGAGTTACTGCTGCGTCACCGGTTGCCGTGTTCGCTGTCTGTTGCGTCGTCGTGGCGGCCTGCTGCTGCGGATTGTGGTCCGTCTGCCAGGTCTGCCAGATCATGAAAGACACGAACAGCAGAGCGATGACAAGAAGATTGCGTTGCGAATCCATCGTTAGTGTTCTCTGTTATCGTTGGTTTTCGGCGGCACGGGGTCATCGCCACCTGGGTTCAAAGGATGGCATTTTAATACGCGTTTCAATGTCAACCAACTTCCTTTTAACATTCCGAACCGGCGTATCGCCTCAATACCGTACTGCGAGCAACTGGGCTGGAACCGGCAGTGAGATCCCAGCAACGGGCTGATAATCAGCTGATACCCACGTATCAACCCGATTAACAACCTGGAGACTGGCGACAATGGCGGCGCCATAATTTTTCCAACGCTTCCGTCAAGGCATGGTTGTCCAGGTCCTGCACCCCTTTTTTGGCGATGACGACAAAATCCATGGCGGGCAGGGCGTGCTGATGCGTCCGGAAGCTTTCTCGCGTAAGTCGCTTGATCCGGTTGCGTTCATGGGCCCGTTTGACATGCTTTTTTGCGACCGTCAGACCGACGCGGGGATGCCCCAGCGTATTCAGGCGGCCGAGGATGGTGATTTGCGGCGTGCCGGCCCGTTGTGGCTGCTGGAAGACGAAAGTAAAATGATTGGGAGTTAACAACCGTAACTCCCTGGGAAAAGCTAGCTTAACCACCGGGGGGGTTAGCTTTATTACTTAGAAGATACGGACAGACGTGTACGGCCTTTAGCACGGCGACGTGCCAAAACCAGACGACCATTCTTCGTTGCCATACGAGTACGGAAACCGTGGGTACGGTTGCGTTTCAAGACGGACGGTTGGAAAGTGCGTTTCATAGCGATTTATACCTAAACAAATGTGTGACTTCACAGTAAACGCGTTTGGCTACTCGGCGTGAAAAAGACCGACGCCTCAATCGCATCAAAGGACAAAGAGGCGGGGATTGTAATAATTGTACAGTCCTGAGTCAATTCTCATCACGTTTTACCCACCTGGGTACCCGTGTCCATCCCGGCATTCCCGTCCGGCTATCACGCAAAAACAGGTGAAGCCAGACAAGCGGACCAGGTGTCACGCGTAGGGCTGAGAATTATACGGGTTCCGGGGCAAAGCGCAAGGATCTGCCGGGATCAACCGCATTATTATTAGGATCCCGGGTCGCCGGGCATTGGTCGAAATTCAGACTATGCTTAATTTCACTGATATAAGAGTTACATTTTATCCAGCGGATGGAGAATCGGTTACACTCTTCCCCGCCCTTGCCAGCCTGTGGATAAAAAGGATCAAAACTGTGTAGAAGAGGAGGATCTTAACCGCGCTTTGCGTTATGATCCGCAGTCCCTGACGGGGATCCTCCGGGGATTTCGTTGCGGTAAACCGTTAAAGGCGGTTCGCGGGTTGCCATCGCGGTAGCCGGTGTCAAAAAGATGATCCTGAATCATACAGTTGTGTTTCTTTTCTTTTGTTGATCTTGTTCGATTGGAGTCCGCCGTGTCACTTTCGCTCTGGCAGCAATGCCTTGCCCGACTACAGGATGAGTTACCTGCCACAGAATTCAGTATGTGGATTCGCCCTTTGCAGGCGGAACTCAATGACAACACGCTGGCGCTATATGCTCCGAATCGTTTTGTCCTGGATTGGGTGCGCGATAAGTATTTGAATAATATCAATGGATTATTAAACGATTTTTGCGGCACCGATGCGCCATTGCTACGTTTCGAGGTCGGCAGCAAACCGCCCCTGTCGGTAGTGGTTGCCCACCAGCAGCAGCCCGTCAGCCATGCCAGCGAGGCGCCGGTGCAGGCGTCCCGTCCCAGGCCCGCGCGGCCAAGCTGGGACAGCTCGCCGGTGCAGCCTGAACTGTCTTACCGTTCGAATTTAAATCCCAAGCACAACTTTGATAACTTCGTCGAAGGCAAGTCCAACCAGCTCGCGCGCGCGGCGGCGCGCCAGGTGGCCGACAACCCCGGCGGCGCTTATAATCCGCTGTTTTTGTACGGCGGCACCGGGCTGGGCAAGACGCATCTGCTGCAGGCGGTGGGCAACGGCATTATGGCGCGTAAAGCCAATGCCCGGGTGGTCTATATGCATTCCGAGCGTTTTGTGCAGGATATGGTGAAAGCCCTGCAGAACAACGCCATCGAAGAATTCAAGCGCTACTATCGCTCCGTCGACGCCCTGCTGATCGATGATATCCAGTTTTTTGCCAATAAAGAGCGCTCGCAGGAAGAATTTTTCCATACCTTTAACGCGCTTTTGGAAGGCAATCAGCAAATCATCCTGACCTCCGACCGCTACCCTAAGGAGATCAACGGAGTGGAGGATCGTCTGAAATCACGCTTCGGCTGGGGCCTGACGGTGGCGATCGAGCCGCCGGAGCTGGAAACCCGCGTGGCGATCCTGATGAAAAAAGCCGACGAGAACGATATCCGCCTGCCGGGGGAAGTGGCTTTTTTTATTGCCAAGCGGTTGCGCTCCAACGTGCGTGAGCTGGAAGGCGCCCTGAACCGGGTGATCGCCAACGCCAACTTTACCGGCCGCGCCATTACCATTGATTTTGTGCGCGAGGCGCTGCGCGATCTGCTCGCCCTGCAGGAAAAACTGGTTACCATCGATAATATCCAGAAAACCGTGGCGGAATATTATAAAATCAAGGTGGCCGATCTGCTGTCGAAGCGGCGATCCCGCTCCGTGGCCCGTCCGCGGCAGATGGCGATGGCGTTATCAAAAGAGCTGACCAACCATAGCCTGCCAGAAATCGGCGACGCTTTTGGCGGACGCGACCATACGACGGTGCTGCACGCCTGCCGGAAAATAGAGCAGCTGCGTGAAGAGAGCCACGATATCAAAGAAGATTACTCCAACTTAATCAGAACATTATCTTCCTAACTATGAAATTTATCGTTGAACGAGAGCATCTGCTTAAACCACTGCAACAGGTCAGCAGCCCATTGGGCGGCCGTCCTACCCTGCCGATCCTGGGCAACCTGCTATTACAGGTGACCGAGGACAGCCTGCTGCTGACCGGCACCGATCTGGAAATGGAGATGGTGGCGAAAGTGGTCCTGTCCCAGCCCCATGAGCCGGGCGCGACCACCGTGCCGGCGCGCAAATTTTTCGATATCTGCCGCGGCTTGCCAGATGGCGCCGAAATCACGGTGATATTGGAAAGCGACCGTATGCTAATCCGCTCCGGGCGCAGCCGCTTTTCGCTGTCGACCCTGCCGGCGACGGATTTTCCCAACCTGGACGACTGGCAGAGCGAGGTCGAATTTACCCTGCCGCAGTCCACGCTCAAGCGCCTGATTGAGTCGACCCAGTTTTCCATGGCCCATCAGGACGTGCGTTATTATCTCAACGGCATGTTATTTGAAACCGAAGGAGAAGAGCTGCGTACCGTGGCCACCGACGGCCACCGGCTGGCGGTATGCTCGATGCCGGTCGGGCAGCAGTTGCCCACCCATTCGGTGATCGTGCCGCGTAAAGGGGTGATGGAACTGGTCAGGATGCTGGACGGCGGCGAAACGCCGCTGAAACTGCAGATCGGCACCAATAATATCCGCGCCAGCGTCGGTGATTATATCTTTACCTCCAAGCTGGTCGATGGTCGTTTCCCCGATTATCGCCGCGTATTGCCGAAGAATCCTGATAAAACCCTGGAAGCCGGCTGTGATGTGCTGAAACAGGCCTTTGCCCGCGCCGCCATCCTGTCCAATGAAAAATTCCGCGGCGTGCGGCTGTACCTGAGCACCGACCAGCTGAAGATCACCGCCAATAACCCCGAACAGGAAGAGGCCGAGGAAATACTGGACGTGGTTTATCAGGGCACGGAAATGGAAATTGGCTTCAACGTCAGCTACGTACTGGACGTGCTTAACGCCCTGAAAAGCGAAAACGTCCGTTTATTGCTTACCGATGGGGTGTCCAGCGTGCAGATCGAAGACTGCGCCAGCCAGGCGGCAGCTTACGTTGTTATGCCGATGCGTCTCTGAGATGTGGTAAGGTAGTGTGTTAAATGGCCTTATCCCGTCTGCTAATCCGTGATTTTCGTAATATCGAGTCCGCCGATCTGGCCCTGGCGGCCGGCTTTAATTTTTTGGTCGGCGCCAACGGCAGCGGGAAGACCAGCGTGCTGGAAGCCATTTATACCCTCGGGCACGGCCGGGCGTTCCGCAGTTTGCAGATTGGGCGCGTTATCCGCCATGAGCAGCCGGAATTTACCCTCCATGGCCGGATTGACGGAAATACGGCGGACGATCGCCAATGCTCGGTCGGCTTAAGCAAAAGTCGCCAGGGCGACAGCCGGGTGCGCATCGACGGCAGCGACGGCCATAAAATCGCCGAGCTGGCCCAACTGCTGCCGATGCAGCTGATTACCCCAGAAGGTTTTACCCTGCTGAACGGGGGGCCGAAATACCGGCGCGCCTTTATGGACTGGGGGTGTTTTCATCACGATCCCGATTTTTTCAACGCCTGGAGCAACCTTAAGCGTCTGCTCCGGCAGCGGAATGCGGCTTTGCGCCAGGTCAGCCGCTACGCGCAGCTGCGCGCCTGGGACCAGGAACTGGTGCCCCTGACCGCGCGGATAAGCCAGTGGCGCGCCGACTACAGCGCGGCGATAGAGGTGGATATTACCGCCACCTGCGCCCAGTTTTTACCGGAGTTCCACCTGGAATTCAGTTTCCAGCGCGGATGGGATCGCGAGACCGACTACGGCGAGCTGCTGGAGCGCCAGTTTGAGCGCGATCGGGCGTTGACCTATACTGCATCCGGCCCGCACAAGGCGGACTTTCGCATCCGGGCCGACGGCGTGCCGGTGGAGGATATCCTCTCGCGCGGCCAGCTTAAATTATTGATGTGCGCCCTGCGCCTGGCGCAGGGCGAGTTTCTTACCCGCCAGAGCGGGCGGCGGTGTCTCTACCTGATAGACGACTTCGCCTCCGAGCTTGATACCGGCCGGCGCCGGTTACTGGCGGAACGCCTGAAAGCCACCCGGGCACAGGTGTTTGTCAGCGCGCTGAGCGCTGAACAAATCCGTGATATTACGGATGAAAAGGGCAGGATGTTCCAGGTGGAACAAGGTAAAATAAGTATTCAATCCGAAGTTTAAAATGAGCGAGAAACGTTGATGTCGAATTCTTATGACTCCTCAAGTATCAAAGTACTCAAAGGACTGGACGCGGTGCGTAAACGCCCAGGGATGTACATCGGTGATACGGATGACGGCACCGGTCTGCACCATATGGTATTCGAGGTTGTGGATAACTCAATTGACGAAGCGCTCGCCGGCCATTGTAAAGAAATCGTAGTCACCATCCACGAAGATAACTCCGTATCGGTCCAGGATGACGGGCGCGGCATCCCCACCGGCATC
Organism: Acerihabitans arboris; assembly: GCF_010131535.1. Taxonomy (GTDB): domain Bacteria; phylum Pseudomonadota; class Gammaproteobacteria; order Enterobacterales; family Enterobacteriaceae; genus Acerihabitans; species Acerihabitans arboris. The sequence continues at coordinate 24,991 of NZ_WUBS01000024.1, forward strand.
CATGAAGAAGAAGGCATCTCGGCCGCTGAAGTCATCATGACCGTGCTGCACGCCGGCGGTAAATTCGATGATAACTCCTATAAAGTGTCGGGCGGGTTGCACGGCGTGGGTATTTCCGTCGTCAACGCCCTGTCGGAAAAGCTGGAGCTGGTGGTCAGGCGCGAAGGTAAGGTCCATGAGCAGACCTACCTGGGCGGGATACCCCAGGCGCCGCTGGCGGTGGTCGGTGAAACCGATCAGACCGGCACCACCATCCGCTTCTGGCCGAGCTTTGCCACTTTTACCAACAACATTGAATTCCAGTATGAAATCCTGGCCAAGCGCCTGCGCGAGCTGTCGTTTCTGAATTCCGGCGTTTCCATCCGCCTGAAGGACAAGCGTAACGATAAAGAAGATCACTTCCACTACCAGGGCGGCATCAAGGCCTTTGTGGAATACCTGAGCAAGAACAAAAACCCGATCCATCCCACCGTGTTCTATTTTTCCACGGAAAAAGACGGTATCGGCGTGGAAATCGCGCTGCAGTGGAACGACGGTTTCCAGGAAAATATATATTGCTTTACCAATAATATCCCGCAGCGCGACGGCGGTACCCATCTGGTCGGATTCCGCGCCGCCATGACCCGTACCCTGAACTCGTATATGGATAAAGAAGGCTACAGTAAAAAAGCCAAGGTCAGCGCCACCGGCGATGACGCCCGCGAAGGCCTGATTGCCGTGGTATCGGTGAAGGTCCCCGATCCCAAGTTCTCTTCCCAGACCAAGGACAAGCTGGTGTCGTCGGAAGTGAAAACCGCGGTGGAAACGCAGATGAACGAGCGCCTGGTGGCCTATTTGCTGGAGAATCCCACCGACGCCAAAATCGTGGTGGGCAAAATCATCGACGCCGCCCGCGCCCGTGAAGCCGCCCGCAAGGCGCGTGAAATGACCCGCCGTAAAGGCGCGCTGGATTTGGCAGGCCTGCCGGGCAAGCTGGCGGATTGCCAGGAACGCGATCCGGCGTTGTCCGAACTTTACCTGGTGGAAGGGGACTCGGCCGGCGGATCCGCCAAGCAGGGCCGTAACCGTAAAAACCAGGCGATTTTGCCGCTGAAAGGCAAGATCCTCAACGTCGAGAAAGCGCGCTTTGACAAGATGCTGTCCTCGCAGGAGGTCGCCACGCTAATTACCGCGCTTGGCTGCGGCATCGGCCGGGACGAATATAACCCCGATAAATTGCGCTATCACAATATCATTATCATGACCGACGCCGACGTCGACGGTTCCCATATCCGCACCCTGCTGCTGACGTTCTTCTACCGCCAGATGCCGGAAATCATCGAGCGCGGCCACGTGTTTATTGCCCAGCCGCCGTTGTACAAGGTAAAAAAAGGCAAGCAGGAGCAGTATATCAAGGACGATGACGCCATGGACCAATACCAGATTGCCCTGGCGATGGACGGCGCGGCCCTGCATACCAACGAACACGCGCCTTCGCTGGCCGGTGCCCCGCTGGAAAGCCTGGTGGCCGAGCATTACGCGGTGCAGAAAATGATTGGCCGCATGGAGCGCCGCTATCCGCGCGCGTTGCTTAACCACCTGATATACCAGCCGTCGCTTAACGAAGCGGACCTGTCCGATCGGGACCGCGTGACCGCCTGGATTGCCGCGCTGGTGGCGGACCTGAACCAGAACGAAAAGCATGGCAGCAACTATAGCTTTGAAGTACGCGAAAACCGCGAGCGCCAGCAGTATGAGGCGGTGCTGCGCATCCGTACCCACGGCGTCGATACCGACTATGTGCTGGATTTCGAATTTGTCCACGGCGGCGAGTATCGCAAGCTCTGCACCCTGGGTGAAAAGCTGCGCGGCCTGGTGGAAGAGGACGCCTTTGTTGAACGCGGCGAACGTCGCCTGTCGGTGACCACCTTCGAGCAGGCGCTGGACTGGCTGGTGAAGGAATCCCGTCGCGGCCTGGCTATCCAGCGTTATAAAGGCCTGGGAGAAATGAACCCGGAACAGCTGTGGGAAACCACCATGGATCCGGAAAGCCGCCGTATGCTGCGCGTTACGGTCAAGGACGCCATTGCCGCCGACCTGCTGTTTACCACGCTGATGGGCGACGCGGTGGAACCACGCCGCGCCTTTATTGAAGAAAATGCCCTGAAGGCGGCCAACATCGATATCTGATGCCGTGTTAAACACCGCGATGCCCATGAAGAGTTCCTTCATGGGCATTTTTTTGCCGATCAATTTCCGGCTTTAGTCGGGTTTCTTACGCTCAACAAAATAACAACCAGCTAAAAATGACACCGGCCAGGACCGCTCCCGGCTTGTATTTAGTATTAATAGCCAACATCATAATGAATTGGAGAGAATAAGTATTTTTTAATACCTCATCTTCAATGCTGGCTTCAGGCTCTAACAAACTATTACCAGTTAAATATTTTATATATTATATGGTTTTTATCAGGAGAAAATTATGCTGGTTGCCAAAATTAATAATACGCCGATTTATCTCGATCCCACCATCGAAGTCGCGACAAGCTCAGAAGCGCAAGTAATGATGCCACAGCTTATTTATACTGAGGAATGCCATGGCTGCATAGAAAATTTTGAACGCAAGGAGATTTTTAGTTTATATATAAATCAGATAAAAAATTATTTAATCACTATCGCGAAACGTATGGAGTTTAGCGTTAGGGTCCATGATGGCATTAGGCAGTTTTGCGAAAATCTCTCCCATCATCAGAATATTACGCAAGAAATAAAAAAATACTTGTATACCGATCTCAGTGAGTGCCTATACAGCTTTACACGGTTTCATGTAAGATATTTATCTAAAGAACAATATAATGTAAGAACTATTCTGATTGGGGTTTTTGAAAATTTAACGAATGATGTCAGTAAGGTTTTAACCGATGTTACGTATGTATATGCTGCCATCAATGGTCACGTCTCGAATAAACTCAGCAAAAAAATAATCGATAGAAGACTTAATGTAATGAAAAACACTATTTCGCAGCACATTGAAAGTGTCCATTCTTTAAGCAGCAATAACAAAAAAATAAAATATAAAATTGCTTATAAATATCTCCTTAAGAAAAATAAGTGGCCCTATTCAATAATATATAAAGATACAAAAGTCGGGCGTCATATCTTGTCTGCAACATCGCCATTGCTGCCCTCTCTGATTAACAAGCTGAATCAGTCAACTCATATCGTTAAAGTTATAAAGGATATTGGGGATGACATCCATCAAGAGATAGAGGCCCTTATAGCCGCGCCGGGTCACCATTTTTATGATAACGGTATAAAATATGTCAGCGACCAGGGTTTTTTGGAAGTGCAGAAATTTCTGGAAACGTCTAATCCCCCTATCGATAGATATTCGGTCTTGGAACGAGATGCCTCAACCGGCTTTCACTCTCTACACAGGAGCAGGGATGCCCTGTATGGCGCTTTGGTCGAAGAATTGCCAAAAGAAAACAATAAGGAAATAATATACAAAATTGACTCTGTGACTTTAGCCGCAAGCGTTAAGCTAAAGTCATTTAAGGATTATTACTGGGTGGATTATGGCGGCGGCGTTAGAGGAGCATTAACGCTGGGAGCGTTACGCCTGGGAAATGTCGCCCACCTAAAAAATGATAATCTACTTCGCTATGCAATAATTAACTCGCCTTTTGACGGGCTACTGAAGGATTATAATTCAAAATGGTGTAATGATTTCTATAAAGTTTTTGATAACTTTTATGAAAGAAATATATTTGCGTTGTATAAATTAAATTTTTCCAACAAAACCATAGATATCAATCGTAAAGATAAAAAGGGTAATACCGTCCTTCATGCCGCCGTCTATCATAATGATATTGAGGCGTGCGACTATCTGATCGATCGACCTGATATGAATATCAATTGCACAAATAATGCCGGCATCACCGCCCTGATGCAGGCAGTGGATAAAGGCTCAATGTCTATGGTGTTAAAACTGTTGGAATCTAAACATGTCAACATTAATATAACCGATAAAAATAGCGTTACGGCACTCGCAATGGCGGAAAAAAGACATCATAAGGGCATTGCGATTTTATTGAAAAGCCATGCGATCACAATTAATAGTAGAGAAAGAAAAATCGATACCAGCGATGTATAGTCACCTCGAGTGAAGGATTTATATACCTGTCTGCCGACCTTGGATGGCCATTTAAACCAGATCGTGATTATTGATAAATCACTATTTTTATGCCATCGATTTGCGCTATTCTTGTAAAGTTAGCACGCTAATCGGAATGGGATGATTCACCGCCTGACCGATCGTGAGGATATAATGTAACGAGGATGAGATGGCGATAAAATTAATAGCAATTGATATGGACGGCACGCTGCTGAACCCCGCGCATGAGATTACGCCGGCGGTCAAGCAGGCCATCGGCGCGGCGCGTGAGAAGGGAGTCTACGTGGCGCTGGCCACCGGCAGGCCTTTTATCGGCATACAGCGTTATTTGCAGGAGCTGGACCTGTTGGGCGAGGGTCAATACTGCATCACCAACAACGGCGCATTGGTGCAGCGGACGGCAGATGGCGAATGCATATCGCAGAGCACGCTGGATATAGACGACTACCGCTATCTGGAGGCCCTTTCGCGCCGGCTGGATGTTCATTTCCACGCCCTGGATTTCGATAACTGTTATACCGCTAACCGGGATATTAGCCCCTATACGGTCCATGAGTCCTATTTGACCGGCATACCGTTAAAATATCGCCGGGTGGATGAGATGGACCCCGGCATGCGCTTTCCCAAGGTCATGATGATCGACCCTCCCGCGGTCCTCGATCGGGCGATTAGCCAAATGCCCCCGGAAGCCTATGAGCGTTATACCATTATGAAAAGCGCTGAATATTATCTGGAACTGCTGAGTAAAAAGGCCAATAAAGGCGAAGGCGTTAAAGCGTTGGCGAAACATTTGCATCTGAGCGCCGATCGGGTGATGACCATCGGCGATCAGGCCAATGATTTGGCGATGATTAAGTATGCCGGCACCGGTGTCGCCATGGGCAACGCCATCGAAGAGATCAAGGCGGCCAGCCAGTTTGTGACCAAAACCAATAGGGAAGACGGCGTGGCGGTGGCCATTCGGAAACTGGTGTTGGATGCGTAGGATGTGAACCCTGGCGGGATAAAGATTGTTGGGCGAAACGCCCGCCCCCGGCTGGGAACGGGCTGTATCTACAGGCGAAATGCCTTAGTCGTTAAAAAAGGTCTGCTTAAGCGCCAGCTCCACGCCGCGCACCTCTGCCAATCCGCGCAGGCGGCCGATAGCCGAATAACCTGGGTTGGTCTTCTTCTTCAGATCGTCAAGCATCTGGTGGCCATGATCCGGGCGCATGGGAATGGCGCGGGTGTTGCCCTGCTTGCGCCGGCGATGTTCTTCGGCCAGGATGGCTTTAACCACCCCGACCATATCCACGTCGCCATCAAGATGATCGGCCTCGTGGAAGCTTTTCTGGTTTTCTTCCCGGCGGGTGGCGCGCAGATGGGCAAAATGGATACGGTCGGCAAAAGTCTCGGCCATCTTGACCAGATCGTTATCGGCGCGCACGCCGTAGGATCCGGTGCACATGCAAAAACCGTTATTGATGCTGTCGACGGTCTCTTTTAGCCACTGCATATCCTCAATGGTGGAAACGATGCGCGGCAGGCCCAGGATCGGGCGCGGCGGATCGTCCGGATGCACCGCCATCACGATGCCGGATTCCTGCGCCGCCGGCACGATGGCCTTAAGGAACTCGGCCATATGTTCGCGCAGTTTGGCTTTATCGATGCCGTCATAGCGCGCCAACTGGGCCAGGAACTGCTCCAGCGTATAGCCTTCTTCGGCGCCCGGCAGTCCGGCAATGATATTGGCGGTCAACCGATCGATTTGGTCCTGGCCCATGGCGGCAAAATATGCCGCCGCCTGGCGCTGCTCATCGGCGTCATAATCCTGTTTGGCGCCGGGGCGCTTAAGGATATGCAATTCGAATGCCGCAAAGGCGATATAGTCGAAGCGCAGCGCTTTGGAGCCGTCGGGCATCGGGTAGGCCAGATCGGTACGGGTCCAGTCCAGTATCGGCATAAAGTTGTAGCACACGGTGTCAATACCGCAGGCGCCCAGGTTGCGCAGGGACTGCTGATAATTGGCGATGTACTTGCGGTAATCGCCGGTATGGGTTTTGATGTCCTCATGCACCGGCACGCTTTCCACTACTGACCAAACCAGTCCTTTTTCCGCCAGGACGGCCTGACGTTTCTTGATTTCTTCCAGGGTCCAGACTTCACCGTTGGGAATATGGTGCAGGGCGGTAACGATGCCGGTTGCGCCGGCCTGACGGGCATCGTCCAGCGATACCGGGTCGTTAGGGCCGTACCAGCGCCATGTATGTTCCATAAATCACTCCTTACTGTTTAACGTATCGGTGCGTAGCCGGGTCTTTGGCCGCATGGGGCTACGCAACGGCTGGTTCTTCAATCGGATCTTTGACGATAAAGAAATAGGATAACGCGCCGGCAAAGGTGACGCATGAACAGATCACCAGCGCCAGATTAAACGAGTGGGTGGTATCTACCACCCAGCCGGTCACAATTGGGGCAAAAGACGCGCAAATAAAGCTGCCGAAGTTCTGGATGCTGCTGACCGACGCCACCATGCGCGACGGCGCCATGACCTGCACCAGTCCCCAGGCCGACGTGCCGGCGAAATGGATAAAGAATAACGCGAGGCTGATAAAGGCTACCGCCATGGAGGTGGACGTGGACTGTACCACCAGCAGGGTGCAGGCGGCGGAACACACCAGGCCGAAGCAAATCAACGCCTTGCGGCTTTTTATCAGCGAATAACCCTTTTTGGCCAGCCGGTCGGCCACCATGCCGTTGACCAGCATGCCGATGGAGCCGAACAGGAACGGGATTGCCGCTACCCAGCCGGTATTGGCCAGGCTCAGGCCGCGTTCGGCCTGCAGATAACCCGGCAGCCAGGACAGATATAGCCAACCGGTATAGTTGACCCCGCTAAAGCCCAGGATCATGCCCCATACCGTACGGCGTTTAAACAGCGAGCCCCATTCGCGGAAGGTCAGGCGGGTAACGTTGCGCGGTTTTTCAGAGGCGTCCAGGTACTGCCGTTCCTCGGCGGTTAGCGGGAAGCGTTCGCGGTTGCGATACCACACACACCAGCACAAGGCGATAAGGATGCCGGCGACGCCAATCATGACAAACATGGTGCGCCAGCCGAATGCCAGCAGCAACGCCACCAGGATCGGCGGGGCGAAGGCCTGGCCGAGGGTGGTGGAGGAGTTGAAGATCCCCACCGGCACGCCGCGTTCCTTGGGATGGAACCAGTCGCTGATCACTTTCACGCCGCTCGGCATAAACGGCGCTTCGCCGATGCCCAGGCCGACGCGCAGCATGATGAAATGGGAGAAGGAATTGACCGAGCCGGCCAGCGCCTGCATCAGCGACCAGAAGAACAGGCCGCCGCCAAGCACGATACGCGGGCCGAAGCGATCGAGCAGGATGCCGCTCGGCAGCTGCGCTATGCCGTAGGAGAGCGAAAACGCCGACAGCAGAACGCCGAATTCGGTGGCGGATAAACCCAGATCGCCGCGGATCGCCTGGTTGGCGATGGACAGCGAGCCGCGATCGAGAAAATTGATGATCCCGGCGATAAACAATAAAACCAGCGAGACCGTTTGGATCTTTTTGATCCGATCCGTTTTCTGCAACGGTTGCAGTTGATCAAGGGTAGTGATGGGCATACAGGGATCCTCAACAGCTATTTTTATGATGTCTTATTGACCCTGTAATAAAATCTCATCAGGATGAATACAGGGAAAGGACTGAAGGTCTGGTGGTCAGGCCGCTGGACCTCGCTACTATTCCTTAACAACTGGTTAATTTCTGTGATATGGATCTCATTACTCGCGCAAAGCGGCCATATCGCCCGTGATTAATTTTTTTTGCCGCCATGACCGCTGTGTTAAGCTGCGAACCAATTTACAGCAGGTTTGGCGGCGCTACAGGCCATACGCCGGAGGGGATTATGGAGTTACCTACGCTTAAAGTGGAACGGCTTTACCGGCAGATTTCCAACCTGCTGATTGGCTGTATCAACACCGGTCAGTTCAAGCCCGGCGAGATGATTCCCGCCGAGCGGGAGCTGGCAAAACAGCTGGGCGTGAGCCGTTCTTCCATCCGCGAGGCGCTGATAGCCCTGGAAATCACCGGCTGGGTGGAAATCCGCACCGGCAACGGCGTTTTTGTCGCCGATCCCTTGCCCAAGGTCTCCCAGCCCCATGCCGATGAAGAGTTCAGCCTGAAATCGCTGATCAAGGCGCGGCAAATCTACGAATCGATGATGGCGGAACTGGCCGCGCGCAACGGCACCGACGACCAGCGCGCCGAGCTGCGCGAAATCACCCGTGATTTGACCCAGCTGCATGTCAATGATGAAAAGTTCCTGCGCGAGGATAAGCGTTTTCACCTGCTGATAAGCGAGATGACCGGCAACGAAGTGCTGCGCGACATGATGGAATATCTGTGGAACAAGCGCAAAAGCTCACGCTTTGTGCGCCTGGAACGCCACTATGTGGATAACGATTTCCCGCTATCGATGAACCGCGATCATAACGATATCGCCGATGCCGTTATCGAGCGCGATGCCGCGCGCGCCAGGAGCTGCATGGAGCTGCATCTGCAGCATGTCTATCATCGACTGTTCGACGACGAAAATTAATTTTTACCGTCCCGCAAACGCCTCTCGCCGTCGATGCCAGGGCTGTTTGCCGGCGAGACACAACTTCCCTGCATGCTCCCGCAACCCTTGCCGGCAGGCGTGATGACGCTGTCCGTGACGGTGTTTCCGCGGGGCTATTTTAAGCGTGCTATTGCCAAAAGTGTGATCCATATTGTAGTACAATATTAAATATTGGTGCTACAATTGGCCCCGGATTACTGCGACTATGCGTAAAATTGTGCAGCAGTGCCGCGACATAAAACCATTAAATGATAAAGTGGCATTATTTTTATCATCTTGTGGGAAATGTTATGGACCGTCAGGCACTCAGCAAAACCGATCGCATCATCCATGAAATGGGCCAGCAGATCGTTAGCGGTAAGTATATCCCCGGCACGGGGCTGCCGTCGGAAGCGGACCTGTGCGAGGAGTTCGAAACCTCGCGCAATATTATACGCGAAGTGCTGCGCGCCCTGATGGCCAAGAATTTAATCGAGATCATTCGTTATCGCGGCGCCTTCGTTTGCGTGCGCAATAAATGGAATTACCTGGATACCGACGTGCTGCAATGGGTCCTGGCGCTGGATTACGACCCCAGGCTTATCGCCTCGCTGACCGAAGTGCGCCATCTGGTGGAACCCACTATCGCGCGCTGGGCGGCCGAGCGGGCCACCTCGGGCGAGCTGGCGGTTATCGAGACGGCGCTTAACGAGATGATTGCCAACAGTCACGATCGCGACGCCTTTAACGAGGCGGATATCCGCTACCACCAGGCGGTGCTGAGCGCGGTGCATAACCCGGTGCTGCAACAGCTGGGGGTGGCCATCAGTTCGTTGCAGCGCGCGGTGTTCGAGCGCACCTATATGGCGGACGAAGGCAATATGCCCCGCACGCTGCAGGAGCATAAGAATTTATACGATGCCATCAGGCATCAGGACTGCGAGGCGGCGGAGCAGGCGGCGGTCACCATGATTGCCAGCTCGACCAAAAGGCTGAAGGACATAACATGAGCAATAGTTATATCGCCATAGACTGGGGATCGACAAATTTACGCGCCTGGCTGTACCTGGACGGCGAACTGGTGGATACCCAGCGTTCCGAGGCCGGCGTCACCCGCCTGGGCGATCGTTCGGCGGAGCAGGTTTTCCGCGACGTAGTGGCGCCCTGGCGGCGGCACGACGTGCCGGTCATCATGGCCGGCATGGTCGGCAGCAACGCCGGCTGGGTGCCGGTGCCGTACCTGCAGTGCCCGACGCGTCTTACCGATCTGGCCGGACGACTGACCCGCGTGGCGCAGGCCGCGCCGTCGGCGGCCTGGATTATTCCCGGCATCAGCATTATAAGCGACGGCAATTGCAACGTGATGCGCGGCGAAGAGACGCAGTTGCTGGGCGCCTACCGGTCCCAGCCGGCCAAATTGTACCTGATGCCCGGCACGCACAGTAAATGGGTGCGCATCAACGACGGCGTGATTGATGATTTTCGCACGGTCATGACCGGCGAGCTGCACCATCTGTTAATCAAGCAGTCGCTGGTGGGGGTCGGCATCGGCGAACAGCGGCCGAACCCGGAGGCGTTCCGCCAGGGACTGGCTCAAGGGTTCAGGGAAAGCCATATCCTGCGCTGCCTGTTTGAAACCCGTGCCGCCCATGTGCTGGGCCAATTGGATCCCAGCGCGGTGAGCGAGTGGCTCTCCGGCCTGCTGATCGGCAATGAAGTGGCGCAGATGCAGCGCGGCTGGAATATCGGCGGCGGCGAAACCATCACGGTGATCGGCAATCCGTCGCTTGCGGCCCGCTATCGGCTGGCGCTGGAATTTGCCGGTCTTAACGACCGGTTACTGGATGGCGACGCGTCATTCCAGGCCGGTATAAGGAGCATAGTCAATGAATTGGAACGATAAACTACCCCTGATCGCCATCCTGCGGGGTATTACGCCCGGCGAAGTGCTGGAGCATGTGGCGGTGTTGCTGGCGGAGGGATTCGACGCGGTGGAGATTCCGCTGAATTCGCCGAATTGGCAGGAGAGTATCGGCAAAACGGTGCAGGCCTATGGCGACCGTGCGCTGATTGGCGGCGGCACGGTGCTGAAACCCGCGCAGGTTGACGAACTGGCGTGGCTGGGCGGCAAACTGCTGGTCACCCCTAATATCCAGCCCGAGGTGATTCGCCGCGCGGTGAGCCACGGCATGACGGTATGCCCCGGCTGCGCCACCGCCACCGAGGCCTTTACCGCCCTGGACGCGGGCGCCGGTGCGCTGAAAATTTTCCCGTCGGTGTCGTTCGGCCCGGATTATATCAAGGCGCTGAAAGCGGTGTTGCCGCCGGAAATACCGGTATTCGCGGTTGGCGGCATTACGCCGCAAAACCTGCATCTGTACCTGAAGGCCGGCTGTATCGGCGCCGGCCTCGGCGGCGATCTTTACCGCGCCGGCCAGCCCGTCAACCGGACCCGCGAGCAGGCCGCGGCGTTTGTCGCCGCTTATCGGGCCGCAACGCGGGCACGCTAAATCCCAAGATAAGCACGCGCGGCAAGCCGGCCCTTGCGCTGCCCTTTCCGCTCGGCGAAGATACCCTGGCTGTTTTACGATTAACCGGAAAGGGGGAATACCATGGCGGGTTTATTTGATTTATCCGGGCGCACCGCGCTGGTCACCGGATCGGCGCGCGGACTGGGTTTTGCCTATGCCAAGGGCCTGGCCGGGGCCGGCGCCGCCGTGATCCTTAACGGCCTGCATGAAGAGACACTGGCGGCGGCGGTGGATGAGCTTAGCGGGCAAGGGTTTGATGTGCGCGGCATGACGTTTGACGTCACCAGCGAGCAGCAGGTGGCGGCGGTGTTCGCCCAGCTGGATGACGAGGGCGAACATGTGGATATTCTGATCAATAATGCCGGTATCCAGCATCGCCAGCCGCTGGTCGACCTCAAGCTTGCCGACTGGCGGCGGGTGATCGACACTAACCTGACCAGCGCGTTTATCGTTTCCCGCGAGGTAGCATCCAGGATGATCGCCAAAGGCACCGGCGGCAAAATCATCAATATCTGTTCATTGACCAGCGAGGCCGCACGCGCCACCGTTGCGCCCTATACGGCGGCGAAAGGCGGCATCAAGATGCTGACCCGCGCCATGGCGGCGGAATGGGCCGGGCATAATATCCAGGCCAACGGCATCGGCCCGGGCTATTTTATTACCGAAATGAACACCGATTTGGTGAATAACCCGGAATTTGACGCCTGGGTTAAAAGCAGTAATCCGTCTAGGCGCTGGGGTAAACCGCAAGAGCTGATCGGCACCGCCGTGTACCTGTCCTCTTCGGCGTCCGATTATGTCAGCGGACAGATCATCTACGTTGACGGCGGATGGCTTTCAGTGCTGTAGCCGCGTAGCGCGGCCAAAGCGGCAGGCATGGTTTCGCCTGGTCCCGCACCGTGCTTTTCCGCCCCGCCGGTCAGGATATGACCGGCTTTTTTATGCCTTATGACCTGAATAGGCCGTTTTGCGGTAGCGATAAGGTTTCCTGGCGCGGATGAATTGTCCAAAGTGTGATCTGTATTGTACTACAATATAAAATTATGGTGCTACAATATAGGCATAACACCAGGGTTCATCACCGCAGGATGATGATTTTATTCAGGTTTGACAGGGCGAGATCCTATGAAAGTAACCAAACTCACCACCTATCGGCTGCCGCCGCGCTGGATGTTCTTAAAAATCGAGACCGACGAAGGCATCGTCGGCTGGGGCGAGCCGGTCATCGAAGGCCGGGCCAAAAGC
>NZ_WUBS01000025.1:0-27476 GCF_010131535.1 Acerihabitans arboris
ACGACGTCTTGAGGGTTTTGCGGGGGTTTGTTTCATGAGTAGCGTCCATTAAAAAAAATGATGGACATCATCTTCGACAACTTGACGGGTAATTAACAGACGGCTCTGGGCGTACGCTTACAAGAAAGATTTCTACCCGTTCATAGGTAATATGCCGATTGCGGAAATAAAGCCTTTGATGCTGTTGGGGGTACTGAGGAAATTTGAAGAACGCGGGGCAATGGAGTTAGCGAGGAAGGCAAGGAGGCGGAGCGGTGAAGTTTTCAGGTACGCCATTGTGACGGGAAGGGCCGAATATAATCCAGCCCCTGATCTGTCTATAGCTATGGGCGCGCCCAAGAGTAAGCATTACCCATTCCTTCGTGAATCTGATGTAGGGCCGTTTAACCGGGCCTTGGCGGCTTACGGCGGTAGTATTGTGGTAAAACTCGCTACGCAAGTATTGCAACTTACCGCTCTACGCACGTTTGAACTACGGTGGTCACAATGGTCTTTTATCGACTTCGAAAATAAAACATGGGCGATCCCACCGGAGTTGATGAAGGCTCGCCGGCCTCACATTGTCCCTATGTCACGTCAGGTGATCGCACTCCTTGAATATCTGAAGCCGATAACTGGTAACGGCCAGTATATTTTCCCAGGGAGAAACACCAAGACGATCCCTATCAGTGAAAACTCAATCCTTGGCATAATTAGGCGCATAGGCTTTCATGGTATGGCTAGCGGCCATGGTTTCCGACACCAGATGAGCACCATTTTGAATGATCACGGCTTCGAACCAGATTTAATCGAGCGCCAGCTCGCTCATGTTGACCGAAACAAAGTGCGTGGTATTTATAACCACGCTCAATACTTGGATAAGCGCCGGGAAATGATGCAGTGGTACGCCGATTACCTTGATGGGCTGTAATGGCCCACCCATCACATCACCGGGCTATCATCCCACTCCCCGCATGACATATCGTTCACGCAGAACGTGACCGCACCGGATATGCTTAATCCCTCTTCCTTATCGACCAACTGGACATGTCCAGAGTCCAAACGTTCAAGCCCAGCTGTGGGTACAGGTGCAATCGCCTAATGAACCCACCTCGGCAACGACCATGCTGCCATGGACAAGCTTCTGGCTGGCATCCACAATGAGAATCATGTCTTTGTAAATGCCAGTGTTCAACATCCTGCTGCCAGAGTGTATCAGGTAGGTTGCCGCTTTATGCTGGACGCACAATGTTTCCAGGCTGAACGGTGCGCCGACATAGTCCTGCGCGAGAGAAGGAAAGCACATAACATCACCAATTTGATGTTTTTTATATAGCATGGGTGCATAACGCGGTGCTTGTGAAGAAGCGAGACGGCAGAAAATCGTAGGATATTAAGTGGAAGGAATATCTGGTGAGGGTTTAGTAAGTAGATGACGTAGAGTACTTAATTGAAAATTTAAATTGCATAGCCTAATTACCATTTGGCATAAAGAAATTATTTTTTATAAATTTTAAATGCATTCAATAAATATCAATTTCATATACATTAAAATTGAAATTTTTTTAGATGGCTTTCCTTATAATCATGGAGAAAAAAATGGTATCACATATTCTTTTTGGGGCAGGCGCAAGTCATGGAAGTGAACCTAACCTTGGTATAACGCCACCCTTAGGCAAGAAACTTTTCGAAAATTTATTGTTTGAAAATGGACTAGCAACTACTCTACCAGACAATTTAAAAGAGATTTTTGTACAAGATTTCGAACAAGGTATGTTGGAGTTTATCGAAAGATGCAATAAAGAAAAAAAATTTAGTCATGTGATTCGCTTTCAGAATGAATTAGCGCAATATCTTCTAAAATTCATGCCTACAGCGAATAACTTATACCTTAAACTATTAAATAATCTCAAGTATCGGAAATATAAGTATAGTTCTTTAACTATGATTTGCTTTTTGAACTCTCAGCAGAGCAGCTTGGGATGTCTATTTGTTACGGCCCCACGGTGAGGGAATCATGTTTTAATTTATTTAAATTACATGGTTCGACAAACTTTTGGCCGGACTTAATGGGGGTAGAGATTAAAGGGTTAGACGGCGAGCAACCAGGTAAAGCTGCAATAGTCACACAAGGTAAAGTTGTGAATCGCATAGAAGCATTGCGCTTATGTCAAACTGAAGATAGCATCAACCCAATTATGTCATATTATGCTAAAGGGAAACGCGTAGATTTTAGTCCCGCTGAAGTGGCTGCACAGCAAGGCGGGTGGGCCCAAGAAATTAAGGAAGCACAAAACATTTTTATAATTGGAGTTTTTATTAATTATGAAGTGGATACTCATATCTGGGAAAATCTATCCCTCTGTAGGGGAAATATTCATTATTTTGGAGGAAAAGATGACAAGACCTATTTCGATAAATGGAAAGATAACATAAAAAAAGAAAATATTTACTTTCATGAAGGATATTTTGATCTTGCTGTCGAATTCATTACTAAGTATCGATAATGAATTAATATAATAATTAGATGTAAACAATATTAATGTTTTTTATAATTATATTATTTAATTTCAACAGTAGTGCCATCCTTGGCCATTACTGATTTTTAATGATTGAAAAGGGAAGTTAAGAATTTACTCAGGATCTTCTGTTCCCGGAAAAGGGGGTGGCGCCACAACTGGAGTGACTCCGTTTTCTTCACGCCAAGCATTAATTGTTGGGGCATAATCCCACCGCCGGACCCTACCGTAAAAATCATCAGCAACGAAGGCGGCATCGCTTCCTATCGCTTCGTGAGAAAGTCTGCCAAGTTCATTACAGATGTCTTCTATAGTATCCCCTATCAGCAATGCCTGGTTAAATTGAACATGGGGAATTGCATATCGTTCTTCTTCATAAGAAAAATTAGGTTCACTCATAGTTACCTCTCTTAAGTTGTTTTTATTACTGACACCCAGATAACAACAGCCAATAACGCCTTATATTTTTAACCGGAAAAGTTCGCTTTAATGTCACGTGGGACTGAATGCCATAACATCGCACTGAAGTATTGTTGTTATATACAGTATTATCACACGAAGGTGATCCTGTGAAGTGAGACGAGCAAAAAAAATGTTATCTAATTGAATTATAATGTAATGTAATTTATTTTAGTTTAGCATTACTTTTCGCAATAAAGACGCTACGAATAGATGCTCAGAGCGCGTTTCGATATAATTCGCGAGTGCTGCCAGATGGCCAGCGTAGCCCCGACTAATGAATGTTGGGTTTAGATATAAATTGGCTTAGGTGCTAGCAGCAGGCGGTTTTTATGAGTTTCATAATATAGAGCCAGTTCATCGTCAGTAATCAGGCGATTAAATACTGCTACTGAATATTCATCGCAAGATACGGTTGTACCGCCATCCAATGAACCACCGATAAGAATATTAGTCGATGGCATAGCGTAAGCTGTTGCAGCTCCAGCGGCTTGGGCGTTTGCGCCTGATCGAGGCATAGTAATTCGTGACGCTATAAAATTGCTGCCATTGTTGCTAATAAACCGTGCGCAAAACATATCGGCATCGACCGACGTGATGTTTACCGGGGTTAAATTTGCAGCTAATGTAGAGCCATTCGAATTTAGCCATACGTTACCAATATGAGTTGCATCTACCCATTTTAGCGCTCTGGAACGTTGAGGATTAGCCACCTGCAACCTTCCCGCCAAGTTAAATGGCCCGCCCCCGGCGTTTCCGGCTATAGCAATAATTGTCAAATCCATCCCATTAAATTGAGATATATCAATTCCGGTATCTATATGATTTGCTTCGTTTAAGATTGTTTTGTAGCCATTAATTACCGGTGCTCCTACTGCTGTCATTGCCGTTCCGGTAATTCTGTTTTCAAGGAGCGATGATGGATAGTCTGGGTCCACATACCAGTGCAATACCATTCCCGGGATTTGTGATGCCAGTTTTGAAACATCAAACGGATATCTTGCCTGCACTATTGGGGATGTTCTTGAAAACTTTCTTCCCTTCCAGATTTTCACTTCGCAGTTTGCCATTTTTAAATCCCCTTATACAGCTGAGTAGAATAAACATAATGGGTTGTATAATATCTGCCCAGTAACCTCATCAACGAATGCTAATGAGTCTCGGACGCAACCCCTGGCCCCCGCATTGTAAGCGGGTTTAACACCATGAGGCCCCGTATACGCGTAACTGATCGCTGCGGCCGTGCCTATTTTTGGTATGTGGACAACATTATTTGAATCGATAGTTATCGGTGCCCCCAGCGTTAAATGGTTGCCGGCAGAATCATACAATATAAAACCATAGTCGCCTGGATCAGTTATCCTCACCGAATCTATGACTGCCACATTCACACCTCCATCAAGCTGCAATAAAAACTCTGTAGCAGTTTGGCTTGATGCTGCCATATTTGGACGCAATGAACTCAGCGTACCATCTGCTAAATATCGTCCGATCACTTTACCAGCTATACGTCCATCCATACGATAACCAACGTTCGTCAGATGATCTCCATCCTGTTGTGGGATTTGATATAAGACAGTAGCAATATGGAAATTAGATTCTTCTTGGGTAATTTCGTATTGCGCGCGGCCAATGCCAACGCTTACCGTACCTGTGCCAGATGTTACAATTGCATTTGTGAATTGACCTATAAAGCATGGCAATGAATAATCATTGCTATTAAATAAGCCATGAATATAATTTTCATAATTCAACTTTAATGCAGACATCATCGCTTTATAACTTGCAATTGATGTAGATCCGCCACTTGCGTCAGCATTACCATGGATGAAGTGCATAACTGGCATATATTCCATACCTAGCGAATTAGCTAAAGCATAGCCATGTTTTAGTGCCAATTTTACGGCAGCATCGTTTGCAGTTCCCGCAAAAATACCCGAAAGGCTAACTCCTGATGATCCTATGGCTGAAACTAATGTCGTATATCCTGTTGCCTCATATACGCCTAAACCAATAGCAGTTGCCTCGGATTCTGTTGATGGACTTACTCCGCTTGCGCCAGTGTGCCCTTTCTTCAAGAGTTCACTTGCTGGTATCAAATATAACAAATCGCTTTCCGCTAGAGTGCTTGCGGCATAAGTCTGATCATATACAGTTCCGCCAGAAAAACAAAGGACGCCATAAGGGACGGGAGGCGTGACTGTTAGGGCGTTATTGCCGTTTACAGTACCGCCACCGGGGACAAGAGATTGACCCACCATAAAAACGTGAACAAAGGTTTTCTTGCCTTCGTAAATTTTATTTAATGTGTCTTCCGACATCCTTACTAATCTATAGGTTCCGCTTTCATTTGTGGCAAACCGCACATAGTAAGCTTTACCTCCTATAGGGATAGCTTGAGGATTTAATTTGGTAAAGGCGGTGGAGTCTATAGTTTGAATTATATCACCGCTCTTTATGATTTTAACTATATTTCCTTCAAGGTAAGCTATCGGCACGCTCCCAAGGCTTCCGGTTGTTGACTCATCATCCCCATCTCTTAAATCGATAACGGTACCATCCTCCTTTTTGACGTATATAGGCTTGCCATCTTCCCCGGCCTCAATTTGCAAATAGCCGGGGTATGCATCAGAAAAATATACTTCGAATTCATCAGTTTCATATCCTCCTGCTGGATTATATTGAATATTCCTTTTTCCCGTCCCTCTACTTTGAATTAATAAGGAATCATCGTTGCCAACTGCCTCAACATCACGACCAATTAGAATCGCCGAAAAAAAACTGGTCCCATCATCGGTTAATCCACGTATAGGCTTCCCATCCTCGCCGGCTTCTACCTCTGCGAAACCATCAATGTTTTCCGTATACGGCAAAGATTCTTTGATTTCATCCACGCTCGCCGCCACTGCGTCCACCGCCCCCGACCCTACACCCTCAATCCTCACGACAGCAACGCCGTTCACGTTCTCGAACGTCTTATAAGAAATATCAGCGCCGCTGCCATATCCTACGGTAAATGTCTGGCCGTTAATGGTTTTGGCTAACCCAGTAGCTTCGTCAGGCTGAAGATTGCCAGAGCTAATAGCTGACTGAGCGGCTGTAACAGCATCGTCTCGTGCTGCGAGGGTTTCGTCCCGTGCTGTTTGCGCTGCAACTCGCATCCCCTCCACCGTCAACACGATAACCGGTGTTAATGCATCTTCGCCTGGCGCGGTAAGGAAGTCGTTCAGCGTGCCTGCCGCCGAGTCAGCATAAACCGTAATCGCCCCTACTCGTTCATAGGGCTGGCCGTATGCCTCGATCATTACCTCATGCGTGCCAACCTCAACAGATAAGGAATAACTGCCATCGGTGCCGGTAACGGAGCTTGACGGTGCCTGGACGACAACAGCCGAGGATGTTACTTGCGCTCGTAACATAATGGTCACGCCCGAGCGCGGATCCCCATTGGGGCCAATGAGCCTGCCGCTGATAATTACTGCCATGTGTCGCTCCAATAAAAAAATCCCTGCGAGAAAGGATTATGGTTATCATCAATATTAATGCTGACTTTGTATAAGGATCTGGTGAACTAAGCGGCTAGATTTTTCAGTGCGGCTATTTCATTTGCATGGGCATCTACTTTCGCTGAAAGCTCTTTGATAGCCCCGGCCAGTACTGAGCATAAGGCCAGCGGGTCGAGGTTTAGAAAATCCGTCAATTCTTCAGCGGGCTTATTCTCTTCACCTTCTTTAACCGTCCCAATCACCGAAATGGGAAAAGTCTCAAGCAAATCCTGAGCAATAAAACCCCGCCGCTCTCCTGATTTATTCAAAACTCCGCGCTGTGAAAATGCATATGACACAGGCTTCATCTGCAAGACAACATCTAAATCTGAAGCTGTATCATCCAGATAAGCTATATCTTCTTTGATGCGCCGGTCAGACCCGGTTCCTGTGAATTGCCCAATCGCGGTATTGTCGATCCATAAATATAATTGTGCTGAGCTGTTCCATTCAGCCATAAATCCATTACCACCAAACGCAGCACTTCGGCCCGCCTTGGTGCGCATCCCATACATGGGGCTTACATAGCCCGCAGGGATATTAAAAGAAGATGCTCCCAAAACATCCATTATTCCAGACGCTGAATTTATGAATCGAACGTTATAATCAGTCGTGGTGTTATTGAAATGAAAATCTATGAATGGTGCTGCGCCAGATAATTCTAAACTTGCAAAACTTGCTGATCCGGTGGCGCTCAAACCTAGTTCGGTTCGAATAGCCATTCATGATTTTACTCTATTCAACAAAAAGGGCCACACCGGAGTGCAGCCCTTGAAATTATGTTGACGCGATTATCAGTAAGCGTATACTGTTGCTATACAGTATACGGGGCGATGACGATGATTAAGAGTTTTCGGCACAAAGGATTGGAGAAGTTTTTCGCCACCGGCTCAACTGCCGGGATCCAAGCGAAACATGCCGCAAAACTGCAGATCCAATTGACCGCTTTGAACGCCGCCAAACGTGCCGAGGATATGAGCGCGCCGGGATGGAAACTGCACCCACTGAAAGGCGCAGACCTTGCCGGGCATTGGGCTATATCCGTTAACGGCAACTGGCGTTTAACGTTTAGATTTGACGGTGAGGACGCTATCCTCGTTGACTATCAGGACTACCATTGATGGAGGTAATCATGACCAGAATGCATAACCCGGCGCATCCAGGCGCGGTTTTACGTGAATACCTGGGCGATATTTCTGTTACCGAAGCCGCCAAAGCCCTGGGCGTTACCCGCGCTGCTTTGTCTCGCATCCTTAACGGAAGCACCGGCATTTCTGCCGACATGGCATTACGCCTTGAGGCAGCGTTGGGAACAAGTGCCGAAATGTGGACCAGCATGCAATCGCAATATGAAATATGGATTGCGTCTCAGAATTCGCGGCCGGCGATAAAACCATTGCTGGAGCATGCTTAAGCTTCGGCATTTAATACAACGGAAAGAGCGCTGCCTTTGACCACCTTACGCCGCTTGCCCGTAACGTTGCCTTTGCGACCTACCTACCACGCCGCCAGGGGAAGTTACACAGGTGCTAGCCATATATCCGGTGCAATGCCCTTACCTGTTGTGCCCAATAAAAAACCCCGGCTTTCGGCCAGGGTCTTATTGTTCTTTGGAGTCAATGAATCGTAGAAATCCCATCATTAGAGGGATATTAGGCCACCTTATTCATTATTGCAACATGTATTATTAATATTGTCGCCATCCGTGGCGATCGTGCCGTTAACGTGTTACGGAATTGAAAATGGAATCTGCCGACGACTCCTCTTTGTGGCATTGAGTAATCAGGTCGTCCAACAGCGGCTTGAAGTTGCGAGACCATGTTGGTTGGGTGAGGTCTGGCAAAAACTTAGTAACGGCTGCGCGCGCCTCCTCGGCCGGCAACCTTGAATATCCCCGGCCCTGACATTTCGAACACGTTTTCATGATTGGGATACCCGCTGCCTCGCTGCGCTCTTTACCCGCTGATGAGTCTACATACCATCCTGTAGCAAAGGGGGCGGGCGACCGCCACAAGGACAACGAGCCGATGATTAAACACATCGCCAATTCTTTAATATACATAAAATTATAATAAACACCCTATTCCACCTCATTCTGTTAGTCGCTACGTTTTTCCCACTTTTCGTTTACGCTTTTTTGACTTTCCATGTGATTAGTTATTAGTAGTCTTTTTACTTTGACGACCCAGTTTAACTAATAGAAAAGTCGGATCTTAATTAATCGGATAAATATTATTTTTCAATAAATACACCAGGAGGATAGTATGAATATTGGCAGCTGTGGGAAAAGCTCGACAAATAACTGCGGTAGAAAAAACAATAGCGGTGTTAATTCTGGAAATAAGGGAGGTGGAAATTGGAGTAGCCATATAAATTCCGCAAAAAATAATAATCAATCAAGATTATGCATAGGTAGTGGTTGTGATAATGGTCCTCATGGAAAAAGTGACGCTAAATCGCGGGGAGATCATGGGATTAGCAATAATTCGCATGGTGGAAATGGCGGTGGC
The DNA here is from genome assembly GCF_010131535.1 of Acerihabitans arboris. GTDB lineage: Bacteria > Pseudomonadota > Gammaproteobacteria > Enterobacterales > Enterobacteriaceae > Acerihabitans > Acerihabitans arboris. The sequence goes on from NZ_WUBS01000025.1 coordinate 9,013, forward strand.
GGCTATGATAGATCATCTTCAAAAAAAAATCGGGATACGGCGGTAGAAACGGCAAAAATAGCTCGGGAGGAAGCAGGACGCCAGGCCCATGAGGCTGCGATACGGCGAGCGCAAGAGGCCGCCATACGCCAAAAAGCACATGACGACTATGTCGCCAAATATCCGGTTGAGGCCGCTGAAGATATCGATAGTAAAGCGTCTGCCCGGCTACAGAGAATGGAGAAGGATAAAAATCATGCCGAGTATCTGGTCCGGGAAAGCGAACAGCAGGTTGCTCATTTTAAAGCTATTATTGCACAAACAAATAAGGCCTATGCAGAGAAAATAACCACTGCCATATCTTCCGGATTTGGTGGCGGGAAGCGTAAAGGCGAATATAAAAAAGAATTAAAGGCCGTATTATATTACAACCATGAAGATTTTAATCGAGCACAATTTGTGTTAGATCAGCATAGATCACAACGACAAGCATCTATCCATCACTGGCAAGAAGCTCAGAATCATAAAGCCATCACAGCGTCCCGCCTCGCTGAACTACGCTCTAGTCATAAGCGCGCGCAGGAAGAAAAATCAAGGCGCCAAAATGAAGAACACCAATGGAATATAAAGGATCATAATGCCAGACAGCAATTAGCGACGGCAGAAAGAGAGGTAAGCGAAGCAGGTAGGCAGATAAATAACATAGAAAAAAATATATATAATACAACAAATTTTATTCGTGAAAATGAGTCCAGCATTAACATCCTAAAACATCAGCTCGGTGAATTTGATAACGTTTTACAACACGAATTAGCATTGGTGGAAAGACATCCAAAATATTGGCAAGGTCACTTTCGGCAAAAAGCCTTAAAAAAACACAGCCAAAACGTAAACGTTGCGACCACAAAAGCTGCTCTTGAACATAACCAGAGGGAACTGCTGGATAGTATATCACTGTTCAAATCATACCAAGATCAATTAAGCGGTGCCCGCCACAATAAAGAGCGCGCTGATGTGAACCTCGCTAACGTCAGGGAAAGTATTAAACAAGTAGAGCAAATCAAAAGAATCCGAGAAATTCAAAAAGCCGCCTTGATCAAAGAGCAAGAAGAAGCTCGCAAGAAAGCCGATAAGGCACCGAAAATCAAGGCTGCGCTTATTGCCGCCCGAGCTGGAGGAAATGAGAATATTGATTCCTTAGCCAAAAATTCAACTTTGCCGAGCACAGCTCAGCAAGCTGCAAAATTGCCAGATATTGCTATTGGCGAGACTTCAGCGGGTGACGCAAAAGACAGCCCGATAAGGACATATGACCAGGCAACCCAAGCCTTGGCCCTAGCTGCAACGACCGGTACGGCGCCATCTGCCTCGCTGTCGGTGGTCAACGCGGTCAAGAAGGCCATGGACGCACTAAAAATTGCCGCTCAAGCACGTACCGCCGGGCCAATTGGCGTCGCCATTGTCGCAAGTCTGTACCCAGCGGAGATAAATAAAGAAAGTGATAAGGTTCCCGGCGGAAAATATTTTCAGGAGACGTTGCCGGCGGAGTTACTCGGCCTGCCCGCGGTTACTATTTTGCGCGCCGCGGCCGAAGGACAAAAAACGGTTGAATCACAGTTTCGTGGCCGTCTGGTGGTAAAAAACGAAGCGTTGCAAATCGAGTTGTTCAGAACCGCGAAACCGATGCCGGTCCTCCTACTTGAGGGCAGGCCTGAAGGCCAGGGAATATACCGTTGCACACTTCCGGAAACTGATGGCTTGCCCGCGAGAACCCTCTTTGTCACCCCGGCTAAAGCACCTGGCACTGAAGGCCTGGGAGCATTGCTCACTCCAAGCGAAGTTCCAGAAGCGTTCAACAACACCGGGGGTCAAGCGCAGCCAGCGCAGTTGCCGACAGTGACGACCTATCCCGGCCTGAGCGAAACAGATTTTAACGACATTATCATTGTACCTCCGCTTGAAAGCGGTGATAAACCGATATATGTTATGCTTAGTGATAGTTTGAATTTACGAAAATCATTGGCTAGTGAAGCTCAATTAGCACAACTATTGAAAGAAAGCGGAGAGCCGGTTGCGGGGTTAGGCACCAAGAGAGTACTTCGGGATGCGCCAAGGTTAACAAACGAATATGGTGGAACCGCCGCCGACTGGAGTAAAATCACCAGCAAAAGTTACCAAGCCACTGACGGAAATATTTTTGAAATTCATGCATATCATAACAATGAATTAGGGAAAACAGTAGAATTCAAAACCATTATATTAAGGAAAGAAGTAAAGTGAAAGTAATATGCAAAGCAATTAAACTCACAAGTTCCCAAAAAAAGATAATGGGAGTGAATGAAAATTCAGATTATGAATATCCTTTTGAAATAGGGGAATCTTATACCGTTTTAGGGATAAGCAGCCAAGTAGGCCGCCAAGCTGCAACTATACTGCAAATGCCTTATTTTTATGCTTTCCCTGCTCCATTATGTTTGTTTGAGATCATAGATAGTCGACCTTCAGCGTATTGGGTTATCAAGGCGCTAAGCGAGTATGAATTAGCACTATGGCCGAAAGAATTCTATCAACCTTTCTTCCATGACCAGCTTAGCGACCTTTCTCCTGAATACGTTGAAATATACAAGGAAGTTGTCGAACGATTGGAAAATGAGTTCTCTTAACCCCCAATTTTACTCCTTATTGCATGATTGAAGCCTTGGGCTGTTCAAGGGCAGCCTGTACTTGTGCGTAGTTTAAATATATCTGGTTGCGCGTCGCCGCCATGACCCGAACCAGTGTAAACATTTGTTTGACCAGTTGAACCAACGGTCAACCTCAAGGTTGCCAAGTCTGGACATCTGTCGATAAGAGCAAGTCCATTAGCCTCGGCCAGATCGACCCTTAGCTGGCCAGCATCATAACTCCAGCACATTCGGGTAATAAAATTGCCGTACGCCATTCGCGTCAAGCACGGCTAGTAACTGTCCTTCCACCGTTACAAAGCTTGCCACCGTCCCATCATATTCAGGATACCCCCGGGGCCAAAACCGATGGGCTGAGCGACGGGCGCGGCACTACCGTCAGCGTTTTGGACACAAATCCGGATCCGATTGTCGATCGGGGTGGGGTAGGCATCGATATTGCCGATAGAAATCAACCCGCCCGCGGTTGCGGCGAACGTGTCGGGTAAAGTGAATATGTGACGGCAATGTTTGGGATAATGTCTGCCATAAATTTCCGCCACCTATTGCCGGCGGATAGGTATAGCATGCCCCACTGCGGACATGTGCGTCGGGATAACCACCTGACACTGTATATACAAACAGGTTATGACGATCTTGACGCTGTGTGAGGAGACCCCGGGGGAGATAAGCGTAACCAACTGAATATATGTAATTACCGCAGCGTTTTTGTTGATTCCCATCCACACATGTCAAGCCCCGCGCGATTCGGCGAGGGCCTTAAACATGACGACAGGCCAAATGTTGTCTATGTTTGGTGTGAGGGCTCAGAAACAGAGTTGGAATCAATTCGGACTGATGGCCTAAATGGAAAATAACAATGAAATACAAACTGATTCTGGCCGACCCGCCCTGGACTTACCGTGACAAAGCCGCGGATGGAAACCGGGGCGTCGCATACAAATACCCGACGATGACGATTCAGGATCTGTGCCGTCTACCCGTGTGGGATATAGCCGATCCCGCAGCCTGTCTACTGGCGATGTGGTGGGTGCCTAGCATGCCGACGGAAGCCCTGAAAGTCATGGATGCCTGGGGATTCAGGCTGATGACGATGAAAGGCCTTACCTGGCATAAAACGAACAAGCATAAAGGTAATTCAGCTATCGGCATGGGCCATCTGACCAGAGCCAACAGCGAGGATTGCCTTTTTGCCGTTCGCGGGCGCCTGCCAAAGCGTATGGACGCGTCAATATGCCAGCATTTCACCGCATCGCGCATGGACCATAGCGCAAAACCCCCGATTGCGCGCCAGATGCTGGAAAGGTTGCTCGGCGATGTAGCGCGCGTTGAACTGTTCGCCAGAGATCGTGCCGAAGGCTGGGCAAGCTGGGGAAACGAGTGCGATAACAGCATAGAACTTTGGCCAGGTGGCATTACAGGAAAGGAGCGGGTAGCCGGCAACTAAAGGTTGCGGATAAATATAAACCATCGGTTGTCCCTATTTCAGCTAAGATAATCAGGTAGACGCGCGCCCGGCATGATGAGACGTAAACTTGGATTATGAAAATAATTTTGAAAAAAGGCACTATCATGAAGAAGTTAATTATTGCGATAATTACATTAGCACTATCCCTGCCGTTTGCCTCACTGTCGTATGCCCATGCCGGTGATGACCACCACCCCGAAAAAACGCATAAAACGCATCGTCACCACCGCGTGGTGAAACATCACGTCAAAAAGCCGGCGCCTCACAACGCTGAACCACACGTCGGCAGTAATAGATAAATTGGCCAACTCCAAACAATTAACATTGAATCCACAACAATCCCTGGCAATCATGTTAGGGACTAAAACGGGTTGGCGGTACATTCAGGCGCCTTTTCCATGGGCTGTCTTGTCTTCGTGCTGAAAATCCTGATGGAGCCAGATTAAATTCAACTTAAAAAAGTTTTATTGCATGCGGATGCGGCGCCGACAGAAGATCAAATGCGGGATCAGGTTGATACGGGTGAATAATTTCATAACTAATTATTTATAATAAAATAATCAAAGTAGCTATTAGTGCTTCAAGGTTCAACAAGCCTGCCTGCGGTTATTATCTTGTTGCCCAGGATACTCTTTCCGATCCAGCCGCCACGAGCTAAAATAAAACAATAAATTGCTTATCGTCTTCAGGTCACCGGACAGAGCAAGCCCTAACCGGCGCCGGGAGCAGAACAGTTACTAAATGAGCGCACCGGCGTTTCTGATATTAGCAAAACCAAGCACCTTCAGGGCATGGCGGGCCATCCTGGTTGCCACGTCGGCATTATTCGCCGGCGTTAACCTTCGCCTCTTCGCCGTTGACTTCGACATACTGCGAGACTGAAATCAAACGGACAAAATGCGCCAGCAATAAATCCACATCGGATTGCAGAATTTCCTCGCTGGCGCTGGAAGCCGATAAAATGGCTTTTTCAATGTTGGTTGCCATGACCGATGAGCTGCCCTGACCGACCGTAAGCACCAGGGCGGCCAGGAGAAGGGATTGGGCCTCCACCTGGGCGGTCAGCTCTTTCGCCGCCGCATCCGCTTTGGCCAGTTTTTTCAGTATATCAATGACAAGGTTTCTCATAATTTCCCACTCGGAAAAAAGCGCAGCGCCGTAGCTGCCACGGTATAAACATAGCTTGTATATATTACTCTTATTATGGTTAGGATAACATCTCCTGAACTGTAAGTATTGTCCCGGCGCATCCCCGGTCTTGTTAACCAAGCCGGCTCCAGGAGCGTTGGCTCTGCTGGCGCTTGACGCCGCCTGCGGCAAACACATTAGAACCATTAATTAATAAATTCAGGATTACTCAGTCCATTCCGGCAAAAAAGGGAGCAAAACGTCGTTATCGCGCAGGAAAACCACCCTATCACCGGCCCGGAACATGACGCGCCGCCATCCTCCGGGCCGTTGGGCGGAATCAATCGGTAATTACCCTGGCGCCGGCGGGCTTTAATACGCCGTCGGCGCGGAACATGGCCTTGATGCCGCGCACCGCCTGGCGGATGCGATCCTGGTTTTCAATCAGCGCAAAACGCACGTGGGTGTCGCCATAATCGCCAAAGCCGATACCGGGCGATACGCAGACCTTGGCGTCCGACAGCAGTTTTTTCGCAAACTCCAGCGACCCCAGATGGGCATAGTGCTCGGGAATTTTGGCCCAGACGTACATGGACGCCTTCGGGGTGTCCACCATCCAGCCCGCCTCGTGCAGGCCGCGCACCAGGACGTTGCGTCGTTGATGATACTGCTCGACGATATCCAGCACGCACTGCTGATCCCCTTCCAGCGCGGCGATGGCGGCCACCTGCAGCGGGGTAAAGGTGCCGTAGTCATGGTAACTTTTGATGCGCGCCAGCGCATTGACCAGCTCGGGATTGCCCACCATAAAACCAATGCGCCAGCCGGCCATATTATAGCTTTTGGACAGGGTGAAGAACTCTACCGCAATATCCTTGGCGCCCGGTACCTGCATGATCGACGGCGCTTTCCATCCGTCATAGACAATATCGGCATAGGCCAGATCGTGCACCACCAGCACGCCGTACTGCCGCGCCAGCGCCACCACCCGTTCAAAAAAATCCAGCTCGACGCATTGCGCCGTCGGGTTGGACGGGAAGCCGAGGATCATCATCTTGGGAGTGGGAATGCTTTCGCGGATCGCGCGCTCCAGCTCGCGGAAAAAATCCACGCCCTCCACCAGCGGCACCGAACGTACCTGGGCGCCGGCGATGACCGCGCCGTAGATATGAATCGGATAGCTGGGATTCGGCACCAGGACGGTGTCGCCGTGATCAAGCGTGGCCAGCATCAGGTGGGCCAGGCCCTCTTTCGAGCCGATGGTAACGATGGCCTCGCTGTCGGGATCGATCTCGACGCCATAACGCTCGGCATACCAGCCCGATATCGCGCGCCGCAGCCGGGGAATACCCCGTGACGTGGAGTAGCCGTGGGTGTCCTCCCGCCTGGCGACGGTGCACAGTTTTTCCACAATATGCGGCGGGGTCGGGCCATCGGGGTTGCCCATGCTGAAATCAATAATATCTTCCCCGCGCCGGCGCGCGGCCATCTTTAATTCAGCGGTAATATTAAATACATAAGGGGGAAGGCGATCGATGCGTGTAAAACGCCGTGGCAAACCGGAAGCGGCCATAATTTCCTCGTTGTACGTTAGCGCCCGGACCATCCGAGCGACGCCGGCCCGTATGGGGCCTGTCCACGAAGCTATCCCATAACGGCGAGGATTTCAATCCCGGCCGGCTAAGCGGCATAAGCAGCGCGGCGGATTGCGCCCGCTGATGGCTGCCGGTACCAGGACTTCGGCCGGTTCCCGGCGGCGGACGCGGCACAAAAGAGGAAATATGAAGATTTATTTATCGTTATATTCCCCTTTATCGTCCCCAATTTCACCTGGAAGCCGCCAACCCAGCGTTTTTCGCCGCAAAACCAAATCCCCTTAATTTTAATCAGGCTTCCCCATATTGCGGAGTCGGCCATAAAAAAATCTTCGGCCAAACCTTCCCCGCCATTGGACGCGGCGGCAAATCTGGAACATTAGCCGCCTATTGCTTATAGTAACGGACAAAGGTTGGCCATTTACCGGGACGTCGTTGTGAAAGAGATGTTCGATATGCTGCTGGCGGTCTATGAACGGGCGGCATTGATGCTGATTTGCCTGTTTTTGTTAACCCGCATCCGCCAGTTCCGGCAGCTATTACAAAAAGAGCAGCACACCGCCCAGGAGTTAACGGCGGTCACCGCTATCTTTTCCCTGTTCGCCATTTTCAGTACCTATTCCGGCATCCATGTTGAAGGATCGCTGATCAACGTACGGATTATCGCGGTAATGTCCGGCGGTATCCTGTTCGGGCCCTGGGTCGGCATAGCCACCGGAACCATTGCCGGCGTGCATCGTTACCTGATCGATATTGACGGCCCGACCTCGGTGCCCTGCCTTATCAGCAGCGTGGTGGCGGGCTTTGTTTCCGGCTATGTCAAGCTGAAGGTCATCAAAGAACACCGCTGGGGTATCGGCATCCTGGGCGGCATGCTGTGCGAATGCCTGACCATGCTGCTGGTCATTTTATGGGCGCAGCCGATGTCGCTGGGGCTGGATATCGTGTCGAAAATTGCGCTGCCGATGATCCTCGGCGGGGTGAGCATCGGCATGATCGTGCTGCTGGTGCAGGGGGTCGAGGATGAGAAAGAGGTGATCGCCGCCCGGCAGGCCAAGCTGGCGCTGGATATCGCCAACAAGACCCTGCCCTACTTTCGTCATATCAACAGCGAATCCCTGACCACCATTTGCGACATTATCCGCGCCGATATCAAGGCCGACGCCGTTGCTATCACCAACGAACACCATATCCTGGCCTACGTCGGCGTCGGGGCGGAATTCTATAATATCGGCCATGAAATCATCAGCGATATGACCAGGGAGAGTATCCAAAGCGGCAAGATCACCATAAAGAACAACGACGAGGCGGACCGCACGCCGCAAATACACTCGCTGATCATTATCCCGCTGTGGGAAAAAGGCGTGGTCACCGGCAGCCTTAAAATTTATTACTGCCATGCCCACCAGATTACCAATTCGCTGAAAGTGATGGCCATCGGCCTGTCACAGATTATTTCGACGCAAATTGAAGTGTCGCGCATCGAACAGCTGCGGGAAATGGCCGATCAGGCCGAGCTGCGCGCCCTGCAGAGTAAAATCAATCCGCATTTCCTGTTTAACGCGCTTAACGCCATCTCCTCGTCGATCCGCATTAACCCGGATACCGCGCGGCAGTTGATTACCAATCTTTCGCGCTATCTGCGTTACAACCTGGAGCTGAACGGCGCGCAGATCGACATCAAAAAAGAGCTTTATCAAATCCAGGATTATATCGCCATCGAACAGGCGCGTTTCGGCAGCAAGCTGAGCGTTATCTATGATATTGACGAAGAGCTGTCGTTTCCCCTGCCCAGCCTGTTGATCCAGCCGCTGGTGGAGAACGCCATTGTCCATGGCATCCAGCCCTGCCGGGGTAAAGGGGTGGTGGTGATTTCGGTGCGGGAAGATACCGACGGCCGTATCCGTATCGCGGTAAAAGACACCGGCAGCGGCATCAGGGAAGAGGTCATCGAGCAGGTAAAACGGAACGAACTGCCGGCCGGCAAAATCGGCCTGCTGAACGTGCATCACCGGGTCTTGTTGCTGTATGGCGAAGGGCTGCATATCCGCCGCCTGGAGCCGGGCACCGAGATCTGGTTTTACCTCATCCCGCAACCCCACAAGCTGGCCGCATGACGTCCCTGGACGATATGATTAACCGCGAGGCGCCATGAAAGCCATCATTGTCGAAGACGAATTCCTGGCGCAGGAAGAATTACGTTTCCTGATCCATAAGCACAGCAGCCTGACGATAGAGGCCACGTTCGACGACGGATTGGATGTGCTGCGTTACCTGCAGAATCATGACGTAGACGTCATTTTCCTCGATATCAATATCCCGTCCCTGGACGGAGTGTTACTGGCGCAAAGCATCAGCAAATTCAGCCACAAGCCGGAAATCATCTTTATTACCGCCTATAAGGAGCATGCGGTGGCGGCGTTTGAACTGGAGGCCTTCGACTATATTCTCAAGCCTTACCAGGAATCGCGCATCGTGACCATGCTGCAAAAACTGGAGGCGCAGCATAATCCCGCCTCGTCGGCGCCGGCCAGCAGCGCCGCGCCGGGGCATCATCCCCACTCCATAAACCTGATGAAAGACGAGCGCATTATCGTCACCGATATCAACAACATCTACTATGCGGCGGCCCAGGAAAAAGTGACGATTGTCTATACGCGGCGCGAGGAATTTACCATGCCGATGGCCATTACGGAGTTTTGCGCCCGTCTGCCGGAGGAATTTTTCTTTCGATGCCATCGCTCGTATGTGGTCAACCTGGCGAAGATCCGCGAGATTGTGCCCTGGTTTAATAATACCTATCTGCTGCGCCTGAGCGATCTGGCGTTCGAAGTGCCGGTGAGCCGTAGCAAGGTCAAGGCCTTCCGGCAGTTGATGCGGTTGTAACTTCCGGCGCCGGGGTTACCGGCGCCGGCGGTATCAGGCGATAACCTGGAGTTTCAGGCCCATCAGCTGACGCATATGCGCGCCGGCGCCGAGCAGGCCGGGCTGTTCGTGGCGTATCAGGTAGACCGGGATAGCGCGCAGGTAGTCGTCAAAGCGCCCCTTATCCTCAAACGCCGCGCGAAAACCGGAAGCGCGAAAAAACTCCAGGAAACGCGGCACCAGGCCGCCGGCGATATAGACGCCGCCAAACGTGCCCATATTGAGCGCCAGATTGCCGCCAAAGCGGCCCATCAGCACGCAGAACAGCGACAGCGCGCGCCGGCAGTCGTCATTGCTGCCGTCGACGGCCTGTTCCGTGACCTGATGCGGCTCCAGTTGGTCCGGCGCGCGGCCGTCGATAGTGACGATGCTGCGATACAAATTAACCAGCCCGGGCCCCGACAACACGCGCTCGGCGGAAACGTGGCCGAACTCGGCGCCCAGCACCGCCAGGATATCGGTCTCTTCTTGGTTGGTGGGCGCGAAGTCCACATGGCCGCCCTCGCCCGGCAGGCTGACCCAATGTTCGGCCAGTTGCACCAGATGACATACGCCAAGGCCGGTCCCGGCGCCATAAACGGCAATCGGCCGATCGGCCTGCGCCTCGCCGCCGCCAAACTGCGCCACATCGTCCGGAGTCAGCATCGGCACCGCCATCGAGACGGCGGTGAAATCATTGATAACCTCAAGGCGCGATAGCCCCAGGCTGCTTTTCATCGCCTTGATGGAAAAGGCCCATGAACTGTTGGTCATATCTACCCAATCGTCGGTAATCGGGCAGGCAATGGCGATGCAGGCTTCGGTGGCCTCGACTTTCTGTGCCGACAGGTAGTGGGTGATCACCGCTTCAAGCGTCGCGTAATCTTTACCAGAATAGGTGTGGATATGGGAAATCGCCCCGTTGTCCAAATCACATAACGCCAGCCGGGCATTGGTTCCCCCAACATCGCCGACCAGGGCATATTTTGTCATTATTTCAGGCTCCGCTCACTCTACCACTTGCCGTCGGAATGATACCGGGCAGCAAACATAAACAGTTTATTAATATAATAATAATACCAGTTATATTGGCCAATGCTATAAATTGAGTCTGCTTTCGGATTTGCCTTTAACCCAAGGCAAAGGCGACCGCGGCGGCGGCATGGATGGCCGTGGTGTCGAACAGCGGCACGGTCGCGTCGCCTTCGCCAATCAGCAGGCCGATTTCGGTGCAGCCAAGTATCAGGCCCTCGATCCCCCGGAGCTCCAGGGCGGCAATAATGCGGCGGTAGGCCTGGCGGGATTCATTGCGAATTTTCCCCAGGCATAGCTCCTCGAAGATAACGCGATGGATCTCGTCCATTTCCGCAGCGGTGGGCACCAGGATCTCAATGCCGTGCGGGTATTCGAAGCGGCGGCGATAAAAATCCTGTTGCATGGTAAAACGCGTGCCCAATAACCCGACCCGCCGCATGCCCCGGAGGTTGATTTCCCGCGCGGTGGCGTCGGCAATATGCAAAAAAGGCAACGGACAGGCCCATTCAATGGTTTCCGCCACTTTATGCATGGTATTGGTGCATAACACGATGGCCTCGGCGCCGGCTTTTTGCAGCGCTACCGCCCTGGCCGCCAGGATGTCGCCCGCCCGCTGCCAGTCGCCCTCGGCCTGCAGCCGGGCGATATCGGCGAAATCGACGCTGTACAACACCAAGCTTGCCGAATGCAGGCCGCCCAGGCCGGCGCTAACGCCTTGGTTAATCAGGCGGTAATAGGGTAAAGTGGATTCCCAGCTCATGCCGCCCAGCAGCCCTAGTGTTTTCAATATGAGATCCTCGTTTGCCGCCCGGCCGCACGAATCCGGCGTCGGCCGTTGCGCTTGTAATGTTTGTAAGAGAAGAGTTATTTTTAACTGAATTTATCGCTGAAATCATGCTGAGCGCAATATGTTATCCGGCATAAGCGATAGTCTGTTACCCACGATGATATTGAATAATAAGGATCCTCTATGGTTTATCTGGCCAGCCCGACGCGTTACGACGGAATGCTTTATCGTCGCTGCGGTAACAGCGGTCTCCGGCTGCCGGCGGTTTCGCTGGGCCTGTGGCATAACTTCGGCGATGTCACGCTGCTGGAAAACAGCCGCGCCATGGTGCGCCGCGCATTTGACCTCGGCATTACCCATTTCGACCTGGCCAATAATTACGGGCCGCCGCCGGGGTCCGCCGAGGAAAATTTCGGCCGCCAGCTGCGCGAGGATCTGCGCCCTTACCGCGATGAGCTGATTATCTCCACCAAGGCGGGCTATACCATGTGGCCGGGGCCGTACGGTGACTGGGGTTCAAAAAAATATCTGGTATCGAGCCTGGACCAGAGCCTGGCGCGCCTGGGACTGGATTACGTGGATATCTTTTATCATCACCGTCCGGATCCCGGCACGCCGCTTGAGGAGACCATGGGCGCGCTGGATCTGCTGGTGCGGCAGGGTAAGGCGTTGTATATCGGCCTGTCCAATTATCCGGCCCCGCTGGCCCGGCAGGCGTTGGACATTTTAAACGCCCTCGGCACTCCCTGCCTGATCCACCAGCCCAAATATTCGATGTTTGAACGCTGGGTCGAACCGGAACTGCTGGATGTCCTGGAAGAGCACGGCGTGGGATCGATTGCCTTTTCGCCGCTGGCCGGGGGCCAACTGACGGATCGCTATCTTAACGGCATACCCCGGGATTCACGGGCGGCCGGTCCGGGTCGTTTCCTGACCCCGGAGCAGCTTACCGAACAAAAAATGGATAAAGTGCGGCGCCTGAACGACATCGCCCTGGAACGCGGCCAGAAACTGGCGCAGATGTCGCTGGCCTGGGTGCTGCGCGGCGATCGGGTGACCTCGGTGCTGATCGGCGCCAGTAAAACCGCGCAGCTAGACGACGCGGTGGGGATGCTGGCCAACCGCGGGTTTACCGACCAGGAGCTGGCGCGTATCGAGGCGATACTGGCGTAGCGCCGGACACCGCGCTACAGGCCGAGCGCGGTGCCCACCAGCAAATAAAGATTCAGCGTCACCACCACCGCCACGATGCCCCAGCCCAAGGTCTGGATCAGGCGCGAGTTCACCATGTCGCCCATCAGGACCCGGTTGCCGGTAAAGGTCAACAGCGGCACCAGCGCCAGCGCGATGCCGAAGCTGAGCAGCACCTGGCTTAATACCAGGATGCGGGTCGGATCCAGTCCCATCATGATAACCACGAACGAAGGCAGCATCGTGACCACCCGGCGTACCAGCAGCGGTATGCGAAAGCGCACGAATCCCTGCATCACCACCTGGCCGGCCATGGTGCCCACCACGGTCGACGAGAGTCCCGCCGCCACCAGGCTAAGGCCGAACACCGTTGCCGCCGTATGGTTTAACAAGGGCGACAGGGTCAGGTACGCCTCATCCAGATCGGCAATACCGGTATGGCCGCTGAAATGAAAGGCCGCCGCCGCGGTGGCCATCATCGCCAGGTTTACAAACCCGGCGGTGGTCATGGCGATTGCCACGTCCAGTTTGGTGGAGGAGTAGCGCTGGGCGCGGTTGCCGTGCAACCCGTTTTGCGTCAACGAAGAATGCAGATAAATAACATGGGGCATAATGGTGGCGCCCAATACCCCGGCGGCGAGGAATACCGCCTCGCCGTTCGGCAGGCTGGGCAGCAGCATGCCTTTGCCCAGCTCCGCCATGTTCGGTTGCGAAAAAAACAGTTCGGCGATATAAGCGCCGGCGACAAACACCAGCAGGCCGCCGATGACCAGTTCCAGCGGTTTTTGGCCCCGCTGTTGCAGCATAAGGATAAGGAAAGTGGCGATGCCGGTAATGATTGCCCCTTGCAGCAGCGAGCAGCCCAGCAGCATTTTAAAACCGATGGCGGCGCCGATAAATTCCGCCAGATCGGTAGCCATGGCAATGATTTCAGCCTGAATCCAATAGGCCCATACCGCCGGGCGCGGAAAACGATCGCGGATATGTTCCGCCAGGTTTTTGCCGGTGGCGATACCCAGTTTTGCCGATAGCAGCTGGATTAACATCGCCATGAAGTTAGCCCAAACCACCACCCAGAGCAGTTGGTAACCGAAGCTGGCGCCCGCCTGAATATTGGTGGCGAAATTACCGGGGTCGATATAACCGATTGCGGCGATGAACGCCGGGCCAAGCAATGAGAGCTTTACCTTTCGTGATGCGCGACTGACGCCTTCCGCGGTTCGGCTGTTCAGCATATCAGTGACCCTTATGATCCATCGTGTTAGCTTCATCCTATCCAAACGATAATAATTATCAAGCGCATTTAGGACGTTTCGACTTATCTCTGCGATAGATGGCGATGATGATGAGCATAGAGGGGGGCAAAACCCAGCCTAATGACAGTTTCATCCCTAATTGAACCGGCTAGAAACGGTAATGGGTTACTAAATTACATTAGCACACTATTAACATAATTGGATATGAAATTAACTTTTTTCGCGGTTTATCTGTGATCGGTACGTTATCCACCTCGTCTAATAGAGGATTTTTATATATTTGCAACTTATAACTCGTTTTTAGTTCAGCCGTTACATAGAATGAGCGCGAATTATTGCCTGCCTCATTACTGGAGCATCTATGTCCCGGATTTTTCATTTTGTCCTCGCGCTTGCCGTAGTGGCAATCCTGGCGTTACTGGTCAGCCACGATCGTAAAAAGATTAGGCTGCGCTTTATTGTTCAATTGTTGGTCATTGAAGTCCTGCTTGCCTACTTTTTCCTCAACTCGCAGATTGGATTGGGTTTTGTACAGGGATTCTCAGCGCTATTTGATAAGTTATTGGGTTTTGCCGCTGAAGGGACAGGGTTTGTTTTTGGTAATATGAATAAGCAGGGGCTGGCGTTCTTTTTCTTGAATGTATTATGCCCAATTGTATTTATCTCGGCCCTGATAGGTATTTTGCAGCATATCCGGGTACTTCCTTTTATTATCCGCGTTATCGGTACCCTGCTGTCGAAAGTTAACGGCATGGGCAAGCTGGAGTCGTTTAACGCCGTCAGTTCGCTGATCCTCGGCCAATCGGAAAACTTTATCGCCTATAAGGATATCCTGGGCAAAATGTCCGAGCGCCGGATGTACACCATGGCCGCCACGGCCATGTCGACGGTATCGATGTCCATTGTCGGCGCCTATATGACCATGCTCGAGCCACGGTATGTGGTGGCCGCGCTGGTATTGAATATGTTCAGTACCTTTATCGTGCTGTCATTGATCAATCCCTACCAGGTCGGCAAGGAAGAAGAGCTGCAGATGAGCAATCTGCACGAAGGACAAAGCTTTTTTGAAATGCTCGGCGAATATATCCTGGCGGGCTTTCGGGTCGCCATTATCGTGGCGGCCATGTTGATTGGCTTCATCGCCATCATCGCCGCGATAAACGCTTTGTTCAGCCTGGTATTCGGCATCAGTTTCCAGGGCATACTGGGCTATATTTTCTATCCCTTTGCCCGCGTAATAGGCATACAGGGCGACGAGGCGCTGCGGGTCGGCAGCATCATGGCCACCAAGCTGGTATCCAATGAGTTTGTCGCCATGATGGATTTGCAAAAGGTCGCCGGCCAACTGTCCGCGCATTCCGTCGGCATCCTGTCGGTGTTCCTGGTGTCGTTTGCCAACTTTTCATCTATCGGCATCGTTGCCGGCGCGATTAAAGGACTGGATGAACGCCAGGGCAACGTGGTATCCCGTTTCGGCCTGAAGCTGGTCTACGGCTCGACGCTGGTCAGCATCCTGTCCGCCGCCATCGCCGGCCTGGTTATCTAAACCCGGCTATAAAATCGTCATCATCGCCGGCCCGCGGGCCGGTCGGGGCCGGGGCAACCCGGCCCTTTTTCATGATTTAGCGCGGGATGGCGCAAGGCGGCAAGGGGGAAAAGAACGGCGTATCACGCGCTGGACACCCTCAGGACCGGAATTATCGATATAAAAAAACCGGCCGGAGCCGGTTTTTTTTAATTTGGTGGAGCTAAGCGGGATCGAACCGCTGACCTCTTGCATGCCATGCAAGCGCTCTCCCAGCTGAGCTATAGCCCCTCGTATTTCCTGGGTACAACGACCACCTTAAGGACACATCTTCATATCAGGCCAATTAAGTGATTGGTGGAGCTAAGCGGGATCGAACCGCTGACCTCTTGCATGCCATGCAAGCGCTCTCCCAGCTGAGCTATAGCCCCATTCCCGACACATCATGTCTGGTGGACGGGGCGCATGATATGAAACCCGGCAAACAGTGTCAACGGCTAATTCAATTAAACGCATCAAACGCTGAAAAAGCCGTCAAATCCTCGATAACGAACGGGTTTATCCGGCCCGTTGGGCAATATACTCCAGCGCTTTATCGATACGGGCCAAAGAGCGTGACTGACCGACGGCATGAACGGTGACATCCAGCGCCGGCGACTGGCCGGCGCCGGTGACCGCCACGCGCAGCGGCATCCCTACCTTGCCCATGCCCACGTTAAGCTCCGCCGCCGTCTCCTCGATGGCGTTATGCACCAGCTCCGGCGTCCACTGCGCCAGTGCCGCCAGTTTGGCGCGCGCCAGCACCAAAGGCTCGCGGGCCACCAGGCGCAGGTGTTTTTTTGCCGCGTCGGCGTCGAACCGATCGAAATCCTGGTAAAAATAGTGGCAGGAGGCCGCCATTTCTTTCAGGGTCTTGCAGCGGTCGCCGAGTAATTTCACCAGTTCTACCAGTTGCGGCCCGTTGCGGGTGTCAATGCCGGCCTGTTCCATATGCCACAGCAGGTGAGTGGCGACATATTCCGCCGGCAGATGATTAATGTAGTGGTGATTGAGCCACAGCAGCTTTTCGGTATTGAACGCACTGGCCGATTTGCTGATGTCGTCCAGGGTAAACAGCCGCTTCATTTCCTCAATGGAGAAAATTTCCTGATCGCCATGGGACCAGCCCAGGCGCACCAGGTAATTCAGCAGCGCCTCGGGCAGGAAACCGTCGTCGCGGTACTGCATCACCCCCACCGCGCCATGGCGTTTGGACAGCTTCTTGCCGTCGTCGCCCAGGATCATCGATACGTGGGCATACTCCGGCACCGGCGCGCCCAGCGCCTTGAGGATATTGATCTGCCGCGGCGTGTTGTTGATATGGTCCTCGCCGCGGATCACGTGGGTAATTTCCATATCCCAGTCATCAATCACCACGCAGAAGTTATAGGTGGGCGAACCGTCGGTGCGGCGGATAATCAGGTCGTCCAGCTCCTGGTTGCTGAATTCAATCGGGCCGCGGATGTTATCGTCAAAAATTACCGAACCGTCCTGGGGATTGGCAAAACGCACCACGCAGGGCTCGCCGGCGTCATGCTGTTCATGGTCATGGCGGCAGCGGCCGTCGTAGCGCGGTTTCTCGCCGTCGGCCATCTGCCGCTCGCGCAGGGCTTCCAGACGCTCCCGGGAGCAGTAGCATTGATAGGCGGTGCCCTGCGCCAGCATGTCGTCGATCACCGCGTTATAACGATCGAAACGTTTGGTCTGGTAATAGGGACCCTCGTCCCAATCCAGGTTAAGCCAGTTCATCCCGTCCATAATGGCATTGATGGCTTCCTGGGTTGAGCGCTCCAGGTCGGTATCCTCGATACGCAGCACGAATTCCCCGCCCTGGCTACGGGCAAACAGCCACGAATATAAAGCGGTACGGGCGCCGCCGACATGGAGATAGCCGGTGGGGCTGGGCGCAAAACGGGTTTTAATTTTCATCAGGAACATTGCCTTAATCACGCATGGCTGACAGTCGGGAGCACCGCTCCCGGCCGATCATAAAAAGTGGACAATATTCTACCACTCCAGCCCGATTCCTCAACGCTGTTCCACTTTTGCTGCTCTTTTTGCGGCTAATAATGGCGCAAACCCGTTCATCTTGACTAATTTTACGTCTAACACACTTTTTACTTTGAAAAATCGTTGACTCACTTAGCAGTATCCCTATAATGCGACTCCACACGGCGGGGTGATTAGCTCAGCTGGGAGAGCATCTCCCTTACAAGGAGAGGGTCGGCGGTTCGATCCCGTCATCACCCACCACTTTTTTGGTTAAAGTGGGTCCGCTGTGAGAAATAGAAGTAATACGCTGTAAGAAGTGGGTGATTAGCTCAGCTGGGAGAGCATCTCCCTTACAAGGAGAGGGTCGGCGGTTCGATCCCGTCATCACCCACCACTTCTTGAGTCAGTATTGTTTTGACGTTCGTTTTCAGAAATGGGTGATTAGCTCAGCTGGGAGAGCATCTCCCTTACAAGGAGAGGGTCGGCGGTTCGATCCCGTCATCACCCACCATTTCTGATCTTTTAAGTGGGTCGTTAGCTCAGTTGGTAGAGCAGTTGACTTTTAATCAATTGGTCGCAGGTTCGAATCCTGCACGACCCACCACTTTCAAATACGGCCTCCCTCTAAAATTACACATCGAGCCGGCATATTGCACGCGTCGTGCGGATTTGAACCTGCGCAGGTTCGAGTCGAGCGCAGCGAGACAGCGTTGCCGGAACGGCAACGACCCGAAGGGCGAGGCCACAGGCCGAGTCATCCTGCACGACCCACCACTTTCAAATACGGCCTCCCTCTAAAATTACACATCGAGCCGGCATATTGCACGCGTCGTGCGGATTTGAACCTGCGCAGGTTCGAGTCGAGCGCAGCGAGACAGCGT
>NZ_WUBS01000025.1:27571-31968 GCF_010131535.1 Acerihabitans arboris
CAACGACCCGAAGGGCGAGGCCACAGGCCGAGTCATCCTGCACGACCCACCACTTTCAAATACGGCCTCCCTCTAAAATTACACATCGAGCCGGCATATTGCACGCGTCGTGCGGATTTGAACGCGTCAAGACCTCCTCAATATGTGCATAACCCACGAGTCGGGTTTCACAGCATCCGCCGATTAAACGTCCTTGCTATCCGCGTTATGCAAAAAAGTTTACCTACTGACAATTAAATAGCTTGCTATTTAATACTGAGTTAACTAAATTACTCCCATGCACCGCATCGACGCTTGGCAGGCCAATCGACCAGGCAAGGCGCCGGGCATGTGCTACAGTTTTCTGGACCAAATGACGATTAATTAAATAGCACACTATATATTACTGAGCTACTTAATTAATCACTTACTTGTAAGCTAACGACTCGCTACGGCGATAACTTTTTACCGACGCAAGGAGAACCACCATGAGCAAATTAACCACCCTGTTTACCGCAACACTGCTGACCATGGGCATGAGCAGCGCCTTTGCCGCCCCCCAGGCCGCCACCGCCGATCGCCAGGTACAAACCTTCCTTAACGTGCTGAACAGCTCGGGCGGAAAACCGATGGAACAGCTTTCACCGCAAGACGCGCGCCAGGTCCTGACCAATGCCCAGGCCAACGCCACGCTGCCGCCGGCCGATGTCAGCGAAAAAACCATTAACGTCGATGGCAAGGATATTTCCCTGACCATTGTCAAACCTGCCGGCGCCACCGGCACGCTGCCGGTGTTTATGTTCTTTCACGGCGGCGGCTGGATTCTGGGGGACTTCCCCACCCATGAACGTCTGGTGCGTGATTTAGTGGTGGAATCCGGCGCGGCGGCGGTATTTGTCAATTATACCCCCTCCCCCGAGGCGCATTACCCGGTGGCCATTAACCAGGCCTATGACGCCACCCGCTGGGTCGCAGAACATGGCGATGAAATCGGCGTCGACGGTTCACGCCTGGCCGTGGCCGGTAACAGCGTCGGCGGCAATATGGCGGCGGTGGTGTCCTTGATGGCAAAAGAGAAAGGCGCGCCGAAAATCCGTTTTGAAGCGCTGATGTGGCCGGTGACCAACGCTAATTTTGATACCGTATCCTATAAAACCTACGCCAACGGCCATTTCCTGACCCGTAATATGATGAAATGGTTCTGGGATGCCTATACCAAGGACGTCAGCCAGCGCAAGGATTTCCACGCCTCCCCGCTGATGGCCACCACGTCCCAGTTGAAAGGGCTGCCGCCGACCCTGATCCAGACCGCCGAACTGGACGTGCTGCGCGACGAGGGCGAAGCCTACGGGCGTAAGCTGGATGCCGCCGGCGTTGACGTGACCGTTACCCGCTACAACGGCATGATCCATGACTTCGGCTTGTTAAATCCGTTAAGCCAGGTGCCGGCGGTGCGCTCCCAGCTGCTGCAAGCCGCCACCGAACTGAAAACCCATTTGCAATAGCAGTCTGATTGATGACGACCAGGGAGCTTTTGGCTCCCTGGTCGTGTTAAAAGGGGGATTGGTCGCGATGGCGTGTATGCCAGGGCTGCGCAGGTTTCACTTGCTGTTCTGGGGATATGAGTCATCCTAGGCCCTCGCGAACGTATCCAGAGCCATCAGGACGGCCTCTTCAAATGACGATTGATAAACGGCTTTCAGCCTTTAACATTTAGCGCAATATTGATACTGTTTTTTTCCGGTAAGTGCATATCACTCAAACACTACAATCCGCCGCAAGTACATCCTACCCGGCATGGCTGGTGCCAGCAGCACGCCTTCCCCTATCCAGAGGGCTGCAACCGGGTTTCAGCAAAATTTCCCGCGCATAAAGGCAATATAATCATCCTCGGGCAATTCCCGCCGGGCCGCCACCCTGCTCGGCATTTCACCGTCGGCGCTCAGCCATCGGGTGGCGACCCTGGAACACCATCTTGGGGTACGTCTGTTTAACCGCACCACCCGCAGCGTTTCTTTGTCCCAGGCAGGCGAGCAATTGCTTAACCGGGTTCGTCCCGCGCTCAATGAAATCGACGCGGCCATGGAGGGCGTCAACCAGTTTCGCCTCACGCCGTCCGGGCGGCTGCGGCTCAATACCACCGAAGCGGCGGCCAGGATGATCCTGCGGCCGGTGGTGCTGGAATTTTTGCAGCGCTATCCCGATATGACGGTGGAAATCGTGGCCGACGGGCGGCGGGTGGATATCGTTGCCGAGGGATTTGACGCCGGCATCCGGCTGGCGGAAAGCGTGCCGCTTGATATGGTTGCCGTGCCCTGCTCGCCGCCGCTGCGCTTTTTGGTGGTGGGTTCGCCTGCATACTTTGCCCTGCGCGAACAACCGGCGGAACCGGAGGATCTGCTGCGACATCGCTGTATCCGCAGTCTGCTGCCCAGCGGCGCGACGCTGCACTGGCAATTTGAGCGAGAGGGGGAAAAACGCCTTATCAACGTAAAGGGTCCGCTAACCCTGGATAACCAGCCGCTGATGATCGACAGCGCCCTTGCGGGCGCGGGGCTTACGTGGGTCAGCGAGGCGGCGGTGGTAAAATATCTTGCTACCGGCGCGCTGTTAAGCGTGTTGGAACAGTGGTCGCCCCGATTTCCAGGGTTGCATCTCTATTATCCCGGACACCGGCTGGTACCCGCCGGTTTGCGTATGTTTATCGAGCTTATCCATGAAGTGATGGCGGCGAGCCAGCACCGCCATGATGGAGGCTGATGCAACAAACAGTAACGCTCGCCGCAGTCGCCACGACTTTATCCTCACGGTAAACAAAAGGTTGCCACTCCCTATTCTACAATTCGGGTTAATTAATTAACTGTTTATACCTGCGATTAATTTGTCCCGCCATGAATGCGTCAGAAACCAGAGAGAGGTGAGTAATGAAACCCATACGGCTCCCCAGCTCTATTATCCCCCCGCCCCATTGCATCGATGGTCATAACGCGCGGCAACGCCATGCTACGAAGCTAAATTTGACGGCCGCACGGATGGGCAACCCGGCGGAAAAACAAGAAAAGCAGCCGGTGTACGCAGCACAGGGTAAGGAGGACAGGCGCCAGGGCATGCCGGCTCAAAGCGAAGAGTACGCGGGCCGGCGCGGGCCAGGTCCGAATCGGCAGGGCGCCGCCGGATGTCCGGGGCCATCAAACAACGAGCAAAACGCTTTTCAGGATCAATTTCTTCGTCGGCTACCAGGTCTTCGTCGGCTACCAAGGTTGGTTCGCAATGAGATCGAATTATTGCAACGGTACTCCATCGCGGTTTACTCTAACGACTGTGACATGTTACTCCGCCTTCTGAACAGACCGTCCGTCGACTTTATAGCCAGCCTCACGTACTTTACCGACTATGTGCATACGCTTTCAAATATACTGAACGATCGGAACGTACTGGGGCTGGCGGAAAGGGACATTAAACTCATCACAAAGAAGTGGACGGAGTCTGCGCGTGCCTTTTACTGCATCCGCGACCGGGTAAGCTTTGATGGCGATGTTTATAGCGAGAAGTTAGCGGCTATATGTCATCTCTGGTCGCACACGCAGCCCGTACAATCGGCGGGCTGTGCGGCGACGGCGTCAATGCTGTGCGAGTACCGCGCGAAGCATGGCATGCCCGGTTTGCACTACTGGCTGGTGACTGGCACTAATGACCCCGGACGCGACATAAGTCTATTCGTAAATGCGTTCAGCCGCTGGGCGGATGAACATGTTTGTAAGGAGGCCGGCATCATGCTGGCCGGGGAGGTGGCCGCGCGTCTGGCCGTACCGGACAGTGCCCGACAATTTACCACGTAGGCGCTGGCCAATCTGGTCAACGGCCTGTGCAAGTGGCCGTGGGAGGAGGCCTGCCGGCGTGCCGGCATCGCGCTGGCCGGGAAGGTGGCCGCGCGCCTGGGTATACCGGACAACGCCCGGCAATTTAACCCGCAGGAACTGGCCATTCTGGTCAACGGCCTGAGCAAGTGGCCGTGCGAGGACACGTGCCGGCGAGCCGGCATCGCGCTGGCCGGGGAAACAACCACGCGCCTGGCCGTACCGGACAGTGCCCGGCAATTTAACCCACAGGCGCTGGCCAATCTGGTCAACGGCCTGAGCAAGTGGCCGTGGGAGGACGCCTGTCGGCGTGCCGGCATCGCGCTGGCCGGGGAGGTGACCGCGCGCCTGGATATACCGGACAGTGCCCGGCAATTTAACCCGCAGGAACTGGCCAATCTGGTCAACGGCCTGGGCAAGTGGCCGCGCGAAGACGCCTGCCGGCGTGCCGGCATCGCGCTGGCCGGGGAAACAACCACGCGCCTGGCCGTACCGGACAGTGCCCGGCAATTTAACCCACAGGCGCTGGCCAATCTGGTCAACGGCCTGGGCAAGTGGCCG
>NZ_WUBS01000026.1 GCF_010131535.1 Acerihabitans arboris
GATTGTCTGATAAATTGTTAAAGAGCAGTGCGCCGCTGTAATCAGCCTGGCGCGAGGTGGCGTATATTACGCTTTCCTCTCCCAGTGTCAAGCCCGTTCGGCCTGCCTCCTGACTCGTTTCCGCTACCCTGCGATATGCTGCACGGTGCCGGTCGTTGGAGGCGCATTATAGGGATTTAGAACGAAGCCGCAACAGATATTTTGCGTAAGCCGGACCGTTTGCTGCATTCCACAGCAATAAAGGGGTTTATACCCGCTTTTACACAAACTTATCCACAGATGCTGACGCCGGGCAAAAATTGGCGAGCATCGCGCAATCGTTTTCGCTACAATTCACGCAAATTTTATCAGCTCGGGTATTTCATTAATTGGCGACTTTTTTCGAAAAAAGCCCGATTGATGCCAGTTTTTATTAAAGCTATCCAATCAAGGGATAAATTCACCATGCAACAACCACGTCCTGTTCGCCGCGCCCTGCTCAGTGTGTCTGACAAAGCCGGTATCGTAGAATTCGCTCAGTCATTATCGCAACGCGGCATAGCGCTGCTCTCCACCGGCGGCACCGCGCGGCTGCTGGCGGAGGCCGGGCTGCCGGTGACTGAGGTTTCCGATTATACCGGTTTTCCTGAAATGATGGATGGACGGGTGAAAACACTGCATCCCAAGGTTCATGGCGGCATTCTGGGGCGTCGCGGCCAGGACGACGCAATTATGCAACAGCACCATATCGAACCTATCGATATGGTGGTGGTGAATCTTTATCCGTTTGCCAGCACCGTGGCGCGCGCTGGCTGTACCCGTGAGGAAGCGGTGGAGAATATCGATATCGGCGGCCCCACCATGGTGCGCTCCGCCGCCAAGAATCATATAGATGTGGCGATAGTGGTTAACAGCGGCGATTACGCCGGGATCATCAACGAGCTGGATGAAAATAACGGCTCGCTGACGCTGGCGACCCGTTTTAATTTGGCGGTCAAGGCCTTCGAGCACACCGCCGCCTACGACAGCACGATCGCCAACTATTTTGGCAGCCAGGTACCGGCCTATCATGGCGATACCACCGAACCTTCCGGCCGCTTCCCGCGTACCCTTAACCTGAACTTTATTAAAAAGCAGGATATGCGCTATGGCGAAAACAGCCATCAACTGGCCGCCTTTTATATAGAAGAGCAGATTCAGGAAGCCTCGGTAGCCACCGCGCGGCAATTACAGGGCAAGGCGTTGTCCTATAACAATATCGCCGATACCGACGCCGCCCTGGAGTGCGTGAAGGAATTCGCCGAACCGGCCTGCGTAATCGTCAAGCATGCCAACCCCTGCGGCGTGGCGACCGGAGCCTCGCTGCTCGAGGCCTATGAGCGCGCGTATAAAACCGATCCGACCTCGGCGTTTGGCGGCATCATCGCCTTTAACCGTCCTCTTGACGCCGCGACCGCCAAAGCCATTATCAGCCGCCAGTTTGTGGAAGTGATTATCGCGCCATCCGTCGACGACGACGCCCTGACGGCCCTGGCCGCCAAACAGAATGTCCGGGTACTGACCAGCGGCACCTGGTCATCCCGGGTGCCAAGCCTGGATTTCAAGCGGGTTAACGGCGGGCTGCTGGTACAGGAACGGGATTTGGGCATGGTAGGCGAGGCGGATTTGCGTATCGTTACCGAACGCCAGCCGACGGCAGACGAACTGCGCGACGCGCTGTTTTGCTGGAAGGTAGCTAAGTTCGTCAAATCCAATGCTATCGTCTATGCCCGCGATAACATGACCATCGGTATCGGCGCGGGGCAAATGAGCCGGGTCTATTCCGCCAGGATTGCCGGCATCAAAGCGGCGGACGAAGGGCTTGAAGTGCGCGGCTCGGCCATGGCCTCCGATGCGTTTTTCCCGTTTCGTGACGGTATCGACGCGGCGGCGGCGGTCGGCATCAGCTGCGTGATCCAACCCGGCGGCTCCATTCGTGATGATGAAGTAATTGCCGCGGCAAACGAACACGGCATTGCCATGATCTTTACCGATATGCGCCATTTCCGCCACTAAGACCAGGAGTGACAAATGAATATCTTGATTATCGGCAACGGCGGGCGCGAGCATGCGCTGGCCTGGAAGGCCGCCCAATCGCCGCTGGCGGATAAAGTCTACGTTGCGCCGGGCAATGCCGGCACCGCCCTTGAGCCCGCGCTGGAAAATGCCGATATTAGTCCCACCGATATCCCGGCGTTGGTCGCCTTCGCCCAAGGCCACGACATCGGCCTGACCATCGTCGGCCCGGAAACGCCGTTGGTGCTGGGCGTGGTGGATGCCTTTCGCGCCGCCGGCCTGACGGTGTTTGGCCCAACCAAAGCCGCGGCGCAGCTGGAAGGCTCCAAGGCGTTTACCAAGGATTTCCTGGCGCGCCACCGCATCCCCAGCGCGGAGTACGGCAACTTCACCGAAATTGGACCGGCTCTGGCCTATGTGCGCAGCAAAGGCGCGCCAATCGTCATCAAGGCGGATGGATTGGCGGCCGGCAAAGGCGTGATCGTGGCCATGACCCTGCCGGAAGCGGAAGTGGCCATTCAGGATATGCTGGCCGGCAACGCCTTTGGCGACGCCGGACATCGTATCGTGGTGGAAGAGTTCCTGGAGGGCGAGGAAGCCAGCTTTATCGTCATGGTTGACGGCGAACATGTCGTGCCGATGGCCACCAGCCAGGATCATAAGCGGGTTGGCGATGGCGACACCGGCCCCAATACCGGCGGCATGGGCGCCTACTCTCCCGCGCCGGTGGTGACCGATGAAATCCACCAGCGCATCATGGACCAGGTTATCTGGCCTACCGTGCGCGGCATGGCGGCCGAAGGCAATGTCTATACCGGCTTTTTATATGCTGGACTTATGATCAACGCCGAGGGACAGCCGAAGGTGATTGAGTTTAACTGCCGCTTCGGCGATCCGGAAACCCAGCCCATCATGCTGCGTATGCGCTCCGATCTGGTGGCGCTGTGCCTGGCGGCGACCGAAGGGCACTTGGATCGGGTCAGCTCGGTGTGGGATGAGCGGCCGGCCCTGGGCGTGGTGCTGGCTGCGGGCGGTTATCCGGCGCAATACCGCATCGGGGATGAAATTAACGGCCTGCCGACAGGCGAAGTGGAGGGCGAAAAGGTCTTTCATGCCGGTACCGGTCTGGCGGACGGCAAGGTGCTGACGCAGGGTGGACGGGTATTGTGCGTTACCGCGCTGGGCAAGACGGTGGCGGATGCCCAGGCCAGGGCCTATCGCGTGGCGGAGTCTATTCGCTGGCGAGACAGTTTCTGTCGGTCGGATATCGGCTATCGCGCAATACAACGCGAGCAATAACCCTGTTGTCGTAATTACGGATCTGGCGCCGCATTGATCGCGCGGTGCCCTGCAGGTATGCCGGGGTATGTGTTGGCGGAGATATCTGGACATTATGACTGGGTAGCAGGCCGGGAACTGTCAGGTACTATGTCAGGTACTATGTCAGGTACTATGTCAGGTACTACAGCTCGCTTTTCTTGGGTTGCCAGTGGCAGAAGTCTTCATTGGCAACCAGTAATAACTGTGTCCCTTCCGGCGCTTCCAGCCAGGCAACGCCCAGTTGTCCGGTAGAGCGTTGTGTCCGCGCCGCAACCCATGATGCCGAACGCCTGTCAAAATCAGGGTCCACCTCATTGCCATCGCAGGTGGTCATCACGCCGTTACGCCATCTGCCCTGCATTAATATGACCTGTCCCGCCCGCAGCGACTGGCTGACGTCCAGTAGTCGCCTGGCTTCAAACTGATAAAGCGCCAATTCATCATCGCTGAGTTTTTCGCGCAGCCCATCGCGCTGACGCTGCATAAAGCTGGGGTTGCCCTTGTCATCGAAGCGGATTTGTAAAGTTTCCGGATGTTCGCCGTTTTGCGTGCGGTTAATCTGGCGCACGTCATCACGAATGAACTGATAGCGGGTGATGACGGTATTTTCACCCTTGTAAGGGCTATAGACGCTGACGATATTTACCGTTTGCTGTGCCACGTCGTCTTTACGCCATAAGCGCATGGCGCCCCGATCGGCGACATAACCGCTGGCGGTAAACGCGGGCGGCGCCTTTTGGTGTGAACCGCATGCCGTCAGCAAACAGGCGAGGAGCCCAAGCCAACCGCACCGGCGCAAAAACAAAAGGGGCATGGTTGCCCCTATGCTTAATCTTTTCACCAACACACGGTGGTTACTTAACGGCGTCTTTCAGAGCCTTGCCAGAAACAAATGCCGGTACGTTGGCCGCGGCAATTTTAATTTCTTTACCGGTCTGAGGATTACGGCCAGTGCGTTCGTTGCGATGATTAATCTTGAAAGTACCGAAACCAACCAATTGTACTGCATCACCCTCTTTAAGAGACTCGGTAATTGCTGCCAAAGTGGATTCCAGAGCCGACTTCGCCTGCGCCTTCGAAAGATCGGCCTTATCAGCAATTACATCAATCAGTTGAGTCTTGTTCATATGTTATCCTTACAGTGTGTTTATCGCTTGCTAAGCATCGAGTACGACGGATAAGCCGGAATACGGCACTCTCCTGCAAACACGCACCGATAGCCACTTTTTTTATGCCCCCCCAAATGTAGACCAGACGGGGTGCAGATGTGAAGTGTTAAGACATGGCAAAACAGGTCTTAAATCACGTTTTATTGCCTTATTGCTGTAAAATTATTCCAATATTGCTAATTCCGGCTTCACGCAGGTCTGCGCGCAGGCCTTTAATCAATTCTATGTCGCGGTTTTCACAATCAGCTAACAGGCGAAAAATCTCCCACTGGATATCCCATTCCTCTTCAATCGAGGGCAGGGCATTCAGCTCTTCTTCGGTCATCTCCCGCTCCGCATGGGTCATTTCCAGCATGGCCACGGTGCGAATTGATGTCTCGCTGACGGTGATGGCATGTTCCAGCGTTTCGCCGCTCAGCCTGGAGTGCAATAATTCACTCAGGGCCACGCAGGCATCAATCGCCGGGTAAACACCATAAAAATCGTAATCATCCGCTGCGGGAATGCATTCTTCCAGCTTTTCTAATTGTAAATCAAAATTGACCTTAGCATCTTTAACTACCTGTGTCTCCCAAACCAAGTCGAGAATACGCCGGTAGACGGCAGGATCGCCAAAACCGGCCTGTACACAGAACAGTTGATAATTGGGGTACATCCGCTCGCACAGCGACGCCATAAAAATGACATGCTGCCAGGCTTCCTGCTTTTCCAGACGTAAATGTATCGGGTTACGTAACATCGCGCTATTCCATTACTCTTAATCTGCGTCGCAGTGTACCTGAAATTGACCGGTTACCCTATTCCAGGTCGAAAAAGTCGGGTTCGCCGCGTCCCTGTTCCCAACGCTGGAACGCGGTGCGATTAGAGGCCACCGCATCCGCCCAGCGGGTCGGCTCCGGCAAGCGATAGCCACGCATGCACTGCTGCACCCAATGCAGAGCGCTGTCCATGCCGACCCGATGGCCGGTGGAGATGAACAAGGGATTGCAGCGGATCTTGCTGCGCCATACCCAGGCGAGCCGTTCCCCTTTATCCATCAGCGGCGCCTTGGCGCCCGCCTCATCGCTTAACGGCTCAAAACGGCCGCACAGCCGGCGCTTAGCCACCCCGATGGTGGGCTGGTCCACCAGCAGGCCGAAGTGGCTGGCGACCCCCAGGCGACGCGGATGGGATATGCCATGACCGTCGACGAACAGCAAATCCGGCCGTTGGGTCAGCTGATCCCAGGCGGCCAGCAGCGCGGGATATTCCCGGAATGACAAAAAGCCCGGGATGTAAGGCATGGTGGTGTTGATGCGGGCGATGCGGTATTCGATAAGCTCCAGGGTCGGAAAGCGCAGCAACGCGATAGCCGCGCGGGTCACCTCGCCTCCCTGCTCGAATCCTACATCGGCGCCGGCTATAATCGTCGGCGAAGTAAACGCATAATCGTCATGACGAATTACCTTGCCGGCGGTGGCAACCTGTTCGGCGCGCAGTGCTGTCATATCCATACATTTTTACCTTTTCCACCGCGTCCCTATCCGTGATAGGGACGAGACAGGCGATGCGCCGCCTCGACAAAAACGCCGGCATGTTCAGGCGGCACGTCCTGATGAATCCCATGCCCCAGGTTGCAAACGTGTCCTTCGCCGTGGCCGAAACCGGCAAGGATGGACGCCACTTCCTGTTCGATACGCGCCGGCGGCGCATACAACACCGAGGGATCCATATTGCCCTGCAAGGCGACCTTATCACCCACGCGACGGCGGGCATCATTGATATCGGTGCTCCAGTCCAGGCCCAGCGCGTCGCATCCGGTTTGCGCCATCGCCTCCAGCCATTGGCCGCCGCCCTTGGTAAACAGGGTCACCGGTACCCGGCGCCCCTCGCTTTCCCGCTGCAGACCGTCGATGATTTTTTGCATGTAGCTAAGGGAAAATTCAAGATAGCCGCTGCCGGTCAGCACGCCGCCCCAGGTATCAAAAATCATCACCGACTGCGCGCCGGCGCGAATCTGGCCGTTCAGGTACAGCGTGACGCTTGCCGCCAGCTTGTCGAGCAACAGATGCAGCGTCCGCGGCTCGGCATACATCATTTGTTTGATTTTAGTGAATACTTTACTGCTGCCGCCTTCAACCATATAGGTGGCCAGGGTCCAGGGGCTGCCGGAAAAGCCAATCAGCGGCACGTCCCCTTGCAGGTTGCGGCGAATGGTGCGCACCGCGTTCATGACATACCCCAACTCCACTTCAGGATCGGGTATCGGCAGCTTATCCACGTCGGCTTTGCAGGTAACCGGACGGGCAAAACACGGCCCCTCACCCTGTTCAAAGTACAGCTCCAACCCCATGGCATCGGGAACCGTCAGGATGTCTGAGAACAGGATCGCGGCATCCAGCGGAAAACGACGCAACGGCTGCAGTGTCACTTCACAGGCCAGTTCGGCATTTCTGCACAACGACATAAAATCGCCGGCCTCGGCGCGGGTCGCTTTATATTCCGGCAGATAACGTCCGGCCTGTCGCATCATCCATACCGGCGTAACGTCAACCGGCTGGCGCAGCAGAGCGCGCAGGTAGCGATCGTTCTTCAATTCATACATACAGGGTTCCCTTGCTGTTATGAATGGAGTGTAGCATGTGGATCGTCACTTTCGCGCTCGGCGCGGCAAAGTGCGACCGTATCCTCAATTAAACGCCGGGCCACGGTGCCGGGAGGCGGCAGCAAGGGCAGCGCGTCATAACGATACCAGCCGGCATCGAGGATTTCATTACGATCGGGGATGATATCACCGTCGGCGTACTCCGCCATAAAGGCCATCATCAGCGAATGCGGAAAAGGCCAGGGCTGGGAGGTTACATACCGGACGTTTTTCACCTTGATGCGCGTCTCCTCCATCACCTCGCGGGCCACGGTCTGCTCCAGGGTTTCGCCCACCTCGGCAAAACCGGCCAGCACCGTGTAGATGCCGCCGCGATGGCGGGTATGCTGGGCCAGCAGGATATCGTCGCCGCGGCGGATCGCCACGATAATGCAGGGCGCGATTTGCGGGTAATAACGTTCACGACAGTGGTCGCACAAACACGCCCATTCCCTGTTACTAACGCGCATTTTATGGCCGCAGTAGCCGCAATAGCGATGAGAGCGGTAAAATTCCGCCAGCTGCACGCCCCGTCCCGCCAGTTGGAACAAACCGGCATCGCCGTCGATGATCTGCCGTACCGACCCCATGTCCCGGGGCATGGCGTGGCGTACCAGCCAGGCGGGCGAGCCTTCCCATTCGCCGATAAGCGTCGCGGTTAATCCTTGCAGCGACCAGGCCGATGCCGTACCAAATGGCAGTTCCCCCTTGGGTAACCACAATTTGCTTTCCTGGCTGACGATCCACCAGCCAGTTTCGCTACCGTTGAGTTCTTGTTCCATTTTAGTTGCACTACCTCTTATTCGCTGGCAAGCTAGAATTTAGCTTTAATTGATACGTAACGCAGCGTTACTTTATTACATCGGAGTCAATCATGCTAAACCAGCTGGACCTTCTGGCTCAACGCGTTGGCGGCAGTAATGAACTTATCGACCAGTGGCTCCTGGCCCGCCGGGAATTACTGGTGGCCTACTATCATCTGATCGGCCTCAAGCCCAACAAAGAAAAGCATACTCCCCTGGA
Organism: Acerihabitans arboris; assembly: GCF_010131535.1. Lineage (GTDB taxonomy): Bacteria > Pseudomonadota > Gammaproteobacteria > Enterobacterales > Enterobacteriaceae > Acerihabitans > Acerihabitans arboris. Next base: position 8,170 of record NZ_WUBS01000026.1, read on the forward strand.
TGAAAACGCGCTGGACGACTTTTGTCATAAACTGGTGGACTATCTTTCCGCCGGCCATTTCCATATTTACGATCGCATCGTCCAGGACGCGGATGATGTCAGCAGCAGCAAAAGAGTCATCAGTACTCAGCTGTATCCGGCGTTGCAGGAAAACACCAAACAAATCATGGCATTTTATGATAGCCAGTTGGAAACGGCCATCGATCATGATAACTATATGGAGTTCCAGCAGGCGCTCTCCGGCGTAGGCGAAGCCCTTGCTACCCGCTTTGCCCTCGAGGACAAGCTGATCCAGCAGGCGCTGGAATATAAAGCGGAATTCCTGGCCTCAATACCGGCCGCGAATAATCCGGACGTGTCACGCCTGGCGTAATGAACGCCGCGCAAGCGCACTCAGGATATGCTCCGAGGATGTCGGACCGCCTCCTGGACCATTTCCGCGCCGTGGTTCAACCTATTGATATAAATACGCATTTATTGTAATTAGCAGAGTGTTACCGGCCCTGTGCGGGCCGCAATATCTTGTCGGAGTGCCTAGCGCGTAGATTACGCCGGGCTGAGACCGTTAATTCGGGATCCGCGGAACCTGATCGGGTTAATACCTGCGAAGGGAACAAGAGTAATTCAACGCTTTGAGCCATCCGGTTTTTCACGCCAGGCTTAAAGCCCGGTCTTATTACTCCCGTAGCGCTCCTGACAAGCAATTTTCCCTTTTTTTATTGTGAGGAATTGCTATGTCGTCAACTAAAACCCCCCCTTCACGCCGCGAGCAGCGCGCCCAGGCACAGGAATTTATCCAGCGTCTGAAGGGTGAAGCCTTCCCCAGCTCCCGGCGCATTTACCTCCAGGGCGGCAGCGCCGATATCCGGGTACCGATGCGGGAAATCACGCTGAGCCCCACCCTTATCGGCAGCAACAATCAGGCGCCGCGCTACGAAGAAAACGAGCCGGTGCCGGTATACGATACCGCCGGTCCTTATGGCGACCCATTGGTCCAGATCGACGTGCGCGCCGGCCTTAACCGCCTGCGTTCGGGCTGGATCGAGCAACGCGGGGACAGCGAGCCGTTAAACGCCCTCAGCTCGCGTTATACCAGCGAACGCCGCGCCGACGAAGGCCTTGACGAGGTGCGCTTTGCCCCCAGCCATACGCCGCGGCGCGCCATGGCCGGCCGCTGCGTTACCCAATTACATTATGCCCGCGCCGGCATCATTACCCCGGAAATGGAATTTATCGCCCTGCGGGAAAATATGGGCCGCGAGCGCATCCGCGGCGACGTGCTGCTGCAACAACATGCCGGACAGGGCTTCGGCGCGCATTTGCCGCCGGATATTACCCCGGACTTTGTGCGCCGGGAAGTGGCCGACGGACGCGCCATTATCCCCGCCAATATCAACCATCCGGAATCGGAACCGATGATTATCGGCCGTAATTTCCTGGTGAAGGTTAACGCCAACATAGGTAATTCGGCCGTCAGCTCATCCATCGAAGAAGAAGTCGAGAAGCTGGTATGGGCCACCCGCTGGGGCGCGGATACGGTGATGGATTTATCCACCGGCCGTTATATCCATGAAACCCGCGAATGGATCCTGCGCAACAGCCCGGTGCCCATCGGCACGGTGCCCATCTACCAGGCGTTGGAAAAAGTGAACGGCGTGGCGGAGAACCTGACCTGGGAGTGCTTTCGCGACACCTTGTTCGAGCAGGCGGAACAGGGCGTGGACTATTTTACCATCCACGCCGGCGTGCTATTGCGTTATGTGCCGATGACCGCCAAGCGGCTGACCGGCATCGTGTCGCGTGGCGGATCCATTATGGCAAAATGGTGTCTGTCGCATCATCGGGAAAGCTTTCTGTATGAGCACTTCCGCGAAATTTGCCAGATCTGCGCCACCTATGACGTCTCATTATCCCTGGGGGACGGCCTTCGTCCCGGCTCGATCCAGGATGCCAACGACGAAGCGCAGTTTGCCGAACTCTACACGCTGGGCGAACTGACCAAAATTGCCTGGGAATACGATGTGCAGGTGATGATTGAAGGCCCCGGGCACGTCCCCATGCAGATGATCCGGCGCAATATGACCGAACAGTTGGAGCATTGCCACGAAGCGCCGTTTTATACCCTGGGGCCGTTGACCACCGATATCGCGCCGGGTTACGACCATTTCACCTCCGGTATCGGTGCCGCGCTGATCGGCTGGTTCGGCTGCGCCATGCTGTGTTACGTGACGCCGAAAGAGCATCTGGGTCTGCCGAATAAAGATGATGTTAAACAAGGGCTCATCACCTATAAAATCGCTGCCCACGCGGCGGACCTGGCCAAGGGCCACCCCGGCGCGCAGATTCGCGATAACGCCATGTCCAAGGCGCGCTTTGAATTTCGTTGGGAGGATCAGTTTAACCTGGCCCTCGACCCGGCCACCGCCCGTGCCTACCACGATGAAACCCTGCCGCAGGAATCCGGCAAGGTTGCCCATTTCTGCTCCATGTGCGGCCCGAAATTCTGCTCGATGAAAATCTCCCAGGAAGTGAGGGATTACGCCGCCGCCCAGGCGATTGAGGTGCGTGACAGCGGCATGGCGGAGATGTCGTCGGAATTTCGCGCCAGCGGCGGGGAAATTTATCTCGCCCCCGCGCAATCGGGGGTGGCCAAATGATCGCGCCCGATGCGCCCTTTGCCGCCACCGAACCCAGGCTCGGGCTGTATCCGGTGGTGGATTCCCTGGTATGGATAGTCCGCCTGCTGGATTCCGGCGTCACCACGCTGCAACTGCGTATTAAAGACCAGCCGGACGTCACGGTCGAGCCGGATATTGAAGCCGCCATTCTGCTGGGCAGGAAGTACCGCGCCCGGGTATTTATCAATGATTATTGGTCGCTGGCGATTAAACACGGCGCCTATGGCGTACACCTGGGGCAAGAAGACCTGGATACGGCGGATTTGGCCGCCATCCAGCGCGCCGGATTGCGCCTCGGCCTCTCCACCCATGACGACCATGAGCTGGCGCGCGCCCAGGCGCTGCATCCGTCCTATATCGCCCTCGGCCATATTTTCCCCACCCAGACCAAAATCATGCCGTCCCAGCCCCAAGGCCTGGCGGATTTAAAACGTTTGGCGGCCGGCCTGCCCGGCGTCTCCACCGTGGCTATCGGCGGCATCAGTATCGATCGGGTCGATGACGTGCTGCGCTGCGGCGTCGGCGGCATCGCGGTGGTCAGCGCCATAACCAAGGCCGCCGACTGGCGGCTGGCTACCGCCACCTTACTGCAAAAAATCGAAGGCCGGGGGGCACCCGATGCTTAACGACCAGGCTTTTTTACGCTACAGCCGCCAACTGCTGCTGGAGGAGATTGGCCCGCAGGGCCAGGAGCGGTTAACCTCCGCCACCGTTCTGGTGGCCGGGCTCGGGGGACTAGGTTCGCCGGCGGCGCTCTATCTTGCCGCCGCCGGGGTTGGCACGCTGCTGCTGGCCGACGACGATGATCTGGACGTGACCAATCTCCAGCGCCAGATCTTGTATCGCACCGGGGATATCGCCCAACCCAAGGCGCTGGTGGCGCAGCGGCAGCTGCAGGCGCTTAATCCACTGGGCCGCTATGTTGCCCTGCGGCAACGTCTGGCAGGGGATAACCTTGACCAGGCGGTGGCGCAGGCCGATGTCATACTGGATTGCAGCGACAATATGCAGACCCGCCACGACATCAATGCCGCCTGTATCCGCCGGCAAAAAAACCTGGTCAGCGCCAGCGCGGTGGGGTTCGGCGGCCAGTTGATGGTGCTGCGGCCGCCCTACCGGCATGGCTGTTATGCCTGCCTGTTCCCCGACGCCACCGAGCCAGAGCGTAATTGCCGCACCGCCGGCGTACTCGGGCCGGTGGTCGGCATGATGGGCGCCCTGCAGGCCCTTGAGACGATAAAAATCCTCTGCGGCATGGCCTCGACTCTTGACGGCCAGCTGCGGCTGTTCGACGGCAAATCTCTGAACTGGCGCACCCTGCGCCTGACCCGCTCCGCAGACTGCCCGGTCTGCGCCACGACGGATCCAGAAGGAGTGGCGCAATGAATATTACGGTTAACGATATTCCCGTCGAGCTTTCAGGCACGCCCTCGCTGCGAGAGATGCTGGAACAGCTGGGCCATGGGCCAGCCGGCAGCGCGCTGGCGGTCAATCAAACCATTATTCCCCGTAGCCGGTGGGCCGAACATCCGGTGAACGAGGGCGACGATATCTTACTTTTCCAGGCTATTGCCGGAGGCTGAGCATGTTGAAAATTGCCGATACCACTTTTACATCCAGGCTGTTTACCGGCACCGGTAAATTTGCTAACGCCGGATTAATGCAGCAGGCCATCGCCGCGTCGGGTAGTCAACTGGTCACCCTGGCAATGCGCCGGGTGGACCTGCGCGGCGGCAATGACGCCATCCTGCCCGCCCTGCGCCAGGCCGGGGTAAAATTGCTGCCTAACACCTCGGGGGCGAAAACCGCCGAGGAGGCGGTGTTTGCCGCCCGGCTGGCGCGGGAGGCCCTGGGCACCCATTGGATAAAACTGGAAATCCACCCGGATATGAAATACCTGCTGCCCGATGCCGTTGAGACGCTGAAAGCAGCCGAACAGCTGGTGCGCGAAGGTTTTGTGGTATTACCGTACTGCGGCGCGGACCCGGTACTGTGCCGTCGGCTGGAAGAAGCCGGCTGCGCGGCGGTAATGCCGCTAGGTTCGCCGATTGGCTCCAATCAGGGACTGATTACCCGTGATTTCCTGCGAATCATCATAGAACAGGCGGGGGTCCCGGTAGTGGTGGACGCCGGTATCGGCGCCCCCAGCCAGGCCCTGGAAGCATTGGAAATGGGTGCCGACGCGGTACTGGTCAATACCGCCATTGCCGTGGCCCGGGACCCGGTAGCCATGGCCCGCGCCTTCAGGCTGGCGCTGGAAGCCGGCGTTCTTGGCCGCCAGGCCGGGCTTGCCGTCGGAGGCCACCAGGCCAGCGCCACCAGCCCATTAACCGCATTCCTGCGCCACAGCGAACATCCAGTGGAAGGAGCGGCCTGATGGATTCCTTTTTGAATCAATGGCAACGGATCGACTGGGACGACACCGGCCTGCGGATCCACGCCAATACGGCGCGGGACGTCGAACGGGCGCTCAACGCCGCGCAGTTGACCCGGCAGGATTTTATGGCGCTGCTGTCGCCGGCGGCGCTGCCTTATCTCGAGCCCTTGGCGCAACGGGCCCAACGGCTGACCCGCCAGCGCTTCGGCAACGTAGTGGGGTTTTACCTACCGCTTTACCTCTCAAACCTGTGCGCTAATGACTGCACGTATTGCGGTTTTTCCATGAGCAATCACCTTAAGCGCAAGACGCTGGATGAACAGGAAATCATTCAGGAGTGCGAAGCCATCCGGGCCAAGGGCTTTGATAACCTGCTGTTGGTCACCGGCGAGCATAAAACCAAGGTGGGCATGGATTATTTTCGCCGTTATGTGCCCCTTATCCGCAAATATTTCAGCTCGCTGATGATGGAGGTGCAGCCGTTATCCCAGGAGGATTACGCCGAGCTGAAAACCCTCGGCCTGGACGGCGTGATGGTGTATCAGGAAACCTATCATGAGGCGACCTATCAGCGGCATCATCTGCGCGGCCAGAAAATGGATTTTGCCTGGCGGCTGGAAACTCCAGACCGATTGGCCCGCGCCGGCATCGACAAGATCGGCCTGGGGGCGCTGATCGGCCTGTCGGACAGTTGGCGCACCGACTGTTATATGGTGGCCGAACATCTCCTGTATCTGCAAAAGGCCTATTGGCAAAGCCGCTATTCTCTTTCCTTCCCGCGCCTGCGCCCCTGCGCCGGCGGGATAACCCCGGCGTCGCTGATGGATGAATCGCAGCTATTGCAGGTGATGTGCGCCTTCCGGTTGCTGGCGCCGGACGTGGAGCTGTCGTTGTCCACCCGGGAATCGCCCTGGTTTCGCGATCACGCGGTGCCTATCATGGTGAACAGCATCAGCGCCGGGTCGAAAACCCAGCCGGGTGGTTATGCGACCGGCCGATCGGAGCTGGAACAGTTCGAGCCGCATGATAACCGCTCGCCTCAGGAGGTGGCACGCATGGTATTAAAGGCCGGACTACAGCCGGTATGGAAGGATTGGGATCCCTACTTGGGCAGGAAGCCCGCGCGGGTGGTATAGCTTACGAAGAAAACCTGGGATAATGGCGGGACAGACGATTGTCCCACCGTTTTTTTGCTTATTTAAGCCATTTTACCCACCATTGATGCCAGAGGGTTTAGTCGGCGCATGTTGCAAGCCCGGTCGATCCATCAAATTGCCCGGTATTCAATCAGACGACCGTCACTGGTAGCGTTCACTGGGGGAACAAAAACATCCTGATGGAATCAGGACGAGTTTTGCATAACGCCTGAAAACAATAATTATATTTTCAGCCAAAAAAAACCGCCCCGGAGAGGGACGGTTTTATTGGTCGTCAAGAGGTACATTAACGATTATTTATCGTTATTGCCACCCAGACCGGCGTTGAGCAATTCCGCCATATTGGCGGACGCTTCATCAGCGGTAACCGACGGTACTACCGGTACTTCACCCAATGCGCGACGGCGCGCACGATCCTGATGGTAGGCGTAACCGGTACCCGCTGGGATCAGCCGGCCGACGATGACGTTTTCCTTCAGGCCGCGCAGTTCATCACGTTTCCCGGCAACGGCGGCTTCGGTAAGCACGCGCGTCGTTTCCTGGAACGAGGCCGCGGAGATAAAGGACTCCGTAGCCAACGAGGCTTTGGTGATACCCAGCAGATCGCGACTGAACGTCATTTCAATTTTGCCGTCCGCATCCAGCTGGCGGTTGGCAATCTTGACGCGTGAGTATTCAGCCTGTTCGCCTTCCAGGAAGTCGGTGCCGCCGGCGTTGACGATGGTTGCTTTACGCAGCATCTGACGAACGATAACTTCGATATGTTTATCGTTAATCTTAACGCCCTGCAGACGGTAAACGTCCTGGACTTCGTTGACGATGTAACGGGTCACGGCATGGACACCACGCAGACGCAGGATGTCATGCGGCGATTCCGGTCCATCGGAGATCACGTCGCCGCGTTCCACCCGTTCGCCTTCGAACACGTTGAGCTGACGCCATTTCGGAATCATCTCCTCGTAGGCATCACTACCGTCAATCGGCGAAATCACCAGGCGGCGCTTGCCCTTGGTTTCTTTACCGAAGGAAACGATACCGCTGATTTCCGCCAGTATTGCCGGTTCTTTCGGGCGACGTGCCTCGAACAGGTCGGCAACACGCGGCAGACCACCGGTGATATCCTTGGTACCGCTGGATTCCTGCGGCAGACGCGCCAGAGTGTCACCGCCGGTGATAGCCAAACCATCTTCCAGCTGGACGATAGTTTTACCCGGCAGGAAGTACTGCGCGGGCATATCGGTACCGGGGATCAGAACGTCGTTACCATTGGCATCAACGATTTTCAGCGCCGGACGCAGGTCTTTACCGCCGCCGGTACGTTCCGCCGTATCCAATACCACGATAGAAGACAAACCGGTAAGTTCGTCAGTCTGGCGGGTAATGGTCTGCCCGTCGATCATGTCGGTAAAGCGCATAAAGCCGCTCACTTCGGTGATAACCGGCATGGTATGCGGGTCCCAGTTGGCAACCGTTTCGCCGCCCAGGACTTCGGAGCCGTCACCCTTGGCCATAACCGCGCCGTAAGGCACTTTGTAGCTTTCTTTGGTACGACCGAATTCGTCGATCAGCTTCAGTTCGGTGTTACGCGACGTGATGACCAGTTTACCGACGCCGTTGACAACGAATTTAACGTTGTTCAAGCGGATGGTACCCTTGTTTTTCACCTGAATGCTGGATTCGGCGGCGTTACGCGAGGCGGCGCCACCGATATGGAACGTACGCATGGTCAGCTGGGTGCCTGGCTCGCCGATGGACTGCGCGGCGATAACGCCGATAGCCTCACCTTTGTTGACCAGATGCCCGCGGGCCAGATCGCGACCGTAGCAGTTGGCGCACACGCCGAAATCGGTTTCGCAGGTTACGACAGAACGTACCTTGATGATATCCACGGAGTTTTCTTCCAGGATGTCACACCACTGTTCGTTCAGCAGCGTATTACGCGGCATCAGGATGTCGGCGGTGCCCGGCTTGATAACGTCTTCGGCCGTGACACGGCCCAATACGCGCTCGCGCAGCGGTTCCTTAACATCACCACCCTCGATAACCGGGGTCATGGTAACGCCCGCATGCGTGCCGCAATCGTCCTCGGTCACTACCAAATCCTGCGCCACGTCGACCAGGCGACGGGTCAGGTAACCGGAGTTCGCGGTCTTCAACGCGGTATCCGCCAGGCCTTTACGAGCACCATGGGTCGAGATGAAGTACTGAAGTACGTTCAGGCCTTCACGGAAGTTCGCGGTGATCGGCGTTTCAATGATGGAGCCGTCAGGCTTGGCCATCAGGCCACGCATCCCCGCCAGCTGGCGAATCTGCGCCGCTGAACCACGGGCGCCGGAGTCGGCCATCATAAAGATACTGTTGAAGGAAACCTGACGTTCTTCCACGCCGTCACGGTTAATCACCGATTCGGTGGACAGGTTGTCCATCATCGCCTTGGCAACACGTTCGTTGGCCGCGGCCCAGATATCGATCACCTTGTTGTAGCGTTCGCCCGCGGTCACCAAACCAGACTGGAACTGCTCCTGGATTTCGGCCACTTCGGCTTCGGCTTCTTCAATGATGCCCGCTTTCTTGTCCGGGATAACCATGTCATCGATACCTACCGACGAGCCAGAACGGGCGGCGTAGGCAAAACCGGTATACATGATCTGGTCGGCAAAAATAACGGTTGGCTTCAGGCCCAGCACGCGATAACAGGTATTGAGCATCTTGGAGATGGCTTTTTTACCCAGCGCCTGGTTAACCAGCGCAAACGGCAGGCCCTTAGGCACGATCATCCACAGGATGGCGCGGCCGACGGTCGTATCCACGATATGGGTGTTTTCTACCCATTCGCCTTCTTCGTTCTTGGCATGCTCGGTGATACGCACTTTAACGCGCGCATGCAGCTCGGCGATACCGCCGCGATAGATGCGTTCCGCTTCCTTCGGCCCGGTCAATACCATGCCTTCGCCTTTACCGTTCACACGGTCGCGGGTCATGTAATACAGACCCAATACCACGTCCTGGGAAGGAACGATAATCGGCTCGCCGTTGGCCGGCGACAGGATGTTATTGGTGGACATCATCAGCGCGCGCGCTTCCAGCTGGGCTTCCAGCGTCAGCGGTACGTGCACGGCCATCTGGTCACCATCGAAGTCGGCGTTGTACGCCGCGCAGACCAATGGATGCAGCTGGATGGCCTTGCCTTCGATCAGTACCGGTTCAAACGCCTGGATACCCAAACGGTGCAGGGTTGGCGCACGGTTGAGCAGTACCGGGTGTTCGCGGATAACTTCATCCAGGATATCCCAAACGACGGCTTCTTCACGTTCAACCATCTTCTTGGCCGCTTTGATGGTGGTCGCGAGGCCACGCAGTTCCAGCTTGCCGTAGATAAAGGGTTTGAACAGTTCGAGCGCCATTTTTTTCGGCAGGCCGCACTGATGCAGACGCAGGTACGGACCCACGGTGATAACGGAACGACCGGAGTAGTCCACGCGCTTACCGAGCAGGTTCTGACGGAAACGACCCTGTTTGCCCTTGATCATGTCGGCCAGGGATTTCAGCGGACGCTTGTTGGAGCCGGTAATGGCCCGGCCGCGACGGCCGTTATCCAACAGCGCATCCACCGCCTCCTGCAGCATACGTTTTTCATTACGTACGATGATATCCGGCGCGGCCAGATCCAGCAGACGTTTCAAACGGTTGTTACGGTTGATCACGCGACGGTACAAATCGTTCAGATCGGAGGTCGCAAAACGACCGCCGTCCAACGGCACCAGCGGACGCAGGTCCGGCGGCAGCACCGGCAGCACCGTCAGTATCATCCACTCCGGCTTGTTGCCGGACTGGACAAAGGCTTCCAGCAGCTTGATACGCTTGGTCAGCTTTTTACGTTTGGTTTCGGAGTTGGTTTCGTTCAACTCTTCACGCAGCGTTTCGCATTCCGCTTCCAGATCCATGTTTTTCAACAGGGCCTGGATAGCTTCGGCGCCCATCTTGGCGTCGAATTCGTCACCGAACTCTTCCAGCGCGTCCAGATACTGCTCTTCAGTCAGGATCTGGCGACGTTCCAGATTGGTCATGCCGCCTTCGACCACCACATAAGATTCGAAGTACAGCACGCGTTCGATGTCGCGCAGCGGCATATCCAGCAGCAGGCCGATACGGGACGGCAGCGATTTCAGGAACCAGATATGGGCAGTCGGAGACGCCAGCTCAATATGGCCCATGCGTTCGCGACGCACTTTGGTCTGGGTGACTTCAACGCCGCATTTTTCACAAATAACGCCACGGTGTTTCAGACGCTTGTACTTACCGCACAAGCATTCGTAATCTTTTACCGGCCCGAAAATTCGTGCGCAGAAAAGCCCGTCACGTTCAGGCTTGAACGTACGGTAGTTAATGGTTTCCGGCTTCTTCACTTCGCCGAACGACCAGGAACGGATCATATCTGGCGAGGCCAGGGCAATTTTGATCGCATCAAACTCTTCGGTCTTGGTTTGTGCTTTCAGAAACTTAAGCAAATCTTTCACGGATTGGCTCCTGTCGGAGTTAGACCTGTTAGGCGCCTGAAACGCTCAGGCGCCCTTATTACCGGTGCGAACGCACCCGAGCTGAGATATCCCCGCCATCTTTCAAACCGCAGGTGCGCTGGCTGCACTCGTTCACCCGAATCACTTACCAACGTAAGCTCATCGGGTTCCCTCACTTGCCATCTTTCCACGATCTGAAAGCCATAGGGGTAAATTACTCTTCTTCCAGCTCGATGTTGATGCCCAGAGAGCGGATTTCCTTCAGCAATACGTTGAAGGACTCCGGCATGCCTGGTTCCATCGTATGATTGCCATCCACGATGTTTTTGTACATCTTGGTACGACCGTTAACATCATCCGACTTAACTGTCAGCATTTCCTGCAGGGTGTACGCCGCGCCATAGGCTTCAAGCGCCCACACTTCCATCTCACCGAAGCGTTGGCCGCCGAACTGCGCCTTACCACCCAACGGCTGTTGGGTAACCAGGCTGTAGGAACCGGTGGAACGGGCATGCATCTTGTCATCAACCAAATGGTTGAGTTTCAGCATGTACATATAACCCACGGTGACCTGACGTTCGAACTGTTCACCGGTACGGCCGTCAAACAAAGTTATCTGGCCGGAGGTCGGCAAGCCGCCCAACTGCAACAGTTCCTTGATTTCTTTTTCCTTGGCGCCGTCAAACACCGGTGTCGCGATTGGCATACCCTTCTTCAGGTTTTCCGCCAAACGGAACACTTCGTCATCCGTGAAGGTAGTCAAATCCACTTTCTGGCGAACATCATCGCCCAGATCGTAGGCTTTCTGGATAAACTCACGCAGCTTGGACACGTCTTCCTGACGTTTCAGCATCGCGTTAATCTTGTCGCCGATGCCTTTGGCCGCCATGCCCAGATGGGTTTCCAGGATCTGGCCGATGTTCATACGCGACGGTACGCCAAGCGGGTTCAGCACGATATCGACCGGCACGCCGTTTTCATCGTAAGGCATATCCTCGATCGGGTTGATCTTGGAGATAACACCCTTGTTACCGTGACGGCCCGCCATCTTGTCGCCCGGTTGAATCTGACGTTTAACCGCCAGGTAGACCTTAACGATTTTCAGCACGCCCGGCGCCAGATCATCACCTTGGGTGATCTTGCGACGTTTCGCTTCCAGCTTCTTCTCGAACACGGTTTTCAGTTCGTCGTACTGCTCTGCCAGTTGCTCAAGCTGATTCTGCTTGTCTTCGTCGGTCAGACCCAGTTCCAGCCAGCGCTCGCGCGTCAGCTTGGACAGCTTCTCGTCCTCGATGCCGCCGGAAACCAGTACGTCATGGATACGGGCAAACAGGCCGGCTTCGAAAATCTGCAGTTCTTCAGTCAGGTCTTTCTTGACCTGCTTAAGCTGCATTTCTTCAATTTCCAGCGCGCGTTTGTCTTTTTCCACGCCGTCGCGGGTAAACACCTGCACATCGATAACCGTACCGGAAACACCGTTAGGCACGCGCAGCGACGAATCTTTCACGTCGGAGGCTTTTTCACCAAAGATGGCGCGCAGCAGTTTTTCTTCCGGGGTCAGCTGGGTCTCGCCTTTCGGCGTTACCTTGCCCACCAGGATATCGCCACCGGTCACTTCGGCGCCAATATAAACGATACCGGATTCATCCAGTTTGGAGAGCGCGGCTTCACCCACGTTCGGGATGTCGGCGGTGATCTCTTCAGGCCCCAGCTTGGTGTCGCGGGACACGCACGCCAGTTCCTGGATATGGATGGTGGTAAAGCGATCTTCCTGCACCACGCGTTCGGAGACTAGGATGGAGTCTTCGAAGTTGTAGCCGTTCCACGGCATGAACGCTACGCGCATGTTCTGGCCCAATGCCAGTTCACCTAAATCGGTGGACGGACCGTCAGCCAGCACATCGCCGCGTTCTATCGGTTCTCCCAGGGACACGCAAGGCATCTGGCTGATGCAGGTGTTCTGGTTGGAACGGGTATATTTGGTCAGGTTGTAGATATCGATACCCGCTTCGCCGGCAACCATTTCATCCGGGTTAACGTTAATCACGATACGAGACGCATCGACATACTGGATGGTACCGCCGCGTTTGGCTACGGCGGTAACACCGGAGTCAACGGCCACGGCGCGTTCCATGCCGGTGCCTACCAGCGGCTTGTCGGCGCGCAGGGTCGGTACGGCCTGGCGTTGCATGTTCGCACCCATCAGGGCGCGGTTGGCGTCATCATGTTCCAGGAAGGGAATCAGCGAGGCACCCACCGACACGATCTGCTGAGTCGATACGTCCATATAGTCGACCTGGTCGCGGGTGAACAGGCTCGATTCGCCTTTGCTGCGGCACGTTATCAAATCATCGACGAAATGGCCTTCTTCATCGAGATTGGTATTGGCCTGGGCAATAACGAAGTTGCCTTCCTCAATCGCGGACAGGTAGTGGATTTCATCGGTCACCACGCCTTCACGCACCCGACGATACGGCGTCTCGAGGAAGCCATATTCATTGGTCTGCGCATACACGGACAGGGAGTTGATAAGACCGATGTTCGGGCCTTCCGGCGTTTCGATGGGACATACCCGGCCGTAATGGGTCGGATGCACGTCGCGAACTTCGAAGCCGGCGCGTTCACGGGTCAAGCCGCCTGGGCCCAACGCGGAAATACGGCGTTTATGCGTAATTTCCGACAGCGGGTTGTTCTGGTCCATAAATTGAGACAGCTGGCTGGAACCAAAGAACTCTTTAACCGCGGCCGAAATCGGCTTGGCGTTGATCATATCCTGCGGCATCAGCGTATCGAGATCGCCTAGGGACAGACGTTCTTTAACCGCACGCTCAACACGCACCAGGCCGACGCGGAATTGGTTTTCCGCCATTTCGCCCACGGAGCGGATACGACGGTTGCCCAGATGGTCGATATCATCGACTTCACCAGAACCGTTACGGATACCGATAAGCTTCTTCATCACTTCAATGATGTCGAGCTTGCTCAGGATGCCGGAACCTTCAATCTCTTCACGCAGCAAGGACCGGTTGAACTTCATCCGGCCAACCGCGGACAGATCGTAACGATCTTCCGAGAAGAACAGGTTTTCAAACAGGTTTTCCGCCGCTTCGCGGGTCGGCGGCTCGCCGGGACGCATCATGCGGTAGATTTCAACCAACGCGCTCAGGCGATCGCTGGTCGGGTCGACGCGCAGGGTCTCGGAGATATACGAACCATGGTCCAGATCGTTGGTAAACAGCGTTTCGATACGCTTGTGTCCCGCCTGGCTCAGTTTCGCCAGCAGGTCCAACGTCAGTTCCATATTGGCCGGACAAATAATTTCACCGGTATTTTCATCGATGTAGTCTTTGACCACCACTTTACCGATGATGTATTCAACCGGTACATGGATTTTATCAATGCCGTCTTTTTCCAGCAGGCGAATATGGCGCGCGGTTATGCGGCGGCCTTTTTCGACATAGACGGTGCCATTGGCCTCGATGTCAAACGAAGCGGTTTCACCACGTAAACGCTCAGGAACCAGTTCCATCTGCAGTTTATTGTCGTGGATTTCGTAAATGACTTTGTCAAAGAACGTATCCAGGATCTGCGCCGTGGTGAAATTCAGCGCGCGCAACACGATGGTTGCGGGCAGCTTGCGCCGACGGTCGATACGTACGAATAGGTTGTCTTTGGGATCGAACTCAAAATCCAGCCAGGAACCACGGTAAGGGATGATACGTGCGTTATACAGCACTTTACCGGACGAATGCGTCTTGCCCTTATCGCTGTCAAAGAATACGCCGGGGCTACGATGCAACTGGGAAACGATAACACGCTCGGTCCCGTTGATTACAAAAGTCCCGTTGTCGGTCATGAGCGGTATTTCGCCCATGTAGACTTCCTGTTCCTTGATGTCTTTAACCGTGCCTTCCGGTGCTTCACGCTCGTAAATCACCAGGCGCAGTTTTACGCGCAGCGGTGCGGAGAATGTCACTCCACGAATCTGGCACTCTTTGACATCAAATACAGGCTCGCCCAGACGGTAACTGACGTACTGCAGTTCCGAATTGCCGCTGTAGCTCTGGATGGGGAATACAGAACGGAATGCCGCTTCTAGTCCGTACTGTCCTTCCGGATCTTGCTCGATAAACTTCTGAAACGAGTCAAGCTGTATGGAAAGGAGATATGGGATGTCCAACACTTGGGGACGTTTCCCAAAATCCTTACGAATGCGTTTTTTTTCGGTATAGGAGTAAACCATAGGGTTCCTCAGCTCGCTGATCAGTGACCCACTCTGTCCGCCCAAGAAGGACAGGTCATGCAACACCATTTATACCCTTCATCTTTCACGTTGCGGGTGTATTGGCTACGTTCGCTCACCCGAATCACTTACCTTGGTAAGCTCATCGGGATTCACCCGCTTGCCGCCTTCCCGCAACGCGAAATCTATTGGGTATACATCTTCGGAAAGAAAACCCCCCTTCCGCAATACCTGTTTCTATCACTCTTAAACCATTTCGTCGCACTTTGTTAAACCAGGGAGGCTCGACAGGAGATGCAATATATTAAGTCGTCGATAGAGAAAGATATTGGGGTTGGCCAGTGGTTAAATAGTGTGAAACCCCACTGACGCCCTACAGCGCAAAAAGGCTGGTGACCATAAAGTCACCAGCCATCAGCCTAGGTTCAGGCTGCAACCTGGGAGATCTTATTTGATCTCAACAGAAGCGCCAGCTTCTTCCAGGGCTTTCTTCAGAGCGTCGGCGTCGTCTTTGTTAACGCCTTCCTTCATGGTTGCCGGAGCAGATTCAACCAGGTCTTTGGCTTCTTTCAGGCCCAGACCGGTAGCGCTACGAACGGCTTTGATAACAGATACTTTGTTACCGCCGATAGCGGTCAGCACGACGTCGAACTCAGTTTTTTCTTCAACGACTTCAGCCGGGCCGGCAGCTGCTGCAACAGCAGTGGCAGCGGAAACGCCGAATTTGGTTTCCATCATGGAGATCAGCTCAACGACGTCCATTACGGACATTTCTGCAACTGCGTCCAGAATTTGTTCTTTAGTGATAGACATAACAATAGTTCCTAAAATTCAGAAAGTGTTTATACGTTCGCAATAACAACCGAAAGAGAAGGCAATTAAGCCGCTTCTTTCTGATCGCGCAGTGCAGCCAGTGTACGGACCAATTTGCCTGCAGAGGCTTCTTTCATGGCCGACATCAGGCGTGAGATTGCTTCATCGTAAGTCGGCAGAGTTGCCAGGCGATCGATATTGGCCGCCGTGATAACTTCGCCTTCAAAGGCTGCTGCTTTAACCTCAAATTTGGCATTTTCTTTGGCAAAAGCCTTAAACAGACGAGCGGCAGCGCCCGGGTGTTCATGAGAAAATGCAATCAGGGTCGGACCAACAAACGTGTCTTTCAGGCATTCGAAAGGAGTGCCTTCTACGACGCGACGCAGCAGGGTGTTGCGAACAACACGCATGTATACGCCAGCTTCACGACCTGCTTTACGCAGTTCAGTCATTTTACCTACTGTAACGCCGCGAGAATCCGCAACGACAGCAGACAGCGCGCCTTTGGCTACTTCGCTGACTTCAGCAACAATCGCTTGTTTGTCTTGAAGGTTTAATGCCATTAGCTTGTGCTCCTGGATTTAGCCGGGGAAAATCACCCGGGACTCACTTGCTTATCACCAAGATGGAGATAAGCGTCTAAACACGGTGAGCAGAATCCAGCAAACGAATATGTTATTCAGCTTCTGTCACCGTCTACGCAGGACGATTAAGTGTCTTCCCGTCATCTTTCAAGCTGCGGATGCGTTGGCTGCCCTCACTCACCCCAGAAACTTACTTAAGTAAGTTCCTGGGGATTGGTGAACCTCATCCTGAGGTTCACCCTTCGGGCCAGCGAGCGCCGAGCGCTGTTCAAATCCGTTCCATACAGATTTGTCACTCGGTTGCCGCCTTTCTGCACCTCGAAATACTTAGGGTTAAAAAACACACCTGCGGTCTTGGACGGAGGCTTGGATAAGGCCAAGCTCCAACCGAAAATCTTGTTGTTTTTCCGCCCAGGCTAAACATCAACCAATGGCGAAGCAACAGGGCGTTAGATTCTAGACAAATCTTTCGCCCAAGTCAAAGGGGTAATTATGCGACAACCGTCGCCAAACCGCTCTGATCGATAGCCAGGCCCGCACCCATGGTGGTGGAGAGACTGATTTTCTTGATGTACACGCCTTTGGCCTGAGTTGGTTTGGCTTTTTTCAGCGCAACCAGCAAAGACTCCAGGTTTTCCCTCAATTTGTCAGTATCGAAGTCCACTTTACCGATGGTGGTGTGGATGATACCGTTTTTGTCGTTGCGATAACGAACCTGACCGGCCTTGGCGTTTTTAACCGCTTCGGCGACGTTCGGGGTGACGGTACCCACTTTCGGGTTAGGCATCAGGCCGCGCGGCCCGAGGATCTGGCCCAGTTGGCCCACGACGCGCATGGCATCCGGGGAAGCGATAACAACGTCAAAGTTGAATTCGCCTTTCTTGATCTGGTCAGCCAGGTCATCCATGCCAACCAGGTCTGCGCCGGCAGCCTTGGCGGCTTCGACGTTTGCGCCCTGGGTGAACACGGCAACGCGTACGGTACGGCCGGTGCCGTTAGGCAGGACGGTGGCGCCACGGACGTTCTGGTCGGACTTACGGGCATCAATCCCGAGGTTTACGGCAACGTCGATGCTTTCAACGAACTTGGCGGTAGCCAATTCCTTGAGCAGAGCAACGGCTTCGTTGATGTCATATTGCTTAGTGGAATCAACTTTGTCGCGGATTACACGCATGCGCTTGGTCAGTTTAGCCATTTCTTAATCCTCCACTACCAGGCCCATGGAACGAGCAGTACCTTCAATGGAGCGAGACATCGCTTCCACATCGGCACCCGTCATATCCGCCGCTTTGGTTTCCGCGATTTCGCGAACCTGGGCATGCGTTACTTTACCAACTTTTTCTTTATTCGGCTTACCAGAACCGGATTTCACGCCTGCGGCTTTCTTCAGCAGTACGGCGGCCGGCGGAGTTTTGGTAACGAAGGTGAAAGAGCGGTCGGAGTAAACGGTGATAACAACCGGAATTGGCAGACCTTTCTCAATGCTTTCAGTCTTGGCATTGAAGGCTTTACAGAATTCCATGATGTTAACGCCCTGCTGACCCAGTGCTGGGCCGACCGGCGGACTTGGATTCGCCATGCCTGCTGCAACCTGCAGTTTTACATAGGCTTGTACTTTCTTGGCCATTTGAATTTCCTCTAGCGGGTGATAGCGCCGGTTAAGGCTCCCCAGTGTATAAGCTATTACATGCCCTTGAGCACATAAAAACGAAAGGCGCGAAATTCTAGTTCAATTTCGCGCCTTGAGCAAGCATTAAAAATAATCGATAGGGGGTCGGCCGTCAGCCTTTTTCTACCTGGCCGAAGTCCAGCTCAACCGGCGTGGCGCGGCCGAAGATCGACACCGACACTTTCAGGCGGCTTTTTTCGTAGTCGACTTCTTCCACCACACCGTTGAAATCGGCAAACGGACCGTCGTTGACGCGCACCAGTTCGCCGGGTTCGAACAGCGTCTTCGGACGCGGCTTATCACCCACCTGCTGGAGACGATTCATGATCGCATCCACTTCTTTATCGCTGATAGGCGCCGGACGGTCTGAGGTGCCGCCGATAAAGCCCATCACGCGGGGCACGCTGCGCACTAAATGCCAGCTGGCGTCGTTCATCACCATTTGTACCAGCACATAGCCCGGGAAAAATTTGCGTTCGCTCTTGCGACGCTGGCCGCCGCGAATTTCGACGACTTCTTCCGTCGGCACCATCACTTCGCCAAACAGCTCTTCCATATCGTGTAATTTAATATGTTCGCGTAGGGACTGCGATACGCGACCTTCAAAACCGGAAAACGCCTGGACGACGTACCAACGTTTCTTGGGAGCTTCGGACATCTTAGAACCTCAGGCCAGTAATAAACGATACCAGACGGACCAGAATACCATCCAGTCCCCACAGGATCAGTGACATCACGGCGGTCACCGCGGCGACAATTAACGTGGTATGCAACGTTTCCTGGCGGGTCGGCCAAATCACTTTACGTACTTCGGTACGCGCTTCACGGGCAAACGCAACGGTCGATTTGCCTTTGACCGTCATCAGGGCAATACCGCCTGCGATAGCGATAATCAGCACGACTGCCAGCGCTCGCAGGGGTAAGCTAAAATCACGATAATAATAATTACCGACGATCGCAACCACCAGCAGTACAGCGACAACTACCCACTTTACCACTTCCAGGCTACGCCCGCTTCCTTGAGCTTCGGTATTCGCACTCATAAAAAAAACCTGTCACGTAGGATTCACACAAACAACTTAGCCCCGCAGAGGGCGAGGCTACCAAGCGAAGAGTGCTCTTTGAAAGCAACAAAACTTCGAAGCTTCACGCCGCTGATGAAGAGCCCATCTCACCAATGATTATGACGTAAAATCGCTGATGAGATAGGTTCTCTGTCACAGCGTAGAAAAAAGGCATCAAATGATGCCCTTTTACTGCGCGCTACGTCAAATGTTATTCGACATCTTTCAAGACTTATACAACAGTCTTACGCGATAACTTTGGCAACCACGCCGGCGCCAACGGTACGGCCGCCTTCGCGGATCGCGAAACGCAGGCCGTCGTCCATGGCGATCGGGGCAATCAGGTTAACAACCATCTTGATGT
>NZ_WUBS01000027.1 GCF_010131535.1 Acerihabitans arboris
ACTTGGTATTTTTGTGTTTCGATACGGTCTTGTGAGTGCCCACACAGATTGTCTGATAAATTGTTAAAGAGCAGTGCGCCGCTGTAATCAGCCTGGCGCGAGGTGGCGTATATTACGCTTTCCCCTCCCAGTGTCAAGCCCGTTAGGCCTGCCTCCTGACTCGTTTCCGCTACCCTGCGATATGCTGCACGGTGCCGGTCGTTGGAGGCGCATTATAGGGATCCGGTTATATTGCACAAGCGTTTTTTGATCTTTTCTTGTCAACTGTCTATTTTTCATCCCTTATGTTCCGATCTTGAGCGATCTCTTACCTCAAATGGAGAATTTGCCGGATCGTGGGTGTTGATATGCATACCGTTGGGGCGCTAGAGTTAATCAAAATAGATCGATTAAAAGGTAGGATGATGTCGGAATTATCAAAATCGTTGCGCCCCTTCCAAAATACGTTCCCGATCCTGGGTCAGCGGGTGATGATCGATGCTTCAAGCGTGGTGATCGGCGAGATCGACCTGGCGAATGATGTCAGCATCTGGCCGCTGGTCGCCATGCGCGGCGACGTCAATAAAATCGTCATCGGCGCCCGTACCAATATCCAGGACGGCACCGTGCTGCATGTCACCCATAGATCCGAGCATAACCCGTCCGGCAACCCGCTGATTATCGGTGAAGACGTTACCGTCGGTCATAAGGCGATGCTGCACGGCTGCACCATCGGCAATCGGGTCCTGGTCGGCATGGGATCGATCCTGCTGGACGGCGTGGTGGTGGAAGATGACGTGATGATAGGCGCGGGAAGTCTGGTGCCGCCGGGCAAGCGCCTGGAAAGCGGTTATCTTTATCTCGGCAGTCCGGCTCGCCGGGTAAGGCCGCTTACGCCGGCTGAAATCACGGGCCTGCTTTATTCAGCTAATAATTATGTACGCTGGAAGGATCAATACCTGGCCCAGGAGAAATAGCCGCTGTCATCACCCGGTGGCCGGATATCCGCTCAAACGACTGGCCTCAGTACAAGCGGGTGACCATGCGGCGAGGAGGATCCGCCGGTTCAGGCGGCGGACTGCTCGCTCTTCAACTGTTCAAGCACCGGCGTAATATCGGGCAAGACCCCATGCCACAGCATAAATGAATAAGCGGCCTGGCCCACCAGCATGCCAAGACCATCGGCATAATGCCGTGCCCCCAGTTGCTCACACCAATGTAAAAACGGCGTCGGTCCGTCTTGGTAATACATGTCGTAACAACGCACCGCCGGGGTAATCAGCGTTTTTTTCAATGCGGGAAGCTCGCCATGGATGCCGGAGGTGGTAGCGTTAATCACCAGATCGAAATCCGGCCCGGCCAGCTCTTCAAGCGGCCGCGCGCTGATATCGCCGACGTGGTGATAAAAGGACACCAGCTCCTGCGCGCGGGCAAACGTGCGATTGGTCAGCATTATCGTGCAGCCAAAAGAGAGCAACGGCAGGATCACCCCGCGCGCCGCGCCGCCCGCGCCGACCAGTAACACCCGGCTATCAGGCCGTACCAGGCCGAGGCGTTGCAAATCGGCCAGCAGGCCGATGCCATCGGTGTTATCCCCCAGCAACAAGCCGTCCGGCTGCTTTTTGACCGTATTGACCGCCCCGGCCTGGGATGCCCGCTCGGTTAATTGATCGCATAAGGCAAACGCCCGCTCTTTAAAGGGCATGGTGATATTGGCTCCTTCGCCGCCGGCGGCGAAAAAGTCATGCAGGACCTGCTCAAAAGCGTCCTTGGGGGCCAGCACCCGCCCATACGGATGGGCGATACCGGTCTGCGCGGCGAATAGCGCATGAATGTGCGGCGATTTGCTGTGATTTATCGGATTACCAAAAACGGCGTAAGTGTCCATAACCTGTTCTCGTCTGGTTAGCATCAACCGGGCTCCTGCCCTCGCCCGCTAAGGCGAGGAACCGTCATCCTTGCCGGATAAGGCCGCCGGTCAATGCGTCACGAATTTCTGAAGGGTTTAACCGCCCTTCCACCGGGTCTTCCATGACAGGAAAATTATCGCCCAACTGCTGGCGAACCTCGGCGGCCGTGCGGCCGGGAGGGTAGCCGGTCAAATTGGCGCTGGTTGAAACCAGCGGCTTGCCGAATGCCAGGCACAAACGCCGCGCCGGCTCATAGGCGGTAACCCGCACCGCCAGGGTAGCAAATTGCCCGGTCAGCCAGCGCGGCGTTGCCGGCCGGGCGGGCATCACCCAGGTCACCGGCCCGGGCCAGTGGGCAAATACCCGCTCCAGCTGCTGCGGGGTTAGCGCGGTATCATCGATATAGGGCGATAACTGCTGATAATCGGCGGCGATTAAAATCAGGCCCTTGGTCCAGGGCCGTTGCTTAAGGGCCAGCAAAGCCTGGACCGCCGCTTCGCTGTCCGGATCGCATCCCAGGCCGAACACCGCTTCGGTGGGATAAGCAACGACCCGTCCCTGCCGTAAAGCGTCCACCAGGCCGGCCAGCGCCGGCGGTTGATTATTTTTCATCATTGCCTTTAATCGATACCGGCTTGCCGCAGCGCTTATCGGCGCAAAATAGCCGGGGTCCCCGCGCCGTGTTTTTTTCATACAGCAGCGGAAAATGGCAAAACTCGCATTCACCGGCAGCCGGCGTGAAATTAAGCACAAACCGGCATTGCGGATAGCGATCGCAAGCGTAAAAAACCTTGCCGAAGCGGGAGGTGCGCTGCACCAGTTTTCCCGTTTGGCACTCGGGGCAGTTAAAGGCGGTTTCATCCGGCTGATCCATGGCCGCGATATAATTGCACTCTGGATAATTGGCGCAACCGATAAACATGCCGTAGCGGCCCTGGCGCAGCACCAGTCCTCCCTGGCACGACGGACAAACCTGCCCCTCCAGCACCGTGACAATATGGCCGTCAGCCTGCGGTTTAAGCGATTTGATATAGGCGCAGCGTGGATATTGGGAACAACCGAGAAACGGACCATGCGCCCCGGAACGAATCACGAGTTCTGCCCCACATTCAGGGCAGAGCTCGATTTGCCTTGCGTTAAAGAGCACAGCTTTTGCCATAGGAATATATCGTCAGTGATTCTTTAGTGCAGACGGCTCTCATCTTCTTCGAATACAAGATCTTCCATCTGTTGATAGGCATTTTCATATCCGGGGATATTAAACAGCACCATCAGGATTACCCATTTAAGATCTTCCAGATCGAATTCGACGGCATCCAGTGCCATGACGCGATCGATGACCATTTCACGCGTTTCAAGGTTTAACACCTGAATCTGTTCCAGGAACAATAAAAAACCACGGCATTCCGTATCCAGGAACTGACTTTCTTCGTCAGTGTAGATGCGTAAGGCAAGCGGATCGCCGCCCATGGCGAAAGCTTTACCCTGTCCGTCCTGCAGATCGGCCAGTTTCTCCAACCAGTTTAGCGCATTGTAGATATCGTCCTGATGGAAGCCTGCCTTGGTGAGATCGTCGGTTAATTTATCCTGATCCACCCGCATTTCCACTTCATTGTGGATGTATGTTTCAAACAAGTACATTAGAACGTCGAACATGGCCTGCCCTCCTTAAACGGACATAGCCGCCGGGTACAACTGCGATCCAGCCTGCTAACTCCAGTTCCAATAGCTTCGACACTACCTCTGGCACAGACTGGCCGGCACGTTCAGCGACGACGTCAACAGGTGTAACCTCATCTCCTACGTTAGCCAACACATCGGCAAATGGCAATTCAACTTCGCATTCTGGCGCAGAAATAATTTCCGGCCGGGTCAAAGGCAACCAATTCAGGCCGCCTCCGAGCTGTTCGAGCACCTCTTTGGGCTGGGTGACCAGATAAGCGCCCTGCTGGATAAGCCAGTGGGTGCCGGCGCTCGCCGGATTGCCCAGCGGGCCGGGCAAGGCGTAGACATCCTTCCCCTGGTCGAGGGCATAACGGGCGGTGACCAGCGAACCACTGCGGGCGGCGGCCTCCACCACCAGCACGCCACGGCTCAGCCCGCTGATGATGCGGTTGCGGTAGGGAAAATGCCCCGCCAGGGGAGCGGCGTTCAAGGCAAACTCGGATACCAGCGCCCCGCCGTACGCCGTGATGCGTTCGGCGAGCCGGCGGTGCTGCGACGGATAGACGTTTTGCAGGCCGCTGCCCAGCACCGCGATGGTTCTTCCCTTGGCGTCCAGCGCCGAACGATGGCATATCCCGTCGATACCGAGCGCCAGCCCGCTGGTAATGGTAATGCCGCACCCCGCCAGGTCGGCGGCAAAGAAGCCGCCCCACTGCTCACCATAGCGCGTACATTGGCGGCTGCCGACCATGGCCAGCTGTGGGGACGCCAGGCAGGCGACGTCCCCGAGGACAAACAGCGCCGGCGGGGGACAGGCCAGGGCTTTAAGCGACTCGGGATAGCCGGAGTCGGCAAAAGTCACGATATGATGCAGCGGATGTTCAAGCCAGCGCAGGGCCGCCTCGATATCGCCGCCGGGATATTGCTGGAACCGCTGGCGCTGCGCGGGCGTAAGACAGGCGGAAAGGAGCGGTTGCGGGCTAAAATCGCCGGGAAGGGACAATTGCGACAGGCACCGATGCACTTTAGCGCCGTTAACCCCCTTTACTGCCGCCATGCGCAACCACATTTCCATTATCGTCATCCTTCCCTCCGCGCCGTCTGGTGGCGTATGTCGTGACATTTGCTTGCGGATGCTGTCAATCAGGACGGGAAATGTCTAGAATAAGAGAAGGAATAGTTTTCACAATCGGACACAGATATAGACTCATATGCCAGTATTGCAGGTGTTACATTACCCCGACGAGCGGCTTCGCACTGTTGCGAAACCGGTTAAAGAAGTCAATGACGCTGTTCGCCGTATCGTGGATGATATGTTTGAAACCATGTACGTCGAAGAGGGCATCGGCCTGGCCGCCACCCAGGTGGATATTCACCAACGGATTATCGTGATCGATGTATCGGAAGCCCGTAACGAGCGCCATGTATTTATCAACCCTGAACTGATTGCCAAAAGCGGTGAAACCGGGATAGAGGAAGGCTGCCTGTCCATACCCGATCAGCGTGGTTTCGTTCCCCGCGCGGAAAAGGTCACGGTTCGCGCGCTCGACCGCGACGGCAAACCGTTCGAGCTTGAAGCGGATGAATTATTGGCCATTTGCATCCAGCATGAAATGGATCACCTGGTCGGCAAGCTGTTTGTCGATTACCTCTCGCCGCTAAAGCGCCAGCGGATCCGCCAAAAAATGGAAAAACTGGCGAAGATAAACGCCCGCGCGGAAAAATAACCGTCGCTATACAGGAATTAACGTGTCCGACTCTTTACGTGTCATTTTTGCCGGTACGCCGGACTTCGCCGCGCGCCATCTCCAGGCGCTGCTCGACTCGGCTCACCAGGTGGTGGGGGTGTTTACCCAGCCCGATCGCCCGGCCGGCCGGGGCAATAGGCTGACGGCCAGCCCGGTAAAACTCCTGGCGCAGCAGCATCAATTACCGGTATGCCAGCCCAAGTCCCTGCGTCCCCCGGAGAGCCAGCGCCTGGTGGCGGAACTGGAGGCCGACATCATGGTGGTGGTGGCCTACGGCCTGATCCTACCCCAGGCGGTGCTGGATATGCCGCGCCTGGGTTGCCTGAATGTGCATGGCTCGTTATTGCCGCGCTGGCGCGGCGCGGCGCCGATTCAGCGCGCCCTGTGGGCGGGCGACAGCGCCACCGGCGTCACCATCATGCGGATGGACGCCGGCCTGGATACCGGTGATATGCTATATAAATCCGCCTGCGACATACAGCCGGAGGATACCAGCGCCAGCCTGTATGAAAAACTGGCGAATATCGGCCCCCGGGCGCTGCTGGATACCCTGGCGCGCAGCGCGGCCGGGACCCTGGCGCCGGAAAAACAGGATGAGAGCCAGGTCACTTACGCTGAAAAGCTGAGTAAAGAAGAGGCGCGCCTGGACTGGTCGTGCCCGGCCGACATGTTGGCGCGGTGCGTGCGGGCCTTTAACCCCTGGCCGATAAGCTTTTTTAACGTTGGCGATCAGACCATTAAAGTCTGGCAAGCCGCGGCGGCGGCGATGGCAACACCGGCGGCTCCGGGCACGATTTTACAGGCGGATAAAACCGGCATCCGGGTGGCTACGTCCAGCGGCGCGTTGAATATGACGCTGCTCCAGCCCGCCGGCAAAAAAGCCATGGCGCCGCAGGATCTGCTTAATTCACGTCGTGAGTGGTTCACCCCCGGCGCCATCCTGGATTAATGTCTTCCCGGCTATCGCCCGGCATCGGTAACCATGATACGGGCGGTTTATTTGCAGCCACCTCCACTTTCCTTCGGTCAACTATGAATACACGTTATAACCTCCGCGCCATCGCAGCGAAAGCGGTAGCCCAGGTGCTGGACCACGGCCAATCCCTAAGCCAGCTGCTACCGGCGCTGCAGAATGCGCTTGGCGACAAGGATCGCGCGCTGTTGCAGGAATTGTGCTTTGGTATTTTACGCACCCTGCCGCAACTGGAATGGATCATCAAGCAGCTGATGGCAAAGCCGCTTACCGGTAAACAGCGCACGGTCCATTACCTGCTGATGGTCGGCATTTACCAGTTGCTTTATACCCGCATACCGCCCCATGCCGCGCTGGCTGAAACGGTGGAGGGCGCAGTGATGCTGAAGATGCCGCAGTTAAAAGGCCTGGTAAACGGCGTGCTGCGCCAGTTCCAGCGCCAGCAGGAGGAACTGCGGGCCGCATCCGAAGAGCAGGAAAGCCGCTTCCTGCATCCGTCCTGGCTGATGAAGCGTCTCCAGCAGGCCTATCCCGACCACTGGCAGGCGATCATCGAGGCCAATAACCAGCGACCGCCAATGTGGCTGCGCGTTAACCGCCTCCATCACAGCCGCGAAGATTATTTTGCCCTGCTGGCGCAGGAAGGCATCACCGCCAGCCCCCATCCCACTTTGCCCGACGCGGTTAAGCTGGACATTCCCTGCAACGTCGGCCGGCTGCCCGGTTTTGATCGGGGCTGGGTAACGGTGCAGGACGCCTCGGCGCAGGGCTGTGCGCCGCTGTTGGCGCCTGAGCCGGGGGAAGATATTCTTGATCTTTGCGCCGCGCCGGGCGGCAAGACCACCCATATCCTTGAGTTAGCCCCCGATGCGCGCGTGACGGCGGTGGATATCGACCGTCTGCGCTTGGCGCGGATTGAGGAAAACCTCCAGCGCCTGGGGCAGCATGCGCAGGTGTTGGTCGGCGACGGCAGGCAGCCCGGGGAATGGAACCAGGGCCGAACCTGGGATCGTATTTTACTTGATGCGCCCTGCTCCGCCACCGGTGTTATCCGGCGTCATCCCGATATAAAATGGCTGCGCCGCGATCGCGATATCGCCGAACTGGCCGCGTTGCAGCAAGAAATCCTGAACGCTACCTGGCCGCTGCTTAAACCCGGCGGCACGCTGCTTTACGCCACCTGTTCAATATTGCCGGAGGAGAACGGCGAGCAAATCAGCGCGTTCCTGGCCGGCCACGCAGATGCCGGGCTGGTGGAAACCGGCGATGCCGCCAGCCCCGGCAGGCAATGTTTCCCCGCGCCCGATGAAGGCGACGGCTTCTTTTACGCTAAGATGATCAAGAGTGCCTCACCCGGCATTTCGCCACGCACATAATGAGCATGAAGAACCGACTATGAAAATAATCATCCTTGGAGCAGGACAGGTAGGCGGCACCCTGGCTGAAAACCTGGTGGGGGAAAACAACGATATTACCATCGTCGATAACAACCCGAACCAGCTACGGCAATTACAGGATAAGTTTGATCTTCGTGCGATCCAGGGCCATGCCTCGCATCCCAGGGTATTACGCGAGGCGGGGGCGGAGGATGCGGATATGCTGGTCGCCGTGACCAACTCCGATGAAACCAATATGGTGGCCTGCCAGATAGCCTATACGTTATTCAAAACGCCCAATCGCATTGCCCGCATCCGCTCGGCCGATTATATCCGCGAAGCCGCCAGGCTGTTTTCACCGGAAGCGGTGCCCATCGATCACCTGATCTCCCCCGAGCAGTTGGTGATCGATAACATTTATAAACTGATCGAGTATCCCGGCGCGCTGCAGGTGGTTAACTTCGCCCAGGGCAAAGTCAGCATCGCCGCGGTAAAAGCCTATTACGGCGGGCCGCTGGTAGGTAACGCCCTGTCCTCGCTGCGCGAGCATATGCCGCATATCAATACCCGCGTTGCCGCGATCTTCCGGCAGGATCGGCCGATCCGACCGCAGGGATCGACGGTGATCGAAGCCGGCGACGAAGTTTTTTTTGTCGCCGCGTCGCCGCACATCAGGGCGGTGATGAGCGAGCTGCAGCGGCTGGAAAAGCCATACAAACGAATCATGATCGTCGGCGGCGGCAATATTGGCGCGGGACTGGCCCAACGGTTGGAAAAAGATTACAGCGTCAAGCTTATCGAGCGGGATAAGCAGCGGGCGGCCGAGCTGGCGGAGCTGCTGCATGACACCATTGTGTTTTTTGGCGACGCCTCCGATCAGGAGCTGCTGGCCGAGGAACATATTGAGCAAATCGACGTGTTTATCGCCATTACCAACGACGACGAAGCCAACATCATGTCGGCGATGCTGGCCAAACGCATGGGCGCCAAAAAGGTATTGGTGCTGATCCAGCGCCGCGCTTATGTGGATCTGGTACAGGGCAGCGTAATTGATATCGCTATTTCGCCGCAGCAGGCAACGATTTCGGCGCTGCTGGGCCACGTGCGCAAGGCGGATATCGTCAGCGTGTCCTCTCTGCGCCGTGGCGTCGCCGAGGCCATAGAAGCCATTGCTCATGGCGATGAGAGCACCTCAAAAGTGGTCGGCCGTACCATCGACACCATAAAACTGCCGCCCGGCACCATTATCGGCGCTATCGTGCGCGGCGATGATGTCATCATCGCCAATAAGGGCTGCCGCATCCAGCAGGGCGATCATGTGATCATGTTCCTGACCGATAAAAAATTCATTACCGACGTGGAGCGTCTGTTCCAGCCAAGTCCGTTCTTTTTATAGGGCGGCCGGTGTGGCCCACGCAATGAATTGCCACAAAATGTTAAAGAATCTGGTAAAAACATCATCCTTTGTTAGACTTACTTGGTCATTAACTGAGAAGGAGCAAGCCTATGAGTTTCCTGCAGGAATTCAGAAAATTCGCCATGCGCGGCAATGTTGTGGACCTGGCTGTCGGGGTAATAATCGGTGCCGCCTTCGGTAAAATTGTGTCGTCCCTGGTAGCCAACGTCATTATGCCGCCGCTGGGTTTATTGATTGGCGGGGTGGATTTCCGATCGTTCGGGTGGGTGCTGAAACCCGCACAGGGTGATACGCCGGCAGTCGTTTTGCAGTACGGTATTTTCCTGCAGAATATCTTCGATTTCCTGATAGTCGCCCTGGCGGTATTTTGTGTTATCAAACTGATTAACAAGCTGCATCGCAAACATGAAGACGCTCCGGCCGCGCCGCCGAAACCCAGTGCTGAAGAAACCCTGTTGACTGAAATCCGCGACCTGCTCAAGCAGCAGAACCAGGCCGTCGCCACGCCGCTGCCACCGCAGCAGCCGCCGACGCTTTAAGGCGATAGGCCAGGGTCTTTTGATTTGAGGTGCTACGAAAGACAATCTTCAGTGCAGGCGTTTAATGTCGGGATGTGCTGAAAACAAAAGGCCAGTGGTAACATCAGGTTTGATGAGGTTACCACTGGCCTCCCAGTTCTGGGCTTTTGCGTTTTTGCCTTTACGACAGTAGCTACCCTTCCCTTTTACGTTTTTTTCACGACGCTGGCGAAACAGCGGATCGTGCAACAATGCCGCGATGGCGTTGTCATTGATGGTGCCTCTGATATGGCGATATTTTTCAGTCATGACATCCTCGATAACATACCCGCGATGCGGGTGAGAAACTCCTGGTAAATAATGACACAGGCGGGCAAAAAGATGCATGCTTGCGCGTTGAAATTACCGCCGGGCGACGGCTTGCGCAAACGCTGGCTATAAAAAACCAACCGATGCGCCGTGGGCAATATTATAGCAAATCGTACCCACAGCAAGAGTAGTAAAATAAAATTCGTTGCCAATGGATTTAGCCATTTTTGTGGCCGTTGCCAAACCGGCGCTGCAATTGTTCCCGGTAGCCGTGATGCAAAAAATCGGTGCTCATGCCAGCCTGTCGTAGCTTGATTTCCAGCAGCCGCAGCCGGGCGCTGATGTCTTCATGGCGGGCGTCCTGCTCGTCGATACCCTGCAAAAGATCGCTCAGCCTAAGCGCGTCTTGGCGATCCTGGAGTTCCGCCGGCAGGTAACCGGCATTTTTCAGCAGGCGATAGCCTGCCCGCAGGTCTTCCGGCACCGCGCTGTCATCATCCAGCTGCAGGGGTTTACCATATCCCGGCAGGTTGTCAAATTCGCCCTCCCGTAGTGCCTGCTGGATATGCTGCTCCGCCAGTTCATCCACTAACCACATAAGCACCGCTCCTTTTGCGGGTTGGTCACGGATTCAGCATAGCGCATTGGCCGGCGGATGGTAAGCGCTGCCGGTTCAACATTGATAGCATGGGCAACGCTGGCAGGCCTTCAGCCGCTTGAAATCCAGTGGACGCGCGGGGATGGCAAATTCATGAAGGACATGCCAAACGTCATCAAATCGCACGCAATAAAAAACCCGGCCGGGGCCGGGTTTTGTAAGTACACGGGGCAGATTACTCTGCGACCGCTTCCGCTGGAACCTGGGATTCTGCAGCACGATCTAACAGCTCAATATAAGCCATCGGCGCATTGTCACCTGCACGGAAACCACACTTCAGAATGCGAGTGTAACCACCGGCACGGCTCGCGAAACGCGGGCCAAGCTCGTTAAACAGTTTTGCCACGATCTCGTTATCACGAGTACGGGCGAATGCCAGACGACGATTTGCAACGCTGTCGGTCTTGGCAAGTGTAATCAGCGGTTCAACAACACGGCGCAGCTCTTTCGCTTTTGGCAGGGTCGTCTTGATTATCTCGTGACGAACCAGAGAGCCGGCCATGTTACGGAACATAGCCTGGCGATGGCTGCTGTTACGGTTCAGTTGACGACCACTCTTACGATGGCGCATGACCTTATCCTTCTCAGTAAAACCTTACCCTGTGATCGGGTTATTCATCAGCAATACTTGCCGGAGGCCAGTTCTCTAGGCGCATGCCCAGAGACAACCCACGGGAAGCCAACACGTCTTTAATCTCAGTAAGAGATTTTTTACCCAGGTTGGGCGTTTTAAGGAGCTCAACCTCGGTACGCTGTACCAGATCACCGATGTAGTGGATGGCTTCTGCCTTAAGGCAGTTAGCAGAGCGGACAGTCAATTCCAGATCGTCAACTGGGCGCAGCAGGATCGGGTCGAATTCTGGTTTCTCTTCTTTAACTTCCGGTTGACGTACATCACGTAAATCAACAAAAGCTTCAAGTTGTTCAGCCAGGATGGTAGCCGCGCGGCGGATCGCCTCTTCAGGATCGATCGTGCCATTGGTTTCCATTTCGATGACCAGCTTGTCCAGGTCGGTACGCTGTTCAACACGTGCGGCTTCAACATTGTAGGCGATACGCTCTACAGGGCTATAGCATGCATCGACCAGCAAACGACCAATCGGGCGCTCATCTTCTTCCGAATGAATTCGGGCAGAAGCCGGCACGTAACCACGACCACGCTGAACTTTGATACGCATATTAATCGATGCGTTTTCATCGGTCAGGTGACACAGCACATGCTGCGGCTTGACGATTTCGACATCCCCGTCATGGGTAATGTCGGCTGCTGTTACAGGGCCAATGCCAGATTTATTCAGAGTAAGGATAACGTCATCCTTACCTTGAACTCTCACCGCCAGCCCTTTCAGGTTGAGCAGAATCTCCAGGATGTCTTCCTGTACACCTTCTTTGGTGCTGTACTCGTGCAGTACACCATCAATCTCAACCTCGGTCACCGCGCAACCCGGCATCGACGAAAGCAGAATACGGCGCAGTGCGTTACCTAGGGTATGGCCGAAGCCACGCTCTAAAGGTTCAAGGGTCACCTTGGCGTGCGTCGAACTGACTTGCTCGATATCTACCAGGCGCGGTTTTAGAAACTCTGTCACAGAACCCTGCATTGTGTCCTCTCTTTGGTACTAAGCCTTACTTAGAGTAAAGCTCGACTATCAGGTGTTCATTAATGTCCGCAGACAGATCGGTACGTTCTGGAATACGTTTGAACACCCCTTCCATCTTAGCAGCGTCAACTTCAAGCCAGGTCGGCTTTTCACGCTGTTCAGCCAGTTCCAATGAGGCACGAACACGGGATTGCTTTTTCGCTTTCTCACGGATGCTTACAACATCATTCGGAGTAACCTGGTAAGAAGCGATGTTGACAACACGGCCGTTTACCATGATCGCCTTATGGCTGACCAATTGGCGTGATTCAGCGCGAGTGGCGCCAAAACCCATGCGGTAAACAACGTTGTCCAGACGGCCTTCAAGCAACTGCAACAGGTTTTCACCGGTATTGCCTTTAAGACGCGCTGCTTCTTTGTAGTAGTTGCGGAATTGACGTTCCAGAACGCCATAGATACGACGTACTTTTTGTTTTTCACGCAACTGCACCCCGTAGTCAGACAGACGCGGTTTACGCGCGCCATGCTGTCCAGGAGGCTGTTCAATTTTACACTTGGAATCGATCGCGCGAACACCAGACTTCAGGAATAGGTCTGTGCCCTCACGACGGCTCAGCTTGAGCTTAGGACCCAAATATCTTGCCATTTTCTTTCTCCAACTAACCTAGAAGCGGCGTTATACGCGGCGCTTTTTCGGCGGACGACAACCGTTATGGGGGATCGGAGTCACATCAGTAATATTAGTGATGCGAAAACCAGCCGCGTTTAACGCGCGAACGGTAGACTCACGGCCCGGACCAGGTCCTTTTACCATAACTTCCAGATTCTTGATGCCATACTCTTTCACTGCTTCAGCGCAACGTTCTGCTGCAACCTGCGCGGCGAAAGGAGTGGATTTACGAGAACCACGGAAACCGGAACCACCGGCCGTCGCCCAACCCAACGCATTACCCTGACGATCGGTAATAGTAACGATGGTATTGTTGAAAGACGCATGGATATGAGCCACGCCATCTGAGACTTGCTTTTTAACACGCTTACGTGCACGAACAGGTGCCTTAGCCATTATTTACTCACCCCGATTATTTCTTGATCGGTTTGCGCGGACCCTTACGGGTACGGGCATTGGTCTTGGTACGCTGACCGCGAACCGGAAGACCACGACGATGACGCAAACCACGATAGGTACCAAGGTCCATCAGACGCTTGATACTCAGGGTTACTTCACGGCGCAGATCACCTTCGACCACAAATTTAGCAACTGCGTCACGCAGCGTGTCGATCTGCTCTTCAGACAGCTCACTGATCTTAACATGTTCAGCAATGCCCGCGGTTTCACAAATTTTTTGTGAACGGGTCTTACCGATACCGTAGATTGAAGTTAACGCGATCACGGTATGTTTTTGATCAGGAATGTTAATGCCTGCTATACGGGCCACTATGCACTCCTAAAAATTTAAACGGCAACACCATTCTGAAAAGCCCGTTTTCAGGATACTCAAACAATGTTGCGTTGACCTACAAAAGATTGGCTGGCTAATCTAGCCAGCTCAACCCAACTTTGCAAGAAAAAAATGCCGAATTTATCAGCCTTGGCGTTGCTTATGCTTAGGCTCGCTGCAAATTACGCGAACGACGCCGTGGCGGCGAACGATTTTGCAGTTACGACATAACTTCTTGACGGAAGCACGAACTTTCATTTTTACTCTCCGTAACTTCTCAAGCTTCCCGGATTAGCGGTTATAGCCTTTCAGGTTTGCTTTCTTCAATGCGGACTCGTATTGACTCGACATCATCAGAGTCTGCACTTGAGCCATAAAGTCCATGATCACCACAACGACAATCAATAAAGATGTGCCCCCGAAATAAAAGGGAACTTTCATTGCGTCACGCATGAACTCCGGGATAAGGCAGATAAAAGTAATATACATCGCACCGACCAGAGTCAGACGGGTCATCACTTTATCAATATATTTAGCCGTTTGCTCTCCCGGACGAATGCCTGGTACAAATGCACCGGACTTCTTCAGGTTATCTGCTGTTTCGCGCGGGTTAAACACCAGTGCCGTGTAAAAGAAACAGAAGAATATGATTGCAGACGCATAGAGTAACACATAAAGCGGTTGTCCAGGCTGTAAATACAGTGAAATCGCTGTCAGCCATCCCCAACCGGTACCGCCGCCGAACCAGGATGCAATCGTGGCCGGAAACAGAATGATGCTGGAGGCGAAAATTGCCGGTATAACGCCGGCCATATTCACCTTCAACGGCAAATGTGTGCTCTGTGCCGCATAAACACGACGTCCTTGCTGACGTTTGGCATAGTTAACGACAATACGCCGTTGGCCACGCTCGACGAACACCACAAAAAACGTCACTGCAAATACGAGTACTACAACCAATAGCAACAGGAGGAAGTGCAGGTCGCCTTGACGAGCTTGCTCTATGGTATGGGCAATGGCCGGCGGTAAACCCGCTACGATACCCGCGAAGATAATGATTGAAATACCGTTGCCGATACCTCGTTCAGTAATCTGTTCACCCAGCCACATCAGGAACATCGTCCCCGTGACCAGGCTCACAACCGCGGTAAAGTAAAACGCAAAACCCGGATTATATACCAGGCCTTGCATTCCGGGCATATTCGGCAGACCGGTAGCAATACCAATCGACTGGAATATACCTAATACCAACGTGCCGTAGCGGGTGTACTGGCTAATCTTGCGACGGCCAGCCTCACCCTCTTTTTTAATCTCCGCCAGCGCCGGGTGAACAACCGTCAGCAGCTGGATGATGATCGATGCCGAAATATACGGCATGATCCCCAAGGCGAAGATCGAAGCACGGCTGAGCGCGCCACCAGAGAACATGTTAAACATTTCAATGATGGTGCCTCTCTGCTGTTCGAGCAATTTCGCAAGCACAGTGGCATCGATACCAGGGATCGGAATAAAAGAGCCGATACGGAAGACAATCAAGGCGCCAACTACAAACAAAAGTCTGCGTTTAAGCTCGCCCAATCCGCCTTTAGCACTTTGAAAGTCTAATCCTGGTTGTTTGGCCATCTGCTACTTATTCCTCAATTGTACCGCCAGCAGCTTCGATTGCAGCACGAGCGCCTTTGGTGACACGCAGACCGCGCAGGGTTACTGCGCGATTGATTTCGCCGGAAAGCATAACTTTCGCGAATTCAATCTGGGTGCCAACAATGTTAGCGGCTTTAAGCGTGTTGAGATCGATAACCTCGCCTTCCACCTGCGCCAGTTCTGACAGGCGAACTTCCGCCGTGACCATTGCCTTGCGCGAGGTGAAGCCGAATTTCGGCAGACGACGGTATAAAGGCATCTGGCCGCCTTCGAACCCACGACGCACGCCACCGCCAGAACGAGACTTCTGACCCTTGTGACCACGTCCCGCGGTTTTACCCAGGCCGGAACCAATACCGCGACCTACACGCCGAGGAGCGTGCTTTGAGCCCTCAGCCGGAGACAGAGTATTTAAGCGCATCTGTTACTCCTCAACTTTGACCATGTAGGAAACCAAATTGACCATACCGCGTACAGCAGGAGTATCCTCGCGCTCTACGGTGTGACCAATGCGACGCAGGCCCAAGCCAACCAAAGTTGCCTTGTGTCTCGGCAGACGACCGATGGAACTGCGCGTCTGAGTTATTTTAATCATCTGTGCCATGGTCAATTACCCCAGAATTTCTTCAACGGATTTACCACGCTTGGCAGCGACCATTTCGGGGGACTTCATGTTAGCAAGGGCATCGATAGTTGCACGAACCACGTTGATCGGGTTGGTGGAACCATAAGTCTTTGCTAATACGTTGTGGACCCCTGCGACTTCCAGGACGGCGCGCATTGCACCACCGGCGATAATACCGGTACCTTGGGAAGCCGGCATCATGAACACACGGGAACCCGTATGAGCACCTTTAACCGGGTGCTGCAGGGTGCCGCTGTTCAGCGCGACATTCATCATATTGCGACGGGCTTTTTCCATCGCTTTCTGGATCGCTGCCGGAACTTCGCGTGCTTTGCCATAGCCAAAACCTACGCGACCGTTACCATCACCGACAACGGTCAGTGCGGTAAAACTAAAAATACGGCCACCTTTTACGGTTTTGGATACGCGATTTACCGCGATAAGCTTTTCCTGCAGTTCGCCAGCTTGTTTCTCAGTGTGTGCCATCTTACACCTCTACCTTAGAACTGAAGGCCAGCTTCACGGGCAGCATCTGCCAGTGCCTGGACTCGACCATGATATTGGAACCCGGAACGGTCAAAAGCGACAATCTTGATGCCTTTTTCCAGAGCGCGTTCTGCAATAGTTTTACCTACAGCGGTCGCGGCATCTTTATTACCGGTACCCTTTAATTGCTCCGCGATAGCTTTTTCTACAGTAGAAGCGGCTACCAGAACTTCAGAACCATTCGGGGCAATGACCTGCGCATAAATATGGCGCGGGGTACGATGTATAACCAGGCGGGTTGCGCCCAGTTCTTGTAGCTTGCGGCGTGCGCGGGTCGCACGACGGATACGAGCTGCTTTCTTATCCATAGTGTTACCTTACTTTTTCTTAGCCTCTTTGGTACGCACGACTTCGTCGGCGTAACGGACACCTTTGCCTTTGTAAGGCTCAGGACGACGATAGGCTCGCAAATCAGCCGCAATCTGCCCAACAGCCTGCTTATCAGCGCCTTTCAGCACGATTTCAGTCTGGGTCGGACATTCAGCGGTGATGCCTGCCGGTAAAACATGGTCGATGGGGTGTGAATAGCCGAGGGCCAAATTCACCACATTGCCTTTTACCGCGGCACGATAACCTACGCCTACCAGCTGCAGCTTCTTGGTGAAGCCTTCAGTAACACCGACCACCATTGCATGTAACAATGCACGGGTAGTACCCGCCAGGGCCCAACCATTCGCTTCGCCTTCACGAGGCACAAACGTCAGGTTGTTGTCCGCATAGTTAACATGAACAGCATCGTGGATAGTACGACTCAGCTCGCCGTTTTTACCTTTTATCGAAATTTCCTGACCGTTGAGTTTTACCTCTACGCCGGCAGGAATGACGACATGTGCTTTTGCAACACGAGACATGTTTTCCTCCCGATTAAGCTACGTAGCAGATAATCTCGCCACCAAGACCAGCCTGGCGAGCCGCACGATCAGTCATGACACCTTTAGAGGTAGAAACAACCGCGATACCTAAACCTGCCATAACTTTCGGCAACGCATCTTTTTTCTTATAGATACGCAGACCTGGACGGCTGATACGCTGGATGGTTTCCACAACCGGCTTACCCTGGAAGTACTTCAGTACGATTTCCAGCGTAGGCTTGGTGTCGCCTTCGATTTTGAATTCTTCAATAAAGCCTTCTTCTTTCAGCAAACTGGCGATTGCCACTTTAAGCTTGGAGGAAGGCATGGAGACCGCTGTTTTGTTCGCGGTTTGACCGTTACGGATACGGGTCAGCATATCCGCGATCGGATCTTGCATGCTCATCTGTCTTTACT
The DNA here is from genome assembly GCF_010131535.1 of Acerihabitans arboris. GTDB lineage: Bacteria > Pseudomonadota > Gammaproteobacteria > Enterobacterales > Enterobacteriaceae > Acerihabitans > Acerihabitans arboris. The sequence goes on from NZ_WUBS01000027.1 coordinate 17,680, forward strand.
CCCGTGATTCAATTGGTGACAATTACCAGCTAGCCTTTCTCAGACCCGGGATCTCACCGCGCATGGCAGTTTCACGGACTTTGATACGGCTCAACCCGAATTTCCGCAGGAAAGCATGCGGACGACCAGTTTGGCGGCAGCGGTTACGCTGACGAGACGGGCTGGAATCACGCGGCAGAGTCTGCAGCTTGAGAACCGCATCCCAACGTTCTTCATCAGAAGAATTAACGCTGGAGATGATGGTTTTAAGTTCAGCGCGCTTTGCGAAGAATTTCTCAGCTAATTTCACGCGTTTGACTTCGCGTGCTTTCATGGATTGTTTAGCCATTAGTACCCTGCCTTACTTGCGGAATGGGAAGTTAAAGGCGGCCAACAGTGCACGACCTTCATCATCGGATTTCGCAGTAGTGGTGATGGTAATATCCAAGCCACGAACGCGATCGACTTTGTCATAATCGATTTCCGGGAAGATGATCTGCTCACGTACGCCCATGCTGTAGTTACCACGACCATCGAAAGACTTGGTGGACAAGCCACGGAAGTCACGAATACGCGGTACAGCAATGGATATCAGTCGCTCAAAGAACTCCCACATGCGTTCACCACGCAGGGTTACTTTACAGCCGATCGGATAGCCCTGACGGATTTTGAAGCCCGCAACGGATCTGCGCGCCTTGGTGATAAGCGGTTTTTGTCCGGAAATTGCCGCTAAATCGTTCGCAGCATTATCCAGCAGTTTTTTATCAGCAATCGCTTCACCAACACCCATGTTCAGGGTGATCTTCTCGACCCGAGGGACTTGCATGACAGAATGATAGCCGAATTCTTTCATTAACTTTTCGACTAGTTCGTCTTTGTAGTAATCATGCAGTTTCGCCATCGTACTACTCCAAGTTACTTGATTGTTTCGCCGTTAGATTTGAAGATACGGACTTTTTTTCCGTCTTCAATCTTAAAGCCTACACGGTCCGCCTTGTTGGAGGCACCGTTGAAGATGGCAAGGTTGGAAAGCTGAATTGCCGCTTCCTGTTCAACGATGCCGCCCGGCTGGTTCGTAGCCGGAACTGGTTTTTGATGTTTCTTAACCAGGTTGATACCTTCAACAATGGCCTTGCCCGTAGACAGGACATTCTTTACTTTACCGCGCTTACCTTTATCTTTGCCGGTTAGCACGATAACTTCGTCATCACGACGGATTTTCGCTGCCATGATTCGCTCCTTAAAGTACTTCTGGTGCCAGAGAAATGATTTTCATGAACTTTTCGGTACGCAGTTCACGAGTCACCGGCCCAAAAATACGCGTACCGATGGGTTGCTCGCTATTGTTATTCAACAAAACACAAGCATTACCATCGAAGCGAACGACAGAACCGTCAGGGCGACGGACACCCTTCTTGGTGCGCACCACTACCGCCTTCAGGACATCACCTTTTTTAACCTTGCCACGCGGAATTGCTTCCTTGATGGTGATCTTGATGATGTCGCCGACGCCTGCGTAGCGACGGTGCGAGCCACCTAGAACCTTGATACACATTACGCGACGTGCACCGGAGTTGTCGGCCACGTTCAGCATAGTCTGTTCTTGGATCATGTTAGTGCTCCGCTAATGTCAACTACAACTTTAGGACCCATATTAGGTCGTTAAGAAAAACCCCATAATACAGGGCGCAGCATTATAACACTGCACTCTTGATATGGGTAGAAAAAATAAACGGCTCGTGCTCTGAGCCGTTTATCTTGTTTGGAGCGCGCTTACTGTATTACAGAATCGCTTTCTCTACAACGCGAACAAGTGTCCAGGACTTAGTCTTGGAAATCGGGCGGCATTCGCGGATTTCCACGACGTCGCCGATACCACTTTCATTGCTCTCGTCGTGTACGTGCAGCTTGGTCGTACGCTTGATGAATTTGCCGTAAATCGGGTGTTTCACAAAACGTTCGATGGCCACGACAATGGATTTCTCCATTTTGTCGCTGACCACGCGACCTTGCAGAGTACGGATATTGTCACTCATTACGCACCCGCCTTCTCAGTCAATAACGTTTTAACGCGCGCAACATTGCGACGCACTTGTAACAACAGGTGTGTCTGTTGCAGCTGACCACTGGCCGCCTGCATGCGCAGGTTAAACTGCTCGCGCAACAGGTTCAGCAGCTCGGTGTTCAGCTCTTCAACGCTTTTTTCACGCAGCTCTTTTGCTTTCATTACATCACCGTCTTAGTTACAAAGGTGGTTTTAATCGGCAGTTTCGCTGCTGCCAGCTTGAATGCTTCGCGAGCAACTTCTTCCGGAACGCCGTCCATTTCATACAGGACTTTGCCCGGTTGAATCAAGGCAACCCAATATTCGACGTTGCCTTTACCTTTACCCATACGCACTTCAAGCGGCTTCTCGGTGATCGGTTTGTCCGGGAATACACGGATCCAGATCTTACCTTGACGCTTAACTGCACGCGTCATTGCACGACGCGCAGCTTCGATTTGACGAGCGGTCAGACGACCACGGCCAACAGCTTTCAGACCGAAAGTACCGAAGCTAATATCCGTGCCCGCTGCCAGACCGCGGTTGCGGCCTTTGTGCATCTTACGGAATTTTGTACGCTTTGGTTGTAACATCAGCGACTCTCCTTACTTGCGGCCTTTGCGCTGCTGCTTTTTAGGTTGAGCAGCCGGTTTTTCCGGTTGTTCAACGGCAGCCATACCACCCAGAATCTCACCTTTGAAGATCCACACTTTTACGCCGATGACACCATAAGTGGTGCGCGCTTCGGAGGTGTTGTAGTCGATATCCGCACGCAGCGTATGCAGCGGAACACGACCTTCGCGGTACCATTCGGTACGTGCGATTTCAGCGCCGCCAAGACGACCGCTGACTTCAACTTTAATACCCTTAGCGCCCAGACGCATGGCGTTCTGAACAGCACGCTTCATAGCACGACGGAACATAACACGACGTTCCAGCTGTGAAGAGATGCTGTCCGCGACCAATTTAGCGTCCAGTTCCGGTTTACGGATTTCGGCAATATTGATCTGCGCAGGCACGCCGGCGATATCCGCAACGACCTTACGCAGTTTTTCGACGTCTTCACCTTTCTTGCCGATAACGATGCCCGGACGAGCGGTGTGAATAGTCACACGGATGCTCTTGGCCGGACGCTCGATAACGATGCGAGAAACGGAAGCCTTCGCCAGTTCTTTTATCAGGAATTGACGAACTTTAAAGTCGCTGTCCAGGTTGTCAGCGAATTCTTTGGTATTCGCGTACCAGGTAGAGTTCCAAGGTTTGACAATACCCAGGCGAATACCATTAGGATGTACTTTCTGACCCATTGCTAGTCTCCAGAGTCTCAGCGATCGGACACAACCACAGTGATGTGGCTGGTGCGCTTCAAGATGCGATCCGCCCGACCTTTTGCACGAGGCATAATACGCTTCATGCTTGGGCCGGCGTCGACGAATATTTTCGCGACTTTCAGATCATCGATATCTGCGCCATCGTTGTGTTCAGCGTTAGCAATGGCAGACTCCAGTACTTTTTTAACCAGACCAGCAGCTTTCTTGTTGGTGTAGGCTAAAACTTCCAGAGCTTGCGACACTTTCTTACCGCGGATAAGGTCAGCCACCAGGCGTACCTTTTGAGCAGAAGAACGAGCGTGGCGATGTTGAGCGATAGTTTCCATCTCTTCCTCCTACCTTAGCGTTTTTTAGCTTTTCGGTCGGCCGCATGGCCGCGATAAGTACGCGTCGGCGCGAATTCGCCCAGTTTATGACCGACCATTTCATCGGATACAAATACCGGTACGTGCTGACGACCATTATGGACAGCGATGGTCAAACCGATCATTGTTGGAAAGATCGTTGAACGACGGGACCAAGTGCGTATAGGCTTCTTGTCACCGCTTTCCACCGCTTTCTCTACCTTCTTCAGCAAGTGCAGGTCTATGAATGGACCTTTCTTGAGAGAACGTGGCATGGTTTATCCTCTAATTATTTTTTACTACGGCGACGTACGATGAACTTATCAGTACGCTTATTACTACGGGTCTTCTTACCTTTGGTCTGCAGGCCCCACGGACTGACCGGGTGCTTACCAAAGTTACGACCTTCACCACCACCATGCGGGTGATCCACTGGGTTCATCGCCGTACCGCGCACGGTCGGACGAATACCACGCCAGCGGCTTGCACCGGCTTTGCCCAATACACGCAACATGTGTTCGGCGTTACCGACTTCACCCATGGTTGCGCGGCATTCAGACTGCACTTTACGCATTTCGCCGGAGCGAAGACGCAGCGTGACATAAGCGCCGTCACGGGCGACAATCTGAACATAAGCACCAGCGGAACGCGCCAGCTGACCGCCTTTACCGGGTTTCATTTCCACGTTATGCACGGTGGAACCAACCGGGATATTGCGCATCGGCAGGGTGTTACCGGCTTTGATGGAAGCGTCGACGCCAGACTGAATCTGGTCACCGGCTTTCAGGCCTTTCGGCGCCAGTACGTAACGACGTTCACCGTCTTTATACAGCACTAAAGCGATGTTGGCGGAACGGTTCGGATCATATTCCAGGCGTTCTACGATGGCCGGGATACCGTCTTTGTCGCGTTTAAAGTCGACAACACGGTATTGTTGTTTATGACCACCACCGATATGGCGCGTAGTGATACGGCCATTGTTATTGCGTCCACCGGATTTAGTGAGTTTTTCCAGCAACGGGCCGTAAGGCTTGCCCTTGTGCAGCTCAGGGTTGACCACTTTAACTACGTGGCGACGACCCGGAGATGTCGGTTTACATTTAACAATTGCCATTGTTCTTCTCCTCCGACTTACTCTGCGCCGCCGATGAAGTCCATGTTCTGGCCTTCTTTCAGGGTGACGTAAGCTTTTTTCCAGTCGCTACGACGACCGATACGCTGTCCATGACGCTTCGTTTTACCTTTAACGATCAGGGTACGAACATCATTGACTTCGACTTCAAACAGTTTATGCACAGCGGCTTTAATTTCTGCTTTGGTCGCGTCTTTAGCTACTTTGAGTACGATGGTGTTATGCTTTTCCATCGCTGCAGACGCTTTTTCAGAAACGTGCGGCGCGCGCAAAACTTTCAGCAAACGTTCTTCACGAATCATGCCAGCATCTCCTCAACTTGCTTCACAGCGTCAGCCGTCATGACAACTTTGTCGAAGGCGATCAGGCTAACCGGATCGATACCTGCGACATCACGAACGTCTACTTTGTAGAGGTTACGCGCGGCCAGGAACAGGTTCTCATCAAGTTCGCTTGTAATGATCAGCACATCTTCCAGCGCCATGTCTTTCAATTTCTGTACCAGCAGCTTGGTTTTAGGCGCTTCTACAGAAAAAGACTCAACGACGATCAGACGTTCTTGACGTACCAGTTCAGACAGGATGCTTTTCAGCGCCCCACGGTACATCTTCTTATTTACCTTCTGGCTGTGATCCTGCGGCTTGGCGGCAAATGTTACGCCACCTGAACGCCAGATTGGGCTCTTAACCGTACCTGAACGTGCGCGACCGGTACCCTTCTGACGCCATGGTTTCTTACCGGAACCAGTAACTTCAGCACGGGTCTTCTGAGCGCGAGTACCTTGACGGGCACCTGCTGCATAAGCAACAACAACCTGGTGTACCAGCGCTTCGTTGAAGTCACGCCCGAAGGTAGTTTCGGAAACAGTCAGCGCGCTTTGCGCGTCTTTCAATACCAATTCCATTCCTATCTCCTCGACGTTACGCCTTGACAGCCGGTTTAACGATCAGGTCGCCGCCGGTTGCTCCCGGGACAGCGCCTTTGACCAGCAGCAGGTTGCGCTCAACGTCAACACGTACTACGTCCAGGCTTAGAACGGTTACACGCTCGTTACCCATCTGGCCTGCCATTTTCTTGCCCTTGAATACTTTACCCGGAGTCTGGTTCTGACCGATTGAACCATGACCGCGGTGGGACAAGGAGTTACCATGGGTAGCATCCTGGGTACGGAAGTTCCAGCGCTTTACAGTGCCTGCAAATCCTTTACCTTTGGACGTACCGGTAACGTCAACTTTTTTCACATCGGCAAACAGCTCTACGCTGATGCTTTGACCCGCAGTGATTTCTTCAACGTCTTCGACGCGGAATTCCCACAGGCCGCGGCCGGCTTCAACGCCTGCCTTAGCGAAGTGACCGGCTTCAGGTTTAGTCACACGATTGGCTTTTTTAGTGCCGGTGGTGACCTGAATAGCGCGGTAACCGTCGTTGTCCAGGTCTTTAACCTGCGTCACGCGGTTGGCTTCGATTTCAATAACGGTTACTGGGATGGAAACGCCATCTTCAGTGAAGATGCGAGTCATGCCCACTTTACGACCGACTAAACCCTTCATTGTTTCAACCTCTCAATCGTTTGGTGACCTGATTAACCCAGGCTGATCTGCACATCAACACCAGCAGCCAGATCCAGACGCATCAGAGCATCAACGGTTTTTTCGGTTGGCTCAACGATGTCAACCAGACGCTTATGAGTGCGAATTTCGTACTGATCGCGCGCATCTTTATTGACGTGCGGGGAGATCAGAACGGTAAAGCGCTCTTTGCGGGTCGGCAGCGGGATCGGACCACGTACCTGAGCACCGGTACGTTTGGCAGTCTCGACTATTTCCGCGGTTGATTGATCGATCAAACGATGATCAAACGCTTTCAAACGGATACGGATTCTTTGGTTCTGCATGAGACCAGAGCTCCAATTATTTATAAACGTAGAAAATTACTCCTCACACCCATTTCGATTGATGGGGGAGTGTAATCGTTCAGTATTATCCCCAAATCGGGGATGTTGTGTGCTGGCTTACCACTTTCGCGACCAGCGCGGACTCATCGAGTCGGCTTGTTTCTTACATATATGAGACAAGCCCGCGCATTATACGTTAATTTGCTCATGAAGCAAGCGGCGATGCGGCTAAAAACGCAGGAAGGCGGCGTGGATTCCCTTTTCGGCCGGCGGGATTTGGCGCGCGCGGAAATTTAGCGCATGGTGATGCGCGACTTATTACGTCTTACAGCAGGGACGGGAAAGAGGGGGAGCAACGCGCATGATGGCGACGGCTTATATTACCTGCCTTTTATTATACGGCGCCATGATGGGCCATCTGACCCGGCTCATCCTGGGGCGGGCCCGCGCGCAGCCGGGCTGCCCGGCTGCGTGGCGCGGAGATTTGCCGGGCGCCGGCGGCGCTTGGGCCGGGAGTGGGCTGGGGGCTTTTCATCGGCTGAGGGCTCATGGACGGAAGGCTCCTATCCTGTCCAGGGATCCCCGCGCCGCGCCGATGTCGCTGTCCCAACGGCTGTGGCGGCGGCGCTGCGAGGTAAGCTGCGTGCTGGCGTTCCTGGCGGCGTTTCCCGGCCTGCCGGCGGAACGCCTGGTGAGCGGATTACTCTTCAGTTGGTTTTTACTGACGCTAAGCTGGATCGACTATCACACCCTGCGGCTACCCGACCGGATTACCCTGCCCTTCCTGTTATTGGGAATAGCGTGCAGCCTGATAAGCAGCGCCTGGCATGGCGCGCCCGGCCAGCCTATTGGGGAAGGGTACGCCATGGTGCCGGCGCATGATAGCCTGCTGGGCGCGCTGTGCGGCGGCGGCGGCCTGTGGCTGCTGAACGGGTTGTTTGGTTGGCTGAAAGGCTATGCGGGTCTGGGCGGCGGCGATATCAAACTGCTGGCCGGGCTGGGGGCCTGGCTGGGATGGCAGGTCTTGCCGCTGCTATGCGCCGGCGCGGCGCTGACCGGACTGGCCTGGTGGTTGCTGCGGCGGGCGGCGGATAAAGAGATCCCCTTTGGTCCCTGCCTGTCGCTTGCCGGATGGATGATATACATCGGCCCCTAGCGGAGCCTCCCCTGGCCGGACATTTACAGGCGGCCATGGTGCGCGGCATGGTGCGCGCAGAGTACGGCGACCAGGGGCCGATGCGTACCGTCAATAACATCAGCATAATGCGCAGGCGTTTCTTTTCTTATCAAGGTAGAGGGACAACAGGCGATTATTGCGCCGCATCTTTTAACTGGGACTGAAGATAGTTCTGCAGACCGACCAGGGTGATTAAATCCAGCTCGGTTTCCAGGAAATCGATATGATGCTCTTCATCAGCCAGGATTTCGATCAGCAGATCGCGGGTCACATAGTCCCTGACGCTATCGGCATAAGAAATACCCTCGCGCAGATCCTGGGCACCCTGCAGTTCCAGGTTCAGGTCCGAGCGCAGCATTTCCTCGACGTTCTGGCCGATATTCAAGGTACCCAGATCCTGCAGGTTAGGCAGCCCTTCCAGGAAAAGAATCCGCTCGATATAATGGTCGGCGTGCTTCATTTCATCGATGGATTCGTGGTATTCGATATCGTTAAGACGCGCCAAGCCCCAGTTTTTAAACATACGGGCGTGCAGGAAGTACTGGTTGATGGCTACCAGCTCGTTGCCGAGCAGGGTATTGAGATGGGTAATAATTTGGTCATCGCCTTTCATGATTCACTCCTCCGTTGCGGTAATGTACAGAATATAACCGCGTCAGAGTAAATCAAGGTAATAACCCTACTAATTATGCAATTTTTTCGTAATGCACCAACTGCTGTAATTCGTCTTCCATGATCAGGCGTGCCTTGCATGCGCACTTGCCGCATTTATTGGCTACCGGCACTATACATTTAAGCTCTTGAAAAGTTTTGGGTTGATAGCTTCTCACCGCTTTGCGTATCGCCGTATCGCTCACCGCATTACACAAACAAACGTACATTTCTCATACTCATTAAGCTTTCTCTACGCGTAATTTAAATGAGAACGAGTGTCATTTCAATAGCGGAACAATTTTTGTTTTGTAAATATCAGTAGATGTCGGATAAACGCTTATTTTATCAGCAAATAAAAAAGGGCGCCGGGGCGCCCTTCTTGCATAAGCATATAAAGTCTTACGCGATAACTTTGGCAACCACGCCGGCGCCAACGGTACGGCCGCCTTCGCGGATCGCGAAACGCAGGCCGTCGTCCATGGCGATCGGGGCAATCAGGTTAACAACCATCTTGATGT
>NZ_WUBS01000028.1 GCF_010131535.1 Acerihabitans arboris
ACGACGTCTTGAGGGTTTTGCGGGGGTTTGTTTCATGAGTAGCGTCCATTAAAAAAAATGATGGACATCATCTTCGACAACTTGACGGGTAATTAACAGACGGCTCTGGGCGTACGCTTACCCTGAATCCTGAATCCCGAATCCCAAATCCCGAATCCCAAATCCTGAATTTCAGACCCTCTCCTTATACTGAGCCTGGTTCAGGCTAAGGCTGGATCAATCTAGCAAGAAACCACGGCCTCGCTTACCCGCAGGAGGGTTTGCGTATAACAATCTTTGTCATGATGGGAGGGGGCAGGTCATCATCTGCTAAAAATTAGGGCATTAGTCCGATATTGGCTCGTCAGCGCCTCATCATGCAGGTTGCGGCAAAATCTCTCATTGAGAGCAAAGCGAGGGCCGGTGAGGTAGAAATTTGCGGTGGCAACGCCACCCAGGGTAAAAATTTCAAGAATTAACCCATCAGCGACCTTTATGCCGGGGCAATCCCGCCCCACGTCCTGTTATGGCATCAGCATCCATACCCTTGCGCAATCGAACGTAACACTTAAGCCGGCGCCGGTTTAATTATCAAGTTCGCCCATGGATTTGACCTGATCCCGGTTGATCTGCTCGGTTTTGCCGGTTTCAGCATTTTTATAGGAAACGAGACCGGTGTCCTCATCGACCTGCGGTTTGCCATCGGTAACGATGGTTTTCCCGTCCGTGGTTTTGATTGCCTGATTGGATGAGCAGGCGGCCAGCAAAAATAGCGAGGCGCAGCTAAAAGCGATTGAAACCAATATATTTTTCTTCATTCTATTATCCTCTGATAAACCTTCATGAAATTCTGAATTATCCCACTTAAATCTAGCAGATAGTTTCATTCTTACGAGACGAACGATGATTTAACCGTGCCATTGGCCGTTATTTTAGGATTAATGGTGATTATTGAGTTTTATCGCCATCATCGGCGGCCGGTGGGATGAACCAGCGGATCCTGCCTTGATCCGGATTGCAACGGCCGGACTGGCTAACCTGTTTAGCGCATATCCGGCAGGCGGTCGTTGCTGTCGTTATCCGGTTCGGGTTTGGGTTGGATTTCCAGGAGTTGTTCGGGGGATACCGCCGGATAGCCTTGGGCGCCTTCGGGGATGTCGTGCGGGGCCGGAATGGGGATTTGTGGCCCCAGGAAGCGGGGTTCGCGCTTGAGCAGGTATAAATCCGACAGGGTGCCGAGGCGCGCGCCGATTTCACGCAGCCGGACCGAGAACATGTTCTTGGGCGAGGGCACCGCGAAGCACTGCGCCTGGATACCCATGCGCATGGCGATAAACAGCGCGCGTTCGCAGTGGAAGCGCTGGGTGATAATGGTGAAATCGTTGGTGTCGAATACCTTGCGCGTGCGGATGATTGAATCGAGGGTGCGAAAGCCGGCGTAATCGAGCACAATGTCGCCGGCGGGCATGCCGTGGGCGATCAGATCGCGGCGCATGGTGACGGGTTCGTTGTAGCTTTGCAGCGCGTTGTCGCCGCTGAGCAGCAGATAGTTGGCCTTGCCGCTGTTGTAAACGTTGAGCGCGCCCTGGATGCGATAGAGGTAGTACTGGTTAATGACGCCGGCGCGGTAGTATTTTGCGGTGCCCAGTACCACGCCCACCTGCCGGTGCGGCAGCTGTTGCAAATCTTCATAGATATAGGGCGCCGTTTTCCAGCTGATCCAGCGGTCCAGCCCGAACGCCGTGAATAGTAAAACGCCCGCGATAATAATCAGGGAATATATCAGGCGCTTCCACATGCCGTAAGCCTTAACCTAATCCTGCCGCAAAGTCATTGCCCAAGGCTACTTTACCTGCCCGGCCGAAGCAAGGAGCGCGGCGGCCGAATGCGCCCGATGTGACAATTTGTTTAGCCGCCCGCGCCCGGCCGCGCATTTTATCCGCTGCGCCATGGGGCGCCCTATTTTAAGCGGCCCGCGTCCGTTCTCCGGCGGGCCGTGTTATCCGGCATACCATCAATATTCACATCCCGCGCCGTGGGATGCCCGGCATGGGGCAACCGCCTCCCGCCGGGATCCCATGCTCAGAACGGGGTGCGCCGGTAGTGGCGGTATTGCGGATGCCAGAAATTATGCTCGATGGCGATGGACAGCACCTGCTCGGGGGTGACCATCGCCACGCCGTGCACCTGCGCCGCCTTGCCGACTTCCATGGCGATCACCTTGGAGACACCCTGGATATCGTTAATATCCGGCAACAACGCGCCGTTGGCGCCGTTGACCAGCGGCGAACAGTCGGCCAGCGCGCGGCTGGCGGCGATAAGCATGGCTTCCGTTACCCGCTTGGCGCCCGAGGCCAGCACGCCCAGGCCGACGCCCGGGAATATATAGGCGTTGTTGCATTGGGCAATGGGATAGACCTGGTCTTTATAACGCACCGGCGCAAATGGACTGCCGGTAGCCACCAGCGCCGCGCCGTCGGTCCAGCGAATCACGTCTTCCGGCGTGGCCTCCACCCGGGAGGTGGGATTGGACAACGGCATGACTATCGGGCGCGGGCAGTGGGCATGCATCTCGCGGATAATCTCCTCGCTGAACAGCCCCGGCTGGCCCGAGACGCCGATCAGCACCGTCGGCTTGGCGTTGCGCACCACGTCCATCAGCGAAATCTGGTCGCTATCCAGCCGCCAGTCCGCAATCTGGTCGCTGTGCTGCACCAGGCGCGCCTGGAAATCCAGCAGGTTGGCCAGCTTATCGGTTAATAAACCGAAGCGGTCGACCATCAGCACCCGCGCGCGCGCTTCATCCTCGCTCAGCCCCTCGGTGCGCATTTCCGCCACGATCTGCTCGGCGATGCCGCACCCGGCGGAGCCGGCGCCCAAAAACACCACGGTCTGGTCGCGCAGGCGGCTGCCGGCGGCGTGGCTGGCGGCCAGCAGGCAGCCCAGGGTCACCGCGGCGGTGCCCTGGATATCGTCGTTAAAACAGCACAGTTCGTCGCGATAGCGGTTAAGCAACGGAGTGGCGTTTTTCTGGGCGAAATCCTCGAACTGCAGCAGCACGTCGGGCCAGCGGCGCTTCACCGCCTGGATAAAGGCATCGACGAATTCATCATACTCGTCGCCGGTAATGCGCGGATGGCGCCAGCCCATATACAGCGGATCGTTGAGCCGCTGGGGATTATTGGTGCCGGCATCCAGCACCACCGGCAGGGTGTAAGCCGGGCTGATGCCGCCGCAGGAGGTATACAGCGACAGTTTGCCGATGGGGATGCCCATGCCGCCGATACCCTGGTCGCCCAGGCCCAGGATGCGCTCGCCGTCGGTGACCACGATCACTTTCACGTTCTGCTTGGTGGCGTTTTGCAGCATATCGTCAATCTTGTCGCGGTTGCCGTACGAAATAAACAGTCCCCGGGCGCGGCGATAGATATCGGAAAAATGCTCGCAGGCCTCGCCCACCGTCGGGGTATAGATAATCGGCAGCATTTCGCTCAGGTGGCTGTCCAGCAGGCAATAGAACAGCGTTTCGTTGGTATCCTGGATATTGCGCAGGTAGATATGTTTATCGATATCGCTGGTGAAATCCTGGTACTGACGCCAGGCGCGCTCGACCTGCTCCCCGATGGTCTCAACCGCTTCCGGCAGCAGGCCGTGCAGGTTGAAATTGTCGCGCTCCTCGATGGTAAACGCGCTGCCTTTGTTTAATAGCGGAAATTCCAACAGTACCGGACCCGCGTGGGGGATATAGAGGGGGCGCTTGCTTTCGTGTTCCAGTTCCATAAATTTTTCCGTGGCTTACCAAAAGATTCCAAAATGATAAAAGATTGCGGCGCAGGTTGCATGTTTTCATTGGTAATTTGTTATTTAATGATTAATGGAATAACTATTCATTAATAAACTTTTGCCTTCCCGCGGTTTCCCATGCGGTGCGCAGCCATTCCTGATATCGTGCAGGCCATTCCAGGGTAGGCGTCCCGGGCTTTCCCATACCAAAGCCATGTCCGCCGCTCGAGTATCGATACATCGTAACCGGCACGTGCTTACTCCGGCATGCCGCCGCCATGATTAACGTGTTATGCGGATCGGCAATGGGATCGTCGTCAGCCTGCGCCAGGAAAACCGGGGGAGTATGCCGGGTGACAAAATTCTGTACCGACCACCGGGCTTCCGCGGCGGCGGTCGCATCGGGACCGACGAGTATTTTGTGCGTGGAGGAATGGTCATAGGGTTTTTCGAGGGTAATGATGGGGTAGATTAACGCGGCGCGATCGGCGCGGGCCGGAGTATTGTCCAGCGCGTCCAGCGCGGGATAGGCGCGAAAATCAGGGCGGGTGATGGCCATGCCCAGCAGGTGCCCTCCGGCCGAGAAGCCAAGCGCGCTCACGTGCTTTTCGCGGCTGTGGACGATGCGCAGGGCGCGCTGCGCGTCCTGCAGCGCGACCAGGCCGCCGTCCCGCCAGCCCTCGGCCGGCAAACGGTAACCCAGCACATAAGCCGTGTAACCCAGGTTTACCAGCCACCCGGCGGCGGGCCATGCCTCATGCCCCATTTCTATCCGCCGATAGCCGCCGCCGGCGGCGACCAGTACCGCTTGCCCGTTGGGTTTTTGCGGACGGAAAACGCTCAGGAAGGGCCGGACGACATTGCTCAGCGCCCCTTTGGCCGACAGTTTAGCATCGCCGGCCGGCCCGCCGCCGCCGGGGGGCGCGCCATCCCATAAGGCAATCTCGATATATCTTCCGGACGGCGGCCCGCTCCGGGCCAGTCCTGCTCCCGCGCGCAGCATAATGACGGCCGCGGCCGAACCTGCGATAAACTGACGACGATCCATGATAATCCTGCGGTTTGCCCTTTAGCGAGTAAGTCAATAAAACCACAGAACGTTGGCCAGGTGTGGAACAATTTATACCGGTTGGTAACGAAACGTTATTTTTTATTATCGGCGAACCTCCACGCGCAACCCCCGGGCAAAGTTGGCCCATAACGGCGCCTTGCCCGCCGCCGGATGGCGTCTCTTTTGCCCAAGGTTCAGGTCAGCCAATAACGGGTTAGCTCGCCACAGTCCAGCGCCCTAAGGGTCGAGCGCGTGGCGTCCGCTTGTGAAAAGGGCGCGCCTTCGCGCTCGGCCAGCGCCGCCCGATGGATCTTGCCGCAATCGGCGCCGGCCATATTCACTAATATCAGCGCCGACTGCAATGGCGGCAGGCTGGGGTTAAAGGCGGCGTTTTCCGCGTAGCGGCCGGCAAAAATCCGCCCGTCCGCCGTTTGCAGCGCCACCCCGCTATGCGCCTGGCTATAAGGCGCATGGCTCTGGTTGGCCGCCAGCAGCGCCTGGCGCGCCAGCGGATCGTTGCCGGCAGCGGCGCCTTTATCCGGGGCGGTAGCCATGGGTTGCGTAGTCGCGGGAATAGCGCCGGCCAGCGTGGCGGAACGCGCGCCTGGCGATTTACCTGGTTTGGCGCCGCGCGCATCGGACGTCATGATAGCGTACTGATGATCCACCCCGTCCATCAGCAGGGTATGGATCGCCAGGTCCCGTGGGCCGAACGCGTCGGGCAGGTAATGGGCCAGGGGGGCGGGGGAGCGGTCGGGCAGGTAAATCATCAGATCGGCGCCGCTGTTCAGCTCGTTCATAAACTGGCGGCAGTGGCCGCAGGGCGTGTAGTTGACGGTGATGCCGCGCAGGCGCTTTTCGCCCCGCAGCCAGGCATGGTTGATGGCGCTTTGCTCGGCGTGCACCGTTTGCTGCAACGGCGCGCCGATAAATTCCATATTGGCGCCGAAATAGAGGTTGCCGCTCACGCCGCGCGCGACGGCGCCGACGTTGAAACGCGAGACCGGCGCCAGGGCGCAGGCGGCGGCCAGCGGCAGCAGCGCAAAGCATAAGGCGTTTTCATCAAGGTTGCCGGCCCGCATCAGGGTGGCGGCCTGGGCGGCGCTGAACCAGCCGCTGAAATCCTCCTGGTCCAGTTCATGCGCCAGCGCGGCCCGCAGGCCCGGTTCCAGGGCGTCCAGCGAGGGGTTGAATCGTGCGTGCATAATGATTCCCTAAGCATTCGTTAGGGAATCATTTTAGTCGTTAAACGCTTAAATAAATATGATCAATCTCTTATCGCGTGACCGGGCCGCCGGCCGGACGCCGGCGCCGTTAACCGAATGCCCGCAGCAGCAGCGGGAACAGGAACGGCGCGGTAAGCGAGGTGATGATGCCGCAGATCACCAGCGCCAGGGAGCTGAACGCCCCTTCCTGGAAATCCATCTCGGCGCAGCGGGCGGTGCCGAGCGCATGGGACGCGGTGCCCATGGCCAGGCCGCGCGAGGCTTTAGTGGTGATCCGCAGGAGTTTAAACAGCGCATGGCCGAACACCGCGCCCAGGATGCCGACAAAAATCACGCACACCGCGCTGATGGCCGGGATGCCGTTGATGGATTGCGACACCGCCATGGCAATAGGCGTGGTCACCGATTTAGGCAAAATCGAGGCGGCTATTTCCGGCGTGGCGCCCATCCACAGGGCGATGGCGGTGCCGCTGACCATGGCGGTAATACTGCCGACAAAGCAGATGGTGATAATCGACTTCCAGCGCGCGCGGATCTGGTGCAGCTGTTCATAGAGCGGAAAGGCCAGGGCCACCACCGCCGGTTGCAGCAGATCGTTGAGGATTTTACTGCCGGCGAAATAGCGTGCGTAGGGAATGCCGGTGATTAACAGCAGCGGAATAATCACCACCATGGAAATCAGCAGCGGATTGAGCAGCGGCATGCGAAACCTGGCCGCCAGGCGACGCGCGCCAAAAAACACCGCCAGGGTGAGCGGCAGCGACCACCAGAAATTGGCTAGCATCATTGATCCTCGGGGGGACGCGGCTGGCCCGCCACGGGACGCTCGCGGTGGACGTAGTGCGAGCTGTAGCCCACCACCACCATCACTATCAGCGTACTGATCACGCAAGACACTACCAGCGGTCCGAACTGCGACGACAGCTCATGATAATATTCCATCACGCCCACGCCGATAGGCACGAACAACAGCGCCATATAGCGGATCAGCAGGTGGCAGCCGGGCTTGAGCCATAGCGGCGGCAACAGTTGCAGGGAGAGCAGGACAAACAGGATTAACATGCCCAGGATACTGCCCGGTATGGTAATCGGCAGCAGCCGGGAAAAGAAATTGCCGATAAACAGGCAAAGGTAAATCAAGGCAAAGGCGCGGATAAAGGCCCAGCCGTTTATGATGATGTTGCGCATTCTCTCAACCTTATGATAAATCGCTTTTATCATACAATTTATTGTCACACCCTGCTACCGTTCACGGGCTGTCATATGAAATGGCTATCATCCAGCCGGCGCGACGGTCTTGGAACAAGCCCGTTCGCCGGGGTTCGTGACCGGACGCCGGCGCCGCGGTATATCAATCCGCCGCGGGGCGCCATGGCTAAGGGATAGGTTACCAGTTATGCTGGTAAAAATCGTGCCGGCGAAAAAACGGTTTTAAATGTATGACCTATCGCACGGCAATTCACCGGCTAACCTGATAACAGATAGACTACATTAGCTGACGAACGATCGTCGTCGGCCGGTATCTGAGATCAGGAGAAGTTTTGTATGGCTATTCCACGTTTTTATGGTGTTATCCCGCCGGTTCCCACTCTTTTTACCGAAGACGAGCAGCTTGATGAAGCCAGCATGGCCAACCTGCTGGACAGCCTGATTGCCTCGGACGTCAACGGTCTGTTTTTCCTGGGAAGCGCCGGCGAGTTCGCCCATATGTCGGAAGCACTGCGCCTGCGGACGGCGGAATTCTGCGTGAACTATGTCGATAAGCGCAAACCGGTGCTGATCGGTATCGCGCACTCCGGCACCCGTGAGGCGATCCGCTTTGGCCTGCATGCGCAAAAAATCGGCGCCGACGGCGTCGTGGCGGTGAATCCGTTTTACAACCCGCTGAGCGAGGAAAACCTCTATCTGCATTATAAGCACCTGGCCGATGCGCTCAGCCTGCCGATCCTTATCTATAACTTTCCCGCGCTGACCGGCCAGTCCATCCCCGTGCCGATCGTTCGCCGCCTGGCGGAAACCTGCCCGAATATCGTCGGCCTGAAGGATACGGTGGATACCCTTAGCCATATCCGTGAAACTATTCACGCGGTCAAGCCGGTGCGTCCCGATTTTGCCGTATTTTCCGGTTATGACGAGTATTTGTTCGGCACCCTGATCCTCGGCGGCGACGGCTGTATCCCGGCCAGCGCCAATTTTGCCCCGCAGCTGACCTGCGGTATTTACCGGGCCTGGCAGGAGCAGGATTATGCCCAGGCGGTCAAGCTGCAGCAGCGTTTGTCGTATATTCCGGAATTGTATAATTACGATTTGCCGTTCTATAACGCGGTGAAGTATGCCATTAAGCTGGTGGGGGTGGATATTTCGGTGAATTCGCTGTGGCCGGCGTCGCCGCTGACGGACGAGCTGAAGGAGAAGGTGAGGGGCGCGTTGGCGAGGAGCGGGGTAATTTAAGCAGGATTGCCGTCAGGCGGGATCGCTTATCGGCCTGGGGGCGGGTTTCGCTTGCTGAAGTCAGGTGGTCTTTTTCGCCGGGCGCGGGCAAGCGGCCCGCGACGGGATCACAAAGAATTGGTGACCGCGGCGCGGCTGGCGTGGCGAAACCCTTGGCGGAATAGCCAGAGGCTGAGCAGCGTGGCGCCCATCAGCGCCAGGAACAGCGTAACCGGCGGGGCGTGGGCCAGGATAATGCCGGTGAGCAGCGGATTGGCGGCGCCGCCGAGGTTGTCGAGGCTTTGCACGCCGTAGTAGCTGCCTTTTAAATGGGGCGGCGCGATAAAGTCGATGACCAGATATTCCACCGGGGTGATGATAATTTCGCCCAGGGAGAATATGGCTACCGCAATCATCCATATCGGTATGGCGTTGCCCGCCAGGGCCATGCCGAGCAGGCCGATGATAAAAAACAGGCTGCCGATCGTCAGCCAGGGCATCAGGTTTGCGCGGCGCATGTTGCGGCTGACCATATATTGCAGGGTAATGACGATGACGGCGTTGACCGGCAGGATCAAACCCACCACCCGGTAGGCGAAATCGGCGTCGAACGCCACCATCAGGTACTGCGAAATGCAGCTGGCGAACTGGCCGCCCACCAGGCTGGCCAGGATGCCGCCCAGGGTAAAAAAGATCAGCCGCTTATCGTGGCGCAGCACGTTCACGGTCTGGCGGAAATTGATTTTTTCCGTCACCGCCGCCACGACATGGTCGTTCTCCTGGGCCGCTGGACGGCCATAGCGCGGCAGCAGCAGCGCCAGGGTCAGCGCGGTCGCCCCGGCCAGTACGCCTGATAGGTAAAACGGCAGCGCCGCGCTGCTTTTCGCCAGCATGACGCTGAGCGGCGGGCCGATGGCCCAGCCGACGTTCACCAGCGTGTAATTGGCGGAAAATGCCTTGATGCGCCGCTCGATCGTCAGCCATTCGGCAATACAGGCTTTCAGGGTAATGGAGTACAGGGCGTAGGCCGAGTTCACCAGCGCCACCAGCGCGATCATGGGCAACAGCCTGCCGCCGCCCAGCGGCAGCAGGAAAAACGCCAGGGCAAACAGCGTCATCGCGCACAGGATCAGACGGTTTTTGTTAAACCGATCCACCAGGTAGCCGCCGTACAGGCTGAAGACAATCCCCAGCGTCAGTCCGGCGCCCAGCACCAGGCCGATTTTTTCCGGTTGCATGCCGCCCTGCCTGGAGAGATAGATGGCAATAAAGGGCAGGGTCAGTCCGCGGCCGATGGTCAATATTAACGATGTCACCAATAACGCCCTGATAACGGGCGGGAATCCCTTCATAACCGATCTTTTCCATAATGAATAAAAGGCACCTGCGGCTACCTTAATGTATAGGGCAAAACCTGTTGCGCTTAAAGCGCTAACGACATGATCTTATTTTGGTTGTGCCGGAGTGGATATTCGGCGCGCGGATTTTTCCCGTTTTGTTAACGACGCTTCCCGCAGCCGGCGGGCGTCACCGCCTTTGTCCGGACGCGCCGCTGAATAAACAGTGCGGTTGGCCGCCATGGCAACCGGGCCGTCGCCGGAATACGACGGCCCGGGTTTATCGCCTCGCCCTAACCGGCGATATTATTTAACCGCCATGCCCGGCAGGGCGCCGGCGTCGGGGCTGAGCAGGAAGATATCGCTGCCGCCCGGTCCCGCCGCCAACACCATGCCCTGGGAAACGCCAAAGCGCATCTTGCGCGGCGCCAGGTTGGCCACCATCACCGTCAGGCGGCCTTCCAGTTCCTCAGGATCGGGATAGGCGGCGCGGATGCCGGAGAATACCTGCCGGGTCTCGCCGCCGATATCCAGGGTCAGCTTCAGCAGTTTATCCGATCCCTCCACCAGTTCGGCGCGCTTGATAAGCGCGATGCGCATATCCACCTTGGCAAAATCGTCAAAGGCGATGGTCTCCCGCAGCGGTTCGTCCGCCAGCGGACCGGCGACGGTTTTGGCGCCGGCCGCGGCCGCTTCTTCCCTGGACTCGTTAACCATATTCTCCACATGCGCGGAGTCGATCCGGCTGAACAGCGCCTTGAAGGTGGTGACGGTATGGCCGGTGAGCGGCGTATGGATACCCTCCCAGTCAAGCCGCACGTTCAGGAAGGCTTCGGCGCGCTCCGCCAGGGAAGGCAGCACCGGCTTGAGATAGGTCATCAGCACGCGGAACAGGTTGATGCCCATCGAGCAGATGGCCTGCAGATCCCCATCGCGTCCTTCCGCCTTGGCCACCACCCAGGGCGCCTGCTCGTCCACATAACGGTTGGCCAGGTCGGCAAGCGCCATGATTTCGCGGATGGCGCGCGAGGACTCGCGGGCGTTAAAGGCTTCGGCAATGCCGACGGCGGCGTCGGTAAAGGTCCGGTACAGCGCCGGATCGGCCAGGGTATCGGCCAGCCGGCCGTCAAAACGCTTGGCGATAAAACCCGCGTTGCGCGAGGCCAGGTTGACCACCTTATTGACGATATCGGCATTGACCCGCTGGACAAAGTCTTCCAGGTTCAGGTCGATATCATCGATATGCGACGACAGCTTGGCGGCGTAATAATAACGCAGGCAGTCCGCTTCCAGGTGCTTAAGATAGGTACTGGCCTTGATAAAGGTGCCGCGCGATTTCGACATCTTGGCGCCGTTGACCGTCACATAGCCGTGGACGAACAGGTTGGTCGGCTTGCGGAAATTGCTGCCTTCAAGCATTGCCGGCCAGAACAGGCTATGGAAATAGACGATATCCTTGCCGATAAAGTGATACAGCTCGGCATCGGAACCCACGCGCCAGTAATCGTCAAAATCAATGTCGCCGCGTTTGTCGCACAGGTTCTTGAAGGAGCCCATATAACCGATGGGCGCATCCAGCCAGACGTAGAAATATTTGCCCGGCGCGTCCGGTACCTCGAACCCGAAGTAGGGCGCGTCGCGGGAAATATCCCACTGCTGCAGGCCGGATTCAAACCACTCCTGCATCTTGTTGGCCACCTGTTCCTGCAGCGCGCCGGAGCGGGTCCAGGCTTTCAGCATATCGCTGAAGGCCGGCAGGTCGAAGAAGAAATGTTCGGACTCCTTCATCACCGGCGTGGCGCCGGACACCGCCGACTTCGGATCGATCAGATCGGTCGGGCTATAGGTGGCGCCGCACACTTCGCAGTTGTCGCCGTACTGATCGGGTGATTTGCACTTCGGGCAGGTGCCCTTGACAAACCGGTCCGGCAAGAACATTTCTTTTTCCGGGTCGAACAGCTGGGAAATGATGCGGGTCTTGATATAGCCGTTGTCTTTCAACCTATGGTAAATCAGCGTCGACAGCTCCCGGTTTTCATCACTGTGGGTCGAGTGATAGTTATCGTAGCTGACGCCGAAACCGGCAAAATCCCGCTGATGCTCATGGTTCATTTCATCGATCATTTTTTCCGGCGCGATGCCGAGCTGCTGGGCTTTCAGCATGATCGGCGTACCGTGCGCGTCATCGGCGCAAATGAAATAAACCTGGTTGCCGCGCATTCGCTGAAAACGGACCCAAATATCCGCCTGGATATGCTCCAGCATATGGCCGAGATGGATTGAACCGTTAGCGTATGGTAACGCACAGGTTACCAATATTTTTTTCGCGACTTGAGTCATGTTGGGAATGTGCTTTTATCAGATGAAATAAAGAGTTTCGATGGTAACCGATAGCGACACCTCACGTAAACAAGCTCGGGCAGTTCTGTTATGCTATGCGCATCGGTTACCACCCCCAGAAAGAGAAATCAAGGAGCCGTGATGAATCCTCCATCACCCGAACAGTCTACCCCCGACGTGCTGCGCGCCCAAGTGACCCAGGCACTGGCCCGCTTCAGGCACCCCACGCTTAAACGCAACCTTACCGAACTCAAGGCGCTGAGCCACTGCGCGCTGCTGGACGGCACGCTGCATATCGAACTGACCATGCCCTTTGCCTGGCTCGGCGCCTTTGACGAATTAAAGGAATCCGCCAGCGCGGACCTGCTGCGCGTGACCGGGGCGCGGGCCATCGACTGGACGCTGAACCACAATATCGCCACCCTGAAGCGGGTCAAGGACCAGCCGGGCGTCAAAAGCGTGCGCAACCTGATTGCCGTCAGCTCCGGTAAGGGCGGCGTCGGCAAATCAAGCACCGCGGTTAACCTGGCGCTGGCGCTGGCGGCCGAAGGGGGGCGCGTCGGCCTGCTGGACGCGGATATCTACGGCCCGTCGATCCCCGCCATGCTCGGCACCAGCGACGAGCGCCCCACGTCGCCGGACGGCCAGCATATGGCCCCGATCATGGCGCACGGCCTGGCCACCAACTCCATCGGGTATATGGTCACCGAAGACAACGCCATGGTCTGGCGCGGGCCGATGGCCAGCAAGGCGCTGCTGCAATTGCTTAACGATACCCTATGGCCGGAGCTGGACTACCTGGTGCTGGACATGCCTCCGGGCACCGGCGATATCCAATTGACGCTGGCGCAGAATATCCCGGTCACCGGCGCGCTGGTGGTGACCACGCCGCAGGATATCGCCCTGGCCGACGCGCGCAAGGGCATCGTGATGTTTGAAAAGGTCGGCGTGCCGGTACTGGGCATCGTGGAAAACATGAGCGTGCATATCTGCAGCCACTGCGGCCATCTGGAAGCCATCTTCGGCACCGGCGGCGCCGAAAAACTGGCCGAGCAGTACCACTGCGCGCTGCTGGGACAACTGCCGCTGCATATCAGCCTGCGCGAGGATCTCGACCGGGGCCAGCCGACGGTGGCCAGCCGCCCCGACAGCGAGTTTACCGAACTCTACCGCCAACTGGCGGGACAGGTGGCGGCGCAGCTTTACTGGCAGGGCGAGGTCATTCCCACCGAGATTTCGTTTAAGGCCATATAAGTTAGCAAGTTATCCTGCGGTTTCCCGATGTCCGGCACCTCCTCCATAAGGAATACCTGATGTGCCGGGCCTTCGGCCGCCGGATTGCCGTTTTGCCGACATGTTCGTTGCTTGCTCGTGGCTTGTAACCCGAAATGCCAAAGATTTCGCGCTGACCGGCGCAACGCTGTTAAACCCTTGGTTATGACAGTTTATCCCGCCGCCGTCGGCAGGAATTCAATATTGCCCGCCTCTCCAATTCCGCCTTGGGGATTTGCCGCTATTTTCAACGCCGCCCAATCGACCCAACACCCGGATTTACGCCGTTGCCCGTCACGTCGCCGCCAGCGCCGCGATCAGGCTATCCACCGCGCGGGCCACCATGGCATGGCGGGTTTCATCACAGCTCCGGCACATTGAACCGATCGTAGCCCACCGAAATGGTGGATATGGCGCGCAGCCGGGGCGCCGCGTCCAGCAGCGCGTCGCCGATGGGATGGCCGGCGCCGATCAGGCCCTCCGCGCCGTTCAGCGCGGCCAACACCTCCAGCCGGTTGGCGTCGCTGGTGCCGTCGAATTGGGTCAGGTTAAACGTGGCTTGCAGCCGCGCCAACTGGTCGGCGGGAATTTTTTTATACAGGACGGCATTCGGTTTCATGGGCATACCTTCTGCAATAGGTCATCAGGCCGTCAGTGCATTGACGGCGGTATTTGCCATGGCCCGCGCCAGCTGCCGGCGATCCGGCAGCCCTTCGCTATCGCCGGTTACCTGGATTGCCAACGCGCCGATATGGTTGCCACGGACAATCGCCTCATTAAGCGTCAGGCCTTCCAGCAGCGCGCTGATCACGCCCACCGCAAAACCGTCGCCGGCGCCCACGGTATCCACCACGTTTGCCACCGGCACCGCCGGCACCATGCCCTGTTCGCCGCCGAAGGTTTTAAAATACGCCCCGTCGGCGCCGGTTTTGATAACCACCGCCCGCACGCCGCGCGCCAGATAAAAATCGGCGATAGCCTCAGGCTGGTCGTGGCCGGTCAGGATCAGGCCTTCCTTAATCCCCGGCAGCACCCAATCCGCGTCAAACGCCAGCTCATTTAACCGGGTCACCATCTCTTGCCGCGAGCGCCAGAGCACCGGGCGCAGGTTCGGATCGAAAGAGACGGTCTTGCCCTGCCGCTTCATCCAGCGCGCCGCATGGGCGGCCAGGGCATAAGACTCCGGCGACAGCGCCGCCGCCACCCCGCTTAAGTGCAGATGCCGGGCGCCGCCGAAGTATCGCTCATCAAAATCGGCCGTGGAGAGCCGACTGGCCGCCGATCCTTTACGGAAATACTCGACGCTGGGATCGGTTCCATCCTCGGCTTTGGATTTGAGCTGAAAGCCGGTCGGATAGGACGGATCCACGGCCACCGAACGCCGGTCCACCCGCTCGGCATCCAGCGTGTCCAGGATAAAACGGCCGAAGG
This sequence comes from Acerihabitans arboris, assembly GCF_010131535.1. Taxonomy (GTDB): domain Bacteria; phylum Pseudomonadota; class Gammaproteobacteria; order Enterobacterales; family Enterobacteriaceae; genus Acerihabitans; species Acerihabitans arboris. Next base: position 14,850 of record NZ_WUBS01000028.1, read on the forward strand.
AATCGCCGCCCAGCCGGCTTACCCAACCCGATTTCAGGCCCAGGCGCGCCAGGCCGATGGCGACATTTAACTCGGCGCCCGCCGCGCGGCGAACGTATTGGCTGACCTCACGCAGTTCGCCGCCGGCGGTGGCGACAAACATGGCCATGGCTTCGCCGAAGGTCACCACATCAAGCGGTTGGGGGTTGGCTGCGGCGGTAAAATTGTCGGACATAAAAGGAACTCCTCAAGGCATAAAAATTCGGGGCGCCCGGCCGGCAACCCCAAGGGTAAACTTGCCCTGGGGCCGGCGCGGCAAAACCAATAAGGAGAGTATGGAACCGGTTCCAGTAGCGATCTATCACCGGAAGGCAAATATTTGAACTGGATCACGAATTTATCAGACGCGGTCTTGAGAGACTTTTGGGCGATGGGCGATGGGCGATGGGCGATGGGCGATGGGCGATGGGCGATGGGCGATGGGCCGGGCGCACCTGACCCGCAAAAATCCGCCTCTACGGCGGCAGGCCTGTGACAATACCCGAAGGTGATAGGCACACGCCTTACCCAAGCATGATTAACACCCGCCCGGGCAGGGCGGAAAAATAACTTATGGAGGAGATTATTGGGGGGCTATCCGGGCGGAACCGCTATTCGGCAACGCCAGCCGGCCCTTGCCGTGCAAATCCGCGCGGGTATACACGCGCTCGACAGGCGCCATCGTCAAGGCTATCTGTTCCAGCAATCCCTGGGTCGGCGCTTTTTTACCCTGGATCACCAGCATCAGCGGCAGCAGCAGTACGGCGGTGAGCTGGCCATAAGAGAGATGCCGAATGGCGGTGTGCCGGGAATATTGCATCAGCAGGAACGAGGTGCTGATGGTAAAACCCAGTGCCAGCCCGGCAATCACTTCGGAAACCGAATGGACATGGATAACAAGCCGGGAAACGCCGATGGTCAGCGCCAGCAGATAACCGCCGCATACCGCCGCCAGCCGCCAGCCGCGGGAGGCGCGGCTGGTCAGGATCCAGATCATCACCGGCCAGATACTGGCGGACAACGCCGAATGACCGCTGAAACCGGTGAAATCATATAGCCGACTGCCGACGCCCCAGCCCATAAAAGCCAGCTTGGACACCACCACAACGGCCCCGGCTGCGCCGAACAGCAGCAGCCACTGCAGGCAGGTGCGGCGCGTATCGGCCTTCCATAATAATAAAATGACAATAAGCACCGCACAGGGCAGCAACAGCGTGCTGTCGCCGAAAAATGTTAACCAATGCCAATTCATCAAGTACCGCTCAAAAGTAGGTTGAAAACGCCGCTGTATATACCTTACGCAATCTTTCCGCGCCTCTCCAGCATGAATTATCTTAAAAATGTGACTTAAATCGCGGCAATCATCTGACTATATCGCCCTCATGCACGTCAGCAATGCGCTATTGCTGGCATCCGTTTGTTCCGCACTCTATAATTGCCGCGTCAAATACGCCGCCCAGGCGCAGCCCTTTTTATATTACTCCAGGCCATTTATTGTATGACTGACAAGCCTCACCAGTGCGTCATTATCGGCATTGCCGGCGCCTCCGCCTCCGGAAAAAGCCTGATAGCCGGCACGTTGTACCAGGAACTCTGTGAGCAAGTCGGCGATGAGCATATCGGCATTATCCCCGAAGACAGCTATTATCAGGATCAAAGCCATCTGACCATGAGCGAACGGGTCAAAACCAACTATGATCACCCCAGCGCCATGGATCACAGCCTGCTGTTCCAGCATCTGCAGAAGCTCAAGGCGGGGCAGGCCATCGAGATGCCGGTCTACAGCTACGTCGAGCATACCCGCCGGCCGGAGACCATCCACCTGCGGCCCAAGAAGGTGATTATCCTGGAGGGTATCCTGCTGCTGACCGACCTGCGGCTGCGCGCGGAAATGAATTTCTCGATTTTTGTCGATACCCCGCTGGATATCTGCCTGCTGCGGCGCATGAAGCGCGACGTCAACGAACGGGGCCGCGCCATGGATTCAGTAATGGAACAGTATCAGCGCACGGTGCGCCCCATGTTCCTGCAATTTATCGAGCCCTCCAAGCAGTACGCCGATATTATAGTGCCGCGCGGGGGCAAGAATCGTATCGCCATCGATATACTCAAGGCAAAAATCAGTCAGTTTTTTGAATAAAGGACCCGCGTGGCGGTATGGATTGCCGCGCTGACGGCGACGACGTAAACCCTTAGAACGCTAATGGAGAAATAACGATGAGATTGTGCGACAGCGATATTGAAGCCTGGCTGGACGACGGCAGGCTGGATATCAGCCCACGTCCGCCGGTAGAACGGATTAACGGCGCCACGGTCGATGTGCGCTTAGGCAATCAATTCCGCGTGTTCCAGGGCCATACCGCGGCCTTTATCGACCTTAGCGGCCCCAAGGAAGACGTCACCGCCGCGCTCGATCGCGTCATGAGCGACGAGATCGTGCTGCCGGAAGGCGGCGCCTTCTTTTTACATCCCGCCGAACTGGCGCTGGCGGTCACCCTTGAATCGGTCACGCTGCCGGATAACCTGGTCGGCTGGCTGGACGGGCGCTCGTCCCTGGCGCGTCTCGGGCTGATGGTGCACGTCACCGCGCACCGCATCGATCCCGGCTGGAAGGGTAGGATCGTGCTGGAGTTCTATAATTCAGGTAAGCTGCCGCTGGCGCTGCGTCCGGGCATGCTTATCGGCGCCCTGAGCTTCGAGCCGCTGAGCGGCCACGCCGCGCGGCCGTATAATAGCCGCGAGGACGCAAAATACCGCAACCAGCAAGGGGCGGTCGCCAGCCGGATAGACAAGGATTAATTCCGTCAGACGTACTGAATGGCGCAGACATTACCGAGGACTCCATGAGAAGATTTCTGACGACGCTGGTTATTTTGCTGGCGGTACTGGTGGCCGGCATTACGGCGCTGGTGTTACTGATCAACCCCAATGACTTTCGCAACTATATGGTCACCAAGGTCGAGCAGCGCAGCGGCTACCGGCTGCGACTGGACGGCGACCTGCGCTGGCACGTCTGGCCGCAGCTGAGCATCCTGGCCGGGCGTATGACGCTGACCGCCCCCGGCGCCGCCGTGCCGGTGGTCAGCGCCGAAAACATGCGCCTTGATGTCCATCTCTGGCCGCTGGTGTCGCACCAGCTGTCGGTAAAACAGGTCATGCTCAAAGGCGCCGTCATTACCATCACGCCCGACAGCGAAGCCCGCCGTCCGGAGAATGCGCCCATCGCTCCCGCCGGCACGCCGGAACCCGAGCAGCATAGCGGCTGGTCTTATGATATCTCCAGCCTCAAGGTGAACGACAGCCTGCTTATCTGGCAGCGAGAGCCCAACGAACAAATCAACCTGCGCGATTTTAACCTCGATATTGAACAGACCGCGGCCAGGCAGGCCGATATCACCTTCTCCAGCCGGATTAACCGCGATCAGCGCGACGTGGCGGTATCCTTGAAAGGCAAAGCCGACCTGAGCCATTATCCACGCCAGCTGGCCGCCAGCCTCGACAGCTTTAACTATGAACTGCACGGCCCCGGCATGTCGGCCGAAGGGATCAAGGGGGAGGGCAGGTTCACCGCCGACTACTCCGCCACCAACCAGACCATCGAGCTGGGCAACATGGCCTTCAGCGCCAACGACAGCCAACTGGCGGGCCAGGCCAGCGCCAAACTGGGCGACGTGCCGGTCTATCAGCTCGACCTCACCGCCAGGCGCCTGAACCTGGATACGCTGCTGGGCATCACCCCCGGCGGCGACAACGATACGCAAAATCATCATCACACCGGCAAGCCGGTCATCGCCGGCGCCACTGATGATCATCCGTTTTCGGTGTTAAACGGCTTTAACGGCCAGCTTAACCTGTCGGCGGACCAGGTTATCTACCACGGACTGAATATTACCGGCTTCAAAACCCAGGCGGACAACCGCCGCGGCCACCTGGCGATCAATACCCTGGGCGGCAGGCTGGGCGACGGCGAATTCAGCCTGCCTGGCATGGTGGACACCACCGGCCCCCGGCCCCGCTTCGAGCTGCAGCCCAGCTTAAAACAGGTCGCGCTGGGGCCCCTGCTGCAGGCGTTCTCGCTGCCGCAGACCCTGACCGGCCAATTATCCGTCGACGGACAATTGAGCGGACAATCCTTCACCGTCGAGGATTTCGCCCAGAACTGGCGCGGCGCCGGCCGGATGCAGCTCGATAACGCCCGCCTGGAAGGGCTGAATATCCAGCAGCTGATCCAGCGGGCGGTGGAGCGCAGCAACAGCAGCGTCACGGCGCAGCAGCGCACCGAAACCTATTCGGCGGTAAAACAGCTTACCGCCGACGCCACGCTTGACCAGGGCGACCTGCGCCTGAACGATCTGGCGGGAGACTCGGACCTGATGGCGCTGACCGGCAACGGCGTGCTGGACCTGCCCGGCAGGCAGTGCGACGTTAACCTGAACATCCGCGTGCTCAAAGGCTGGCAAGGCGAGCCGCAGCTGACCGAGGCGCTTATCGCCACCACCATACCGCTGCGCGTCTACGGCCCCTGGGATAACCTCAGCTATCAGCTGCACGTTGACCAGCTACTGCGCGACCGCCTGCAGGATGAGCTCAAGAAACGCCTGGACGCCTGGGCGCAGAAAAACCAGGCCCATCCACAGAATAAAAATGTGCAAAAGCTGTTGGATAAACTCTAGAGGGTTTGGGGGAGGGGCCTGTAGTGGTGGAACCAGGCCTTCAAAATGAGGAATAATCGTCGGCCATACATAATGGGAAGCAGTGCTGTGGATTTGCCCCTATAGATCCAGACGCTTTTTCCCTTCTAAGTTCATAATAATCCGACGCCGTTGATATTCCCGTGGTGAACGGTAGCCCAACGCGCTATGCGGATGGTTTTCGTTATAGTGCTCGAACGCTATCGCCAGATTCAGTACCGCTACATGGCTATCCGGTTTTGGCATCAAGCCGATATAATCACGCTTTATCGTCTTGACGAAGCTTTCCGCTATGCCGTTACCTTGCGAACTCCTGACTGCCGTCGTTCGCGGCTCTAGCCCCAGTTCAAGCGCGAACTCACGCGTTTCATAAGCCCGGTAGGCTGAACCATTATCTGTCAGCCATTCTATTGGTTCCTCCGGCAGTGCATCGCCGAAGCGGCGCTCCACCGAACGTAACATCACGTCCTGTACCGTATCACGGTCATAGCCACCGGTACTTGCTGCCCAGTCCAATGCTTCCCGGTCACAACAGTCCATGGCGAACGTCACCCGCAGTTTTTCTCCATTATCGCAGCGGAACTCGAAGCCATCTGAGCACCATCGCCGGTTGCTTTCTGCTATCGCGACCTTGCCCTTGTGAGCGTGCTGCTCCATTGGTTGGGCCGACAGCCGGTTATCTCGCATGACCCGATACACTCGTTTCGCATTCACCGGGGCGAGACCTTTAGTCTCTGACTGGCGATGCGGCAGAGTCCAGACCCGCCGATAACCGTAAGTCGGTCGCCTGCTGGATACGTATCACCAACTCATTGTCATCGGTTGGGCGTTGCTGTCGGCCATCCCGCCAGGCTGCTTTACGATGGACACGAACGGATAGCTGCGCACGCGACACGCCCAGCGACTGACTCACCAGGGTCAGTCGTCGTCCCCGGGTAACAAGGGCGCATGCGCAATCCATTTTTCCCCCCGGCCATACTCCACGGCTTCTTTCAGGATCTCATTCTCCATGGTCTTCTTGCCTAACAGGCGTTGAAGCTCACGGATCTGCGTGATGGTGGTAGACAGTTCCGAGGCAGGGACGACCTCCTCACCGGCGGTAATCGCGGTCAGACTGCCTTCCTGATATTGCTTGCGCCACTTGAACACCTGGTTGGCATTCACGCCATGCTGCCGCGCCACATGGGAAACCGTCATTCCAGGTTCAAGGCTTTGTTGAACAATAGCGATTTTTTCTTGTGGAGAACGCCTGCGCCGCTCCGCCCCGGTTAACAATTCGACCATCTTATTATTGTGACCAGTCTTGAACATAGTTCTTAGCCTACCTCTAATTTTAAGAGGGGCAATGTGTCTGGTGATTCATGGGGCTAATCTAGGCACATTTAAGGCATTGGCTGATTTAAAATTATAGCTAAATGAATTTACTATTTTAAAGCATACTCAATTACAATAAAAATGAGCCGATAAAAAATTTTTTTCCACCGTAGCCTTAATATATTGCATGCTCAGAAATGGATGTAAAGATTCCAATGGTTAATTATTAACATCCCGATGATAAATAATAGTGTAGCCGGGAACCACGTTTTCATATAAGGGTAAAATGCAACATTCACAATTGGTTTTATAAAGAAAGGATAGACGAAAAATGAAATGGCTACTTGTGAAAAAGAAAGGGCTATGGCCATATAAACGATATCATGCCAGAACAACGCTGCGCTCATGATTGTAATCATTATCACCCCAGCAATAATATTCCAGTAAAATTCAACATGTGTCTTGCCGTTAGCTTGCGAAATCGCGCCGGTTAACCCCCCCATTGGCCTTAAGACCCCCAACAGCAACATATAGGGAATCAATTGCGCTACTTGCTGATGGTTAGCACCATATAGAATTCTGACAACGACCGGTGATAATAAACCTATCAGCAAAAACATGATAGCACTTATGATACAAATAATTCTGCTTGATCTTAAATAGAAATTTATCATTTCAGTATGTGAGTTTTGCCGCTCAGCAAATCTGGGCAATGCAAGACGATTGATAACGGGTGAAATCAATTTTAAAGGTTGTAATATTAGATCCTTTGCGAGCGAATAAATCCCTAAAATTTCTGCTCCAAGAAATTTACCAATTAATAACGAATCTGCTTGAGTCCTAAGTTGATTAATAATTTGGGAGCCAAGTTGAAAACTACCATATCTTAAAGCGGCCTTAAAGGTATCATAAGAAAATTCAAATGTAGGATGCCAATCTTTATCTGCATACCAAAGCATGCATAAAAATCGTATAACAGCATTAAAAAATAAACCTAATATTATTGCTGATGCTTTTAAGGGTGTAAAATATAATAGGGCAATGGTAAAAGCAACAGAGATAAGTTTGGCAAACATTTCTATTCGTGAAAGCAAAATTGCTCTTTTTGCTTTAATATAGTGGGCTTGATATTGAGATAGAAGGCCTAATATTAAAAAATTCAAGCTAGTTAATGTTATAAGTGCCGAAAGTTCGGGTATTTTGTAGAACCAAGATATTGGTAATGCAATTAGTACAAGTAATGCCGCTGTTATTGCTCCTAACATAGCATTAACCCAAAATATTGTGCTTTGCTCCCTACTGGTTAATTGTTGACGATGAATTAAATAGCTGCTCATCCCCATGTCTTGCAAGACCATCGCGATAGATAATATTGAATTTATTATTGCAACTATACCTAATTCTTTAGTCGTTAACGTCCTGGCGACCACGCCAAGCTGTATTATCTGTAGCACCGCCGAGAAACACGTTGCGCTAAAGAGCCACATTGCTTGTTTTTTTATAGATTGCACCTTTCATAACTCCAATTCATAATTTTTGCCATAGCTTTTAGTATCAAAAGGAATCTCTGAATTAGTCATTTGGCAAGTTCTCAAAATGCAAAAAAAAAGGTTTTTGTCCGTAAATTAATTCAAATATAAACTTTTGATAGTCAGCCAAGAAATAATTTATGTGCCGCATAAAAAAATAAATATAAATATTTTTCCCTTCTGATTTTTTATCTTACGGCGGATTGTGAGAGAATGTTATTTATTATTTCACTGTTAATTTTTTTACCCTTCTCTCTTTCTTTTCGGACGGCTTGATCCATTTTAATTTTAATAACAGTAAGGTTTTCCAAAATAGACATGACTTTTCCAACTAATGTTTTATCGATTAACTCTTTAATATCTATAGCCATTTCTGAAAAATCAAGTTGTTGCATTATTCCAAGAGATTTATGTTCATAATTAATAGCAACAGCAGGTGTGCCAAAGTTCATTGATATGATCGCTGAATGTAGACGAGTGCCGATTGTTAAAACGCATTCTGCTAATAATTGTCCTAATTCAACATCGTTAAATTCGTCCATAATGATATGGAATTTATCATTATCAGAAATTTTATCCTTTATCTTGAGCGCCACCATACGATCATCATTGTTATATCCCTCTATACCTGTACACGTTGAAAATGCGACTACATTATATCCTGCTGCTGTAAGATGATTAATCAAATGCGTAAACGATTCCATATACTGTTCTTGCGTAATACCTAATCTTTTATCAAATGGGGCCAATTTTCTAAAAGTCATCGCGATTGTCTTATTATTTATGATGATCGACTTCCAATGCAGTAGGGCATAATTTATACCGTTCTTTTCAATTTTTTCACTAACAAGCCAAGCGGTGTCAATGCCAGCTCTTACTTTATTAGTAGGGATACCACTATCCTTCATCAAATTCAGACTAACATTTTCACGCAGAATCAATGATTCAACATTAGAAAAAACATATTTTGCAACGTCATTGAATGCTTTGTTTTTGAACGGACCCACGCTATGTCCAATCATATAAATTGGTTTTTTCGCCATCAATGCGCATAATGCATGTTCGAACTGGATACTTCCATATAAATCTACAAAAAAAGATCCTCCGACCTGTATGACAGCATCGTATTTTCTAATTGTATCAGTGAATTCCTTATAGACTAGAGGCAGTTTTACGTATTGCAATATTCCTTTTTTTTCGATATGAGCAATTAATGCTTTATAAATGAAAGATTCATAAAACCGTCTTTTCAGTTTTCCTTTCAAATTTGCATTTGCCCTTCTTGCTGCGTTATTGAGAATATCTTCTTCTACTTGCCTGCCGAGTAAAAAACTTGAGCTGGTAGCAAATCGGCTTATAATTTCTATTTGAATATTCGGCTCAAGTTCCTCTAAGGAATTTATAATACCTCTTAAGATTGCGCTATCGCCTCTGTTTCCGCAAGTGTGATTTCCTACTAGCAATATTTTCATAAATTCCTCATGGCAATTTTAAATTTGCAATAATTAAAGTGTTACGGTATATTTAAAAGTATGTATAACTAATCTCGCGCATCAAAGCTTAAGTCGAGATCGGCTGATAATGCTGGCGTCTGGCTATGCAGAAAGGGCACAACAACATGTCACTCTTGATTAGGACGCCTTTTTATGGGTTTCAGCTGGCAGTTTTAAACGTTAATGCACGCTACCGCCCTTGGCTTGCAGTTGCCAAAGCACTCTATATGCTGCGATTTCAGCACCTTCAACACCAGCTAGACTTACGAGCCAGAGGCGATATTGAAAAAATTTAAAGGCTCCCGCAGTAGGAGAAGATCGGTATGCGATCCTCATCACAAAAACCAGTATATGAGTTTTATACGAAAAATCAGCAATTACAAGAGTATCCAGTGCATCAGGCTTGTTTTTCAGAATATTACTCATTCACTACCTTCAAAGGTGAAGAAGTGGACGTCAATATTTTGATTTTTTGAAATACCAGGCTGCATAAGGCATCACAGTGGTAAATGTTTGCCATGATAATGTTAGCCTCTATGCGACCAATGGCGGAATATCAATTTCTAATCTTTATATAGCACAAAGGCTGCCTTTTGAGAAAGCGACAAATCTCGGATATAGCTATAGCTAAACGCAACAAAACATCTGTGATTATTTGAGTCAAAATGAAAGCAAATACGTTGTTGCGCGGGAATTTTGGTATTAATCTTCAAGTTTTTATTTGTAAAAACAACTGCTACGTACTGTCCCTTTCCCATATCCTAATCCAAGATCAATTAGAGGATCTGCCGACTTTGGTGACTTCGGCTAAATTCTGTCGGAGTAAAGTCATTTAATGAAGAATGTGTCCTGTCATGGTTATATTCTTCCCGCCAGCGATCAAGCCTTTCCTGCACATCTTCCATCGACAGGAACCAGTGGATATTCAGGCATTCGTCCCTTAGGTTGCCATTAAACGATTCGATAAACGGGTTATCCGTCGGCATGTAAACATCCCGATGTTAAAGCCATGCACTTTTTGAGATCATCGGCGAACTTCGGGTTATCCGATACTCTTCCGGCGTCAGGTTTCCCAGTGATTCATGAGGCCGTTCCTGGTTATACTCAT
>NZ_WUBS01000029.1 GCF_010131535.1 Acerihabitans arboris
CGCAAGGCAGGAATGTTATCGGCAAAGAGTGCGTCAGATGACGCGATAATGAGCGGACGTTAAAACGATAAACAGTGGACAACGGAAACGTTGAAAAGGGGCCACCGCTTCACGATGTTGACATAGGCTATAGGCACCCCCCCTGTGCAAGCATGACAAGCCCCTTTGGTCAGTGTTTCTAACTTGGTCGAGCCATGCCCAAAAAGATGAGGTTATAGGTTATCCGCAAGAATTTGCACCATATCCCCGGTCTATGGCATGAGTCCCAGAGCAAAATCCAATACCTTTGAACCGTTCATAGTACCGTAATCGACCATGGGAATAACTTCCACAGGTATTTTTTTATCTGATACTCTCTCCGAAAATTGTTGCTTCATATACTTAACCTGAGGGCCCAACAAAATTACATCTATTTGCCTGTTTGCGATCTCTTCCTCAAAAGAAACGGACGAAATGGCAAAAATATCTATATCGACACCTCTTTCCTCAGCATTTTTTTTCATTTTTGAAACCAACATACTGGTACTCATACCCGCATTACAAACCAACATAACAGTTCTCTGTGACATAGCGTATTTCTCCTCAGGTATCAGCTGTTAAACGTTATTTACAACAATTATTCCCCCATGATCATAACGGTAACGACAATGTGCATACTCCAATGGCGTACCGTCGTCCAAATAAATGATCTGCTCTACCTCCAGTACAGGATCGTGTTCTTTACAATTCAGATAGCGTTGTTCATAATCATTAGGTTTCATGGCTCTAATGATTCGATAGGAGCCAAGAATTTTCAAGCCTAAATCCTGCTGAATATAGCTAAAAATAGATTTTTGCAAAATATCCTTAGTCAGATTTGGAATTAATTTTAACGGCATCAACGTATAATCTAAAGAAACAGGTTCTGCGTTTACAAAACGTAATCTTATCAGGTCATATATTGGCATATCGGCATCAATAAGTAAGCACGACTGTTCTTTATCGGTGGGAAATCTGATATCAAATTTAATGACTTCACTGGTCACCTTACCTATTCCTTCCCACTTTTTCGTCGCACCAAAATAGTCAGTAACCGGTGAATCCCATTGTGATAATTGCAAAAAATTCTTACGAACAAATGTCCCTTGGCCCTGCCTTGTATATAACGTCCCTTCGATGATCAGTTGTTGAATCGCTCTTTGAATCGTCATACGACTGGTATGAAACTCGTCTGCCAGTTTAAATTGATCTGGCAAGGGCTCTCCGTGCTGATATTGCTGTGATATAATTCTTTTTTTAATTTCTTGAGCTATTGCCATATATTTAGATTGAGACATACTCAGCATTCCTGTTGATTAATCATGCGATTTTTACTGATCGCTTACGATTAATTATCTTGGTTGGTTTTCATTGCTACCTTTTCACTGATTTTCATGAAAGGCAAGTAGAAAAAAACGCCAAAAATGATAATGATCAATTGAACAACTACAGCCCGCCAATCACCCGCGGTAGCGAGGTAGGCACTGATGACCGGCGGTGTTGTCCAAGGCACCATAACGACACATCTATCCATCAATCCGAGGGTGGTACAGAAATAAGCAAACAAAATACCGATCGCCGGTAACAGAACAAAGGGTATCATCATGGGAATATTAAAAACAATGGGAAACCCAAAAATGACAGGTTCATTAATATTAAATAACCCTGGTGATAGCGCTAATCGTGCGACCTGTTTTTCTGATTTTTGTTTAGCAAAAATAAAAATAGCAATAAGCAATGATATGGTGCTACCTGTACCACCTATCATACCAAAAGTGGGCACAAAGATGTTATTAATGATATGAGGAATTGGTGTACCATTGGCAAATGCCAACATATTTTCATTCGTATTAATCAATAAAAAAGGTTCTAAAATAACACCATTAATAACCGATTGATGGATGCCAAGGGTAAAAAGAAAGTTGCCAAAACTGTATATGAACACAGTCCCTGGCAAACTGGTATTAATTTGTCTCAAGGGTTGCTGAATGAGGGTGGAGATTAAGTTAATCAGGTCAGTATGCAGCAAATTATGCAATGCGGCCGCAATTATCGCAAAAAAAGATAAGGTTAAAATAGTCGGTATAAGCACGGAAAATGACTGGCCGACGGCCGGGGGTACATTTTCACCTAAATTGACATTAAATTTTCTCACAGCAGATAATTTAATAAATAAGGATGTCGAAAGCAACCCAATAATTATTCCCGCAAAAATACCTGTCGTGCCAACATTAGAATAGGTTAGCATTTTTGTAATAATAACTGACTGGGTCGAACCTACTGGGATTACACTGATATCAAGCGGCATCATGATAATTAAACTTGAGATGAAAATAAGCACCGAGGCAATAGGATTTCTGAAACCTTTATTTCTACACAAATAATATGCGATCATAGGGGTTATTAATAATCCGGCGATATTTAATGTTCCATTAATAATAAACTCGCCCCATACTTTAAAGGTAACAAGTGTATCCCCTGACAGAAGATAGGGGAAAATCACGTTATTGACCAATACTGCCAGTCCCGCCAAGATAAAAAGTGGCATGATTGCCGCAAAGGCATCCCGCAGGGACCGTAAGTATATCTGATTGCCTATTCGTACAGAAAAGTTGGTAAATTTATCGATGAAAGATTGCGCGATCGGACTCGTATTTATGTTAAACATAATACATCCCCTTTTCTATTCATTCCATCAAAATGATGTGTTTCTCTGTGCGTTACTCCAAACAGCTGCCGTTGCTATGCAGGACTCTTTTTAACCAATGATAGCTTTTTTTGGGAATTCTTCTTAGATCCTTCAAATCATGGTTTTCACGGTTTATGTATACCACGCCGTAACGTTTACGCATATCACCCTGAGAACTCAATATATCTATTAATCCCCAACCTAGATATCCTAACACTGCGGCACCGTCAATAAATATAGCGTCTTTCATCGCCTGGATATGATCTCGATGATAACCTATGCGGTAATCATCCTGAATTTCATTTACACCGTCCCAGTTCTCAATTACCCCTATCCCGTTTTCGATGGGGAAAACCGGTAAGCCATGACGATTATACATACTGGTAATAACAGTCCTGAAACCAATGGGATCAATCTGCCAGTTCCATTCTGTCGCCTTCAAATAAGGGTTATCCTGGCTGCCATACTCCATATAATAATTAACCGGCGTGTTCTTTGGAACCTTGTCGCTATTAATCGTTTTGCTTGCATAATAGCTGAATGACAAAAAGTCATTTTGCAGTTGGCTAAGCTCTTGTAAATCATCCGCGCGGAACACACTCAAAAGATTATTTTTTTCCATGTAGGACAATACTTCAGTACTATAACGCCCGGTGGTAAAAGCTTTTAACAGATTTTGATTATAAAACTCATCAATCTGATTAGCGAATAGCACATCCTGAGGTTTACATGTGGCTGGATATACCAGCTGATATGCAAGCATGCCCCCCATTAGTGCCGACTTCTGCATATCATGTAAATAGTGGGTCAATTGGGCATGGGCAAGCATGACGTGATGCTGGATATAGTACAATTCCCGTACAGTCTTTTCGCCCGTCAGATAACCGGATATTTTAAATGCCTCGGGAATATGATAGAGATTCTGCTCATTAAAGGTGATCCAGTATTTAACTTTGCCACCAAAGCAATCTACCATTTTTTTACCATAGCGCACGAATGCGTCCATTACGCTGCGGTGGACGAATCCATTATATTTTTCAGCTAATGTCAAAGGCATATCAAAATGATATAAGCAAATCATCGGTTCGATATTGCGGGCAATCAAGGCATCGATAAATTTGTGATAAAAATCAATACCTTCATCGTTAAAATCGCCGTCTCCGGTTGGACATACCCGACTCCATGCTATTTGAAAGCGATAACAGTTCATGCCGAGATCATGCATCAAATCGAAGTCTTCCTCATATCTGTTATATGAGTCAGTAGCGACCTTCCAGTCTGAAGCAGATTCATTAGCCTCACGGATATCGTAGACGGATAACCCTTTGCCGCCTTTATTCCATGCACCTTCCGTCTGCATGCTGGAGACGGAATTGCCCCATAAGAAGTCTGCGGATAACTCGTTTTGCATGATGCTTTCCTTTTACTCACTTGTACCTACTGACAAAATTCGATCGGCCCATTTATGTTGTCACCCACGTTTATTGCATATAACTTTCTAATAATTTACTCAATCTCATGTAAAGTCATATATTATATAAATGATAAGTCAAATGATAACATTTGATAAGTCATACTCTATAAGAAGCAAAAGCATCATCATGTGATGTTTATCGCAAATATCGATTTGTAGATTCAGGGCCGTTGCGTTTTATCGTCGAATGATTTGGCCCTAACCATTCGTTCCGGCCGGCAGTCATAGCGCACGATGTCCCTGTAGACATACCGCACAGAACTTATCGCGCCAAAACGTTAATCAGACGTGATGTCCACTTGGGTACCAAACGCGGCTACGGCTGTTTGATTAATGTCCAGGCTGGCAGTTGCCATGGGGTCACCGGTAATCAAGAGAACGGTTCTTTCCGCGGCGGATGCCTGGAACATAGTCCGGTTAATCGTCTCTCGTGCGAAAAAGGACTTATCCATCAGTGCGGTTAATCACCATGCGCAAAGCTCATTGTTTCAGCGCCAAATTCCGGCCGTGATCAAGGCCGGTGAAGCCGGCATAGCGGTTGCCAAAGACATTATTCTGAGTTATCAATTAGATTACCGTCTTTTTTAATGCCCCTGGAAACTTGATATGTGGCAACGTCCGGCACTGATCCACTACCTCAGCACACTCTCCTCGCCTATCGTAGCTTTGATGGGTGTGGCGGGTATGGGTAAGAGCGTGGTATTACGGCAGTTGGCGGAATGTTGTCACAGTGTGGTAGCTGAACACTTGCCTGATCCTGCGGTGTTCCCGCCGGGCCAGGATTTGTTCTGGGACCCTGGCAGTTCCTCACTTAAACAGCAGTATCAGGATGCGATCCGCCTGCTGCCACAGCTCAAAGCGCGTCAGCAACGCTTGTTTCTGACGGTCGACTGGCAGGTGCGACATGAATGGCTGGTGGAGGGACTGGTGTACCGGGATATCAGCGTGGTGGAGCAATCACGTCTGTTGTTTTCACTGGATGAAATCATGGCGCTGGGCATTGAACACCCCGAGCGCTGTCTGGCGGATACCGGCGGCTGGCCGGTACTGGTGGCTAACTATGACCGTCTCTCGCAACCGCAGTTTCGCCGCAGTTGGCAGGATTTTATTGCCGCACGCATTATTAATGTCCTGCCGCTGCGCCTGCAGCGCATCTTGCTGGCACTGGCGTTATCCCCTGCGCTGACTATGCAAAAGCACAACCTGGACGGACTGGTGATAGGCAGCCTGGTACCGTTGATCTATTGCGATAATGAAAACCGCCTTCATCTGGGCAACGCGCCGCTACGGCAGGCGTTGGTGGCGCTGGCGGGGGAAGAACGTTCTTTGTATCAGGGCGCGATGCGGCTGGTGGCGCAGGATTTATGGCAGCAGCAGAGTCGTTTTCAGGCCATTGTCACCGCCGCGCAGTCAAATAATGTCGATCTCGCGCTGAGTTGGTTTCACCAGAGCGGCAGCGGTTTGTATGGCCATTTGCATGGGTTCGGTGAACTGAAGAGCATTTTACACAGCTTCCCGGCAGCCAGCGTTGCGCAGGAAACCTCGTTGGCGTGGGCGCGTCTGGAAGAACTATTGAAAGCCGGCGATTTGGTTGCCGCCCGCGCCTTTTGTGACAACAGCGTGCTGTTTCACCTGAGCAATCTCAGTAGCCGGCAAAAAGCGTTGATACGCCTGATGCAACTGACGCTGGCGTCTTACCAGTCTGAACGCTATACCGATGCCAAGCTTGATGATATGCGAGCCCTCGCGCCGCAGTTGGCGGATGAGCCGCTGGCCTATGCGTCCTTGCATAACAAATTGTGTCTCGCGCATATGACGCGCGGTGAGTGGCAGCAGGCCACCGTGTGCTGCACGGTAAGTCTGGAGTGGTATCGTCGGATGTCGGCCGATTACCTGTGTTTCTTCGCGCATTTTCACCTGTGCCGTCTAGCCTGCCATCAGGGATTTTTGGATCAGGCGCGCCAACACATTGCGCTGGCGGAAACCTGTTTGCAGCGGGTGCCGTTTCGTCAGTCGCTGACCTGCGAACGGGCATTTATCGCTATGGGAAAAAGCTGGCTGGCGCTCTACGGCGGTGATACCGACGAGGCCAGTGTTCAATGGCGGCAGGTTCGGCTGGCGATGGACGGGCTGGAGTGCTGGCCGGAACTGATGGCGGAATTCGGCTGGCTCAGCGTGCTGGTGTGTTACCTAAAGGAGGGTTTGCCTGCCGCGTGGACGATATTACAGGATTTGCGCACCCGTTATGCCGTTAGCTTCCCGGCGGCGGATGAAACCCTGTTCGTGCTTTATGGTGCCTTTTTACAGCAGGAAGCCGGGTACTGGCGCGATGCGCAAACTCGCCTGTCAACGGCGAGCCTTCCCGCGCATACGCCGCTGGTTTTACGCATGAGCCAGTGGCTGACGCTGCGCGGCGATGTGGCGTTGCTGGCGCAACGTCACCACTCCCGCGGCATGAAGTCCCCTGAATTTGCCGATGAATACCGGCTGACCGCGGCGGAAAAACAGCTGCAACGGTTAGTGCAGGCGCGCTATTACGCCATCAGCAAGCAACCCGACAAACTACGGGAATGCTGGCTGATGGCGGTAAACGCAGCGCAGCATACTGGTCCTGGCCTGCCGTTCCTGCTGGAACGCGGCGCGGTGGCTGAGGTGTGGAGCCGGCTGATTGACGATCCCCTCAGGACGGTACCGGGTGCGGGAATCGTGCGGTGGCTGCAGGGTAAAATGCCGGCAAATCCGAGCGAAAAGTCTTCAATGCCGACAGGATTGACGCCCAGGCAGTGGTTAATCTTACAGCGGCTCACCGAAGGCTTGTCCAACAAACAAATCGCCAATCTTAGCGGCATCAGTGAGAATACCGTTAAATTCCATCTTAAAGCGCTGTTCAAATATTTCTCGGTGAATAAACGTAGCCAGCTGATTCAGGTGGTACAGCAACTGAGCAACTGAGCATTAAAGCGGTGGCTTCACCTACCCGTTTTTATAAAAAGCCACCCAATGCTACCCCGTCGATGTTAGCAACAGTGTTTGCCACACTAAAGGACGATTCTTTTAGTCTGAATAGCATTTGCGCATTCTTTTGGCAGGTCTTGATGAAAAAGCACCCGTATTGCGCGCATAACACTCTACCCAAATTTTAATCAAAACTACCCATCCCGAGGATTGTTTCATCCTGCCGTTTGCTTGTTAATTGAATCAATTGAATATCAACGGCGGTTAATCCAGGGAGCGACATGAAAGAGTTGGGCTATCTAAGTCAGCGTCTTGGGCGGTTACTGATCATTTTGTTCGGCCTGTCCGCAATCATCTTTTGTGTAGCGCGACTGGTGCCCGGCGACCCGGCCCGCATTGCTCTCGGACCGTTGGCCAGCGAACAACAAATCAGCGATCTGCGCGCCAAAATGGGGCTGGATAAACCAGCGCCCGAGCAGTATGTCCGCTATATCGGTGGCGTGCTGCACGGCGATTTTGGCGAATCGCTGATTACCGGTCGTAGCGTTGCGCTGGACATCCTCCAAGCGTTGCCGGCTACGCTGGAGTTGGTGCTGTTCACGCTGGTATTGATGATGATGGTTGCCATTCCTCTCGGTGTACTCGCCGCCTGGCAACAAAACGGCTGGTTTGATCAGGTATCCCGCGTGCTGTCACTGCTGGGTGTGGTAACCCCGGCTTTCCTGCTGGCGCTGGTCCTGCAATTGCTGGCCAGCCTGAACTGGTTTGCCCTGCCGGTGACCGAACGCCTGGGCAACGGTATGAATTTTACAGCTCATGTCACCGGATTGCTGCTGCCGGACAGCCTGATAGCCGGACGCGGAGACGTGTTCAGCGATGCGTTTAGACACCTGCTGCTACCAGGTATTGCGCTGGCAGCCGCCGGTATCGGCCAGGTGATGCGCATTACCCGTTCGAGCATGATCGAATTCAGCCATCGTGATCACGTCGAAACGCTGCGCGCCTGCGGAGTATCGAAAAGCAAAATCTATTGCAAATACCTGCTGCGCCTTAGCGCCTCCGCGCCATTGACCATTTTGGGCCTGGAATTCGCCTCGCTGATGGGCAACGCTTTTATCGTCGAAATGGTTTTTTCCTGGCCGGGCATGGCCAGCTACGGTATCCGCGCCATTTTAAGCAAGGATTTTAATGCGGTGATGGGCGTGGTGCTGGTGTCCGGGGTGTTTTTTATTGTCGCCAACCTGTTGATTGACTTTGTGGTGAGCCTGGTCGACCCACGTCTGAAATATAAGGGTATTTAACGCCATGGCTGATTCGCCTCATTCGTCGTCCACGCTGCCCAATGGCCTGCAGGAATTTTTGCCGCTCAGCGGCATCGGTGGTCCCGACCGCTATGGCCGGGCATGGTTTCGCTTCAGCCGCAACCCGGTCGCAGTGCTGGGCCTGGTGATGATCGTGCTGGTGGTGTTTGCCGCGCTGGCCGCGCCCTGGCTGGCGCCCTACCCGCAGCATGTCGGCAGTTACGTGAATTTCCTGCAACGGCATAACCCCCCCTCCATGGCACACTGGATGGGCACCGACAACGTCGGCCGCGATATCTTCACCCGGGTGATTTACGGCTATCGCGTGGCGCTGCTGCTGGTGGTCGGGGTGCTGGGCATTTCCGTGCCCATCGGTGTGGCGTTGGGCATTCTGGCGGCCTATTTCGGTGGTCTGACCGAAAAAATCATCATGAATCTCAACGACATGCTACTGGCAGTCCCACCGCTGGTGCTGGCGCTGGCCATCGCCGCCGTGCTGGAACCGACCCTTTACAACGCCATGCTGGCCATTTCATTTTTGTGGTGGAACTGGCACTGCCGTCTGGTGTATCGCCTGGCGAAAAGCATTGTGACGGAAGATTACATTGAGGCCGCGAAACTCTCGGGCGCCAGCCACTGGCACATTATCAGCCGGGAAATTTTACCCAACTGTATCGCGGCCATTACGGTGAAGACCACGCTGGATGCCGGCTTTGTCATCCTGTTTGGCGCCACGCTGAGTTTTCTCGGACTGGGTGTGCAACCGCCAACGCCGGATCTCGGCACTATGGTGTCGGCCGGGGCCAACTACCTGCCGGAATATTGGTGGGAATCGATGTTGCCGGGGCTGGCAATCCTGTTCGCCATTTTGGGTTTTAATTTGCTGGGCGACGGCCTGCGCGACTTCTTCGATGTGGAGGCATAACCATGACGATGTCCAATATTTTACTGGAAATTGATCGCCTGAACCTGAGCTTTCACCGTTATGGCCGGCAATATCAGATATTACATGATGTCTCACTGACGCTGGCCCCCGGTGAACGGGTCGCGCTAATTGGCGAGTCCGGCTCGGGTAAAACGGTCACCGGCAAGGCGCTGATTGGCGCGCTGCCGGCGGCGGCGCACATCACTTCCGGCGATATCCGCCTGGAGGGAAAATCCGTGCTGACGCTTCCCGCCGCAGCGCGTGAAGCGTTGAAGGGCAGCAAAATGTCGATGATCCAGCAAGATCCGCTGACGTCCTTCAATCCGGTGTTTCGTATCGGTACGCATCTTGAGGATGTGATGCGTTTTGTGGTACGCCAACAGCAGATCCGCATGAGTCAGGCACAGCGGCGGGAACATATTTATGCCGTGCTGCGTAAAGTCCGGTTGACGGACCCACAGCGGATCTTCCGGGCCTATCCGTGGCAACTTTCCGGCGGCATGCGCCAGCGGGTGCTGATCGCCATGGCGTTACTGCATCCGACCCGCATTTTAATTGCCGATGAACCCGGCACGGCGCTGGATGTCACCACCCAGGCTGAAATCAATTCGCTGATTAACCGCCTGGTGGAAGAAGAACAGCTGTCCTTATTGCTGATCACGCACAATCTCGGCGTAGTGCGCCAGTGCGCCGACCGGGTTTACGTCATGCAGCAGGGGCGCATCGTCGAGCAAACCACCGCGGCGGCATTGTGTTCACGGCCCAGTCACCCATACACCCAGCGCTTATTCCGCGCGGTGCCAAGACTGTATGGCGATAAGGCGAAAGCGCCGATATTGCCGACCGGCGAGGACTGTATCGCTATCGACCACGCCGTCAAACGTTTCGGCCCCGAGACGCGCTGGCTGCGGAAACCGACCGCGCCGGTCCTGGCGCTCAATAACGTGTCGCTGCGCATCCAGCGTGGCGATATCTTCGGGCTAGCCGGCGAATCCGGTTCCGGCAAAACCACGCTGGCTCGCGCTTTGATGGGACTATTGCCGCTGTCGGAAGGCACCATCACGTTGGACGGCCAGCGTATCGAAACCGGCATCAAAACCGCCATTATGCGCAAGAAAATTCAGTTGGTTCACCAGAATCCGGCGATGTCGCTCAACCCGAAACGCACCGTCGGCGATGCGCTGCGCGTGCCCCTGAAATACATCGCCGGCTATCGGGGCGATTTAACCGAGCGGGTACGTCAGTTGCTTATACAGGTCGAACTGCCGATGGAATATGCCGACATGTATCCCAACAGCCTGTCCGGCGGCCAGAAACAACGAGTGGCCATCGCCCGTGCGCTGGCGGCTGAACCGGAAATCCTGGTGCTTGATGAGCCGACCTCGGCGCTGGATGTCTCAGTGCAGTCCAGTGTGATTACGCTACTTGAACGCCTACACCGCGAACTCGGCCTCACCTATTTGTTTATTTCCCACGATCTCAGCCTGATGCGCAATTTCTGTAACCGGGTAGCGGTGATGCTTAAAGGTGAACTGGTGGAAACCGGTGCCACCGATCGGATTTTCCTCGCGCCCCGGCATGCCTATACCCAGGCGCTGTTACAGGCTATCCCGGTATTAAGCGAGGAAGAGGAGCGGCAAAAACCGCTTTCCGGCCAGACCTTATCTAACCCTGAATTAACCACGCCGGCCGCGGTTTTTCATCCCCATTAAGGAGTCAGAATGCAATCCAGGTATCGTATTGGCATTGACGTCGGAGGCACCAACACCGACACCGTGATCATGAACGGACGTGGCGTGATCGCCGCCGTTAAGGTACCCACCACGGAAGACGTGACCGGCGGCGTTCGCGGCGCGCTGGAGCAGGTGCTGGCGCAATCCGGCATCGCCGGCGGGCATATTTCCGGCGTCATGATCGGCACCACCCATTTCACCAACGCCGTGATCGAACGCAAACACCTGGTGCGTACCGGCGTTATCCGCATCGGGCTGCCCGCTACCGCCAGCATTCCGCCGATGGCCGACTGGCCGGAAGACCTTAAATCGTTGATCGGCGATGCCTGTTATCTGATCAAGGGTGGTTATGAGTTTGACGGGCGTGAAATCAACCCCCTTGACGAAAATGCGGTGATCCGCATTGCGGCTGAACTGCGCGACAAAGGCATTATATCCGCGGTGGTGAATTCGGTATTCAGCCCGGTGAATGACAGCATGGAGCGCCGGGCCGGTGAATTGCTGCAACAGCATTATCCGCAGTGTGATGTGGTGCTGGCGTCGGAGGTGGGACGCGTTGGCCTGCTGGAGCGGGAAAACGCCGCCATCCTCAACGCCAGCCTGCGGCCGCTAAGCACCAAAACCGTTAACGCCTTTGCGCTGGCGCTGCGGGAGTGCCGTCTCGGCTGTCCGTTCTTTATCACCCAGAACGACGGCACCCTGATGAACGCCGATTTTGTCCGTCGTTTCCCCGTGCTGACCTTTGCCAGCGGCCCCACCAACTCTATGCGCGGCGCGGCCTTTTTATCCGGGTTTCAGGATGCGATTGTCGTGGATGTCGGCGGCACCACCACCGACGTCGGCCTGCTGCAAAAAGGCTTCCCGCGTCAGTCCGCCACCACGGTCAATATCGGCGGCGTGCGCACCAATTTCCGCATGCCGGACATGTTGAGCGTGGGTCTAGGCGGCGGCAGCCTGGTTCGCCAAAACGAAAATGGCGTAAGCGTCGGGCCGGACAGCGTGGGGTATCGCATCAGCCAAGACGCCAAAGTGTTTGGCGGCGCCCGGTTGACCGCCAGTGATATTGCCGTGGCGCTCGGACGTGCCCATTTCGGCGCCCCGCAGGCCGTAGCGGCGCTGACCGGGGAATTTCTGCAGCAGGCGGCGCAGGTGATGGACCGGATTGTGCAGGATTGCGTGGAGAAAACGCGCCTTTCCTCGGTGCCATTGCCGGTGATCGTGGTGGGCGGCGGCAGCGTGCTGCTTGGGCCGACCATCGGCGGATTGGACGCGGTACGTCCCGATCACTACTCGGTGGCCAACGCCGTGGGGGCGGCTATCGCGCAGGTCAGCGGTGAAGTCGACAAAATCTACAGCCTCGAACATCTTACCCGCGAGCAGGCGATTGCCGAAGCGCAGGCGGTAGCGACCGCACGCGCCATTGATGCGGGCGCGCGCGCGGATAGCATCAAACTGATTGATAAAGAAGATGTTCCCCTGGCGTATTTGCCCGGAAATGCCACTCGGATCCGTTTAAAAGTCGTCGGTGATTTGGAGCTATAACCATGAAACGTTTAACCCTCAGGGATATTGAAGCGATTGAAGTCGGCGCGGCGATTTTGGGTACCGGCGGAGGCGGAAACCCGTATTACGGCAAATTGCAGCTGTTCGAACAAATGAAAAAAGGCGGTGTGGTGGATGTCATTTCACTCGACGAGCTGGATGACGATGCCTGGGTGGTGTCACTCGGCGGCATCGGCGCACCGGCGGTATCGGTGGAAAAAATCTACCAGGGCGAAGAGCTGTGTCGCGCGGTGCAGGCGCTGGAGCGGGAAACCGGCCGCAAAGTGGATGCATTGATCTCCTCGGAAATTGGCGGCGCCAACAGTATGAAACCGATGCTGACCGCCTCGCAGCTCGGCCTGCCGATCGTCGACGGCGACGGTATGGGGCGGGCCTTTCCGGAAATGCAGATGACCACGTTCAGTATTTATGGCCACCAAAGTGCGCCGTCGGCAATGTCTGATTCCCACGGTAATACCGTGGTGTTTACCCATCTGATCGGCGAGATCTGGCTGGAGCGTCTGGCCCGTGCCTGCGTGGTGCAGATGGGCGGCACGGCCGGTATTGCCGAAGCGCCGATGGCCGGCGTTTTCGTCAAACGCTTCGCCGTGCCGGGTACCATCACCCAGGCCATGACGCTGGGTTACGCGGTGAAGGACGCCAATCGGGATAACCGCGACCCGATCGCCGAGATTTGCCGCCGTGAAAGCGGCAGCGTGCTGTTCGAAGGTAAGATTGTCGATCTGGAGCGCTTTATGGTGGCCGGGTTTACCCGCGGCAAACTGCAGGTCGAGGGGGTCAATGGATTTTCCGGCGACCACGCGACCGTGGATATTCAGAATGAAAACCTGATTTTCCGTTACAACAGTGAAGTGCGGTGCAGCGTACCGGATCTGATAGTGATCCTCGATCTCGAAACCGGCCATGCCATTACTACCGAAGTACTGCGGTATGGTCAGAAAATAAGCGTACTGGGATTGCCGTGCCATCCGCTGTTACGCACTGAAACCGCCCTCAGGGTGATCGGGCCGCAGGCTTTTGGTTATCCGGAAGTGGTGTACCGCCCCTTGGCCGAACATCCGGCCCACCCCTAATTTTTCTTGTTAACTCCAGGAGTCAGAATGAACAGACTTACCCGCGGTTACCTCGCCCTTGCCATCGGCGTGGCGCTGCTGATGCCGGCGGCTTATGCCGCGCATCCGGAAATGGCGACCATGAATTTGGTGCAGAACATCGGCACGATCGACCCGGCTAAAATGACCGATTACACCGAATACATGGCGGTAGTCAATCTTTATGATGGCCTGACCAATGTCGGCCCCAACGGTGAAATTCTTCCGCGACTGGCGGAGTCATGGGCGACCTCCGACGACGGCAAAGTGGTCACCTTTAGCTTAAAAAAGAATGCCACCTTTCAGGACGGCACGCCGGTAACGGCGAAAGATGTGGTGTGGTCGGTGAAACGGCTGTTGGCTATGAAGCTTGGCCCATCGCACTTTTTCAGCGGGACAATCACGGCGAATTCAGTCACCGCGCCGGACGCTGGCACCGTGCAATTCACCCTGATCAACCCCTCTTCGACCTTCCTGTCCACCACCCCCTTGTTGTTTGTACTCAACAGCACACTAGCGGAAAAAAACCAGGATAAAGGCGGCTGGGCGGAAAGTTATGTCAGCGACCATGCGATCGGCTCCGGCCCCTACAAACTTGCCGGCTGGCAGCGCGGCAGCAGCATGATGCTGGAGCGCTTTGCCGGTTACCAAGGCGGTTTCCCGCAGCATCCGCTGGAGAAGGTGCGTCTGCTGACCACTTCGGATGAATCCACCGTGAAAGCACTGGCGAACAAAGGCGAACTGCAGCTCACCAGCGTCTACCAGAGTGAGGAAACGCTCAGCGCCCTGGCGAAACTGCCCCGTTATCAGATACAGAATATGTCCACCGGCACCGGTTATTACCTGAAGCTCAACCATCAGCGCGCGCCAACCGACGACATCAATATTCGTAAAGCCATTGCCGCCGCCGTGGATTACGACACGATCAATACCCAACTGCACCCGGGCGATCCGGCCAGCGGCCCGCTACCCCGCGTATTCAAAGGCGCCTATCTTGATACCCTGACCCCACCGAAAATGGATCTGGCAAAAGCGACCGAATATGTCGCCAAATCCCGCTATGCCGGCCAGAAAAATATTCCGCTGGTGCTGGGTTATGTGTCTGGTACCCAATTCGAAGAAGAAGTGGCGCTGTTGCTGCAGGCATCCCTTGAAAGCATTGGGTTTAACGTCACGCTGGAGCCGGATCCCTGGAGCCGGGTAACCGAAATCGCCGGTAAACCAACCACTACCCCAAACGTGAATCAGATCTTTTTCGGCCCGACCTATCCGTCGCCGGACTCGGTATTTTATAACCAGTATTCGTCAAGGTCAGCCGGGAGCTGGGCGCTCATGCCTAGCCGGATACCCTGGTGCAGGTCCGACAGCGGTGTGTCGACAGAAACCGTTACGTCGTAATAGGCACTCTGGCCGTCAGTTGAGTTGCTTTGCATGCCGATGGCGGCGATCCGACCATACAGGGTCTGCCCTGCAAATCCGTCTCCGGTGATCTGCACCGGCATACCTTCTTGCAATTGATGCAGGTCGGTTTCTTCCACTCGCGTGAGTACCTGGATGTGGTCCAGTCCAAAGACCGTCATTAACGGCGCACCCTGCCTGACCTGCTGTCATGCGTAACCAGGACCAGAGTGGTGTTACGCTGTTGGTTCAGGGACAGCAGCAGGTCAATGATGTCGCTGGCGGTCTGGCTGTCAAGATTACCGGTAGGTTCATCGGCCAAAAGCAGGGTTGGCTCACCGACCAGAGCGCGGGCAATCGCTACGCGCTGACGTTGGCCGCCAGACAAATCCGCGGGACGGTGATGGATGCGCTCGGCCAAACCCACGTGTGCCAGTTGCGTCTGCGCGGTTTTGCGTGCCACGTGACGCGGCACGCCGCGATACAGCAGGGGCTGAGCCACATTGTCCAGGGCATCGAGCCGGGGCAGAAGATTGAAGTCCTGGAAGATGAACCCGATGATGCGGTTGCGCGCCATAGCGCGGGCATCGGGGCCGGCGCGGGACATCTCTTCTCCAGCAAGCCATATATGGCCAGTGGTGGGTTCATCCAGCAATCCGATGAGATTGAGCAGCGTACTCTTTCCCGAACCTGATGCGCCTATGATGGCGCAGCTCTGACCGGCAGGAATGGACAAGGACACATCGAGTAGAACGGGCTGTTTTGATGGACCCGTGCCGTAGGCATGGGTGATGTCACACAAGCGGATCAGGTCGGTGTCGTGTTTCTCAGACATCAGCGCCAGCCACCGCTATAGCTTGCTCATCAGCATGCTCATCATGTCCGTTTCCACAGTATTCAAGGAATTTGGGATATTCGCTGAGACACCTTGCACCACCTTGCCATTGACCATCTGAAATCCATTTTTGTATCCGGTTTCCGTAATGGAGAACACGCCATTAACTGATCGAAAATCCGGTTCTTCGGAAGGCAGTGCGATTTCGCTGGACGACTCGACGATGAAATTATTTTTCCCCTGGGATTTGTAAACGGTGAAGCTGGCATCAAAGGCCTGACCGGCATCGGTCGCTCCCTCGCCAAATTTGTTCACTACCTCTTGCAGAAACTCAAAATTTGCCCGGTGTCCGAACGAATAGCCGGGGTCCAATTCGTAGCTTAGAAAACCCGAGTCCAAGGCACTGTTCGCGAGACCTTCCCCAGCCAGAATACTTGTGGCAGTAGCGGCGTCTGTGTCGGTAAACTGAACGGTTTGTGCATGCCCGCTGAGATCGTACATTCCGCCGTTATTGACATTCCCTTCCACCCCACCAAACATACGGTAGTCACCCAGATCATGAGCCAGATCGTCAACATACTGCAAATCTATACCCTGCTGCTGGGCCTGGGCATATAGATCGGACAGCATGTCACGATCATCATTGGTGAGGAAGTTAACAGAGGACATAGCCATTGTGGTACTGGTCAACTGCGTTTGAACGGGAGGATTAGCATCCGTATCGCCAAACAGACGAGACATCAAGAGCCCGTTACCACTGATGGTAACCGACTCTGCCGTCGACAACTGCTTGTCCTGCACATCATTTATCTGTGTAGACTGCGACCGAACTGATTTTTGAGCGGCGATCGCGATATTTTGCGTCTGGGCATAGGCCGTTGAAGCGGAACTAATTTCCATGTTTTAATCCTCCCTCCTGTTTAACGAAAACCGGCAATAAGAACATCATCAGGCAGATGAGCTTTAACGCTCACTCAATAGCTATAATCCCACGTTACGCTTTCTTGACGTGAAGGCTGAAGGCTATCACCAGGATTGCCGGTAAAATCATGACGGACTTGAAGGTACGCGCCTGAGTTA
Source organism: Acerihabitans arboris (assembly GCF_010131535.1). Taxonomy (GTDB): domain Bacteria; phylum Pseudomonadota; class Gammaproteobacteria; order Enterobacterales; family Enterobacteriaceae; genus Acerihabitans; species Acerihabitans arboris. The sequence goes on from NZ_WUBS01000029.1 coordinate 17,063, forward strand.
AAAGTCAGAGTATTGAATTGTGTGGTAGTGCCAGACGAACCACTGGTCACAGGGATACAGAGTGCCGGTGAAGATTTATAGGGTTCGTAGTAGCACAATTGAACACTGTCGGTAAGCGCTTTAGGATATGCCGCTACCGTATAACTCAGCAGCGTCAATGTCTTAGACTTGTTCAGCGTCCCGGAGGGAAAATCAGTGGAAGCAACACGCAACGCGGCCAATGACGGTAAAGCCGTTCCGTTCGAATAAACAGTTACAATCTGCGCCGATGCTGATTTCGTGATGCTGCCCGTGGCGGCCTGTGAAGGAAAAGCAACCACAGCCGTAGCTACAAGCAAAGATAGAGAAAATAATTTCTGTTTCATACATCGTCCTCTGATAAGTATTAAACATTCTCAATCAAATATGGGAAAATCATGTTCCACATTTAATGGCTGTAAGGTGAACTAGGCCATGTCAAAATACTAACGGCGTAATTTCCGCAAACTTTAATTATCGGCTCAAGGAAAACGTACTTTGGATCAACCTGTAGATCGGAAATTGTGAGCGCACTTAGCAGTTTTTCCTGCATAACAACCCCCCGTCAATCCAAACTAAGCTGTATATAAAATAGCCCATTCCAAATAACATACAGAACGGGCGATCACATAGCCGTCGTTGTTCGATAGCACGACCACCGGCGTTCCCTTCAATCAGGCCGAAACACCGTTTCACACGACGCATAGAAGCTGTTGACGTCAACCTGGGCAAACATGGTTATTTAGTGGCCTTAAGCGTATACGTCACCACCCCGAATATTTCCAAGTCCTCTTCTGTGCCAATGACTATCATGCAATAAGCGCGATTGTACGGTATGAGTTGGGTCAGTTGACGTAGATACAGCTCTTTGACAGTGAATTCACTGTTGACTGCGGCAATCACGATGTCTCCGTGCTCCGCGGTGAGGGAGCGATCAACCACGAGAAGATCACCATCACCGATACCCGCACCGACCATGGAGTCGCCACTGACACGAATAAGATAGGTCGCACTGGGATGACGAATCATCAGTTTATTCAGGTCCCCTAGTGTCAGGATAGATGTCACCCCCATCAAAAACTCCAATGGGGCGATGGGGACGCGATATGAAGCGCATTTCACCGGAGCGAAAGGCGGCCACACTGGCTAAACTTCTTCCTCCGTAT